>CAWFFA010000024.1:0-17185 GCA_963814965.1 uncultured Verrucomicrobiae bacterium
GAGCTGATAGCTGATAGAACGCGCTCTCCGTTCGCTGTGGTTGAGAGATCCGAGCCGGATTGGCATTACTATTAACTAAAGGCGCAGCCGTTCCGTCAACTACCGACTTGTCCTCCTCGGTAATTTCCGGCCGTAACCGGGTAGCAAGAAACGAGTTACGAAAGCCAGAAACGGAGTGAACCGGCCCTCTTTTGTGGCTTGTTCTGAGCCACATATGCAAACCAAAACCAAGCTACCCAAAGGGGCCCCCGTATTCCCGCTTCGCTCTTGTTTACGGAGAACATAAAGCTAAGGTTCGCGACCATTTGCCGGTAAAAACCATGGAAAGCTAACGTGTCGGATTTGATGGCTGGGGTCAAAGCAAAGAACCCGGGTGAATCGGAGTTTCATCAAGCGGTCCAGGAGGTCGCCGAATCGCTGACGCTGGTGCTCGATCGCGAGCCGCGTTATCGCAAAGCGAAAGTTCTTGAGCGAATCATTGAGCCCGAGCGGGTGATCATGTTCCGGGTCGCGTGGCAGGACGACAAAGGCGAACTGCACGTGCAACGCGGGTTCCGGATCCAGATGAACAGCGCGATCGGCCCGTATAAAGGCGGTCTCCGATTTCATCCGACGGTGAATTTGGGCATCCTCAAGTTCCTGGCCTTCGAACAGGTCTTCAAAAACGCGCTAACCACGTTGCCGATGGGCGGCGGCAAAGGCGGTTGTGATTTCGATCCGCATGGGAAGACCGATTCCGAAGTGATGCGGTTTTGTCAGGCGTTCATGTGCGAACTGTGGCGGCACATCGGTCCCGACACCGATGTGCCCGCGGGCGACATCGGCGTGGGCGCGCGAGAGATCGGTTATTTGTTCGGGATGTACAAGAAATTAAAGAACGAGTTCACCGGCGTGATGACCGGCAAAGGTCTGACCTGGGGCGGTTCGGTGATTCGGCCGGAAGCGACCGGTTACGGTGCGGTTTATTTCGCGGAAGAAATGCTCAAGACGCGCAAGGAAGATTTGAAGGGCAAGACGGCGCTGGTTTCTGGTAGCGGGAATGTCGCGCAATATACGATCGAGAAATTGATCACGCTCGGCGCGAAACCGGTCACCGTGTCCGACTCCGGCGGATACATTTTCGATGAAGAAGGAATTACGCGCGACAAACTCGCGTTTGTGATGGACCTAAAAAATAATCGGCGCGGCCGGATTTCCGAGTACGCAGACAAGTTCAAAGGCGCGGTGTTCGCAAAGACGGATCCGAAGCTCGACCACAATCCGCTCTGGAACCACAAGGCCGAGTGCGCGTTTCCGAGCGCGACCCAGAACGAGATCAACGGCAAGGACGCCGCCAACCTTTTGAAAAACGGGTGCTACGTCGTTTCGGAAGGCGCGAACATGCCGAGCACGATCGATGCGGTGAACCAGTTTCTCGATGCCAAGATTCTTTTCGGTCCGGGCAAGGCCGCGAACGCCGGCGGCGTGGCGACATCAGGATTGGAAATGGCACAGAACAGCATGCGGATTCGTTGGACGCGCGAAGAAGTCGACGCGCGGTTGTTCAACATCATGAAAACGATCCACGAAGTTTGTTATCGCACAGCCGAGAAATACGGGACGCCGGGCAATTACGTGAACGGCGCGAACATCGCCGGGTTTACGAAAGTCGCCGACGCTATGATCGACCAGGGATTGGTCTGAGGTTGAGAGGTTGAGGCGTTGAGGTCCGAGCCGGACTGGCACTAGTGGCGGTTCGGTGAACCGCCGCTACCTTACAAATATGGCAGACAGAAAGTTTCCGAAGAGCCCGAAGGAGATGACTAAGGGATTGCTCTACTTCCCGCGGATGCTGGACAAGATCCGGATGCATCTCGGCGATGAGTTGCACGACGATTACCAGCAAAATTTCGGCGCGCCGCAAACCGCGGACAGTGCCATGTGTAATTTTCTACGGATTCATCACCGGGATTTGGTCGAACGAGTGAAACAAGGCGGGACTGACGAAGAGATTCTGGAGTGGTGTTTCGAAAAAGGCCGGCGTGTGAATGAAGGTGACGTTTTTGTTTGGAACGGTTTCATTTCGAAACTCGGCTGGCGTGATCGCGTTACCCCGCGATTGGAGGAACGAAAGAACGAGATGGGTATCATGGATCGGAGTGACATTCAGTGCATTCCGGACCTAATCGATTTCGACGAGAAACGACTAAAATAGTGATCAGTGACCGGTGACCAGTGACGTCAAAAGCATGGAGAATGGAGCACGGAGCAAGGAGTGAGTAGATTTCTAACTGCGCTTTTGTTGGGCTCCGTGCTCCTGGCTCCCAGCTCCACGCTTGTCGCCGGCGATGCGGTAGCGATTGGTTACAACAAGGACGGGGTCTGGACTTCGGTCACCTATTATTCTTCTGGCGCACCTAAAGGCGGCCGCGATTACAAAACAGAAGCGGAAGCGCGCGAGGAAGCGTTACGCGATTTGCGCAGACGAGGCGATCATCAAAACGCGCGCGAGGAAATTCTATCGTCATCCGATTCCACCGGATTCGTGGCGGTTGCGCGTGCTGCGAACGTCCCGGGCAAGGACGTAAACGTTGTCGGCCGTGGAAAATCGCAGGCTGAAGCGGACGAAAATGCGATGGCCGAGCTGAAAAAGGCGGGCGCGGAGAAAAATCAGAAGATTGTTTATCGCTATTTCTCGCACGGAGCTGATGCCAAATGATCCAGCGTGCGATCGCGCGCTTGTCATTGATGCGGAACTAGACATTTTCGTTGGATGACGAAATGGCGATGCATTGTTGGTGTAGGGTTCTTGCTGGCAACTGTCGGACTGGTCAAGACCGCCGAGCCGGTAGCAAAGGCTCCTCCCAGTGCGGAGGTCGATGAGGAGTCAGCAACGCCTTCGCCGACAGCAACGCCAATTGTTTTTTCCGCGCAAACACTGGATGATCTCAAGCGGTTGCAACAAGCGGCGTTGAGCAGTGATTACGCTTATCGAGAAGTCGGGCATCTTGCGAACAACATCGGACCGCGGTTGAGCGGATCAGCGCAAGCAGCGAAAGCAGTTGAGTACGTCTCAAGCGAACTGAAAGCGCTCGGCTGCGAAGTGCAGTTGGAAAAAGTGATGGTGCCGCACTGGGTGCGCGGCGAAGAGACCGCCGCGCTTGTTCAATTTCCAGGAATGGCGGACGGCACCACGCAAAAGATCGTGCTCTGCGCGCTCGGCGGAAGCGTTGCCACTCCAAAGGATGGAATCACGGCGGACATTGTGGTCGCGAAAAATTTCGACGAACTGAAAGCAATGCCGCGCGACATGGTTGCGGGCAAGATTGTGCTGTTCACGTATCCGTTCGACAAACAAATGGCAGCGGTCGGTCGCAGCGGCGAAGCCTACGGGGAAGCGGTAACTTATCGAAGCGATGGGCCGAGCGCGGCGGCTCGACAAGGCGCAGTCGCTTGTCTGATTCGTTCGGTTGGCGGCGCCGATTATCGGATTCCGCATACCGGATCGACGAAATACGCGACTGACGCCCCGAGGATTCCGGCTGGCGCGGTCACGAGCGAAGACGCCGATTTGATTTCCGATCTGGTAAAGCAGGGCTCGGTGAAAATGAAACTAGTGCTAACGCCGCAAACGTTACCCGACGTCGAAAGCGCGAACGTGATCGGCGACATCAAAGGCAGCGAACATCCCGAACAGGTAGTGATCGTTTCAGGCCATCTCGATTCCTGGGACTTGGGAACGGGCGCGATTGACGACGGCGCAGGGGTGGCGGTTTCAATGGAAGCGGCAAACCTTGTCCAGAAACTACATCTGAAGCCAAAACGCACGATCCGCGTGATCGCGTGGATGAACGAAGAGAACGGGACGCGCGGTTCCAAACAGTACGCGAAGGATCACGAGAAAGATTGGGCAAACCATTTCGGGTCCATGGAAACAGACAACGGCGCCGATCATCCGATAGGAATTCACATTAAAGCGAAGCCCGAAGTGAAGAAGCTGTTGAAACCGGTTGCGGCGGTGCTGCAGGAATCGGGAGCAGGCGCATTGGAATTGAGCGAGCACGCAGGCGCTGACATCGAGCCGATGGAAAAGGCGGGCGTGCCGTCGTTCGCGCCGATTCAGGACGGGCGGTTTTATTTCAATTATCACCACACGGCTGCGGACACGCTGGACAAGATCGATCCCAAACATTTGTCGGAAACTTCGGCGATCGTTGCCGTCTGGGCTTACGCGCTGGCCAACGCCGAGCAGCCGCTACCAAGAGAAGTGACCAGCGGCAAGTGACGGGTGGATCGAGCTCTCCGAGCTCGATTTGTAAACGCGCTCGGAGATCGCGTTCCACCAGAAGATCGACATCGTCAGTTTCGACGTCGTTTGGTAGACGTGAAGTGTGAGGTTGGAGACGATTAATTCGATCGCGCAGAACGTCGCTGCAATCGGCGTGGGTCCGTTCAGTCAGTCAATTCGCGGGAGATCGTGATCGTATGGAAGGAGCTTTTCCAAATCGCTCCGAAGCCGGTCGCGTTCTGGGGACAAAGCTCAGCAAATACTCCGGGCGCGACGACGTCATCGTGCTCGGATTGCCGCGTGGCGGTGTTCCAGTCGCCTACGAAGTTGCACAAGCATTGCGCGTTCCGCTGGATGTTTTCATCGTGCGCAAACTCGGCGTGCCAGGGTTCGAGGAACTCGCGGTGGGTGCGATCGCTTCCGGCGGCGTGCGGGTTTTGAACGAGGACGTGGCAAGCGCGTTGCCGAACGCGGACGAAATTATTGAAGCAGTCACGCAACAGGAGACCGCCGAACTCGAACGACGCGAGCATGAATATCGCGATGGTCGACCGGCGCCGGAGATTCCGGAAAAAACCGTGATCCTGATCGATGACGGTCTGGCGACCGGCGCTACGATGCGTGCCGCGGTGAAAGCGTTGCGCCAACGAGGCGCGGCAAAAATCGTGGTGGCCGTTCCAGTTGGTCCGCCGGACACGTGCCGGGAGTTCCAAGACCTGGCGGACGAAGTGGTCTGCGCGAACGCGCCTGAATTTTTCCAGGCGGTAGGCCAGTACTACGACGATTTTTCGCAAACAAGCGACGAAGAAGTGCGCGACTTACTGGCCCGGGCTGCGAAGTCCGAGCCGGACGGGCGTTAGACCCTCCAAGCTTATTCGCTGCGGCGAACTAATGACGGGTGATCCCGGAATGATGCACGCCGAATTCGTGCGGGAGCCTGCGCAACCGCTTAGCGGCAGCACACGCGATTACGATTGAGGAGACGTTTCAGAAGTCGGCGTACCGTTTCTGTGCCACTGCCCGTGATGCTGCTGCATCCATTGCCGCCGCCGTTCTTCCATTTGCTTCAAGCGCTGCTGTTGGTCCGGTGTGAGATACTGAGAGATCTCACGGTGTGTCTCAGTGATTACATCGCGCACGTGACGGCCAGTATCGCCTCGGATTTGTTCGAGCTGGGCGCCGGCTCTGTCGATGATCGGCGAAATTTTCGTCATTTGTTCATCGGTCAAATGAAGCTGCCAGCGTAAACGGTTTTTCATCGTCTGCGCTGCAATGCCGCCCTGATGTTGAGCAAACATGAAGTGATGGCCAATAGCCATGGTCATGAAGACGCCGGTGGCGCAGCCGGCGATGAACACCAGCAGAAAGCCGGCGATGAGTTTCCATTTCAGCGCGCTGTTCATTGCGCGAACTCGTCCTGAATCGCGGAATCGGCAATGGCGAATTCGTTACCGGACGCCAACATTGCGTCGGTGTTCCGATCGAATTCGAAATACGCGCCGGCGGTTGCGAGAACAATTACGGCAGCAGCGAACAGGGCGACTCGACGCAACAGGGCGCCAAATGCCGCGCCATTTCCATTTCGGCGCGCGAGCGCAATCACACGAGTGTCGAAACCGAACGGCATCTCATCAGTCGCATCATCGTTGGCCTGGGCCGCGCTGCGAAGTAACCGATCAACATCAGTGTTTTTCATAAATTTGCTCCGATTCCAAGTTTTGTAAGTTGCGCCTTCATTTTCTGCCGGGCCCGGAACGCGCGCACTTTGATTGCGGCAGTTCCCATTCCGGTGATCTGGTGAATTTCTTCGACGGAACGGCCCTGCAAGTAAAGCAAATCAATAATCACGCGTTCCACCGGTTTCAAAAACTCGAACAAATGTTCTACCAACTGACGCGAGGCGAGTCGATTGTCGGGCGCCAGCTCGTCCGACGAGGTGGCGAGGTTTTTCACGACGGCTTCTTCTTCCTCTGTCAGGTCCGCGTGGCGCAACTCCGGCCGAACTCTCTCCGACTCGATCTGAGTGAGACAGGTGTTCACCGCGATACGAGAAACCCAATGCTCCAGGGGCACCTTGCCCGAAAACTGGGATAGCTTCTGAAAGACTTTAATGAAAATCATTTGGCAAAGATCCTCCTCAGAAGTTCGTCGCGGTCGATGAGACCGCACCATTTTCGCGACAAGCGGATAGAGTCGGCGCACCAGTTGGCGAGCCGCCTCATCGTCATGCCGAAGCGCGGCTTGAACCAGCGCATCAGAGTCAGAATCATCCATGTCCAAATCGCATCCACACTACAGCCAAAGACGGGTGGAGACGGGTTGTGGTTACAAGTTTCACGGGTGAAGGACGATAACAAATAAATGTAACCGGAGTCAGTGACGCGCCGTCACAGTTATCAAATAGCCCGGAAAAGGCGGGCGCAAACATGCAAATGAAAACAAGTAATATGAAACGAAACCTACTGACACTCGCGACAGCGGGCGCGATCGCGCTGGGTGGCTTTGCTTTGGTTAACGCGCAGGATGGGCCCGGCCCGGCCGGGCACGGATTTCGCGGACACCAATTTGCCATGCAGCATCTGACCAAGTCGTTGAACCTGACACCTGACCAACAGGCCAAGGTCCAACCGTTAATTGATCAGGCGAAACCACAAATCATCGCAATCCACAAGAATGCGATGCAACAGACTCAGGCGATCCTCGACAAAACCATGTCGCAGATCCGCCCGATGCTGACGCCGGAACAGCAAACGAAGTTCGACGCGCTCCAAAAAGCTCGTCAGGACATGCGTAACGCGATGCAGGAAATGCACGCCGCAATGGCGCAATAATTTCCTGGGGGGTCATGGAAGGAATGACGGCGGCGGCCAGAAATGGCCGCCGCCGGCAGCGTGACGCTGCACCCGGCTGACACAAATCGCCACGACAGCGATCGTTCGTCGGCCTAAAGTCGGCTGGTGAAATTTTCCAGGCGCACGGAAATGACGACGCTCATGGCGAAGATCGACACCGATCGGTTACGCGAGATTCAACAGCGCCATGGCGGCTCGAGCGCTCGTTATGCAAAGTACGCGGACATTGAACACTGGCTGGCGATCAATCTTCCGCGCGTCCAGGAGTTGAAACTGGATTGCTCACCGCCAAGGCAAATTCTCGATCTTGGATGCGGCGCGGGTTTTTTCCTCTTTCTGCTGAAGCAGGCGGGCCATTCCTGCGTCGGCCTCGATGTTGGCGACTATCCGCTTTCGAACGAACTGATTGAGCTCTTCGGGGTCGACCGGTTGACCTGGCGAATTCGCGCGTTCGAGCCATTGCCCGATTTCGGACGCCAGTTCGATCTAATCACAGCGTTTTCAGCGGCGTTCAATCGCAATGCGGATGAGACCCGCGGCTGGACGGCGGATGAGTGGGAATTTTTTCTGAACGACATCAACCAGCATCTCAAACCCGGCGGCCGGATCCTGCTCGAAATCAATTCCGGCAAAGATGGCCGATATTTCCCGCCCGAGGTCAGCGAATTTTTTCTGAAGCGTGGCGCGCGGATTGAAGGCGAGCGCGTTTACTTCGGGAAGGCTTAATAGAAGGAAACGAAGGTAGCCAAGATTCTCTGGCGCCTGACGGACCTTGGTTTTCTTTGTTGTCCTCTGTGTAGAGAATTGTCAGCTGCGTTTTTTGCCGAGCGACAACAGGAAGAGCAAAACAGCCAACCCCGCCAGAACGGCGGCCACAATAAAAGCCGTGTTGCCAATTTCCATTCGATAATGGAAATCGGCCTTCATCCGTCCGGCCCATCCGATGAGCAAAAAGAGCAGCGCGCTGTAGAGCAAAATCACGCTGATTCCTCTCTGGTCGTCAGTCTTCATCGGTAATTGGTTCGCACTTCCATCCACGATTTGGCCGTCAAATTCAAGCCGCGATTTACTTTCCGGTGACGCTAGGAAGCGTCGTAGTTACCGGCCAAACGAGAGACGTTAATTGCCCGGCATCTTCTCCGGCATCGTCACCCACTTGCCGCCCTGTGAAGTGAGAACCGGCAGCTCTTCCATCATGAACTGCGTCTTGCCAAGCGCGCCGATCATTTTGATGCCGGTGGCGCGATAAAACCACGCGCTCATTTCTTCGCCAGTGTGGCAGCCCCAGCTTTGCACGTAAGCATTCTTCGCGAAAATGTTGCCGTGGATTTGCCGCAACTCCGATTCGTGCAGAAACGATTTCGATGCGCTGTCGACGTTGCTGCTGTAATCGAACATGAAACAGGCGCGGTTGGAGTGTCCGAAATATTCGAAGCCCGCGACTTTCAAGCGCCGACGGTCCTGCCCGTTATTCAGATAGTTGATGACGTCGTCTCCGTTTTTGAACCAGACAAGCTTGATGTTGAATTTGTCGCGCACAGTTCCGATCAGCGAGATGAGGTCCTGTTTTTCCTGGGCCATGCGGTCGAGATAACCCTGTTTATAAATGAGCCAGGTGATCGGCGCATCCGGTCCAAGACCGTCCCGGAGTTGTTCGGTCCGCAACCGGGCAGCCCGCACGAAGTTAGCCCACCAGTGGTCGTGCGGCTGGGCCTTGTATTGTTCCCATTCTTTCAGAGACGGACCGCCGACGAGAAGAACCCATTCGCCTTTCGGGATGTTGTCTCCCGCTTTCGCCAGCAAGGGCAGGATCGATAATATGCAAACCAGGAGCAGACGTTTCATGCCAATTCGAGGGAAGCACTATTTATGCAGGAAACGAAAATCTGCAACTTTGGCGGTTTCATACCTAAATCTCGTCTCTGACTAAATCCTTCAAGGTTTGGCGTTTGCGGATCAGGCTGACTTTGTCACCACGGACAAGCGTTTCGGCGGGCAGCGGTCGCGAGTTGTAATTCGACGCCATCGTAAATCCGTAAGCGCCGGCGCTCATGACCGCGAGCAGATCGCCTTCGTGGACGTCGGGCATCTCGCGATCGAGTGCGAAGAAATCACCGGATTCGCAGACCGGCCCAACGATATCGATCTTTTGTTTCCTGGCCTGGTCGGTCGACTCCTTCACTGGTACGATTTGGTGATATCCCTGATATAGCGCAGGCCGGATCAGATCGTTCATCCCGGCGTCGACGATCGCGAATCTTTTCTGGCCGGCCTTCTTAATATAGAGGACGCGCATAAGCAGGACCCCGGCGTTGCCAACGATGAAGCGTCCCGGCTCGACCAGGACGCGGAGGCCGACCTCGCGCAGCGGCGGAACGATCGCGTCCGCATAATCACGCACACTGAACGCGGACGATTCACCGCCCTGATCGTGCCACCATTTGCCCGAGCCGCTTTCCAGTGCTCGCCTATAAATGATTCCCATGCCGCCACCGATACTAAAAAACTTGATGCCATATTTTGATTTCAGATCGCGAGCGAGCGGCGCGACCTTTTCGATGGCGGCTGCAAACGGCGCCGCTTGAGTGATCTGCGAGCCGATGTGCATTTGCACGCCAACGATGTCGACGTTGCCCATTTTGGCGGCACGCTCGTAAACGGCCGGCGCATCGTTGAGCGGGATGCCGAATTTGTTCTCGTGCGACCCGGTCGAAATGTACTTGTGCGTGTGCGGATCGACGTCGGGATTGACCCGCAACGCAATCGGCGCGCGCATTTTTTTTGCTCCGGCGATCTTGTCGATCTGCTCCAGCTCGGCTTCACTTTCTACGTTGAAACTGTGAACGCCCTGTTGGAGCGCGTAGTCGATTTCGTCGCGCGATTTTCCGACTCCCGCGAACGTGCATTTTTGCGGATCAGCGCCAGCGTTCATGGCGCGAAACAATTCGCCACCGGAAACGATGTCGAATCCCGCACCGGCGTCGGCCAGAAGTTTTAAGATCGTGCGGTTTGAGTTGGCCTTAACCGCGTAACAAGTCAGGTGATCGAGCGGGGCGAGCGCGGCGTCGAGCCGGGTGAAGTGGCCGATGATAGTGCCGGCGCTGTAAACATAAAGCGGCGTCCCGAATTGATCGGCGGCCTGCGCCAGATCGACATTTTCGCAGTAAAGCTTGCCGTTACGATACTCAAACGAATGCACCGTAGAATGTAGCAGACGCGTTGTGTTCTGGCATTGTCCAAGTAGAATCCGCCCCTCGCCTGTACGTAGGGTTTGCGATCGCGTGGGAAATTCATCCGGTTTTGAAGATCTACGACCTCGGGACCGGGTAACCCTGCGGCTGGACAGCGTCCCGTGGTTGGATTACACGTCCCAAACCCGCGAAACATGGACGCCACGCGCATTTACTTCCTGATCTTCGGCGCGCTCACCATCATTGGCGGCGTGATCGGATACGTGAAGGCCGGCAGCTTGCCGTCGATCATCGCCGGCGCGATCACGGGCGTGTTGTTGCTGGTTGCCGGTTGGATCTTGCCCGCGAACCGGAATCCCGGACTGATTATCGCGTTTATCGTCTCGCTTGTGCTCGCGGCGCAATTCGTCCCCAAATTTATCCGGACTGCTAAAGTGATGCCGGCCGGTCTGATGTCCATTTTGAGCGTGATCGGCATCGTGGTGGCAATCGTCGCCTGGTTGAAGAAGTAATCGGTGGCAAAACTTCAACTACGAACACTGCGAAAGCTGGTCGCGTTGGTGGCAGCCGTTTTCGTTGCGCTGATTTTGTATCGCTGGATTTCGCAAGAGCGGTTGCAATACTTCGCGCCGCGGGAGGAACTGGCTACGCCAACGCCAGAGCCATCTCCGACCCGGCCGCCGCCGATTGGCGGCAAACTCGATACCGGTCGTTTGTTCAGCGGCATCACATTGCATTCATCGGTAGAGCCGACCCCGGGCGCCGATGCAACAACGGAGCGGGTCGATCCGGAAAGTTACGTTTTAGAACTGAAATTAAAGCCACGGGTCCCAACGCCGAACCGCACGATTGAAGAACTTGCGAAAGTCAGTCCGAAGTTGCCGGAATTATTACCCGCGCTTTCGTCGATGCTTCCAACCGAGCCCGTATCGCCACTTTTTGCGCAGCTTTATGATACAAAGATTAGAATGCTCCGGGAAAACCTGGGTCGGCTCGACTTGCTGCTCTCGCGGCACAACTTTTTCGATTGCCAGACTGTTTTGCAATTGCAGCATCCGCAGACACACCGCAAAGCGCTCCTGCTTCAGGCCGACATGGATGTCGACGCCGACGGATCGGACGGCGACCGAATGACCGTGGGAACCGGCGCGCCGACGAATTTCAAACCGTTTACCAGTTATCGATGGCCGAAGAAAACGGCGCAGCTAAATCCGTATCTCGCTGCTACGCAGGAAAAATTAAAACGCGCGGAAGATGAATTCGCGGCGAAAACTACGACGGCGGACCGCAAACGCGATTTAAGAAACGCGATTACGCAATTGCGTGCGGAAGTAACTACGCTGCAAAAGTACAGCTTCCTGATCGGCACGACCGATCCCTACATCGTGATTCCTGGCGCGTTTGCGCACGACCGCGACGGCGCCAAGACCGGCGACTATTCACTGGTGATTTTCGGTGACGGAATTTATCCGGCAATCGTGGGCGACATTGGGCCAAACGACAAAGTAGGAGAAGCTTCGTTCCGGATCGCCAAGGAAATCAATCCACAGTCCACGCCATACAGTCGGCCGGTGAGCGAATTGAAGGTGACGTATTTGATTTTTCCGGGAACGGCCGACACGCCGTTCGGTCCTCCGGATTTGGACAAACTTCAGGCGCGTTGCCAGAAGCTGGTCGACGAAATCGGTGGCGCAACAGTGCCGGTTCATCACTGGGAAAATATTATTCCACCACCGCCGAGCCCAACTCCTACTCCGTCACCCGCTCCGTCAGTAACGCCGCCCGCATCTCCTGCCGGATCGACATCGCCGACGCCATCCGTTTCGGCGACGTTCGCGTTTCCATTGTCGAGTCCAAGCCCTGCGAAGTAATTGGCGTAGCCGCTTGAAACCAAAGGCCTTTTAGGTGGCTGCCCCGCATGGACTCGAACCATGAATAACGCCTCCAAAGGGCGCTGTGTTACCATTACACCACAGGGCAACGGATCACCTAGCTTGTCCGTTTTGCGTTAAAGCGCAACGGTTCGAGCCAAGAATTGCTCGAACGCTTCGCGGCCGGTTCGTTTAATGAACTTTCTCTGAGGTGCTCGACGCTGTCATCGGAGAAATCATCGGTTGAAGAGATAAAAGTCGGATCGTCGGGATCACGCCAATGTTGGAGGGCGTAAACGAAATTATTTCGTGTTCGGATGCCGCGTCGATTATCAGGGGCAAACCAGCCGCCGTCGCACGTGCAACTTCAACTATGTGGTCGAGCTGGCGATCGTCATGCGACGGATCATGATGGAACAGAAGCAGGCGTCGTGCGCCCGAATCGATTGCGAGCTGAACACTGTCCGGCAGACAACCGTGGCCCCAACCAATTCGCCGGTCGTATTCATCCGAAGTGTATTGGGTATCGAGAATCAGCAAATCGACGCCGCGAACAAATTCGATCAGAGCGCGCTGGGCTGAGTTGCCGGATTGATCCCCATTGTTTCGATAAGGTTCGTGGTCGGGCAAGTAGGCAACGTGTCCGGCTGGGCATTCGATTCGGAAGCCCGTGCATCCGCCGGGGTGATTCAGTGGCGTCGTCCGGACAAGCAGATCTCCGAACTTTGTCGCATCCGACGAAAGCTCACGGACTGCTTCGAGGCCGCGCATTTGTTCCAACCCAACCGGGAAATGGAGCGGCGTCATTTGGGTTGCCAGCCCGCGCTGCAATTGCTCGCCGCGACCGCACGCGCCGAAAACCGTGATCCGATTCTTGGGTGAATACCCGGGAGCGAAAAAAGGCAGCCCTTGGATGTGGTCCCAGTGGCTGTGGGAAAGCAGCAATGTTGCTTCAATGGGGCTACTTTGAGCGCTCAGAAGTAATTGGTCGCCGAGAAGGCGAATTCCGCTTCCAGCATCGAGAATCAACAATTGATCGCCAAAACGAATTTCCACGCATGAAGTGTTGCCGCCGTAGCGCATGTTTTCCGGAGCAGGAGCCGGTATCGAACCGCGCACGCCGCAAAACCGGACCGTCATTTTGCCGATTTCGCTCATGATAGTTCCCCTTCCGACGATATCGGCAGCATGATCCGAAAGGTTGTTCCGGCCGGGCTGCTCTCGACGGTGATGGTTCCGCCATGCGAGTCGACCACCGTCTTCGCGATAGCCAGACCCAAGCCGGTGCCGTGGGTCTTTCCGTCGGTGATGAACGGCTCGAAGATTTTCGGCAAGAGCTCGCTTCGGATCCCGTGACCGGTGTCGCTCACTTCGAATTGAGCTTGTGCCTCGACTTTGCTGACCGAAAAACGAAGGAAGTTTTGCTGACCGGCCTTCATCGCTTCCCGCGCGTTCTTGATGAGATTTCCAAAAACTCGCAGCATGCGATGACGATCGATTCGCACGGACCCTGCAAAATTGACTTTGATTTCCACATCGCAACCGGACCGGCACTTGGAGAAATCCGGCTCGAGCTGGCGCACGAAGTTTTCCACGTTCACCAGTTCGAGTTTGAGCTGCGTTTCGCCGCGCGAATAATCCACTAGCTCGCGAGTCATCGCGGCCATTCGTTCGATTGCGTCTCGGATATGTGAGGCCATCTGCCTCGTCCCCTCGTCATCCGTGTTCATCTGGATGATTCCGCAGGCGCAGAGAATCGTGCCGATCGGGTTGTTCATGTCGTGAACGATGGAGCTGATCGTTGTGCCAATGAGAGAGAGCCGCTCGCTGCGCATCATTTGCTCGATGAAGTGCTGATTATTTTGCCGGAGCCGCTGGGTGACCGAGTGGGTGAAATTCGTGAGAATTCTTTGCGGCGCGAGCTGAAGCAGCAGGTCCCAAGTCGGACGGTCGATTCGTCCCAGAGTTGTCGTTCCAACTGCGGTCGCCTGAGCGGAGCGCTTGCCGCTGTCGACCAGCGCCATTTCGCCGAAATAATCGTTGGCTGGTAGGTAGGCGAGCGTTTCCTGTTTGCCGCCGCGGCCGCGTTTTGAAATCTTGATCGAGCCTTGCAATATCAAATATAGGCAATCGCCCGGCTCGTTCTCTTCGAACAGGATCTGATCCGGCGCCAAAATCAGGATTTCAACGCGTTCGGAGATCGTGTGCAAAACTGCCGGGTTCAGGTCGGCGAAGAGCGCATTAGCCGCAAAAGCAGCCGCTATTCCTCCAGTCGGTGACAGCGGGGCCGCCGTTCCCGGACCGCTCTGTGTCGGTGACGTTTCAACTACCATTGAGCACTGCCCTTAGTCCCTTAGTAACCGGGCGCGCCGCTCAGCGGATGCGTCGTCGCGCCTTTCCCACCGAACGTTCCGGTCGTTGTACTGTTGCCACCAAAACCGGTGTAGTTCGCGTGATTTGTGAAGACGTCCGCGGCGGTTGGCCCGAGAATGGTTACGATCTTTCCATTGTTGATGATTACCGTGTTGGCAGCGATTATTTTGGCGCTGGTCCCGCTCAGTGTGACGTTGTCGACGAAGTCAACCGTGCCGTTGCTGCCACCGGCGTAAAGTTTGATCAGCGTATCGGCCGAAATGGTGCCGCCGCTGATATTCAACTGTCCATTCGTGCCGAGCGCCCCAACCTTGATCGTGTCGGCCATGAGCATGGCATTGGTGAGATTGATTTGGCCACCGCCGGCGCCGTTGTTGGTGATCTCTATATTCCCGCGATCAGCCTGGGCAGTCCCGCTCATGTTAATGGCCCCGCCGGCCGAAGTGAATTTGATTGAGCCACCGGGTCCGGGCGCTGCGGCGTTGAGCAATGCCAGAAGTTGAGCGCTGCTGCTGACGTTAATCGCCGTGCCGCCCGTCGCGTTGCTCTTAATATTAATATGGCCACCGCTGGCGCTGCTTCGTCGGTTCCCGTCGTTCGAAGAAACTTCGATCTTGTTGTTCAACGTAATCGTGTTTTGCGCGGTTAGGTTCACCGTGCCACCGGCGCCACCAGTCATTCCGCTGTTGCTGTTAAGACCTGTCGTGGCCGAGATCGGCGCATTAACTGTGAGAGAATTGTTGCTGGTCAGATCCAGCTGACCGCCGTTGCCACCAGCGTCAGAGGCGGTTGGATCACCGTCACCGCCATTCAGGCTCACATTTGTTCCAAGCGTTAAGCTGCCGGTGGTGATTGCTAGATTGAACGCGTTTGTTGGTGCAATCAGGAGAGTGCCATTGGCGCCGTTCAGGTTCGCTCCGGCCGCGAGTGTCAGGGTCGGAGCGTTAATTGAAACGGTCCCAGTCGAATACGGAGCGAGACTTGAGCTATTTACAGTTAACGTCTTGTTCGCCGTAACGCTGTCTGCGCGCAAAGCGTTGGTCGTGATCGTGTCGGCTGTGATCGAGTTGCCGGCCAATGTTCCGCCAACTGAGAGTGTCTTCGCGGTCAGACTGCCTACAGTCAGGTTGCCGCTGTTCAACAAAATTTGGTCGAAGCCACTTAAAGCATGGCCGGTTGCGTCGATATCGCCACCTGTGGCAGTAAGTTCGCCTTTGAAGTTTGGGCCAACCGTAAAATCCGTTCCGAAAACCATGTCATGCGCGTTAATCGTTACGTTTCCGAGAACACTGCCGTTGATCGTTGCAGTGCCGCCGGCGGTGAGTTGGAATTGCTGATTTCCCGTCAATGAAATTGAACCGTTCAACGTGAAGTCTCCGGTTACATTGGCCGTGAAATCTTCGCCGTTGAATGTTCCGTTGATCGTGGCCGAGCTCCCGTAGACGAAACCGTTCTTCCCGTTAACTGTGCCGCCCATCTCAACGTCGCCGCCGTTAAGCTGGAAGAGTGACGAAACGTTTGCATTCGCGTCGAACTGGATCGTCAGCAGGCCGGTTACCTCGAGATTCTTGGCCGTAATCGCGCCGCCGGTGAAAATCGCGTTGTCTTCGGCGTCGAATTGCAATGTCGAATTCGCGAGATTGAATGTGGAGCCGATGTTTAGATCGCCGCCACGCGCATAAAACTGGACAAAACTCGGCTTTGAGCCGTCAACACTGGACGCAAAAGTTAGGCCCGAGTCCAAGACGATACTTCCGGCTTTGGTTGCGAAAAGGACGTTTTGAATGCCGCCAAGATTAACGGTCCCGGCGCCGTTGGTTATGCCGTTATTTCCGACGAGGGTTATGTCGTTCGGTCCACCATCGGTGGCGAAGGTGATTCCGCCCGCGAGTGTGAGCGAATCAAAGGTAAAAACCGCGTTAGTTCCGAATTGTTGAAGATAGGAGTTGTCGAAATTGAGTTGGTTGTCGAAAGCAGAGGTAGCACCGAAAAGAAATCCCGACGGTGAGCCGTTGGTCGGCAAATCTTTGTAGATGACGCCGCTTGTCGTGACGCCCTGGGTAACGATTGTGGGGGTGACGTTCGGCGGCGTATTGATGACCGTCGTATTATCAATGGTGTAAGTGCCAGGCGGCGGCGGAGGCGGCGCGCCGCTGGGTGGCGGATTAGGATTCGGCGTTGGTGCAGGAATTGGTGTAGGCCCCGGAGTGGCGACCGGATGCGGAGCTGGAAACAGTTTCGTCTTTTGGATTTCGGTTAGCGCCGAAAGGTCGCTGATCAGATCGTCCGAGCCAATGACTACATTGGTCCCCTTGCCGAGGATCACGAGGTTTGTATCGACAAATCGATGAGTGTCTTTACCGGCTTGTTGTTGATCTATTTCCTTTTCGATCTTTGAAATGCTTGGAAGCGATGTGTCATTCGCGGCTGCCGGGTTGCTGTTCTTCGCGTGCATGTTCACCAAAGTTGAAGTCTGGACCACTTTCTTGAGATCAATTGTTACCGGATCGGGAATTCGTCGCGCGTTCGGCGGCATGATGACCATTTTTCCCGGAGTCAACAGAAGCGAGTCTCCGAACCTGCCGTTCATCGACAATCGCAGTGTACCTTCCAGCACCAGGACCTTAATCG
>CAWFFA010000025.1:0-33788 GCA_963814965.1 uncultured Verrucomicrobiae bacterium
TACCTTCAGCGCCGCGCGATGTTGATCGAAGTTTTGCTCGAGTTTTGGTCGGACATTCTTCGCGCGTGCAGCAATGTTGATCGTCGCAATCTCCCCATGGCAAAAAGAGAAACGGCGGCACTCGCAGAGCGTTTTACGGCCACGGACGTGTTGCGCCGGATTCAGCGATTGGAAGAGTTGCGCGACAATCTCGGCCGAAACATCCAGGAAGCGCTCGGCTTCGAGGTCGCATTTCTCGAAGTATTCGGGTCTTGATCCCGCGATTGACAGTTTCGTGTCGCAGCGCAGGATTGCAGCCTAACGATGAGATTTGAAAATCAGAATGCCATCGTAACTGGCGCAGGGCGGGGGATTGGGAATGCCATTGCTGTCCGGCTCGCTGCTGAAGGCGCGCGGGTTGCGTGTGTCAGCCGCACCGAAGAAAACGCGAAGCGAACGGCTGATGAACTGAATATTTTGCGCGCCGATTCGGCAAAACATTATGCGGTCGACGTCGCCGATCACGCCGCGGTGCAAAAGGTTGGCGCTCAAATCCTCCAGGATTTCACCAAAATCGACATTCTCGTGAACAACGCCGGCGTGACCCGGGACGGTCTCGCCATGCGAATGTCGGTTGAAGATTGGGACACCGTCATTAACACCAACCTGCGCGGCGCATTCAATTTCACGCAATCGGTTCTTCGCGGGATGATCAAGCAGCGCAGCGGGAGGATCATTAATATCACGTCCGTCATCGGTTTGATTGGCAACGCCGGCCAGACGAATTACGCCGCCAGCAAAGCGGGATTAATTGGTTTCACCAAATCATTGGCGCGCGAGCTGGCCAGCCGCAATATCACCGTTAACGCGATCGCGCCCGGCTTCATTTCTACCGACATGACAGCCGGTCTGTCCGACGAAATTAAGAAGACGATTCAGTCACAAATTCCGCTCGGTAAAACCGGAACGCCTGAAGATATCGCGAATCTGACGGCGTTTCTCGCGTCGGTCGCGGCAAGTTACATCACGGGCCAGGTAATCTGCGTCGACGGCGGAATGGCGATGTGAAGAGAATTGTAGCGGCGGTCTATGACCGCCGAATTTTCGGACTCCAGCGCTCATAGAGCGCCGCTACAGTGAATCATTGGGCTTCGCCATTCTCTAAGCATCGAACCTGCTTGTTCGTTAGGCGTGAAGTTACTCGCTGCGGTCATCGGTATCGCTGTTGTAATTTTTGGATGGAGCTATCTCCATCGGCCAATCACTTATCCCCCGGGGATTCTGATCCCAACGGAACCAGAGCAGACGGCCGCGACAGATGGGTCCTTCGCCTACGGCGCGTATGAACTGAAACCGCTCGCGGCATTCGCGCTCGATGCTCGGGTGTTGCATCGGAAGGTTTATCGATGGGACCGGCAGGCGACGCTCGTTCCGGTCGATCTTGCCTTGGGTTGGGGACCGATGTCCGATCAACGCGTCCTTGACCGGGTAACGATTACGCAAAGCATGCGTTTCTACTGGTTCGAATACAAACTTCCGCCGCCGATCTCGAAGGACGAAATAATTTCACACTCGACGAACGTGCACATTATTCCATCGACGTCAGCAATTGCTTCGCAGTGCAAATCGATCCGCACTGGAACGCTCGTGCATTTGAAGGGGGATTTGGTCGAGGCGACCGCCGCCGGGTTTGGCCCGTGGAGAAGCTCGCTGAGTCGCACGGACACCGGCAACGGCGCCTGCGAACTGATGTTCGTTACCGAGGTGTCGATTTTGTCGGCACCAATGTCGCGAGATCGGGATCAGTCGTTAGGCGCGCGAGCAAAGAATCGAAACGTGGATCTTTCCGCAAGGGATCCCATTGCGGATGCAACTTTAGCAAACCATAACTAAGATTGCTTGGGATTCGCACCGCGGTCTGAAGTTGTTCGAATGCTCGATCTTTCTCACCGGCCCAAGTGTAGATAAGCGCGAGATTGGCAATAAGTTCGGCGCCGTCCACGACGTCTTTCTTCAGGGGCGTGAGCTGGCAGGCCCGTTCTCCTTCGCGAATCGCCTCCTCTTTGCGACCAAGCGCGGCGTCGATTAGTCCAAGAATGCTAAGGCCCGCCGCGTACTCTGGTTGTTCGCGCACAATCTTTTCCTGTTCGGTTCGCGCTTGATTGAACGCAGATTGCGCCCGCGAGTCCTCGCCGAAGCAACGCGCAACAAGACCTTCCCCGAATTTCGGCGGCGTTCGAAAGAAAAATATCAGCTCGCCGGCGCTGATAGAGGCAAGCGCTCGATCGGCAGCGGCCCGGTCGCGATCGCATAGTGCCTGATCGAGAAGGCCCGCTGGAAATTCGTCGGCTGATTTGGGGTCTTGCCTCATCAGGAGGTCAATCGTTTCCCGCAGATGCTGCGTGTCGGCGCGCGCATCCAGCCCAATCCGGGCGCGCGACACCGGTATGCTTTTGTCGTCGGGAGCTACGGACAGCGCGCGATCGTAGATCGCTTCCTCTTTTGCATAACGCCGCAAGATGTGATAGCTGGCCGCCAATTGTTGCAGCCGAAACAGATTGCTCGGATCAAGATCGACTGCGCGTTGGAGCTCTTGGGTCGATTGTTGCCAATGGCCCTGCCGGCGGTCGATCGAGCCCGCAAGACTGAAAATGTCCGCATCGTTAGGCAAAGTGCGTTGGGCAAGCACGAGTTCGCTGCGAGCGCGTTCATAATCGCGCAGACCCTGGAAAAAGTACCAGCCGCGCGCAAAATGGACGTCGTCAGAGTCCGGTTGAATTAGTTCGGCTTTTTTAATTGCCGCATCAGCCAATGCCAGCCGCTTCGGAGTGTGATCGACTTCCAGCCAGTACAGCGTCACGTGCGCCTGACTGACCCGGCAATAGGCGAGCAGGAAAGTTGGATCCAGTGCGGTTGCTTTCTCGAACAGTTCCAATGCTTCAGTCAATTTCTCTTGCGCGTGGTTGTAGTCGGCCAGGACTTCGGCAAGGAGCTTGTTTCCGCGAAGATAAAGATCGTGCGCGGCGAGGTTCTGAGTTGGCGCGCGACTGATTGCCGCCCTTTCCGCCGGCGAAAGCCGCAGCCTGAGTTGATCTGCGATGGCCTGAGCGATTTGAGTTTGAATTCCGAAAACGTCGCTCAGTTCGCCGTCAAAATGTTCGGCCCAGAGGTGCGTGTCGTTGCGGGCGTCAATCAATTGAGCGGTAACGCGAACCTTGCTCCCGGCGCGTTGCACGCTGCCTTCCAGGACGTGAGCAACACCCAGGGCTGTTGCAATCTCGCGGATGTTTCGGGTTGCTGCAGCGCGGTATTGCTGCACGCTGGTCCGACTGATCACCTTCAGATCTGCGATCTTCGCCAGGTCGGTAAGAATCTCATCTTGCATCCCATCTGCGAAAAACGCGTTCTCTTGTTCCTTGCTCAAATTGGCGAATGGAAGCACGGCGATGCTTTTTTCGGGAGCTTTTGCGTTCTCACCGGAAGGGGCAACACGCCCCGCAGGATGATAAAAAATCAGAAATCCGAGGGCGACGCCGATTGCTGGAAGCAGAGCGATTGCGGCAAGAACAAACCTTCGCCGCTGCGATGCGCTGACCGGGCCGCCCCCTACGACCGAGCGTTCCTGCTTCCATCCGACGAGCAGCGCGACAACAAATCCAAGAAATATCGTCCCAATGACGGCTTTCATTATCCATCGGGGCGCGTCCAAAGCGGAAAGAACAAGTGACGCTACTTGTAGGCTGAGCCAGGCCGCGACGGCGTACCCGACAGCAGTTCGGTACATGCGCCGGTCCTTGAACTCCTTGAGCGAAAGCTGCATCCGGAAGTCTCAGCGGACGTTTAATTGCTAGTCTCAATCGGCGCAAGCTTCATTGCGCAGCTGGAATCTCGTCGAGATTTTGATCCCGTGAGAAAAGTTCGGTTGATCTCAGGCAGCTGCTTCCGCGCGTTCTGTCGGCCGATTGGTTCTCGACGACTTAAAACCGAATCGCTCGCAGTAATCGGTAAAGCCGTTAGTGCCCTTCAATTGAAAATAGGCCGCGTTGTAACGATGCACCCCGTTGCTCCGCGAATTTTGTTCGGTCAAAGTCGCGCGCATGCTTTGCTCGACCTGCGGTTCAAGTTTCCAATCGAAATGTTTGTAAACACGCTGGGTGGCAACAATCGGATCGCGTCGAATGTCGTCATAGTACAAATCGCACACCCGATCCGCCGGTAACTGATCGCGGGTCTGCAGAAAAGTCTTCAACGCCTCCGACCAGTAAACCATCGCATCTCGTCCAATCTGAATCGGATCAACCGAATCGCTGAAGACACGCCGCAGGATTGTGACCAAACTTGAAACAGACGCGACCGCGTCGATCGGGTCCCGGTGCAGCTGCACAAATTTTGCGTCGGGATAAACCGACAGAAGTGCCGGAGCGAAGAACATGTGGGCGGGGGCTTTTAAAATCCAGCGCTCCGGTGATCGGCGGAGCTGCAGATGTTGCAAAAACCGGCGGTGATACTCGTAGGCGGGCCGTAAATTTTGCCGAAAGAACCACTCTCGATATGACGGGATGTTGTACATCGTGTCGAATTGGTCGCTCATGAACGTCGGACTGATCAGAGAAACGCATTCCTGTGGAAGTTCGGCGCCGGTCGCGTGAACGCTATCGAATGTAGGCGCCAGCCAGCGCAGCATGGCGAGGTCGCGGTTCGCGCTGCGAATACGCTGTTCGCGATTCTCCGCGCTCGGCGGTGACGGCGACATCACTTCCCAAGTCAACGGCACCCGATGCGCCGGGTCGGCCGCGAGAAGCGTGTGCAACAGCGTGGTCCCGCTTCGCGGCAAACCTACGATAAACAGCGGTTCGCGGATTTGCTGGCCGGCGATATCGGGATACCGCTGACTGTCTTGCTCGAGGAGAAGCCGATTGCACAGGATCCGCACAACATCATTCTTGAGCGCCAGTTTCCCGATCACGTTCAGCCTCGCCTCCCGGTGACACGATTCGAGCAAGCGCGAGAGGGGCTCGGAAAAATCAGGACCGCCGAAATCGTCCAGCCGCGAGCCGCGCTTTGCTTTTTCAATTAATTGAGCGGCGGACAAAGGTTTTGACCTGAGACCAGCTCGTTCGAACGCAGCGCCGAATTTGTTCATTAGCCTGATCACTAATGGCGCGTTGGTCTCATCTATCGTAGTCCGGGAAGCCATCTCCCGACATGTTGTTTAGGGCGGCGTTAAACGCAAGCGCAACTATGGTTGCGCCCGGTGGACAGACATCCGATCATTTAGGATGACGACGGAGAAAGCGATGTTCGGGGCAGGCTGTTTCTGGGGCGTGGAAGAAACATTCCGCAAATTGAAGGGCGTTACTTCGACGGTGGTAGGTTACGCCGGCGGCGCTAAGGACAATCCCAGTTACGAGGATGTTTGCAGCGATGAAACCGGCCACGCCGAAGTCCTCCAGTTGGAATTCGATCCTTCCCAAGTCAGCTACGACGAGCTCCTGAATGTTTTTTGGTCGAACCACAATCCGACTACGATGAATCGCCAGGGACCGGACGTTGGAACGCAATATCGGTCCGTGATTTTTTATTATTCGCCGGAACAAAAGGCGGCAGCCGAGGCTTCAAAGCAGAAACTTTCCGCGAGTGGCAAATTCAACCGGCCGATCGTGACGCAAATCGAACCGGCGCCGAAGTTCTGGCGCGCTGAAGAATATCACCAGCGATATTTGGAGAAGCGCGGCCAATCTCACTGCGCGATCTAGGGCGCATGGCTGCCCAAGTTGTCCGAACGAAGAATTTTGTCGCGGACGCCGTCAATTTCATCATCGACCTTGCTCATAAGGCGCTGGCCGAACGCAACGAGTTTCGGATCGCGCTTTCGGGTGGAAACACTCCGCGGCCCGTCTATTCCGAGATCGCGCGCATCGGGCGGGATTTGCCCTGGGACCGCGTGCTGATCACGTTCGGGGACGAACGTTGCGTTCCGCCGGATGACGAGCAGAGCAATTTCCGGATGGCGCGAGAGACCCTGTTCGTTCCCGCCGCAGTTCCGGAGAAATCGATTTTGCGGATGCGCGCTGAGATCGAACCGCAGATCGCCGCGCAGGAATATCAGGACGATCTCGATCTTCTGGCCACTCAACGGGGCGAGCAAATTTATCGCCACGATCTGATTTTGCTCGGGTTGGGGGACGACGGTCACACCGCCTCGTTGTTTCCGGAGACCACAGCACTGAATGAAACAACCCGACGCGTCGTCGCCAATTTTGTACCGAAGTTTAATTCGTGGCGGTTGACGTTTACTTTTCCACTAATCAATCACGCGCGGCACGTTTGTTTTCTAGTAAATGCGAGCAAAAACGCGGACCTGATCGATCGCGTGATCAAAGGCGACACAAAATTTCCAGCATCACGGATAAATCCGACCGCAGGAGCTCTCACCTGGATTTTGGGCGAGTAACGACGAAATCTTCTCAACTACTCAACAACTAAACGCCTCACCTTCTTCAGTATTGTTCGCCTTCGTCCGGCGCAGGCGTCACACGATCGTCAATTGCCCACACATGCAACATCACTGCGCCCCAGTAGGGGATCAGCATCAGGATCCCCCAACCGGCCGAAGCGACTGCTGCTATGATCGCGAATGCGAGCGCGAGCGGCGTGATCAGAAACAGAATGAACGCGCCCATCGCGCGATGTCCTTTGTAAATGTGACCGAGGCCTGGAATAATGCTGAGGAGGATTGCCATCGCGTCGCTGGCTTTTGGCTCGGCCGGCTTGATTGCTTCCTCCGTCCAATCGCAATTCGTGCACGCCGTGGCATTTTTCGGCAAGAGAGTCCCGCAATACGGGCATGGCTTGGTATCCCAGCTGATCTCCTGGGTTTGGGTTGGGGCATCGGTGTATTCCATTAGAATTGAATCGCATTGGGAACGTCCCAAGAAGCGCTTTTTTCGTCAAGAACTGAAATGGGGTCGTATCTAAACATTACGCTCCCGCTAGTGCATCCATAATGTTCCCTGGATATAGGCTGCCGCAGAGCGGCATGATTCAACATTTCATCGGCTGTGGAAATTGTTGGCGGGCACACTAAACCTCCCAAATGTCATAGCCGATTTATAGTTCGGCGTTTGATACAAACGCAGTTACAATTTCGCGCGAATGCCCAGCCTTTCCGAAATCGTCGACTACACGAACGATTATCTTCGCGTCGAAGAAATCGAGGACTGGCCCAGTGCCCTGAACGGCCTGCAGATCGAAAACTCGGGCAAAGTCACTAAAATTGGGGCGGCGGTTGATGTTTCGACGCGCGTGTTGACCGCGGCCGCGACGAAAAAGATCGATCTGCTGATTGTGCATCACGGTTTGTTTTGGCCGGGATTGCAGACCGTAACTGGTTCGTTACGACGGCAATTGAAAGTAGCGTTTGAAAATGACATCGCACTTTATGGCGTACACCTTCCGCTCGATGTTCATCCAAAAGCCGGCAACAATGCTCAGCTGGCAGCGGCGCTTGGATTGAAACAGACCAAGCGATTCCTCAAAGAGAAAGGCGAATCAATGGGCTTGAAAGCCAAGGCGTCCATCTCGCGCAGCGCATTGATTCGCAAACTGCGAAGTGTTCTTCGCTCTCCGGTGAAAAGCTTCAATTTTGGTCCGGCCCAGCCCCGAAGAGTCGGGATCATAACCGGCGCAGCCGGCTCGGAGATTTATCGCGTGGCCGAGGCAGGCATCGACACTTTCATTACCGGTGAAGCACCGCATTGGTCCGCGGTAGCGGCGGAGGAACTGGGGATAAATCTTATTATGGGCGGTCATTACGCGACCGAGACTTTCGGAGTAAAAGCGCTGGCCGCGCATTTGTCCGAACGATTCAAAGCGCCCTGGGAATTTCTTCGTTTCCCGACGGGCTTGTAACTATCGCTTCGTAAGTTTGACCGTGGTGCGATGGAGTTGGTTAGCGCGAGCCAGTGCTTTATCTGCCGCCTGTTTATTTCCGGAAAGACCTTCCTCGCGTGAAAGTTGATACCACGCGAGAGCAGATGAAGGTGCGACAGCTGTTGCTTGACGCGCATCATTGAGGCTTTCTGTCTTGCGCCCCATTTTTTCCGCACACGCGCTCAACGCGACCCAGCCAATGTCTGCTTTCGGAGCCAATCGCGTGACTTGGTGACAGTCAGACATAGCAGCGGTAAAATTTTGTTGCCCGATCTCACTTACGCCACGCCCCAAGTAAGCGATCGCCAGATTTGGTTGGTCCGCTATTGCTTTACCATAGGCGGCCGTGGCTTCGGAGTACCTGCGCAACAGTATGGCAAACCGACCAAACAGACATTGTGCGACCGCGCTCTTTGGATAGCGATTCGCCAGTTTTTGCGAGAGCGTGTAAGCGTTCCCAAAATTCATTGCCTTAGCTGAATCGACCACTTGTTTGGCGAGTGGATCTCGAATTGCGGGATCAAGCGCGACTGCGGATTGAGCCACCTTTTCTGGCGGTGGCAGCTTCTTAATCAGCTGATCGACGGACGCATCTTCAGCTGGCAAAGTGGGGATACTTGCGGCGATAAACAGCGAAACGATAATTGCTGGGTTTCGGAGGAACAGATTCATAATTTAATGCTAACTCAGTGAAGAATATTGTCTATAAATCCGTCTTCGGGATCACGCTCATCGCTGGTTGTATTTGGCCGGAGAATGGTCTGGTTGCGGCATCGGTATGGAAAATTTCCGATTCGTCCGGGAAGGTGCTCTATTTGGGTGGCTCGATCCACGCGCTCAAGTCGACGGATTATCCGTTGCCGCAGGAGTACGCCCGCGCGTGTGACGCTTCGAATCAGCTGGTCTTTGAAATTGATCCAAAAGAGATGGGAGCAGCAGTGGGCAAGAGCTTGCTGAAGGCTGGCGAGTATCCCAGCGGGGATAGTTTGAAGGAGCACGTCGATCCGCGCACCTACGATTATGTGCGTCGCTTCTTCGGAGCGCTGAGCGTGCCGGAATCGAAGTTCGCCAAATTCCGACCCTGGTTCCTCGCGGCCATGCTGCAGGCTCCGCAATTGCACGGACTTTCGGCGGATCTCGGAGTTGAAGGTTTTCTGAAGAAGCGAGCTCGCGCAAAATCAAAGCCGACATCGGGACTGGAAACGTTACAGGAATCCGTTCGGACGCTTTCCGGTCTAAGTGATCGTCAGAGCGAAGCAATGTTGTTGCTTAGCTTTATTCCGAGTTCGCGGGGAACGGGAGACCAGCTAAAGGACGCCTGGAAGAAAGGTGACGCTGACAGGGTCTGGACGATTAGTAGCGGCATGCTCGCCGATGTCCCCAGTATCGCCGATCGGGTAATTACACGCCGAAATCACAACTGGGTACCGAAGATCGACACTTTTCTCCACAGTGATCAAACTTACTTCGTGGTGGTCGGAGCCGGGCACATGGGTGGTCCCGATGGCGTTCTTACGTTGCTTCGGCAGCGGGGTTACAAAATCGAGCAACTCTGATTTTTTTCTGTTTCGATAGGTCAAGCTTCGGGCATCTGCAAAAGTTTTTCCTTTCGTTAATTCGCGGACGTTGTTCTTTGTTCGCCGATGGCCGTGGCTGAACCACAGCGAGTAAGCACCCGCGCGACAGGCGTCGTCGGGATCGCGGTCCTTTGCTCGCGCATTCTCGGACTCATTCGCGAACAAGTCTTTGCCGGACTTTTCGGGGCCGGTAAAAATCTCGATGCGTTCCTGATCGCGTTTCGGGTTCCAAACCTCCTGCGCGATTTATTTGCCGAGGGCGCTCTCTCAACCGCGTTTATCACCACATTTTCCAAAAAGATCGCGACCGAGGGCGATGAATCGGCCTGGCGACTCGGAAACAAAATGGCAACGCTGACTGCTGTTTTCATGAGCGCGGTCACGCTGCTCGGAATCATTTTCGCGCCGCAGATCATTTACGTGATGACCGGCTTCGGCGGCTGGTCGCCGGAAAAAACCGAGACCACGATTTTGCTCACGCGAATCATGTGGCCATTCATTCTGCTGGTTTCGCTCGCCGCGCTGGTGATGGGCATGCTGAATGCGAAAAATATTTTTGGCGCGCCGGCGATGGCCTCGAGTTATTTCAATCTCGGTTCGATCATTGGAGGGGTTGCATTCGGCTACTGGCTCGACCCGCATTTCGGAACACGCTCCCTCATTGGATTATCGCTCGGGACCCTGATCGGCGGTTTCTGGCAACTGTCGGCCCAGTTTCCGTCACTGCGACGCGTTGGGTACAAATACCATCCCGATTTTCATTGGCGCGATGCAGGCGTCCGGACTGTGCTGACGTTGATGGGTCCGGCAGTGATCGCGGCCAGCGCGGTGCAGGTGAACGTATTGATCAACAGCGGTTTTGCCGCGCGCGTTACCGATGCGACCGGCCACGTGATCGACGGTCCGGTCAGCTGGTTGAACATCGCATTTCGGCTAATGCAATTACCGCTCGGAATTTTTGGTGTCGCCGTTGGAACGGTGACATTGCCGCTCGTGTCGCGCAGCGCGGCGCTCGGTGATATGGCTGGGTTTCGCTCCGCGCTGGCTCACGCAATTCGCTTAATAGTATTGCTGACAATTCCGGCGGCGGTCGGATTAATTCTTCTCGCGGAGCCAATCATCAGTGTGATCTACCAACACGGTCGATTCACCGCCGAAGCGACACGGCAAACCGCCGCAGCGTTGCAATTTTACGCCATCGGCCTGGCGGCGTACTCGGCGGTCAAAGTTCTGGCGCCGGCATTCTACGCACTCGATAAACGCTACCTCCCGATGATGGTCAGCATTTTTTCTATCATCGTGAACATCGGATTGAATTGGTTCTTCATGTTCAAACTTGGGCTTGGTCATCGCGGACTCGCGCTTTCCGTCAGTCTGGTCGCGATCATCAATTTTCTGCTCTTATATATAATGATGCGAAAATACGCCGGACCGCTGGAGACAGGTACGCTCTTGGCATTGCTAGCCAAACTGGTGGTTCCGCTCGCGCTCCTTGCAGGCGTTTGCTGGCTCTCGCTCGAAACGATGTTTTATCCCGGCGCGCACTTGCCGGAGTGGCAGAAAATTTTCGCTGTTCTGCTGGTGATTACCGTCGCGGCGGCAGTATTTTTTGGAAGCGCGTTTCTGTTCCGCGTTGATGAGGTCCGCGACGTCGTCGCCCTTGTTCGTCGCAAGTTTGTTAGCGGCGATTGACCTCAATCCGTCCGAGCCGAACTGGCGGTTGTGGCGCCTCGGTGAGCCGCCCCTACCTTAACGCTTGATTCAGGTCTTCGATCAAATCGTCGGCATTTTCCAAACCGATTGATAATCGAAGCAAGCCTTCCGGAGATGTGGTGCCGGGTCCTTCGATTGAGGCGCGATGTTCGATCAAGCTTTCGACCCCGCCCAAGCTGGTCGCGCGAGTAAAAATTTTCGCCCGATTGCTCACGTTCATTGCCGCGTCGCGACCGCCCCTCGCTTCGAACGAAAGCATTCCGCCGAATAGCGACATCTGTTTCCTGGCAATTTCATGTCCAGGGTGAGTTGTCAGGCCAGGGTAATGGACGCGTTCGACGCCCCGGTGCTGCGACAAAAACTGCGCTACCTTTGCCGCATTTTCGGAATGTGCTCGCATCCTCCAGGGCAAGGTCCGCATTCCGCGCAGAATCAACCAGCAATCGAAGGGTGAGGGAACAGCGCCGCCTTCGTATTGAATATTGCGGATGCGTTGAAATAGATCGTTATCACTTTTTGCGACCACGATTCCGCCGAGGACATCGCAATGCCCGCCGAAATATTTTGTGGTCGAATGCAGGATGAAGTCGACGCCGAGATCGAACGGCCGCTGAATTGTTGGCGCCCACGTGTTATCGCAAACGCAAAGCGCGTCGGCGTCGTGCACGATTCTCGTCGTCGCAGCCAGATCGACAATTTTCAGCAACGGATTGGACGGCGTTTCCATCCAGGCCAGTTTTGTTTTCGGTCGCAGCGCCTTTTTCACCGCAGTCAAGTCACTCATGTCAACGAAATCGGCTTCAAGTCCCCAGCGGACAAAAATTTCGCGCAGCAAACGCGTCGTTCCGTAGTAGGCATCAATGTGGGCGAGGATATGATCGCCTGGCGTGAGCGCTTGAAAGATCGCGCTGGTGGCGCCGGTCCCCGAAGCGAACGCAGTTGCGGTCGCACCGCCTTCCAGGGCACTGACTCCTTCCTCGAGTGCCTTGCGGTTGGGATTATCGTTTCGCGTGTACATGAAGCCGCGCGAGTAAGTGCCTTCGACGTCGCGTTCAAACGTCGTGGAGAGATGAATCGGCGGCGAAACGGCGCCCGTCGCGGGGTCGATTCGCTGGCCGGCGTGCACGGCAATGGTTTCGATCTTCATTTCGCCGAAAACGTTACGAATTCATACGTGATTGTCGATCCTGTTGCCCGATTGCGTTTTCCTCAAACGGCATAGGACGACCATCAAAAACTTCCTCTTCGGCCAGCGCGCGTTCTTGATCGTCACGTTTTTGGACGCGCCAATATTCCGAAAAGCCGCTGCCTAACAATCGGACCATCCAGCCTGGCGCTTCCGCCGGATCGTATTGGCCCAGGTGGGCGGTCGCATCGGTGTAGAACTTCAGTGCGACGAATGCGATGAGGGTGATTTTTGGGAGTCCAAACCACGCGGCTCCGATCACGCCGACGATGATCACGATTTGCACGAGAAACACGCGCCACAAGACCGCGTTCGACAAACTGCGAATCCGGGCAAATGGCCATTGGCGCAATTGTGCGAGATCCATGAAAAAACCGAACAGTAGAAAGAAGGTGATCGCAGTTAGTCCTTGTTTGAGCTGAGTAAGATCCACCGTTTCGAGCAGATGAGTTTTCCAGAGGATGAATGCAAGGAAGATCGCCTGAACGAGCCCGAATATCAGAGCCACAGCGAGGAAGCCCGTCCCGAAATGACCGATTCGAGTTTTGTTCGTGGTGAGGCCGTTTTTGGTGATAGTAGTCCGAACTTCAGTGTAGTGACCGCGCTTGTTCGTCCAGCGTCGGTGCAGATGAATGCGAATTGCCACCAACACCACCAGGATCATGGTTTCGCACCAATAGAGAAGGAGGGCCGTGGCAGTCGTCCAACCGGCCCAGCCAACGCCAACCACCGGGACGGCGTTTAATCCAACAAGGCCTAACAGCCGAGCGAACCACTTTATCATGCGCCCATCCTAAGCCGACGACACCGTCCTCGGAAAGCGTTCGTCCATCGATCGAACCGCACAATTTTCGCTCAGACTGAGCCTTGCGCCGGTTTCAATTTGACTCGCGAACGCTTTCGGAGTTGACGCGAAGATTTTTCGAGGCAAATAGCATCTGAGTTTTTCTGCGGATGCTCTAACGTTCGCTCTGGCTCATGACGATTTACGACGACGACGAAGTTTTTAAAATGGCGTGCGACCAGTTTCAGGTCATCGCCGATTACCTCAGCATCGATAAGAACGACCGCGATCGGTTGATGTATCCGAAGCGCGCAGTGGCCGTGACCCTGCCAGTGCACATGGACGACGGCAGCACGAAAACGTTTCAAGGTTACCGGGTCCAACATCATCTCACGCTCGGGCCGACCAAAGGCGGGACCCGGTTTGCACCCTCGCTCTCCATGGGCGAGACCGCCGCGCTGGCGATGTGGATGAGTTGGAAATGCGCGCTGGCCAATTTGCCCTACGGCGGAGCGAAAGGCGGAGTGACATGCGATGTGACGAAATTATCGCGGACCGAGCTCGAATCAGTCTCGCGACGCTACATGCAGGAAATGATTCCGTTCGTCGGGCCGCAGACCGACGTGATGGGACCGGACATGGGCACGAACGAACAAGTGATGGCCTGGTTCATGGATACGTATTCGGTTTATCACGGTTATGCGGTCAACGAGATCGTGACCGGCAAACCCGTGTCCATCGGCGGGACGGAAGGCCGTCGCGAATCGACCGGACGCGGGGTCGTTTATCTCATCGAGCGCGCGATGAACCTTCTAAAGATGGATCCCGAAAAATGCACCGCGATCGTGCAGGGATTCGGAAACGTCGGCTCGGTTGCCGCGCTTTCACTCGCGTATAAGAGTGGCGCCAAGGTCATTGGGATCAGTGACGCTTACGCCGCAGTTTACAACCCAAAAGGAATCGATGTTGAGGCCGCCGAACAACACGTTTTGAAAAAGGGCAACCTGCGTTCTTTCCACGAGGCCGATCATGTCGATCCAAAGGAACTTTTGACTTTGCCCTGCGATATACTTGCGCCTTGCGCAGTCGATCGTGTGATCAACGCGGAGAACGCCGGCAAATTGAAATGCCGGATCCTGGCCGAGGGCGCCAACGGCCCAACCACGCCCGAAGCCGACCTGATTTTGGAAAAACGCTGGGAAGAGGTGTTCGTGATCCCGGACATTTTGTGCAATGCGGGCGGCGTTATCGTTTCCTATTTCGAATGGGTCCAGGGCAAACAGGCATTCATGTGGTCGGAAACCGAAGTCACGGACAAGCTGTTCCGAATTCTCGAGTATTCCTTCACTCAAGTGATCAAACGAGCGAAAGCGCACAAGATTTCACATCGCACGGCGGCGATGGCGATTGGGGTCGAACGGGTGATGAAGGCGAAGAAAATGCGCGGTCTGTTCCCATGAGCCGGAAATGATCCGGCGATTGACTCCGAAAGCTTTCGCGAGTTGACGCCGGGTAAAATTCTGCGCTGAATTGCTCACATGGCCACTGCATCTCTTCGAGCTTTGCTGACGCGATCGATCGATTACGCGGGAATGTTTCCGCCGTGCAGTCTGGAACTGGACCCCGCGCTGAAAAACCAGTCGGAATATGCGCGATCTGCGGATTCCTGGATGCTCTCGGCATTCGTTTTACCGGTAGCCAAATTTGGCGACGCGGCGCGATTCGTTTCCCAATTCGACAAACATCATCCACTTCGCGTGTCCGCTTTGGGTGCAAAGACCGAAAACGCCGCGCAGTTTCAAACTGAACTGCGGAATGCGGTCGAAGCCATCGGTTCGTTTCAAAAAGCGCATGTCGATCTTATCTCGGTCGGGCAGCTCGAGATGGTCCTTCCAAAAGATGTCGATCTCGCCAAACTCGCTGAGGTCGCTGCGCTACTGGCCGATTTGAAAGTGCAAGCGTACTGGGAAACGCCAGCCGAGTCCGCCGAGCAGACGATCGCCTTGCTGGCCCGCGCAAAGCAACCGTCGTTTGGTTACAAATTGCGAACTGGCGGCGTGACCGCAGATGCTTTTCCGAGCTCGGTTCAGATTTGCCGGGCGATTCTCGCCTCCACCAAACATCACGTGCCGATAAAGTTTACCGCCGGCCTGCATCATCCGGTCCGGCAATTTCGGGATGAAGTGAAAACCGAAATGCATGGTTTTCTGAACGTGATCGGCGCCGGGGTGCTTTCCGCCGAGCATCATTGGGACGAAGCGCAAATCGTAGACATGCTCGAGGATCAAAGTGCCAAGTCATTCGAATTTCACGATACCGTGTTCGCCTGGCGCGATTGGGAAATCACGCTCGATCGCATCAAGGCGCGCCGAAAGTTTATTACTTCATTCGGCAGCTGCAGCTTCGATGAGCCGAGGGAAGACTTGCGTCAATTAGGACTGCTCTGATCACCACGAAGGACGCGAAGCGCTCTAAAGGACAAAAAACTATCTTCGTGTTCTCCTTGATCTTCGTGGTTAAATCATAAGCATGGCTCTTCGTTCGTTTATCGAAATCGCCAGCGATTCCCATTTTCCGCTGGAGAATTTGCCGTTTGGAGTTTTCAAATCTCGCGATGGGACCGCGCGGATCGGCGTCGCGCTTGGCGATTACGTTGTCGATCTTGCGGCTTTGGGCGTGGCCGGGCACTTTAAAGATCTCGCGCCCGAGGCTTCGGCAGCTTTGACTCGGGATTCGCTGAATGATTTTCTGGCCCTGGGTCGCCCGGCTTGGAAGAAAGTTCGCGCGATCCTGCAAGAACTTCTGGCCGCTGAAACGCCGGCCTTGCGTGATGACGCGAAATTGCGGGAACGCGTTTTTCATCGGCAATCGGATGTCGTGATGCAGTTGCCCGTGAAAATTGAAAACTACACGGATTTCTATTCATCTTATCATCACGCGCACAACGTTGGAACGATGCTGCGCGGGCCGGAGAACGCTCTGATGCCGAATTGGAAATGGTTGCCGGTGGCGTATCACGGCCGAGCTAGCTCGGTGGTTGTGAGCGGAATGGATGTCCGTCGGCCAAAGGGCCAAATGAAACCGCCCGATGCGCCGTCGCCAGTCTTCGGCCCGACCAAGAGTCTCGATTACGAATTGGAGATGGCGTTTTTGATAGGTCCCGGCAATTCGTTAGGCCAACCGGTGCCGATCGACCAGGCCGCTGATCACATTTTCGGTTTCGTTTTGATGAACGATTGGAGCGCCCGCGACATTCAGGCTTGGGAATATCAACCCCTCGGTCCGTTCCTGGCCAAGAATTTCTGCACCAGCATCTCGCCTTGGGTTGTAACCATGGAAGCGCTCGAACCGTTCCGGAAACCGCTGCCGAAGCAGGACCCGGAACCGCTGCTCTATCTTCGCGCCAAGAATGATTTTATGTTCGACATCCGATTGGAAGCGAAACTGCAAACGGCGAAGATGAAAACGCCGCAGACGATTACCCGGACGAACTTTCAAAATCTTTACTGGAGTGTCCCCCAGCAGCTCGCACATCACACCGTCGGCGGCTGCAACCTGCAACCTGGCGATTTGCTTGCCAGTGGGACGATCAGCGGCGCAACCGATGATTCTCGCGGCTGCATGCTGGAGCTGACATGGCGCGGCGCGAACCCGCTAAAGTTACAAACGGGCGAGGAACGCAAGTGGCTAGAAGACGGCGACACGCTTTCGATCACCGGTTGGTGCCAGGGTGAGGGTTATCGCGTCGGCTTCGGCGAAGTCAGTGGGAAGATTTTGCCAGCGGAGGGTTGACGGGTTCCGTAGCCGCTAACAAGGCTCAATATAGCTGGTTCTGGTCTGATCGCTGCTAAGGAAAGGTAGGAAGATGAAAGCACAGATCCTCCATGTGGACGACGACCCCGATATTCGTTTGCTGATTGCCGCTTCGCTACAGGACTTTGGCTACATCGTGGCCACCGCCGGAACGAACGCCGAAGCAATGGAACTGGCGGAAAAAATTAAGTTCGATCTTTTTATCCTGGATGTGCGACTCCCCGACGGGAATGGCATCGAACTCTGTCAGAAGGTCAACCGTCTGCAGCCCAAAAGCCCGGTCGTTTATTATTCGGCTTACGCGAGCGATGAAGAACAGCAAGCTGCACTCTCCATTTGCGGGGACGCGTATTTAAAGAAACCGGTCTCGGCTGCCGTATTGGAAAAAACGATTGCCGAGTTGCTGAGGCGAAATGCCGAGCCGGCAAATTAGCTTCACCACATTCGGTAAAACGCTGGGAGGAAGAAAAACCTCACGTGCGTCGTCAAGTTCACCGGTTTGCCGTTACGATGAGCGGGCGAGCATAACCTTTGCTCAACCATCTTCATCGCTTCTTCCGCGTACGATTTTTTCCGATCGTTTCCGAGTTGGTCACGACGTAGTTGGTGTGTTTAATTCGCTGCAGCGACAAGGGCCTGTAGCTCAGCGGTTAGAGCAGGGGACTCATAATCCCTTGGTCCCTGGTTCGAATCCAGGCGGGCCCAGTTTTCAGAAGTCAGCTGTCGGCGATCAGACGCCTCTGATTGGGGGATCGAGTCGGCCTAAATTCAGTCAATTTGCTTGGCGCGACCGCTCCCGAGTTGTTCCGATTTGTAGATAAATTGTAAAAACTGGGCTTTTCGTCAGGGGAACCCGTTGACAATGTGAATAACTGTTACAATAATAGCGCGTGTTGAAGAAATTCATCCCGCAGAAAACCGTCTCGCCGATCGGAGAAGGGTCGATGAGCTCGGGGGGTGAGGATTCCAACCGACCCGCCTACGGCGACCAATCAAAATTACCAACCAACGATTACAAAAAGTTTATGGCTGAACATTCAGGAAAAGACGTCCTTTCCAGCGACGTCGAAATCAAAGGCACGATCAAGTTCCAAAAGGAGCTTTTGATCGATGGAAAAGTCGAAGGCGAAATCAACTCCGATGGGGCCCTGACGGTGGGCGAGAACGCGGACATTCGCGCTGAAATTAAAACGAAATCCATCACCATTTACGGCAAGGTGCAGGGAAACGTTACCGTGAGCGAGCGTTGCGAGCTGAAATCGAAATGCACGCTTCAGGGAGATTTGAAGGCGGCCCGCCTGATTATCGAGGAAGGCGCGACCTTCATCGGAAAGTCGGAAGTTTCCAGTGGCATGAGCGTTAAAGCAGCGACCAAGCCAGAGGTTGTTCGTCACGAAGAGCCAGCCAAGCCTGCCTTCGCGGCCCGCGGTTAAGATTGACCTCTACGTTCTGAACTAAGTGACCAAATCGTCGCCTGCTAAGGCCAGTGTGGAATGCCCGCACTGTGGCTTTAAGCAGATGGAATATGTGGCGGCAAAGACGACGATTTGCCGGCAATGCGGCCGGTCTTTTTCTCCGATGGCGCCGAAGCCGGTCGCCAAGGTGGCGGACGGGTCCGTACCTGCGGCAGAAGTGCCGCTCCATCGAAAGTTCGAGAACATTTGGAGCCGCCAGCGCAATCGCGTCGTCTCCTGTTTCGAATGTAAACGCAAACACGATGTCAGCGATCAGGCAACGTCGACTAACTGTCCCGGTTGCAGCGCGCATATCGACCTCCGCGATTACAAAATCACCACCAGCTTCAGTCGCACGATCCGCACCCGCGGAGATATCCATCTGACTAACAAAGGCGACCTCAGCAGCACGAGCGTGATTTGTCATTCGGCTGTGATCGAAGGCAAGCTGCGCGGAAATCTTCAGTGCGAAGATTCAATGACGATCGAACTGGTCGGGAAAATTCCCGGCCGGATTGCTGCTCAGAGCATCGTTGTCGAACGCAAGTCGGACATCCAATGCTTTCGGCGGGTCGCGGTGGCGAACATCGACATTAGGGGACGGATGTCCGGTGAAATTGTGGCCACGGGTTCGGTGACGATTCATAAGACCGGGTCGCTCGAAGGTAATGTGACTGCAAAGTCCATCGCGATTGAAAAGGGCGGGATGTTTTCCGGACAACTCGTCATCGGTCAGGCCACTCTTACTCAAGGTGAGCTTTTGCCCGAAGCGAAGGCCGCCGCGTCGAAGGCGGAATCAGATGTTTCGATGGGCGGTGCTCAACCTGCACACGCAACCTGATCCCGCAATGCGAAGACTGCATCCGCGCAGTCCCTACGAAAAGCTCGGCGGTTACGTGCATCTGCCGCGTTTGATCGACAAGGCGAAGCTGCACCGCAAAGGTCTTCTCGACGGCTACAACTATAAGACGGTCGGCTTCGACAAACATTTGCTCAGTTTCTTAAAAATCGATGGCGACGCGTTTGAAGACGCCGTCCATCGTTTGGAAAAGGACGACACGATCCTGAAATGGCTCCAGGAGAACAGTGTCAAACATTCGGCGGATGAAATCGAACACTGGAATGAGGCGATGATTTCACGGCATCCCGACACCGCAGCGAAGAAAGCGCGTTTCAGTCACTTCTTAAAACAATCCGGCGGAGCGGGTCGTAAAGACATTCGCACTTACTTCGACCTGATCGAATTCGACGAAGGTCGGCTCAAGTAACTCGACATCTTCTGTAGCGGCGGTCTGTGACCGCCGACGTTCAATAGGATTTCAGCGCTCATAGAGTGCCGCTACAATTTCGCGAAAGTCTTGTCGGCTATCTCGAGGGTTTCTTTGCTCCCGATATCGAGCCAGCGACCTTTGAGCTGAAACGTGCCTACCGGCTTGCGGGTGTACAGCCATTGCAGAAACCGTCCTGGTTGATCTGGGTTATTGCCTTCTGCGAGATAGGTCTTAAACAGGGGTAATACTTCGCGCGAGTAATAGTAGAGCGCGACTGAGGCCAAAGTGCTTTTCGGCTTTTCTGGCTTCTCTTCGAACGTGGTAATCACGCCTTTGTTGTCGATCGTTACCGTGCCGTATTTTTTCATCGCTTCCAGATCGCCAACGTCGTAAACGGCGACAGTGGCGGCTGATTCTTTCGCTGCTTTCACGAAATCAGCCAACGGTTGATCGAAAAGATTGTCACCGGCAATGACCAGCAGATCGTCCACCTCGAGGTGCTCGCGCGTTAGAACCAGATTGATATCGCCGATCGCGCCAAGTTTATCGTCATCACTCTTGGATTCATCGTTGATAATCTTGATGTCCGAGGTGCGAGCCGCACTGGCATTGGACTGGCCTTTAGCAGAACCCGATCGAGCTTGATACCTGTTCGCCCAGTTTTGGAAATCGTCGGCGAATTTGGCATTGGTTACGATGTAAGTTGTTCGCAACTCCGGAACAGTGCGCAGATTGTCGAGGAGCCATTCAATGATCGGTTTGCCGCCGACTTCTAATAGCGGCTTCGCTTTGTTCAGCGTCAGCGGATAAAGCCGGGTCGCGTATCCAGCCGCAAGAATGAGCGCGTTCATTCGAATTTTTTGGACAATAGACGGACGATTCGGATGCGCCAGTTATTCGTGGAAAGTTATCTGGCGGCGCCGCTCAAAATCGAAGCTCGCAGCCGATGCTGTATATCGGCAATCCGATTTGAGTCCGTAATCTTGCCGCGGTTGACGTTGTCGCAGACGTAGAACGTATCGATGGCGGCGCCTTTTTGGGTACTGATGCGAGAAAGCGCGATGTTAACCTCTTCCCGGCCGAGCGCGGTCAGCAAATCGTAAAGCAGGCCGATCCGATCCGGCGTTTCAATCTGAATCAAGGTGTAGGCAGGGTGCGCTTTGTTATCGATTGCGATTCCGGTCGGAAATTCCAATTCGTGCAACCGCGTGCGCTGAATGTTGCGCCGGGCCTGTTCGAGCAACGGACCAAATTCAAATGTTTCGACTTCAAGAGCCCGACGTAGTGTCTCCTCCACCAAATCGCGATCGCGTTGTTCGGTAACCGGCCGTTCTTTCAAATCGCAAACGCGAAACATTCCAAGAACTGCCTGGTCCCCTCGGGGGAAGATATCTGCGCTCAAAATATTGAGTGGAACAACCGAGAACGATCCGGCGATCTTCGCCAGGAGGTCGTGACGGTCCCAGGTGCAAAAAGAAACCACGCTATGCCCGAGTTGTGGAAATTCTTCCCACTCAATTGCCGGCTGCAAAGCCCGGTCGCCCTCTGCCGATGTGTTCTCGAAGAAGGATCGGAATAGATGCAGATGTTTGACGATCTCGGGAACTTCGAACGCGCGAAAGTAATTGTCCGGCATGAAATCGAAATGGGCATCGATTTCTTCCGCATAATCGGACGGCAATTCCGCCGCCACTGCCGATTGTAGAGTGTCGCGCTCGATCCTGGTTTGCTCGAGATAGGATTTCTGGTCGGTGAGATATTGCGAGGTCGCGTGAAACAATTGCCACACCAGAGATTCCTTCCAGTCGGACCAGCCTTCCCCACTCGTGCCCTGACCATCCGCCAGGGTCAGCAACATCAGCGTCTGCAGGTTCTTCTGAGTACGAATGACGTTCGCGAATTCCAGGATCGTCGCCGGGTCGTCGAGATTTCGCTGCTGCGCGGTGTTGGAAAGGGTGATGTGGTGGTCCACCAGCAGGATGAGCGATTTTCTTTGTTCCGGAGACAGTTGGAGCCGTTTGGCAACGCTTTGCGCGAAAAACGCGCTGGCTTCGGAGTGCGGACGTGCGCCGACTGCTCGACCGGTGTCATGTAAAAGCAACGCCAGATAAAGGACGAATGGGTCCTCCAGGTTCTCGAACAAACGACGATACGCGATTAATTTCGAATCTGTCGTATTGATCAGCGCGTCGAGCTTGTCGATGCACAGCAATGTGTGTTCGTCCGCTGTGTAACGGTGGAAGAACTCGTGTTGTACCAAACAGGTCAGTTGACCGAATTCAGGAATGTAGCGCCCCAGGAAATCAACCCGATGCATTAGCCGCAAGGCTCGGCCGACTTCGCCTTTCCTGGTCAGGATTGCTCGGAAGATCTCGCGCGGAGCCTTGGCGTATTGGTAGGTCCGGGTCACTTGTTTAAGCGAGCGGCTCAATAAATCCTCAAGCTCCGGGCTGAGATCGACGTTGTGTTCCTGTGCCAGCTGAAATGCTCGCATCATTTCCACCGGATCTGCCTTGAAAAGGTCGCGCCGTTCGCTGTGCAATTGCCCCTGTCGGATGAAGAACGATCCAATGCGGGTTTGTCCGCCGCGTCGTAATGGCAGAAAGCTGAAGAGGGATCGCGTCCGATTGGTCGCGTAACCGCTCGCAAATTGTTCCGTTATTCGTTCCGTGACGCGAAAAATATTGCGAGTGTGTTTGTAATAATCTCGCATCAACGCCTCGCTCGCCCGTCGCCCGTCCTGATCGCGATACTGAAGGCGCTTGGCGATTTCCGGCTGGAGATTGAGATAGAGCACGTCCGCCGCGCGACCGGACAGATAATGAAGGTCCGTTCGCAAACGCAGCAGAAAATCGTAGGCAGTCTCGATTCGTCTTTGATCCGATTCACTCAACCAATCTTCGCCGACCAGATGTGTTGTGGTCAGCGCGCCTTCCTTGAAATACGACATCCAGAGAAGATTTTGATAATCACGCAGACCGCCGCACCCGCCTTTGAGGTTCGGCTCCTGCATGTAGACGCTGTCGCCAAATTTGCTGTGTCGCGCCGCTTGGTCGCGCATGCGCATTTCAACATATTCGCGCTCCGAGCCCACCACGCATTTCGCGCGAAACTGATTTCGAAACTCGTGGGCTAGCACGCGATCCCCGGCCAAAAACCGCGACTCGAGCATCGCCGTTTTAGTAAGCATGTCGGTATTGGCTTGATCGAGCGCTTCTTTAATCGAGCGAGTTGAATGTCCGACTTTGAATCCAATGTCCCAGAGCAAATAGAGGATCTGCTCTGCCATTTCCGCGACGTAGGATGAAATTTTGCCGGTCCCGTTTCCGTGAAGCACCATGACATCGACGTCGCTGAAGGGATTCAGCTCGCCGCGTCCGTAGCCGCCCAATGCGACGAGGGCGAGGGGAGTGGTTGTCGTTCCGAGAGTATTGGCCGCCGCGGCAAAGACATGACGCAAAATGACGTCGACCAGTTCTCCGCGCCGCGCGCAAATTTCGCGGCCGCCGCCGCCCGCCTGATGTTTCAAGCGAAGCCGGTGCTCCTCGAGCTTAAGAAATTTTTTGTAAGTCGGAAGAACTTCGGTCGGTCGCCGCTTTCCAGCCTGAACCAGCTGGTCTTCAGCGTGGGCCAGGACTTTTTCCAGGTGTCGCGAATTCGGCATTACTCCGAAAACTCCAGGCTCCGGGCTCCAATATCCAGGGAAATCTCAATCTCCAATCAGGGGAAAATGGGGTCGTATCTAATATTCAACATTTCAGATGCGACCGGCAAGCGGAGCGCTTGCCCTACAATTTCAGATCTGACCTCCGAAGCGGCGTTACAGCTCGATGGCGTAGCGTTTGAGCTTGTTGTAGAGGGTTGGACGCTGAATGCCGAGTAACTCTGCGGCTTTCTTTTTGTTTCCGTGACATTGCGCAAGCGCTTGAAGAATCGTGACCCGTTCCATGTCGTCGAGGCTTTGGACACCTTGGGTGGTGACGTTGCCCCCAATTTGTTGCAATGCTGCGGGCAATTGCAGTTCTCTGGGCAATTCCTTTGTCCCGATCATGTTCTGCCGCGACAGGACAACCGCGTACTCGATCGTATTCTGTAATTCGCGCACGTTCCCCGGCCAGGCGTAATCGAGCAGCTTTTGGAAAGCTTCCGGCGCAATCTCCGGCTCGGATTTGCCGAGTTGTTGCGCGAATTGCTTGACGAAAAAGGCGACCAACGGCGGAATGTCCTGCTTTCGCTCCCGTAGCGGCGGGACGTCGATCTGAAAAGTGTTGATTCGGTAATACAAATCCGACCGCAAGCGATTTTCGGCGAGCGCTTTCGCAATTGGACGATTCGTGGCGGCGATCACGCGGAAATCCGCCTTGAGCGTACGGGTGCTCCCGAGCGGCCTAAATTCACGTTCCTGCAACACCCGCAGGAAACGCGTCTGCAAATCCGCCGGCATGTCGGAGATTTCGTCGAGAAAAAGCGTGCTGCCGTCCGCTTCGGCGATCATCCCGGGAAAATCATTCATCGCGCCAGTGAACGCGCCTTTCACGTATCCAAACAGTTCGCCTTCGATCATCGTTTGCGGAAAGGCGGCGCAGTTAAGCTTGACCATTGGCCGTTCGGAGCGCCGGCTGCGATGATGAATCAAATTGGCAATGACTTCCTTGCCCACGCCGCTTTCGCCCGTGATCAACACATTTGCCTCCGACGGCGCCATCGAATTGATCAGCTCCTCAATCTCTTCCATCGATTTGCTTTGGAAAACCGGCATCGAACGTGTCTCGGCGATTTCCAACCGTTTTTCGAGTTCCTCGGTCCGGGCGCGCAATTTTTGGGTTTCGCGAAGAAGCGATTGTTTCTCCAACGCTTTTTCCACGAGGCTAAGAAGCTCTTCCGGCGCGTATGGTTTACTCACAAAGTGATACGCGCCGCGCTTGATCGACTCGATCGCGTTGTTGAGGGTATCGTGCGCGGTCAACACGATCACCGGCATCTCCGGCCATTCCGCCTTGATCTTGTCGAGAATTTCCAATCCCTGGACGTCGGGCAATTGCAGGTCGAGAAGAACAAGCGACGCCGATTTGTTTTTCAACGCTTTCAGACCTGCAGCAGCGGTTGCGGCAGTTTCGGTTTCAAATCCGTGTCGACCGAGCAACGCTTCCAAAGTGAGTAGGATCGGCCGCTCGTCGTCGATGATCAGAATTCGCCGAGTTTCTTTCATGCCGTTGTGGAAAACGTAATTTTGGTGACGAGCGTGGAGCTCGCGCGTTCGTAATCGGCTCCAAACTTACCGCCGTGGGCTTCAACAATCATCCGGACCCGATTCAGTCCGACGCCGTAGTGACCCCGACTGACATGGCGAAGCGGCTCTCGTCCCCAATCTTTGGTCGACAATTCGAATTTTGCCTTCGGTTCGCGCAGCTCGAATACGAAATTGCCATTGTCGACGCAGGCTTTCGCGGTCATAGCCTTCACGTTGCGCTCGTGATGAAACGCATTCGCGAAAAGCTCCAGAAAAGCTTGTTGCGCCATTATCGGATCAATTTCCAATTTCTCGGTATTTAGCTGCACTTCCCAATTTACCTTCGACGCTTCGTTCGGTGAATCCTTGGTCAGTTTTTGCTTTAGGTCCTCAATAAAATCCGCCGCCGGATAGGAGATCAGCGTCGGACGCGTTTGGCCCATCGCCGCGCTCAATTTTTGCAGGCCTGTTCCAATCTCGGAGACCATTTCGCGCAACCGTTTTACTTCGCCCTTCAGCTCCATTTGTTCGGCAAGCTCGGCGAGATAAGCGGATTGAAGCTCAACCGCGTTCAAATTGTTTCGAATGTCGTGACCGAGTTGGCGAATAAATTTCACGATGTCCTGCCAGGGGACATTCGGCGAATCGTGGCGAGGTTCCTCGGGACTCATATCTCAAAGCGAGTCCGAGCAACTGCTATTCCTTGAGGGAGAATTTGTCCTCTGAGGGTCCATCACCTCGGGAAATCTGCACATTTGGGTCGTTGCAGGCAAGATGGAGCAGAGCGTGAAACACATCTTCCGGATCGGCATCAATCGCCCGCGCGATTTCTTCCGCCGTTTTCTCGCTCTCGCGCGAGAGCTTTTGTCGCGCCGAGTTTTGCACCTGCAAAAGACGCGTTGCCGCCTTCTTTCCAGCTTCGACTCCGGGTTGATGGTAGGCGTTCACGTTCACCAAAGAGCCATAAAATCCAACCGCGCGTTCGTAGAGCGCGATCAACGCTCCGATACTGAACGCATTTGCTTCGGGAATGCCCACGGTCATCGATTCGCGGTTCTTTTCGTAAAGCGCGGCGCGTGTTCCGCGAAGGAAACCATGAAGATAATCGCCGGCGGTTACACCAGGCTCCACGTCAAACGGCGGTCGGTCCCGATCTTGCGCCACTTCGATGAAGGTCACAAAGAAATTCAAAACGCCGTCGCGCAGCTGTTGAACGTAAGCATGCTGATCGGTCGAGCCCTTGTTTCCGTAAACGGCGATTCCCTGGTTCACGACTTTACCGTCGAGGTCTTTCTCTTTGCCTAACGACTCCATCACCAATTGCTGGAGATAACGACTGAAGACCAACAGGCGATCTTTGTAAGGCAGCACAACCATGTCTTTTTCGCCGCGCCCCTTGCCAATATAGAACCACATCAAGGCGAGTAGCATTGCGGCATTCTGATGAAAGTCGGTAGCGCGCGTTCTCTCATCCATGGCCGCAGCGCCGGCCAGGAAATTCGCCGTGTCCAATCCCTGCAGCGCCATCGGCACCAGACCGACTGCGCTCATCACGGATGTGCGGCCGCCAACCCAATCCCACATCGGAAAACGCGCAATCCAACCGCTCTGCTCAGCGTGCTTATCCAATTCACTTCCGGCACCGGTGATTGCAACGGCGTGCTTGGGAAAATCCAAGCTGGCTTTGTTGAAGCGGGCCTCGGCTTCGACCATTCCGTTCCGGGTTTCTTTCGTTCCGCCGGATTTCGAAATAACGACGACGAGTGTGCGCGCGAGTTCCTTGCCGATTTTGTCGAAGACCCGATCGAAACCGTCGGGATCGGTGTTGTCGAAAAACTGAATGTCCATTGGATCTTTAACGTTTCCGAGCGCCTCGGCGATGAATTGTGGACCGAGCGCCGATCCGCCGATTCCGATCGACAAGATATGTTGGAACTTTTCTCCGCTGGCGCTCTTGATTTTGCCGCTGTGGACATCGGATGCGAATTGTTTGATTCGCGTATTGGTATTTTCGATTTCTCCGCGCAATTCGGCATTCGGCGCCAGCGATGGTTTCCGCAGCCAATAATGGCCGACCATTCGGTTCTCGTCCGGATTCGCTATTCCCCCGGCTTCTAAATCGCGCATGGCCGCGAACGCTTTGTCGATCTTCGGCTGCATTTGATCGAAGAAATCGTCCGGGAATTTCATTCGACTGATGTCGAGCGAGAAACCGAGGTCCTCGTAGCGCAAAAAGAATTGCTGGAATCGCTGCCAGAGCGATGAAGAAGCCATATTAAGAGTGGTTAGTGATCAGTGATAAGGGATCAGCGTCAAACCTCATTCCGCTCATTCTTATCCGCAATCTCGTCACTTGTCACCGGCCACTTCCTTTCACATGTCACAGGGCACTTGTCACTTCTCCGGCGAACTGGCCGGTTTTGGTTCGGCGCTTTGTTTGACTGGCACTTCTTCTTTGGGCGCAACTTCGTATTCCGGTTTCGGCACGCCCATCAGCCAGTGATCGAACCAGCCGACAATGTTTTGCAATCGTTCGATCCGGTGCCACGGCTGACCGGATCGCGAAAGCTCGTGCGATTCGTTTGGAAATCGCACCATTACGGTTGGGATTTTGCGAAACTTCAGCGCCCGAAACATCTCTTCGCCGCCTGCGCCCGGCGGGGTTCGGTAATCGGCTTCGCCGAGAATGAACATCATCGGTGTTTTCACATTCTTTATGTAGGTGATCGGGGATCGCGCTTTGAAATCTTCCTCCTCGTCGAACGGCGGACCTTTGAACCAGTTGGGCTGAAACAAGGTGAAATCGGCGGTGTACCACCAGTGCGCCCAGCTTGCGATGTCGCGCTGAGCCACTGCCGCCGCGAAGCGAACCGTGTGACCGACCACCCAGTTGGTGAGTAATCCGCCGCCGCTTCCTCCAGTAACGCCGAGTTTCTTATCGTCGATGTAACCTCGCTTGATCGTTTCATCGACGCCGGCCATGAGGTCTTTGAAATCGTCGCCAGGATAATGGTACTGGATCACGTTCCCGAAATCCTGGCCGTAAGTTGTGCTGCCGCGTGGATTCGGAAAAAGCACAACGTAACCTTTGGCCGCCATCCATTGGAATTCGTGGAAGAAAACATATCCATAGGCAGTGTGTGGGCCCCCGTGAATATTCAAAATGAGCGGATACTTCTTTGCTGGACTGAAATCCGGCGGCTTTTGCAACCAGGCTTCAATCACCTTTCCGTCGAAGCTCTTGTAATGAATTTCTTCCGGCTCGGTGAGATTTAGCTTCGACAGTAATGCGTCGTTGAAGTGCGTGAGTTGTTTTGGATTACCGCCGTTTTGATCGGCCACGAATAGATCGACAACGCGGGTAGGGGCGGAAACCGTATAAACGAGTTTCGATGCATCATGCGTTCCGCGCAGTCTGACTACAGACTGATTTCCCGACGTGATTTCGGTCGGCGCGCCCGTTTCGGCGTCGAACGAAGCGATGTTCGCTTTGCCTTCTTTGGAATAGACCTGGATCAGTGAGCGTCCGTCCGGCGTCCAAATCGACGCGTTTCGGCCCCCAGCGCGCGGCGTTTCGCAATCACCGATCAGAGAGTTGCCAACATCGAAGTCGAATTTTTCCGTCAGATTCTTCGGCTTCGCGTTCGGCGTGAGATCGACGACCCAAAGATCCGGCTGGGTGTAGGAACTCACGGGCTGGGTGAGTGAGGCCACAAAGGCGAGCCGTTTTCCGTCCGGGCTCAGTGAAAGACCGCCGATGTCCATGTCGATCATGTTGATCTTCGTTGGGTTGCCGCCACTGGCGCTGATTGAATACAGCTCGCTGCGCGGTCGCTCGTAATAAGGTTCGTCGGCGTGCAGTGAAACGAAGTAGATCTGCGAGCCATCCTTCGACCAGGTAATGCCGCCTTCATCGAAGCGGCCAAGCGTCAGTTGCTTTGGTTGTACTTTCTCGTCGGCGTTATGCGGCGCGGGAATTGTCCAAATGTGCGAAGGATGTTTCGGATCGTCATAACCTTCATTGTCCTCGCGGTAAACCGCGCGCGTGATCACCCGGACGTCGCTTTCGTGTTCTGATTCGGTTTCGGCTTTTTGCGCCGCATGGTCAGCCTCAGTCTTGCTCGTGGAAGCTTTATCAGCCGGCGATTTCGATTGCCCCGGAGATGCGGATGGTGAAGTCGCGCTTACCGCTTTCTTTAATTCCTCTTCTTTTTCCTTTTTCTTTTTCTGCTTGGCTAAATCTTCAGGATTGGTCTCGCTGATAAATGCGATCGTTTTTCCATCCGGCGACCAGACCGGATTGCTTGCGCCTTTAGGCAAATCCGTGAATGAGAAAGAATCGCCGCCGGCCATTGGCAAAATCGACAACTGCGGCGCCTCGGGCTTGCCTTCTTTCTCGGCTGCTCGCAGAAAGACGAGAAACTTTCCGTCGGGCGACCATCGCGGCGTTGAATCGTGTTCTCCTTTGGTCAGTTGATGCGGCTCTTCGGCGCCCGAGAGCGGGACCGTCCAGATGGAGGTGTTGTAACCCTCCTTTTTCTCATTCACCGTGACCCGCACAAAGGCGACGCGAGATCCGTCGGGCGACACTTGCGGGTCTCCGACCCAAACAAAATCCCAGAGGTCTTTTTCGGTAATGTTTCGCTTTTGGCCGAACGAAGTTCCCAGGCAGAGCGTGAAAATGAGTGCAAAGGCGAAGAGCGGGCGCATAGATTGCTGAATCTTAATGAATTGCCGGCCCCGGCCAAGCCGAACATTGCCGATTTATGAGTCGGTGATACAATCGGCTTCGGAAAAACAGCCGTCATCTCATCTGTATGGAAGCAGAACTAAAACGCGTTACACGCGGATACGCAGTATTTCTCGTGTTTTTCTGCGTCATAGTTTGCGCTTTGTGGCTGTTTGGCGCGGAGGTGTTTTCGCTGTTGCTGCAGAAATCACGGGCCTACACGCCGCCTCAATTCCTGACCTGGCTTAGCCTTACCTCCAGCCTCTGCCTGGTCGTGGCTTTTTGTCTGATGCCTTTTTCGCTTTTCCGAATTGTTAGGCAACGGTCCGATGTCCCGTTCGGGTGGGTGGTCTTATGTATCGCCGGTTTCCTTTTCCTGATTGGTCTTAGCGCGTTTTTCGGGCTCCTAAACATTTGGTTTCATGGTCCGCTGGCGATCTGGTCTCTCGTTCTAACACACTTGGGAAGCGCGCTTCTCGCTGTCGCCACCTTGCTGATCATACGCGCGTTAGTTCCTCGGATCTTGGAAATTCCGACGCGCGCGCAATGGCTCGCCCTCTACAAAGACCTGGTCCGAGTTGAAGCGCGTGCTGAAGAGAAAGACAAATTGATGGCGACAGTGAGTCATGAATTGCGCACGCCGCTTGCGCCGCTGCTAGCGTGTTTGACAGAGCTGGAGCACAGGGTCTCGCCATTCGCTGACCCGGAGATCAATAACTGCATTCAGGTATTAAGGAAAAACGTTTTGAGAGAAGCTCATGTCGTGGACGACCTCATCGATCGACTTGAGATTCCAGGTTCTAGACCGGCCAACCTGCCCGACTCGAACGGGAGTCAGCGTCCACGCCGACTGTTACTGGTTGAAGATCACACTGATACCTTGCGCACATTCGCCAAAATGCTGCGGCGCGAAGGTTTTGAAGTGCAGGAAGCTTCTACTGTCTCCCAGGCCCTCGCTGCGGCGCGAGCAGGCGATTTCCTGTTATCCGATATCGCGTTGCCGGATGGTGATGGGTGCGAACTGATGCGCCATTTGTCCGGTCTGGGTATTCCTGGAATTGCTATCTCCGGATTCGGCACCGCCAAAGATCGCGAAGAGTACAAACGGGCTGGTTTCGCGGAATCGTTAGTCAAACCGGTGGACGTCCGGCAGGTGATCAGCGCAATTGGCCGAGTCATGGTGGGTAGTAACGGGGTCGGTAACGCTACCGACAACACGAGTCCCACGGGCTAGGACACCGCTGGTCGATTTTTCCGCAGTGGTTGTACCGTTATTCTTCGCGCCGCTCTAGCGTTTGGATTTGCGGGTCGTCCGCGCGGAAGTCTTCTTAGGCGGGCTTGAGCACGGTCCGACCGAACCAGTGCCGCTGTAGGAGCCGGTGTAATTGGACGCGCCTCCGCCGGTCGCACCGCCGACTACATTCGATTGGTTTGTGTCGGGAATAGTTTTGTAGTTTTCCGGCGTGCCGGCGTGATCGGAATTCTTGTAACGCTCGCCTTGGTATCGTCGACCGGCTTAACCCCAAGCGAGTTGTAGTCGGAGGTGAAGACGGTATAAACGGCGGCCGCCCATTGCCATTGCAAGCTGACACCTGGTGCACTCGGGCTAACCGTTCCACTCCAAGTCACATTCTTGACTCCACCGGGAATATTTGCGGGGACCATGTAGCTCAAGGCCGAGAAAAACGTGTTGCCGGCAAGTCCGGACAAAGGAACGCGCGTGACCCACATTCCGCCACTGAACGTCGTCGTTGCCGTTGTCGCCGCCGGATCGAATGTCACCATTGCGTCTGGCACCGAAAGCGTGAATGCCGAGCTGGTGATCGTTTGATGAGTGAACATGAACGTAACCGGAGTTGAACCGAGACCGCTCGGTTTCAAGACCGCGTTGAACCAGATGTAATTGCCACCATTAATAGCCGTGCCGTTGAAGTTGGCTGTTATCGCTGTCGTCAACTGACAACCGGGAGTGGGTGAGGAGTCGGAGTTGGCGTTGGTGTAGGGGTGGGTGTTGGTGTCGGCGTGGGAGTGGGGGTCGGAGTGGGTGTTGGTGTCGGCGTGGGCGTCGGGGTAGGAGTCGGTGTTGGTGTCGGTATTGGCGTTGGAGTAGGGGTTGGAGTTGGTGTCGGCGTCGGGGTGGGTGTTGGTGTGGGGGTAGGTGTCGGCGTTGGCGTGGGCGTTGAGTAGGGTTGGAGTTGGAGTCGGGGTGGGGGTTGGCGTTGGTGTCGGAGTGGGAGTAGGAGTCGGGGTGGGGGTTGGCGTTGGTGTCGGAGTTGGAGTCGGCGTGGGGGTAGGCGTTGGTGTCGGAGTCGGGGTGGGCGTCGGAGTTGGAGTGGGGGTTGGCGTAGGCGTTGGGGTAGGGAAGTCGGTGTTGGAGTTGGAGTTGGAGACGCGACAGGTACGCACTTTCCAGCGCTCCCTGCAGCGAAGATCGCCGCAATTTCCGCGTCCGTGAGTGCACGATCAAACACTTCAACTTCGTCGATCTCGCCAATCATGTGATGGTCAACAAAAGGATCGACTGATCCTACCGCCAATCGCGAATCTGTTACCTTCACCGGAAATGTTTCCACTCGCGGCAACTGAACCAATCATGACCCCATTGGCGTAAAGCTTGATGGTCGAGCCATCGTAAGTCAGCGCGATGTGAGTCCATTGATTGACGGGCACGACGAAGGGAACGAAACCGCCGACGAGATTTTCACAGGTCGCGAATCCGCCGCACGTCTTAACAATGCCTATCAATTGGGCTGGACTTTGAAAGTCGGTGAGCAACACGTAGTCGTTAAATCCGTATGCCGTTTTGCTGAAATAGATCGCGTTTTGTTCGCAGCGGTTGGAAAAACCCAACCGTCGATGGTTACCTGCGCAACTGTAAGGTCGAGTGAAGTTTAACCTGCGGGAACACTGACAAACCATGCGCCGTCAAAACTGAAGGCGTTACCGACTTCACCCGGCGCATATGCGGCATTTCCAATCCAGGTTCCGTTGTTGCCGCCGATGATGTCGATCGTGTTGTTTTCGCCCTGCCACCAACTGATCATGTCTGGCGGCGTGGTACGCAATCGGGGCCAATCTTAACGACAAACCCGTCGGTGCCGTCGCCACCGAAGTTTGGCTGCGCAGCGTTGACTGTCGTCAGTCCGCTGAGCGCAGTTCCGGCAAGATAAACGCGCGCCAGCGAATCCAATCCAATGCCGAATCCGGCTTGTGTGGCAGGAATCGTGAACATCCCTTGCAACGTTGAAACTGAGTTGATCTTTGCGTAGAACGCGCCGTAGCCTTGAATTGGCGGACAGATCGGACACGGCGGAGTGGGACTCGCGTTCGGGGATGATCGGCGCGCCCGGACCAGTGCCGCCGACATAAAGATTATTAAATGCGTCGATGACAATTCCGTTGCCTTCGGCGTAGCTTCCGTTGTTTCCAAGATAGCTTGAGTAGATCAAATCGTTGACCGCCGCCATTCAGTTGTAACTTCTAACGAATCCGTCGCCCGGAGGCTGAGTCCCGCCGTTCCAGGTATTCTGAAAAGCGTTCTTTGTCGGAAAGTCTGTCGAGCCGGCGACTCCGGTTACATAAACGTTGCCGCTGCTATCCAGAGTGATGGCATGCCCTTCATCAAAAGCCCCATCGTTGACACTGGATTGCGCGGTGCCTCCGCCAAAATAAGTTGAGTAAACAAGATCGGCCGCGCCGTTGCTGCCCGGGTTAATTTTCGAAATGAATGCGTCCGAGAGGTTTGGATTAAAACAGCAGCCAAACATGCAACCTGGATTGACCTGACTCGGCGCGATGTTTGGCTGATACGAATTGGGCGTTGTTGGAAAAGCTGGCGGGTTTCGTACTGTCGCCGCAAGCATCCACACTTCCGGAAAACGTTCTGCCCGTAACATAAATATTTCCCCAGGACGATCAAGCGCAATCCCGCGGCCGGAGTTGAGATTGCCTCCGCCGAGTAAAGTTGAATAGACGAGGAAAGTCGGTTTCTTCCGTGCCGCGTTGTAAGCAATTTCGGTGACGAATGCGTCTTCGCCGCCTTGTGCCGCTGTCTGGAACGCGCCGGCCGTTGTCTGGAGAGTTTACCGAGATCGTGTCGCCGGTGACGTAGGCATTACCC
>CAWFFA010000026.1:0-784902 GCA_963814965.1 uncultured Verrucomicrobiae bacterium
CGGGGTTTTTGTATTACATTTAATAGCCTGCGAAGGGACTTTGGATTGTTATAGGCGAGTCCATTCGCAAGGTTTCATTGCGCGAGTTTGGATTATTCGGCTTCCAGCATGTAATCAATGCGATTTTGCTCGCGGACGATGACCTCTGCAGTGCGTTGTAGCCCCGTAAAAAGCTTCTGAGGGTTGTCAGATGCAGCCACGGCTTTCAGATAGCCGCTCAAGTCCAGAAATAGGTCTGAATCTAATTCACTAGAAGCATTAAGCCAATCGGAGACAGACTGCCATATTGGGCCGGGCGTTTTTCTAGCTTGGTCATCGATCAATTCCTGCGTTTTTTTTCTAGAATCGGCGGTTTGAATGAGATTGACTGTCTTTCGAGCGCCCTCGATATCGCCGGCGGCGATCTGACCCCTGGTGATATTGTCGTATGCTTCATCTCTGAAGGTTGAGTTGTGGATCGAATTGGCCGCTTTTTGTGCTGCCGTGATATCTCCTGACTCTGCCCATAAACCCGCGACCCAGCCCAAATACAGCTCTTTTAGGGAAAGGTTCTGCGTTAGTTGGGCCGTCTCCTCCGCAAACTTAATCAAGCGCGCGTTGTTGCTTTGACTCTTTATGTTAAGCGCATCGATCTGATCCTTGACCGCATCTGCGTTCGGCGCATTGGGATTGGCGGCGAGATAGGCGCCAAACCAGCAGATCGCCCGCAGTTCCCGTCCCGGAATTTTCGATTCGGCAAGCCCAAGGTTATAGAAAATCTCCGCCGCGTCCGGAGCTTTTTTCCGCGCGTCCTGAAAATAGCGGATGGCAAGCAAGTAATCCTGTTGCTTGGCGGCGATGAGTCCTTTCTTCATCGCTTCTTGAGCTTCTGGCGGGAGCTCAGCATGCGATTGACCAATCGCAAAAAGGAAGGCAGCGGAAAGAGCGATGCGAATGACGGATATGTTGTTCACTTTTTCGCTTGCTGCTCGGCCTGCTGCTTGAGCATGTCGCCAATGATAATTTGGGAAGTGGCGATCTTGTCGACGGTGTCACGAAGCGCGGCAAGTAAACTATCCGGATTGTCGGACGGCAAGGTTTTCAGATAGCCGGCGAGGTCCAGAAAAAATTCGTCATCCAATTCTCCAAGTTTATTAAGCCAATCGGAGGCCGTGATTGGCCAAGTAGCGCGCGTCGAAGCCAAGGCATACTCAGCCCACCAACGATACCCTCCAACACCTACCTTTATTGCTTCCTGTGTTAAACGGATTCTGTTTTGCATTTTCGCTCGAGAATCGCCCCGAAGAAGATCGACAATTTTCTGCGCATTCGTGAAATCATGAACTTCCACTTCGTTGTAGGCGATCCAGTATAGAGCATTCTGTTTCTTATCTGCGTCGTGAATAGCTCCCGCGGTTTTTAGAGCAGACCCAAAAGTCTGTGTAGCAGCCGTATCATCACCGGCCTTTGCTTGAGCTTCGGCAATGTCCTTTAGTTGGTAGATCTTATCCGATGCACTCTTATCCGATGCACTCTGAATGAGATCGACAGTTCTTGCAGCAGATGCTAAAGTTTCTTTAGCGCCCGTGCTATCACCTATCTTTGCTTGAGCTTCAGCAATGTCGCGTAGTAGGTGACCCTTGGTCAATGCGCTCTGAATGAGATCAGCGGTTCTTGTAGCAGATGCCAAAGTTTCTCTAGCACCCGCATCATCACCGGTCTTTGCTTGAGCTTCGGCAATGTTTATGCGCGCCTCGATTTTATGCCATGAGTCTTCGAAGGAATCCGCGATTTTCATCGCCGCTGGCATGTCACCGGCTTTGGCCCACAAACCCGCAATAGATTCAAAATCAAACGGAATGTGATCATCTCTGCTGTTGTGCTTCGCTGCATCGTTGTACGTCTTGATTAAGCGAAATAGGCTGCCCTGGTTTTTGATTTTGAGTCCCGTAATGAAATCATTAACGGCGGCGGCATTCGGCGCGCTCGGATTCGCGGCCAGATAAGCGCCGAACCATGCGATGGCGCGCAGTTCCCGTCCCGGGATCTTTGATTCGGCCAGTCCCAGGTTGTAAAATAACTGATTATAAAATGAACCTGGCACATCCTCCGCATCCTTCGCGCTCTTGAGCGCTTCCTGAAAGCTCTGGATGGCGATTATCCATTCCTGCTGCTTGGCCGCTTGCAATCCTTTGTTCATCGCTTCCTGCGCTTCGGGCGGCAACTCGGCGCGCGATTGGCCAATCGCAAATGCAAAAAGAAGTGCCGCGATCAAAGCAACGCGATTGAATGAATGGTGATTCACTTATTAGCGTTCTCTTTGGCCTGTCGCAATCACCGTGGAAACGATCAATGACTGCTTACCTGCAACGCTTGGGTGTCTTTGCGTACCCTGTTACGCAGATCCACTGTATCCTTCATCCTCGCAGTGATTGTTTTGAGGTCGGTCAATTGCTGATTTGTGATTTCGTCCAGTCGCTCCTGATGATGGCTAATAATCGCGTAAGTAAGTCCAGTATCGCCAAGGTCATACATGCCATCGGGCACGGATTTCCCCGTTAGCACTGAAAACAACATCAAGGCTAGCCCCTTTTCTGCTTCTCGTGTTTCGCCTTTGTCTGCTGCCTCTTTCACGTCCAAACTTCTTTGGGCCCAATCTACGAGAACCTTTGCATCCTCGACTAGCCTTCGACGAGGTGCTGTATCCTTTGCATTGCCGGCATAATCCTTGAGAGCTTGTACCAGAGGTCGGAATGACTCCTTATCCTTCAGACCCCACTGATCTAGTTTTCTCAGCACACCCCCAAAGCAACTGGGAGGTAATTTTTCTACCGTTGTGAGGATAGCATCCTGTCCGAGACCTGTGGCCAAACCCACCTTTAGGTCCAGAATTTTTTTCTGTATCTCTTTCGTCTGATCCGCAGACAGTTCGCCAAGTCGCTCAAAATCATCAGAGCGTTGGTCGAATCCGAGTGACCTAAGCTGCTGTTTAGTTTGTTCTATCTGCTTGTCCAGCATCGCAAGTCGCTGCTGTCCCTCCTGCAGCGTAGCAGGCGGGGAATATTTTGCGGCATTAGTGGCCGTTGTGATTGGGCTTGGAGGTTCACTAGAAATGGACGCGCCGCCAACGTTTCGCTGGGATGTTAGATCGGATCCCTTCATTAACGTCGGGTCCACAGCAGTTTTGGTTGCACCGCGCAAATCCACCACGTTCGGATCGCCAAACTCCAATGGGGCGCTATTTTGCTTGACTCCGGAACCGTCGAAATCCAACCCGCCAGACGGAACGGTCGACTCATTCAAGTTGTGCGCAAAATCCTGGACGATCTGCTGCATATTATTGGCAGCGATCTTGTTGTCCTGTTGGTCTTTCAATCTTCGTTTCGCGTCGGCGAGATTCAGCTGAATGTTTGAATTATCAGGGAGGAGTTCCAACGCCTTCTCATAGCACGCGACCGCGTTCCGGTAATCACCTTGCTTGTCATAGGCGAGGCCTGCATCGTTCTGGGTTCGGGCTTTGCCCCATTTCACATTGTGTTTAGATGTTCGCACGTTCTCTCGGATGACCGAATCGTTGGGGTTGAGTTCTAAGGCCCTCTCGTAGTGCGTAAGCGCTTCGGAATCGTTTCCATTGCGTTCGGCTTTGAGACCTTGGTTATTTTCCGCCGTTGCAGCATTTTCGCGCTGGCGGCGTGCCGCGGCAGCTTGCTGCGCAGCAATTTCCGCCGCAGAAGGGCCGCGGTAGACGGGGCGACTCTGTTGCGACGAGCTGTTATCACCGCACGGTCCGCAGCCCATCCTGCATTTATATTCAGGAGTCCAATAATCCTGACAATCGATAGCTACCGCGTCCGATACCGGATAGATCGCGAGCCCGAGACAGAAAACCGCACTAAACAGCACCGGCGGCGAAACAGAGTGAATCAGAGTTCGAGCCAAAAACATAAACACGCTTCGTTTCCGAACGAGCCCATTCGTTCACAGCCCGGCGAGAAGAGAGTGAGGTGCTTAGTCTCTCTAAGAAATACGCCTAACAGACTTGACGCATCGCCAGATTGCTACGGTTTGACCTCAGAGTAAAGCTTAATGCGTTAGACGCGAGCCAACGTAAAGACCAGTGTCAAAAAGGTATCAAACGAGGGTCCGTAACCCGCAAAAATCCTCAAATTTGACCGACTTCACCCCTGCGTTTTGAGGCCAATGCCAAAAAGGTTCGGACCCCCTCGTCTCAAGGGCTCGACCCAGGAGAAATCGACTTCGGAGATTTCCCGATTCGGCTACTAAAAAGTCGCAAATGACAAAAGGGTACCGGACCCCATAGGCTCCGAGGTTTTTGTATTACAAAAAACTTTTCGTTAGGCCGATTACCTCGTTAGGCCGAGCAGGCATCATCTAAGGCCGACGCCTACATCTCGCGATTCGTCACGAAAATTTAACGTGGCCAAGCGAATCTAATACGAACGAAGCGATCAACCTACGCGATGACACCATAAAGGGAACGAACATGAAAATAGTGATGGTATTGACCTCGCACGATAAACTCGGCAACACCGGTCGCCCGACTGGATTCTGGCTCGAAGAATTCGCTGCCCCGTACTTTGTCTTCAGAGATGCCGGCGTGGAATTGACACTCGCCTCACCGAAGGGAGGACAACCGCCGCTCGATCCGAAGAGCGATCTTCCGGAGAATCAAACGCCGGCGATGGCACGCTTCAAGAAAAATAAGACGGCGCAGGAAGCGCTCGCTAATACAGCTAAGCTTTCGAGCGTGAAGTCGGAAGATTTCGACACCGTGTTCTATCCAGGTGGGCACGGACCCATGTGGGATCTGGCCGAAGACCCCGTTTCCATTGCCTTGCTCGAATCGTTTTACAACTCGGGCAAGCCAATCGCGCTGGTCTGCCATTCGCCTGGTGTGCTTCGCCACGTCACCTACAAAGGCGAACCGCTGGTAAAGGGAAAGCGCGTAACTGGTTTTACTAACGGCGAAGAGGAAGAGATGAAGCTCACGAAGGTTGTGCCGTTCCTCGTCGAAGATGAACTGCTCCGGCTCGGTGCCGTCTTTGAGAAAAAGGCGAACTGGCAGCCGTTTTCCATCGTCGATGGCCGACTCGTGACCGGGCAGAATCCCGCGTCGTCGACCTCGGCAGCTCAGGCGCTCTTGAAACTCATGACTGGATTGGAGTCGGAGTTATCAATGGACAGCGTGCAAATCGAACAGAAAAGCTATGAGATGCCCCCGCGCGACGGGATCAGCATCGCGCATTTTCTCACCGTCGCCGACGTCGAGCGATCGGCTCACTACTACGAAAAGGTCTTCGGCGCTCGCATTCTGACCATGGGTGACGGCAACGCGCCTCCGTACCTTCAGCTCGCAAATATCTGGATGATTCTGAACGTTGGGGGCGGGCCGACGCCGGACAAGCCGAAGGTAACGCTCAGCGTCCCGGACCCGAATCACATCAACAGCTTTATGAATATCCGCGTTGCGGATATTCAAGCGTGCTACGAGCTATGGAAAAGTCGAGGGGCCGAGTTCATCACGGAGCCGATACCCAAGTACGGCGAGACGCGCTGCTACATCCGCGATCCTGACGGTTATATTATAGAGGTTGGGCAAAGTAAGCCGGACTTCGCTTACGGCTAGATGGCACAACGCGTGAAGGCGCCTTTGGGTGATGGCTCAAACTCATCGGTCGGCGAAGGCGCAATTTTCCCGTTGCCTGACAGCGAATGGCAAAAAGGTTCCAAATGCTCCGCTTTAGGGGCTCGACCCAGGAGAAATCAGCTTCGAAGATTTTCCGTTTCGGCTATGGGAAAGCCGTAAATGACAAAAAGGTACCGGACCCCGTAGGCTCCGGGGTTTTTGTATTACAAAAAGTCGCGGACTCTCGGCGCATTCTCAAAGCGCTTCGTTCGTCACGTCCAAATTCTTAACGCCGCCCCGGAAGTCAACGCCCTCCGACTAAGCGCAGATGAAGCCATTCCTGCGCGGTGCGGTATGCCTCTCGGGCATGCTGAGAGAAGAAACATGGTCTTTCACCATTAGCGTGTTTCGGTCGCATGATATCGACATGAAAAATTCAAAATGTCACATGAATCCGCAGTCAACAATTCCACCATTCGAGTGGGGACGCGCTCGTCCCTCGAAGCTCGTCGCCGAGTGGCAGCAACGCGGACCGGAAACACTTTCCGGACTCGTCGTTCGAAAGTTGCGCTTGAGCTTTGCACCGACGCAGTCGGTGCTAACAGAGAGTGCGGCCGGCTAGGAGGACCAACCATGATCACGATATCAATCTTTTGGGCGTTGGTGTTGGCGCTGTTCGCTACCAACCTCGAGCAGCCTAACGAAAGAAAATAATCGTATGCATACCAAATATCAGAAGAAATCGCGAAAGTGGTTCCGCGCGCGCCGGCTTCGGCACGACCCGATGCTGGTGCTGAACATGTCGATCTTTAACTCGGGCAGCAGTTGGAATCGGATCTTCAATCCAACTCCGCAGCGCGAGAACATCTGGTGCTAAGCAATGAACATGACCTCTCTTCCTACTCTGACGGTCGAAGCTCCGGCGTATGTCGCGCTGCAACGCCAAATGCACGACGCGCTCCTCATGCAGCATCCGGACTGGATCGAACGCGATGGCAACTGCCCAAAGTGTGATGACTACGATAGTCGTTTCGCTCAATTGCTTAGCTTCTTCCTGACGTTCGAGCGCGCAAACGCGCACTAGCTGTCATATGACTCCGAAATTCATCCGGCTGGCAAAAACGAACGCGAGTTTGCTTGCGCTCGTCTTGTTTGCTGGCTGCACATCGCTCCGCTCGACATCGTCAAATCGAATCGATCAGCAAATCGCACACGCGGACGCAGCCTACCGAACGTTAGACGCCTATCACGTCACGGCTTACAACGATGCGGTCGCGTCGATCGCACGGCAGATCGACGGCGAGACGCCTGACCAGGTTCGCAGTCAGCTCGATGCTATTCACGTTAGACTTGACCAGCCGAAAACAGAGCTGCCGCTCGCGCGTTACCATCTCGCGTCTCGATCGCGACGGTCTAACGAATCTGCAGGAGTTGGCATTCCGATGTTGCTCGATTACGACACGGGCCGCGCGCCTCTCTATCCGCGCGACGGGCTCTCATGTTCCGCGACGGCTTTGTACAGGCGCGTGAACGGCGAACCACATCTTTCCCTCATTACTTCGAAAACTTCTATCGAACTGAATGGATCGACATTTTCGCTCGACCGCGACGATGCCACACCGATCGAAGCGATGTCGAGCCGCGGTCGACACGTCGCACGCGATGGTTTTCGGAACATGCTTCGGCCTGCCTCGATGCGCGAGCGATCGGGAATTTTCCTGACCGAGCCATACGATCCGAACAAGGCAATCGTGGTGGTAGTTCCGGGTCTGCAATCGACCCCGTTTGCGTTTGTCGATCTGATGAAAGCGATGCGGCGCGACCCGGAGGTGACCGCGCATTTTCAAGTTTGGACATTTTTGTACGGCACGGGCACGCCGGTGTTGTTCAACGCACTCCGCTTGCGCCAGGAACTGGAGAAGACGATTCGCAATGTCGACCCGCACGATCAGGATTTTGCCACGAAACACATCGTTGTTCTCGGACACAGCATGGGTGGCCTGAGTGTGCACACATTGGTTAGCTCAAGCGGCGATAAGTTGTGGAACTCGTTGTTTGTAGTGCCGTCGCAGCGATTGCGCGGTGACAAGGAAGTCATTCGCCGGTTCGCTGATGGACTGCGTTTTCGCCGGAACCCGCGCGTCGTTCGCGCCATCTTCGTAGCGACTCCCCATCGCGGTAGCACTTTGGCCGAGAGCTGGATCGGTCACATCGCCGCATCGCTCATTCGTCTGCCGAAGAGTTTACAGACTGACATTGTCGGCATCGTGTCAGCGAATCAGGATGCCGCCACTCCGGCCGCGAAAGCGTTCGATCGCGAGATGAATTTCTCTTCCGTGCACACCCTTTCGCCTCGCGATCCGGCGCTGCAAGCACTTGTCGATCTTCCAATCGAGGTGCCGTTTCACAGCATCATTGGACAGAATCATGGCGGCGCAGTTGAAACGAGCAGCGATGGCGTTGTCCCGTACTCGAGCTCACACCTCGACGGCGCCGCGTCAGAACTCGTCGTTCACAGTGGACACGGCGTCTGCGAGAACCGCGATGCTCAACACGAGGTCATACGCATTCTTCGCCTGGAGCTGAATCGCGAGAAGCGCACGAACGAGGTTCCGTCACTCGCGCAAAGGTAATCACCATGCCTGTGACCTATGCTGAGAGAAGAAAGAGAGTCTTTCACAACAGCGCGGCGTCGCGCGAATACTTTCGCATGAAAAAGACCAAAATCGTAATCGCGGGTGGAGGATTCGCCGGACTTTACGCGGCCAAATATTTAGACAAACATGTCGCGCGACGTCCGGATGTCGAAGTGACGCTGATCGCGCGGGAGAATTTTATTCTGTTCACGCCGATGTTGCATGAAGTCGCGGCGGGCGATCTTGCCCCCGGCGACATCGTCAACCCGCTGCGCCGCATTCTGCGTAATGTAAATGTGATCGAAGCCGATGTGCTAGATGTCGATCCTGGCGCGCGCAAAGTTCGGTGCGTGCATGGACTCGAGCGCCGTGAGCTCGAGTTCGAATTCGATCATTTGCTGCTCACGCTTGGTTCGGAGACAAACTTCTTCGACAACGCCGGGATCCGCGATTGGGCCGTCACGATGAAGAACCTCAGTGATGCGGCGCTGTTGCGAAATCGGATGGTGGCGTTCCTGGAAGAAGCGACGCTGGAACGCGATGCGGCCGCGCGACGGCAATGGCTCACGTTCGTCATCGCAGGCGGCGGATTTGCCGGGGCCGAAACGGCCGGCGCGGTAAACGATTTCGTGCGCGAGACAGCCAAGTTCTATCCGCATGTGGGCGACGAGGAAATTCGCGTCGTGGTCATTCATCCGGGCGAATACTTGTTGCCGGAGTTAGGCGAAGAGCTTGGTCGTTACGCGGAGCGGAAAATGCGCGAGCGCAAAGTGGAAGTGATCAAAGGTGCGCGCGTGGCGAGTTACGATGGCTGGACCGTTACTCTCAACAACGGCATCTCGATTTCCACCGCGACACTCATTTGGACCGCGGGGGTGAAACCCAGTCCAGTGGTCGCGGGTTTGCCGTGCGCGAAAGAGAAAGGTCGGATTGTGGCAGATGAATATCTCCAGGTTCCGAGCTTCGTTGGATTGTGGGCAGCGGGCGATTGTGCGGCGGTTCCCGACGGATACGAAACCGGGATCTTTTTCCCGCCTACGGCGCAGCATGGAATGCGTGAAGCGATTGTCGCAGCGAAAAACATCGAGCGCACAATTCTGGGGCAACCGCTGCAACCGTTTCGATATCGAACCATGGGTATGCTCGCGAGTATCGGACATCATACCGGCGTGGCGAGTTTCTTCGGATTCAAGTTCTCCGGTTTCGTCGCCTGGTGGATGTGGCGGAGCGTATATCTGGCGAAACTGCCGCGGCTCGTGAAGAAAGTGCGCGTGATGATGGCATGGACTCTGGATCTTCTCTTCGGGCGCGACATCGAACAGATGATCACCTTGCGCGACGTCGAAGAGCTCAGCGAACGATGGACTCGCATTCACGCCGAACGAAAAGCAATTCCACCGATCGGCTCCAGCGAAATTAACGCGGGCAGTTTCGCGTCACAAGACAAGGTCGCGTAGCCATGGACACAACAATTCTTAGCGGAATGGCCGGCGTGCTTGGATCGCTGGTTGGCGGCTCTGCCACGGTGGCGACGGCCTGGATCACTCAAAGAACACTAAACAGACGTGAATTGCTCGCCGGGGAAACGAGTAAGCGGGAAAGTCTCTACGGCGAATTCATCAACGAGTGTTCAGCTCGCGCACTCCATTCATTTGAGAATACGCTCGACAAATCGGAAACGTTATTGTCGATCTACGCGTTGCTGAACCGCATCCGGATTTGCGCGTCGGACGCCGTTCTTCACGAAGCGGAACAAGCCCTCGCATCGATCGCGGAACAATACTTCGCGCCAAACCTTTCGCTCGAACAAATGCGCGCGTTGGTGCGCGATGGCGCTAAGACTGATCCGCTTCGGGGCTTCGCCGAAGCGTGCCGTGCTGAGATCCGATCGCTGCACACGACGTTCTAGTAGCTCGCGCAAGCCTAACGAACCGCTGCGAACGCCTCTTTGGCACACTCGCAGAACTTCGCCGCCGCTGGGCCAAGTTTCCCTTTTCGCGTAATGATTCCGACGGTGACGCGTTTCGGTTCAGGCGTCAGACGCACGAGTTTGATACGATCGTCGAACGCGTAATTGAACGCATCCGACGTCAGGGCCACTCCTGTCCCGGCGCTAACCGCGGAAAAAACACCGGACCAGCCGTCATGCTCCTCCACGAGCCGCGGCTTATCGTTCACGCGCGCGAAAATTGCACTCAGATACTCCAGGTAACGTGGATATTCCTCGCGCGTCAGCCCGATGAACGGTTCCCGCGCCGCATCGGCTAACGAAACCGACCGGCGCGCCGCGAATGGATGATCGCATGAAACGGCCAGACAAACCCGGCCGGTAAACAATGGTTCGAACCGGAGCTCATCGAGCGCGTTTGCTTTGAGCGGCGGAAGGATGATTGCAAGTTGCAACCGACCATCGCGCACTCCGGCGATATTTTTTTCGACTGGCCAATCGTGCACCTTCACCTTCACGTTCGGCATCGCTTTTTGATACGCACGAAGAAGCGTGGGCATGATCCGGCCGCTCGCCAGCGGCCAATCGCCGATGTGCAGCTCCGCCTCGCGCTTGCCGGCAATCGCGCGGGCGTTCCCGACTGCGTCCTCGGTCTGTTTTAGAATCGCGCGCGCTTCATTAAGGAAAGCACGTCCAGCCTCGGTCAACTTTACTGACTTCGCGGTGCGTTCGAGCAACTGGACGCCGATCTCATCCTCCAAATCGCGAATCTGGCGGCTCAAGGACGGCTGCGACACGTGCAATCGTTGCATCGCGGCACGCGAGACGTTTTCCATCTCGGCCACCGCAACGAAGTAACGCAGGTGCCTCAGTTCCAATGCGCCCATAAGGGTATGCCTGCCGGCTATGCTGAGGCAAGAAACATAGTCTTTCCCGAAATAGCACCCTCGAAGCGACGCTGTGGTCATGAATAAAACAACAAAACCCGAAAGGAATTATGATCGCATTGATTAATCCCGCTGCTGTTCCGGCGTTACGAATTGTCGGAGGATTATTCCTCATCATCTATCTACTCGCTGGTGCCTATATAGTTCGGCAGTGGCGGTGGCTCTTTGGCCGCGACCCAGAGGTTGAGCAGGATACCGAGGCAGTCCGACACATTCGAGTCGAAGTGATTCTGATTCCGTGGCTGGCTCTAACAACGGTTCTCATTGTCGAGTGGCTCGGACTTTGGACCAACTAACACAACCGGTCACGACACCGATGAGAAATCAAACTCAAGACGCGGACCTGCCAGGTGCAAGGAAAGCATGCCCAACGAGCATGCTGAGGGAAGAAACATGGTCTTTCTCAAAACACCGTGCTCGGCGCGACACTTTGGACATGAAAACAAAAACTGCGTGGGCAACACCACTCATCATCCTCGCGACATGCCTAACAGCGTGCTCGCGTAAAGTAGAACAAACCGGACCCCCTCCGCCGACGGTTGTCGTCGCAACTGTCACACCGCGCGATGTGCCGGTGGTAAAAGAAGGCGTCGCGACCCTCGACGGCTTCATCAACGCGAACATCAATGCGCAGGTGCAAGGCTACATCGTCTCGCGCGATTACAAGGAAGGCAGCGTCGTCAAAAAGGGCGACTTGCTTTTCCAGATCGATCCGCGGCCATTCGAAGCTTCTTTGGCCCAGGCGAAAGCGAATCTTGAAAGAGACAAAGCGATGCAATTCAAAGCATCCGCAGATCAGACGCGCGCGATGCAGTTATTTGTCGAGAAGGTGATCAGTGCGCAGGAGCGAGACGCCGCGATTGCAGCGGCGGCGTCGAACAAAGCCAATGTTGACGCGGACGAAGCCGGTGTAAAAACGGCTGAGCTCAACCTTGGTTACACGAAAATTACTGCTCCGGTTGACGGAGTCGCAGGAATCGCGACGGCGCAGGTAGGCGATTTGGTCGGTCCCTCGACCGGTACACTGACAACAGTATCACAGGTCGATCCGATCAAAGCAACAGTGAGCCTTGGCGAACAGGGATTCACCGAGTTTCTCAGAAAACATCGCGATCCAGATGAACGCGGCCGCTATCTGAGCGGACTCGAGTTCGAATTGATTCTAGCAGACGGGACCCCGTTTGCGGAAAAGGGAAGCTTCTACGCGGAAGATCGAAATCTCGACGCGAAGACCGGAAGCATCAAAATGGAAATTACCTTTCCGAATCCGGGAAATCTTTTGCGCCCCGGCCAGTTCGGAAAAGTGCGCACCACCGTTGAAACCAAAACGGCGGCGCTCGTAATCCCACAGGAAGCGGTAAGCGAATTGCAAGGCAACCAGTTGGTGATGGTTGTCGATCAAACGAACAAAGCCGACATGCGGCCAGTCAAAATGGGCGAGCGACTCGGTGCGCTTTGGGAAGTCACCGCCGGATTGAAATCAGGCGACAAAGTTATCGTTGAAGGCTTCCAAAAGGTCAGGCCGGGCAGCCCGGTCGTCGTAAAACAGTGGGTGCCGGCAGTCGCGCAGGTGGCTTCGGCAACCATTAATTCAGGAAAGGAGCGCTAAGCCCATGTCTGAGTTTTTTATTCGGCGCCCTATCGTCGCCATTGTCATCGCGGTTTTCATGGTGCTCGTTGGCGCCATCTGTCTCATCACTTTGCCGATTGCGCAGTATCCAAACATTGTTCCGCCGGAAATCCAGATCCTGACCCACTACACCGGCGCGGATGCGCTGACCATCGAGCAATCAGTCGCCGCTCCCATCGAGCAGAAGATGAGTGGCGTCGACAAGATGAACTACATGTATTCGGTCAACGCCAACAATGGCGACATGCGGATGTTCGTTGATTTCGATGTTAACACCGAGCCGAACACCGACCAGATCCTGACGCAGCTGCGCGTCTCACAGGCGCAATCGCAGCTTCCACAGGACGTCAACAACTTCGGCGTCACCACTTCGAAGTCAGCTGCGTCGCCACTAATGGTTCTTGCTCTTACTTCGCCTAACAAGACGTACGACAAGATCTTTCTGGCTAACTACGCTTACGTGAACCTGGTGGATGAGTTACTGCGCTTGCCAGGCATCGGAATCGTGCAGGTGTTCGGCGCCGGACAATATGCGATGCGACTATGGGTCAACCCGGATCAGCTCGCCAAGCTTGGCATTACTGTAACCGACATCATCGGCGCGGTGCAGAAGCAAAACAATGTTAACCCTGCCGGACAGATCGGGGGAGCGCCTATTCCGACTGGACAGAAGTTTACTTACACAGTGCGCGCCCAAGGTCGACTGTCCACGCCGGAGGAATTCGGCAACATCGTTATTCGAGCCAATCCAGATGGCTCGTTTGTGCGAGTCAAAGACCTGGCTCGCATCGAGCTAGGGGCGCAAACCTATAACTTGGAAAGCCGGCTCAATGGCCAACCTGCGGCAGCGATCGGTCTATATCAATTGCCCGGCAGTAACGCGGTAGAAGCTTCGAAAGCCGTCCGTGAATTCATGGAAAAAGCGAAGCAGCGTTTTCCTGCGGACATGGATTACGCGGTCTCGCTCGACCAGACCGATTCGGTTCGCGAAGGCATGCGCGACATCGTCAAGACGTTAATTGAAGCAATCGCGCTGGTCGTAGTTGTCGTCTTCGTCTTCCTGCAAGGTTGGCGCGCGACCATCATTCCACTGTGCGCTGTGCCAGTCTCGCTGATTGGAACATTCATTCTGTTCCCACTATTCGGCTTCTCGATCAACACGCTGTCGCTCTTTGGCCTGGTGTTAGCCATCGGCTTGGTGGTGGATGATGCCATTGTCGTCGTCGAAGCAGTCGAGCATCACATTGAAAAGGGTATGTCGCCGCTCGAAGCGACGCGGCAAGCAATGCGCGAAGTTGCCGGACCTGTTGTCGGCGTTGCGTGTGTTCTAGCCGCTGTATTCATACCAACCGTGTTCCTTCCCGGGATCACCGGTAAGCTGTATCAGCAGTTTGCCTTGACCATTGCAATCTCCGTCATCATTTCGGCTTTCAATGCGCTTTCACTTAGTCCCGCACTTTCCGCTTTGCTACTTCGCCCGCGCAAAGAAGCCCGGGGTCCGCTCGGCTGGTTTTTCCGTGGCTTCAATCGCGCCTTCAGCGGCCTAACGAATGGCTACGTTAGTTGGTCGCGACAGGCGATCCGTAAAAGCGTCCTAACTCTCTCGTTACTGGCCCTGTTTTTTGCCGGCACGGGCTGGTTCGGCGCTAAATTGCCGAAAAGTTTCCTTCCGGAAGAAGACCAGGGCTATATTTACGTGGCGCTTCAATTACCCGATGCTGCGTCGCTTGAGCGCACTGACCAAGCCGCCCGGAAAATCGAAGAAGCTCTCAACAAAATTCCGGGCGTGAAATATACGACCACAGTAGTGGGCTTCAGTCTGCTCAGCGTCGTGCAGGATACTTACAGCGCCTTTTTCTTCGTCACTCTCAAACCTTGGGAGGAACGCAAGAAGCCGGAGGAACAATACGAAGCTATAAAAATGCAGCTGAACAAGGAACTGGCTGGCGTTACCGAGGGCATTGCCTTTGCCTTTCCGCCGCCTGCTATTCCCGGCGTTGGCACATCCGGCGGCTTTACTTTTCTTCTGGAGGATCGTTCCGGTAAGGACGTCAAGTTCCTAGGCGATAACCTCGAAAAGTTTATGGCTGCTGCGCGCAAACGTCCGGAGCTCACCGCTCTGTTCTCGACCTTTCTACCGAACGTGCCGCAGCTCTTCGTCGATGTTGATCGAGACAAGGTGCTGAAGCAAGGGGTCGACATCAGTCAGCTCTACGCAACGCTCCAAACCTTCATGGGCGGTTACTTCATTAACTACTTCAACCGCTTCGGACGAACTTGGCAAACCTACATCGAGGCGGAAGGCGACTACCGCACCGACGCGAAAAATGTGGGTCAATTCTACGTGCGCAACGCAAACGGCGATTCCGTTCCGCTCGATTCGCTGGCAACGATCAAGAGCATCACCGGCCCGGAGTTTACGTTTCGCTTCAACGAATATCGCTCCGCGCAAATCAACGGCGCCGCTGCGCCTGGCTACAGCTCGGCGCAAGCGATGAAAGCTCTCGAAGAAACGTTCCGGGAAACGATGCCGCCGGAAATGGGCTACGATTACACGGGCATGTCGTTCCAGGAAAAGAAGGCGCAGAATGGTGTTTCGCCATTGGCGATCTTTTCGTTGTCGATCTTGTTTGTGTTCCTCATTCTCGCCGCACTGTATGAAAGCTGGTCGTTACCATTCAGCGTACTACTTACCACACCGATCGCGGTCTTCGGCGCATTTGTAACTCTGTTCTTGCGCCATATGGAAAATGACGTCTACGTCCAGATCGGCCTGATCATGCTCGTAGGCCTTGCAGCTAAAAACGCGATTCTCATTGTCGAGTTTGCCAAGGCTGAATACGAAAAAGGCAAGTCCTTACTCGATGCGGCGCTCGAAGGCGCGCGCGTACGTTTGCGTCCGATTCTGATGACATCCTTCGCCTTTATCTGCGGATGTTTGCCGTTGTGGTTTGCCACTGGTTCGGGCGCGGTCGCGCGACGCGTGCTTGGATCGACCGTTATCGGAGGAATGATGGCGGCGTCAGGAATCGCGATCTTCCTGGTACCGGTAACATTCTACGTCGTCGAAAAGCTGACCGCGCGAAAGAAGTCTGCACCCGAGCAGCAATTGCAACCAGCCGTGTCATCAGCAACGCGAGAAACGGCGGAACCCAGATTGGGTTCGACTATTTGCTGCGAAGCAACCCTCCTAACGCCCAACGAATCGTGAAAGGAGCTAGCCGGTATGCCATTCGACAAGTTCGTGGACTCCGAAACCCTTCAGGAAGAGCGGCGGGAAGCGGTGCACCAGTCTTTACGAGAGATCACACTGGAGGAGCTAAAGAAGGTCGTGAACGGGAACCTCTTGGATTTCGAAGGCGATCCGTGGCAGGCCAACTTTCTCCGGCTCATTGAGGAACATTCCCAAGGAAGCTTTTACTATGCTGTTACCCGGGAAGGCGCAATTGTCCTTTACTGTCGCGACGAAGACGCCGGCGTTTGGGTCCTTCCTCACAGCGGCATGGGTGTACTGCCGAACCAGGGCAAATGTCATGTTAAGGAAGCGATCGACTTACCGGTTTCGAGTGAGAAGCGAATCCTGCATTCGACCGCAGGAAAAAGCGGAGAGCTCGTTGGACTCGGCTAACCCCGCGTAGGTGCAGTTACTGTCAAAAGGTTCGGACCCTCCGCTTCAGGGGCTCGACCGAGGAGAAATTGCCCTCGGAGCTTTCGCATTTCTGCTAAAGGAAAACCGCAAATGACAAAAAGGTACCGGACCCCGTAGGCTCCGGGTCGAAAGAACGTCGGTTCCAGCTGATTACACTATCGTGCCGTCCGGTCCGGGTCGGAATAATGACCCTGCTTCCTGATTACTTGTGACGGGCGAGAATCAGTAGTCCGCGTTCGGCCTGCCACCAATATCCAAAGGCAAAGCCAAGCTCAGGAGGTGGAGGACTTCGGTGATAAATTTCAGCGAGCGCTGATTGATCGTACTTCCCAAACTTCTCTCCGTGCGGAATAAAGCGTCCGTAAAACTCGAGCGACCAGTTTTTGTTGAAGCCGCGCAACGGAATTCCGGAATCGTCCTGCACAATGCAACTACTATGACCAAGCAGGAAGTCCCGGACGCCGGAGAAACCTTCGCCGTGCATGAGGTACGATGCCGCCTTGACCAGGCTGACGCCTGGCCCGCGCGCGGCGCACCAGCGAAGAAAAGCGCTGTTGCCGCCGGACAAGTCTGTTTTGAAATAATAAAGAGCTTGGGTACGGCCATTGTGACTGAACGTGATCCGAACCCCATCCGCAGGGCTGTGAACAAAAGTTGTATCAAGAACGGTGCAGCCGAGCCGCGCCAGAAACACGTAAAGAATCGGGACCGTGCCGCCGAGATTACTTCGACCAAGCGACGCCTTCATTTCCTCGGTCACGAAATAATGCGTGACCAACAGGGTAGTCATTGAGTTTCTCAACGCGCCAAGGTTCGCGCTCAAGGTGTCCGGGTTCATTCGCGCGACGTCCGGCACCTGCCCAACCGGCTCGAGACCGGCCAGAATGTAAGTGCTCGCGTTCGGGAAAAATGCGTAGGCGTAAAGAAAATCCGGACCACTGAACATGTAATACATCGTGCCGCCGCTGCGATAACACTCCGGCGCGTGCGAGCCCATCCACGTCGCGATCGGCCCGAGTTGAAAATACTCTTTTGTTTTCCACGCATTATCCATCGCGGCCGCGTGCCCTTTCCAACGCTGGTCCTGGGTGAATCCGGACAGCGGACCAGTCACTGGCATACCGGCCAGCAGGCGTGCGGTGTCATCAAGGCTGGCGGTGTTTTGGGCGATGACAGATCCGCAGATTCCCGCCAATAAGCACGCGGCCATGATGTTGCGAAACGCTTTAATTGAATTCACCGCGTGCTTTTGCCAGATACCCGCCTCGTGAGCAAGGCGTTATCCTGACTGCGGTCTAGAAGTGGAACTATATGCCGCCTCGGACTCGATAATCGGGCACGATCTGGAAAGCGGTGTTGTCAATCAATGTGGGAAGATCGACTCCTATTTTCAAAATTCGTAGGCAATCGTTGCTTTGATCAAAACTGGCGCCGCCACCTGGTTGCCAGTGAAGTTCTGATACACCGGAAGCTCTGCGTCGACGTAGAATTTGAGCGGGCGAACGTCGACTTCCATTCCGGGTGATAGGAGAACCCGTTGGAAACCTGAACCGACCGGATGCGCGGAAGCACCGCCGCCGTCGCTCGTGCGCTCCGAGATTATAACTTGTCCAACGGGAGCAACCTTAACACGACCAACACTCCATCCACCAAAGTACATTCCGACAGAGCTATCGAGTTCCAGCCCAGGGCGGTAATGCTCCTGGGTCAGAACAGGCAAATCCAATTCAGTTTGCGCGAACCAGAAGAGCTTCGCGCGAAGACTCACATGATGGCGGTAGAAACCGCCCATCAGAATGTCCGTACTTCCGGTCCCAAGCTGAGTGTCACGGTCCACCAGTTTCGGATCGAATTTGTAGTCCCCGGTCGGCAGTTTAATCCCAAGATTCACCCCTGCGGAGAGATCGGGTGAAAATCCGGTATAAAGGCTTTCAATACGGACGTCGCCAAATTGACTCCATCGATCGGTAACGATCTTCCCGGCGTCATTCTTCGCGTTGAAGGATCGAAAATCGTATGGCACCTCGACCTGGACACCCCAAGTGGCGTTAAACAGATATTGGAAGCCAAGATCGGTGAAGTCCGTTTTGATTTCCCTATCGTCGTTGTGCGAAGTAGGTGCCGTTGAAGTTCCGTTCCAGTTCTGGTTCTGATCCTGAAAATCGTAGTCGACGAAAATCATGCCACCCGGGTGGTTTGGGAACATCGCGCTAGTTCCCACATCGAAGATATCGCAGCCGCACGCACAGCCCCAGGCCGTGCGGGCTCTTGATAGCGTAGCGAGCACGATGGCGTAAACGCTCAACAGCCGAAAGAAATAAAATAGTTTGTTCATTAAGTTCTCCAGAATCCGGATCGCCGCGGCGAACCGTGTTTTACCACCGAATGCGGTGAGACAACGAGGCGTGCACTCGCACGCTGCCACCTCCGTTCGATTCAGTGATCAGCCGAACTCTGGGCGCGGCGGCGGGACTGGGGGCGAGTAATCGGTTTCAGAAAGCCGGCTGTTACTCGTGACATATTCGAACGAAATTTGACGTGGCAATAAGGGAATCTTGCTGGAGACGCAGACGATGTCGATTTTTGCGAACGACGTTTGCATTTCGCGCTTTTGCTCGGATGCCTTTCCTTTGTTCACGACATGGCACAGCGCACACGGATGCGCGCCGTCAAAGGTGCGTTTCACGGCTTCGCAAAACGACACCTGCTTCGCGTTCCGGACCATCATTGCGGTCCAGGCAACCGATTGCAGAGCAAACCATTGTCCGCCGACCGCCAGACAAAGCGCGATTATCGTGATTATCCTGCTCGCCACACCCAGCACAAGACCGAGGCTACCAAGGTCGTTGGCTGTACGTCAAATCACCGAGACCGGACAAGCCGATCTCGGTGATAAGAAAATTCTATCTTGGCCTAACAGCTAAAACTTATACATCAACGCGAAACTGGCGTTGTGCTCGCGAAGTTCCGCGCGATTATGCGTCGAAAAGTCGACGAAGGGGGCGCTTCCCGGCGAATTAAAACTCACATCGCCCAAATCGATGTATTCATATTGAAACCGAATGCTCCAGTGATCCGTGAACGCCCATTGCATGCCGCCGCCTAGGAACCAGCCAATATTGGTGTCCTCTTGTTCGTCGCCCGAAAGATAGAAGCCTGCGCCGGACGTGTTTACGTTATGAAGCCTCGACTCGTACTCGAAATTGCCAAAAGCCACCCCGCCGGTCGCGTAAGGCAACCAGCGCCCAATCGCGTAGCCGAGACGTGGACCAATTGTGACCAAATAATTTGTTCGGAACGCCTGCTGGATGCTCTTGTCGCTAATGGCGGGGTCGGAGGGGTTGACGAATGTACCGGAATCAGAGGAATCGCGCAGGAACATGTAGCCCCCGTCGGCTTCGACACCGAAAACCCAGCAGCCCCTTTGGAAATTGAATCCAAGCAGACCGCCGACTTCGCCGCCGTTAGTATCGAGGTTGTCAGCCGAATGAAGTCTAATGTTAGTCTGATCGAGGGGGAAGAGGTTCCAGTCCCCGGTCGGATCCAGTGTGGTATCGACGGCCGCATGTTTGTATCCGCCAAAGGCGCCGATATAAAAGCCGCTCCAGTTAAAGCACTCCGGCTCGGGCGCCGGAGCGACCTCTTTCATTTCTTTTCCGCTCGGCAACGGCTCGGGGCCGCCAAACGCCGTAAGCGCAAGCGCGATGGACGCGCAAGTCGCAATAGAAAGGCAAGTCAGCTGTTTCATACGGGGTTTCTTCGCAAGAACGACGGGTCAGGTCAAGTCCTATTTGTCACGAAGCTCGTTTAGGGCGAGCCCTGTACAAACGAAAACCCTTCACCAACCAGGTGAAGGGTTTCGTTGTTTAACTATTGCCTAAGTGATTAGAATTTAAAATTGAGACCGCCACGAACGATATTGCCGCTTGTCTCGAAATTGTAGTGCACAAAGAACGGAGGCCCCTGCGGGACGCCAAAGAACAACTGATTCTGCGTCCGATCCTCGTTGCCCAGATCGTAATAGAGATATTCAGCCTTTACGGTCCAGTGATGGCCAATGGCGTACTCAATTCCGCCGCCAACAGTCCAGCCGACATTCGTTTCCGTAAACGAAACGGGATAAGTGATTCCGTTGGCAAAATTCGTGCTCGCCGAATAGTCGACATTGCCGTAGGCAACGCCTCCCGTGGCGTAGAACAGCCAGCGGCACCACGGTGAAATACCAATTCTTCCACGCGTCGTCCCAAACCACTGCATGCGCTCGTGCGCAAAAAGGAAACTGTCTGCATTAAAAAATGGCGTTCCGTTGTTCTGGATAATCGGGCTGTCCGTCTCGCTTCCCTCGATGTCAGTTCCTTGAAAATCCGACTCGATTCCAAGCACGAGCCATTTGTTCCATTGCCAGTTAAAGCCAATCTGGCCACCGCCAATGAACCCGCTGGGATCTGGTTCCAGACGAGTGGGAGCAAGATTAACAAATGTTGCTGCATCGGGAAGCGGATCAAAATCTGTATCGGCGTTCCCCCAGCCGTAACCCGCATTTGCACCGAAGTAGAATCCGGTCCAGGTGAAATCGCATTCCGGCGGAGGCGCCGGTGCGACTTGTTTCATTTCTTTTCCGCTCGGTAACGGCTCAGGGCCACCGAACGCCGTAAATGCAAGCGCGATGGAAGCGCAAGCCGCAAGAGAAAGGCAAGCTAGCTGTTTCATACGGGCGGTTTTCGCAACAAGGACGCGTAAGGTCAAGTCCTATTTCGTCGTTAGGCGAGCCCTGTACAAACGAAAACCCTTCACCAACCAGGTGAAGGGTTTCGTTGTTTAACTATTGCCTAAGTGATTAGAATTTAAAATTGAAACCGCCTCTGACGATGTCTCCCGACGTATCAAAGTTGTAGCGAACAGCGAAACCGGAACCCGTTGGGACACCATTGAACAGTTGAGGTTCAGTCCGGCTCTGGTCGCCGAGATCATAATGAAGATATTCAACTTTGACAGTCCAGTGATGGGCGATGGCGTACTCAATTCCTCCGCCCGCAGCCCAACCCACGTTCGTTTCACTAAACCTCACCGGATAGGTGATTCCGTTATCGAAGTTGGTGTTAGCGGAATAATCGACATTGCCATATGCGACACCGCCGGTGCCGTAAAACAACCACCGGCACCAGGGTGAAATACCAATTCTGCCACGGGTCGATCCAAACCACTGCATGCGCTCGTGTGCTTCAAGGAAAACATTCGGATCGCCATTCGCAATAGCGCCTGTGATATCATCAAATGGCTGTCGTCGGTCGTTGCCTTCGATATCGGTGCCTTGGAAATCCGTCTCGATCCCAAGCACCAGCCATTTGTTCCATTGCCAGTTAAAGCCGATTTGGCCACCGCCAATGAATCCGCTCGGATCCGGTTCAAGCTTCTGGGGTTCCAGAGCAAAGAACGAAACCGGATCAGGAAGGGGCTCGAAATGCGTATCGGCACTACCCCATCCGTAACCCGCGTTTCCACCGAAGTAGAAGCCGGTCCAGGTGAAATCGCATTCCGGGGGAGGCGCAGGTGCGACCTCTTTCATTTCTTTTCCACTCGGCAACGGTTCAGGGCCGCCGAAGGCAGTGATCGCAAGCGCGAGGGTCGCGCAAGCGCAAATAGTTAGGCAAGTTAGCTGTTTCATGGCCTGCCTTTTCGTCAAAAATCCGCAGGTGGTCAAGCCATTTCCTAGCAACTTTTTAAGCGGTAGCCGTACAAACGAAGTAATTTCTGCCTAACAAATTAGAATTTATAATTCAAACCGGCGCGGACGATGTTCCCTTCAGTACCAATTCCCGTGAAGCGGAAGCGCCCGCCAAAGTTGACACCGGTTCCGCTGAAATCCTGGTCGTCCAGTTTGTAGCGCAGATATTCAGCTTTTACGGTCCAATGGCAGCCGACCATGTACTCGACGCCACCGCCTCCAGTCCAACCCCAGTTAAAGTCAGTTGTCCCGGCGTTGATCAACTCGTTGCCGCAGGGCGCAGTGTCGCAATCATCGATGACGCGCGTCTCTAAATTCACGCCGATTCCACCACCAGTGGCGTAAAAGAGCCAATGACCCAAGGCGATGCCAAGGCGACCACGAATCGTTGTATAGAAATCACTATTGGTTTCACCATGCGTGTCCGATGCAAAAAGCCTCTGGTCGATTAGTGGAGTCCCGCGACCATCCAGGTTCATATAGCCAACGTCACCCTCAACGCCGAGAACCAGCCAGTTCCACTGGTAGTTATAACCAATCTGTCCACCGGCAATGACACCCGATTCATCATAACCCCATAGAACGTTGTCAACTCCGGCAAAGTAACCGTCGATCGATCGGTCCTCGCTGTGACCCCATTGGCCACCGACGTTCAGACCGATATAAAACCCGGTCCAATTGCACTCAGGCGGAGGTGCAGGCGCGACCTGTTTCATTTCTTTTCCACTCGGCAACGGTTCAGGGCCACCGAATGCGCTGATCGCAAGCGCGAGGGTCGCGCAAGCGGAAATAGTTAGGCAAGTTAGCTGTTTCATGGCCTGTCTTTCGCCAAAAATCCCCGGGCGGTCAAGCCGTTTTCGCCTGAATCCCCTCGACCTTCGTTAATCTTGGGCGACATCCGACGCCATCATTTCTCCCGTACAGCAAACCACCGAGGCCGAAATGAGTCCGACCTCGGTGGATGAATTCGTACTTGGCCGGACGATTAGAACTTGAAGTTCAAACCGCCGCGGACAATTTCGCCCGACGTATCAAAGTTGTAGTGAACGAAGAACGGCGGGCCCTGGGGAACACCACCGATTAACTTGTTCTGTGTTCGGTTCGCGTCGCCAAGGTCGTAATGGAGATACTCCGCTTTAATCGTCCAATGATTGCTGATCGCGTACTCAATACCGCCGCCAGCTGTCCAGCCGGTCTTGGTTTCAGTGAAATCGACTGGGTAGGTGATTCCGTTGTTGAAGTTAGTATTGGCGGAATAATCAACGTTGCCATAGGCAAAACCGCCGGTGCCGTAAATCAAGAGCCGGCAGACTGGAGCGAAACCGATGCGGCCGCGGGCGGTTCCCAACCATTGGAGGCGTTCATGGGCTTCTAGAAAGCTCCCCGCAGTAGGAAACGGCGTGCCGTTGTTCTGGATGATCGGACTCGCCGAGTCGTGTCCTTCAATATCGGTTCCCTGAAAATCTGTCTCCAGACCGAGAACGAGCCATTTGTTCCATTGCCAATTATAACCGGCCTGGCCACCGCCAATGAATCCGTCTGGATCGGGGCGGAGTCTGGTCGGGGCAAGATTAGCGAACGTGACTGCATCGGGACGCGGATCAAAATCCGTGTCGGCATGACCCCAGCCGTAGCCGGCGTTACCGCCAAGGTAGAAGCCCGTCCATGTGAAATCACATTCAGGCGGAGGCGCGGGCGCGACCTGCTTCATTTCTTTTCCATTGTACGCTTCGGTTCCTGCAAACGCGCTACTGAGCGCACCGCAGGCGAAGACGACACCCATTAAATGAACTAGCTGTTTCATGCGGCTTAATCCGAGCAGGATCAAAGCCAGTCAACTGATTATCCGCCTGTTTTTTGGGTCGGTTTTTTCCTTACTTCGACGGTGTCGGACCCTGCCTCTCGAATGCTCCGTTGCCTTCGTCGAGATAGATGGTTTCCCCGATGCGCGAAATTTTTAAATGTTGCCGCCACGTTCCCGTTGAAAACCTCTTGGTGGCTTCGATCATTTGAGTTTCGGATTTGGGGTTTTGTCCGTTCTTCATCGCTTCCGATAAGACACGGCCATCCATTTTTGGCGGCGGCTGAATTCCGAGGACAGACAAAATCGTCGGAGTAACATCAACATTTCCGCTCGGCAGCTCACTCGTTAGGCCATTTCCGAAATCAGGTCCGGCGACAATCAGGGTGTTGTGCATGTCGAAGCGACTCAACGTTGCGTGAGTCCCCTTTCCCGCCGCCCGCTGCCAGTCAGCGTCGATCATTCCCGAAACACCAAATTGATTTTTGCCTTCGGTCCAACGAAAAGCCATCACCACATCTGCCGCCTGCGAATTGTCGATCTTGGCCTGGGCAAGGTTGAACGTTCCCTCCATCGGTTCGCGAGTGAAAATCACGCCGGCAAAATCGGTTTGCTCCAAAAATTCAACCAGCTTCCGGATGATCACCGAATCATGACCAATCACGTAAAATAAAACCGTGCCTCCGTTTCCAGCCAGCATGATTTGGCCCGGTTTTGCTTCATCCGTGAACTCCGTTACCGCATCGAATCCTGCTTGCTTGAGAATTTTCGGCAGCTCGATCGCGCGCGAAATGGTGGAGAATCCGTGGTCGGAAACCACGAATACATCGGTTGTCGATCTTGCCTTGGATTTATCGAGCGCGGTGAGAACACGCGCCAAATTGTCGTCGCTCGACTTTATCGAAGCGAGCGCCGGCGGCGCACCGGGCGCCGTCTTGTGTTCGGTGTCATCGGGTTCGCTCAACCACAGCAATGAAAAAATCGGGATACCGTCTTTCCAAAGAAAATCGGTCAGTGCCTTCGCCGTCCATGCGTCACGGTCCGCGGCACGTGTCGCCGGTGGAAAAACTCCGAGCAATTTTACGATCGAACTAATTGACTCTGGCGAAGTCGATTCTCCCGCGAAAATGTCCTGTCCGAGACGGTCATCGCTATGTCGATCGAATAAAAGCCCGACGGTCTTCGCCGCAGCGATCGCTGTCTTGTCGCCTTGCGCATGAAGCAACTCCGCGATTGTCGGAACGCCAACATACTTGCCAGCGGAGAGCTCGTCCGCTTTGCGAACGACTTGCGTATTCTCAACATCAATCGATTTTCGCCCGTCGAGGTCGGCGCGATAAACGTAGTTCGCCAAAATTCCATCGTGGTTCGGATAATCGCCGGTAACGATCGCGGTTCCGTTGACAATCGTGGCGCTCGGATAAACCGAATGATTGTTTTGAAAAACAACTCCGCTTTGGGCGAGCTTCCAAAGATTCGGCGTGTTTTGTTCGGTAACAAAATCAGGGCGCATTCCGTCCCAAACCACGACCACCACATGTCTGTCCGGTGCGGCGGCGACGATCGCCGAAACAAGCAGCGCGGCAACAATCGTAATGAAAAATCGCGTCGCGCGACAGCCCATGACTGCGACGTTAACTAGGATTTAACGGTGAAGCGATTGAACTTTCGTTACAACTGCCTGTCTCACCCGAGAATGAAATTTCTTATCCTGGCAACGATTCTGGCGCCGGTCATTGGCTTGGCCGCCGAACCTCTGGTCCCGACGGAAGAAGGGACAAGCTGGAATTACGAGCTGATCCAGGAAAAACCCAATGACGGTCTCGATTTAGCCGAGCCGAACGAGCAGCAAATTGTTGCCGTGACCTATCGTCTGGGTGGAACGGAAAAGATTGACAATAAAGAGTTGCGGAAGCTTGAGATTTACCGCGGTGAAACGCTGGACAGTGTTGATCTAATCGCCATCGAAGAACAGGGCATCATTTGTCCGGCCCGAACGGATGGTCACGGCGGCGTCATCAAACTAGTTCCACCGCAAATAATGCTGAAGACTCCATTGGAAAAGGGAAAGCGGTGGGCATTCGACGGAACAATCGGCGCCACAAAGGTGAAGCAGCAGTACGAAATCGCCGACGAAGAAGAGATCGAAGTTCCGGCGGGGAAATTTCACGCCTGGCGGATTCATTGCGAGCAAACATCACCGGCGCCGGCGACCATCGACCGTTGGTTCGTTCCGGGAACCGGGTTTGTGAAAGTGACGACAGTGGTGAAAGGCGAATCGGGCGTCGCAGCTCAAAAAACGTGGATGAACTTGAAGGAGCTGCCAAAGGTCCAATTGTGGGAGCAAAAAAGTCCGTTAGTCGGATTTGACAAACTTTCGGGCGACGTATCGAGCGAACCGCACGGCGAATTCAAAACCGAATTCAACGATAGCGCGCCGGCAGTTTATGCACGCTGGCATGGGCGCGGCCTGCGCGATCACGCCCAGATCCGCGCCGTTTTCATTGCCGAGAACGTTGCAGACGTCTCCGCAAATTATCAAATCGACGAAATGGAAACTACCGCTCCGGCCCCGAATTCAGGCGGCAGTTTCGCGCTGTCACGGCCCGAAACAGGTTGGACACCGGGGGATTATCGCCTCGAATTCTATCTGGATGACGCCCTTGCGGCCACCGTGAAATTCAAGATCGTCAAATAGGTGGATCGAGCAGTCCCTCGCTCGATGTTAGATTCTAGCGGCGAAGCCGCACTATCTTAGCATCGCCCGACCGAGTGGCCGATCCACCCGCAAAATTCTTGAATCCAAAGCTCAAGCTCGCTTCATCTCATCTGAGAACCACACACCATGAAAACGCTCATCATCGCACTTTTGCCCGGATTGCTCCTCATCGCAGGCTGTCGCGTCGGCGGCATCATGGGAAACGGACACATCGTCAACGACACCCGACCAGTCTCTGATTTCTCCGAAATTGAAGCGGACGGCGGATTTCAAATCGAATGGATTAAGGGTCCGCCATCGGTCACGATCACGACCGACCAAAATCTTCTTCCGAACATCACCGCCGAAAACGAGGACCACCGTTTGCGCCTCCACTCACGCGGAAATATGTGGTCGAGCCACGGAATCAAAGTGGCGGTGTCGAGTTCAACTCGAGCCGGCGCAAAGTTGACCGGCGCGGCGAAGCTGACCGCAAACCAGCTTTCCGGACACAGTTTCGCGGTCGAATCGACCGGCGCGGCGAAAGTCCATCTCGAAGGCAGCGTGGACGACCTGGTGACCGACATGACTGGGGCCAGCAAATTGGAAGCGGAATCGCTGCAGACCAAAACGGCGGAGATTTCCTCAACCGGAGCGTCGAAAGCGGAAGTGGCGGTCAGCGAATCGTTAAAGGTCTCGATTACCGGAGCCGGTAAAGTTGTTTACTCCGGAAACCCGCCGACTGTCGAAAAACACGTTAGCGGCGCGGGATCGGTCCACCATAAGGATTAATTTATGTCAATCGTGCTTGTCCTTTTGGTCTTAATCCAAAACGCGACTGGAGAATAATTGGTAGGGGCGGTTGATTCGCTCGTTCCCACTCGCTCACCCTCACGGGCTTGCCCGTCTATGTCGCTCGGCTCCCGCCGGCTCCATTCACCGAACCGCCCGCGGGCGATTGAGGTCAATCGCCCCTACCTGTGCTTGCGCGCGAATTGATCTAACCGCGCGATTGTGCCGACGATGTCCTGCTCGGTGGTGCGCGGATTGATCGTGCACAGCCGCAATGAAGCGACTCCGCGCAAACTGGTCGACGTCAGTAGTGCGAAACCATCGCGCATCATTCGATCGACCAGCTCGGTCTGAAGTTCGTCGCTATTGCCAAAACGAAAGCACACCGTTGCCATTTGCGCTGGCGACAAGATTTCCCAACCTTTACGCGCGCGAAGTTCGCGCTCTGCTGTTTCCGCCAGCTCGAACCCGCGAGTGATCGCGTCACGAAACGCGGACAAGCCAAACGTCTGGAGCGACAACCAAACCTTAAGCGCGCGGAAACTTCGGCTGAGCTGCACGCCGTGATCGCCGGGGTTGAACTCGGCGTCGTTGCGATGCACGTCGCGCAAGTAATCCGGTTTGATTTGAAACGCCGATTTTAGAGACGCGACGTTTCTTACCAAAACGCAGCCGCACTCGAACGATTGGAAGAGCCATTTGTGCGGATCGAGCGAAATCGAATCGGCGCGCCCAATTCCTCTTAATAATATGCGTCCGCGTTCGGACAGGACGGCCGCCGCTCCGAAAGCGCCATCCACGTGCAGCCACATTTTTTCGTCCTTGGCCAACTCAGCCAGTTCGAGCAATGGATCGATCGCGCCGGTGTTTGTCGTTCCCGCGTTTGCTACGATGCAAAACGGCCGCAAGCCCTTCGCCCGGTCATCCGCGATCGCGGCCCGCAAATCTCGGACCGACAATCGAAAATTTTCGTCGCTCGGAAGCTTCCGCATCTGTTCGCGCAGGAAACCAATCACGTGCAGGGCGCGTTGAACCGACGAATGCGTTTGGTCGGAAAAATAAATAGTCGCGCCTTCGATTCGATCTTTGAGCAAAGCGTGTCGGGCCGCCACGAGCGCAGTCAGGTTCGCCATCGATCCGCCGCTGACGAACAAACCGCCGGCCGAGTCTGGAAATTCGCAGGTGCGACACAACCATTGCACGACTCCGATCTCAACCGCTGCGGCGGCCGAGCCCCCAAGCCACGTCCCGTTGAAGACATTGAACCCTGCGGCAAGCGCGTCCGCCATGGTGCTTACGAAATTGTTTGGGCCGGGAACAAACGCGAAAAAACGCGGATGATCGACATGCAGATTATTTGGCAAAACATCGCGTTCCAATTGCGCCAGCAGGTCATTTAAGTCGCGGCCAGTCTCGGGCGGATCTCGATCGAATAACGGAAGCAACTTTGCCGGATCGCCTTTTTGGCCCACCGGTTCGCGTTCCAGATTGGCAAAATGATCGACCAGAAGATCGATCACGCGATATCCGAAACGTCGCATCTCGTCGGGAGAGAGCGCGATGCGGGATCGATCAGGCGCAGACGTTTCCTTCTCCTTTTTCAAGTGCGATAACGATGAGGAATGAAGTGACCGCAGAAAATTGACGATTACAATGTCGAAATGAGCGCGGACACACTTTGTTGGACGGATATCCCGGTTACAAATCTCGATCGCGCGATCAAGTTTTATTCCGCTGTGCTGGGCAAGGAAGTAAAGAAGTTGTCGGAAGGCGGCATCGAATATGGACTCCTTCCGCACGAGGAACAAAACGCGTCGGGTTGTCTTTGCGTGCGAAGCGACAGCGGTGGCGTCGATAATCGGCCATCGGCGAATGGGCCGCTGATTTATCTTCTGGCTGAAGGCCGGCTTAATGAGGCAGTGGAAGCCGCCCGAAAGAACGGCGGGAAAGTCTTGCGAGAGCGCCAACAAATCGGCGAACACGGCTTCCGCGCGGTGATCATCGATTCCGAAGGTAACCGCATCGCCCTGCACACGTCAGCGGCAGGTAAGGGCGATTGACGTGCCAGTCCCGCTCGGACTCGCCGGTGGCGGTTCGGTGAATGGAGGTGCCGGGAGGCGCCGACATGGACGGGCAGCCTAAGGGTGAGCTTTCGGGAGAAAGCGAATCAACCACCGCTACCTAACAAAGGATTTCCAAATCAGGCCGAGTAATCCGCTCGCGAGCACGACCGGGATGATGTCGATCTTGTAGCGCAGCATCGCGACAAAGGCCGCGATGCAGAGAATGATCGCGAACCAATCGACCAACCCGGCGTTCGGAAAGAAAACGTGCAACCCGAACCAGACCGCGAGATTCAAAATCACGCCGACAACCGCTGCGGTCACTGCCGAGAGCGCGCTGGCGAGTCTTTGATTTCCGCGAAGTTGCTCGATGTGCGGCCCGCCCACGAAAATCCAGAGAAAGCACGGCGTGAATGTCGCCCACGTCGTGAGGAGCGCGCCTAAAGTCGCGGCTACAAGTGGCGAAATACCTTCCGGATGTTGCCACGCGCCCATGAACCCCACGAATTGCAAAACCATGATCAACGGGCCGGGCGTCGTTTCGGCGAGCCCGAGTCCATCCATCATTTGACCAGGTTTGAGCCAGCCATAATGAAACAGCGCTTGTTGGGCGACGTAAGGTAAAACGGCGTAAGCGCCGCCGAATGTGACGACAGCAGCTTTGCTGAAAAACAGTCCCTCCTTAAAGAGCGTGCTGTCCCAGCCGCGCAATGCCCCGGCGATAATCGTTGGCGCGAGCCACAGAATCAGACAAATGATTGAAACCAAAACTGCGCGCCGGAAACTTGGTCGCGTGTGTGGCGGCGATTCCTGCTCGTCGCTGATAACCGACAATCTACCCTTCTCGTCATGAGTAGCAGCGACTGCGAACTTACGTTTCCACAATATTCCGCCTAAGAAACCAATCGCGCCAGCTCCGAGCACGATCGCGGGAAACGGCACTTTGAAAAAATAAATTGCGACGAACGCGATTGCGGCCACCGCCCACATCACTTCGTTCTTGAGTGCCTTGCGGCCGATGCGAATGACGGCGACAAGAACGATCGCCGTGACGGCCGGTTTTAATCCGTAAAAGATCGCCGCGATCCACGGCAGATTTCCAAACGCCGCGTAGATGTAACTCAGCGTCCAAAGGACGAAGATCGAGGGAATGACAAAGAGCGCGCCGGCCACGACGCCGCCACGGATTTTGTGCAACAGCCAGCCGATGTAGATCGCGAGTTGCTGAGCTTCCGGCCCTGGGAGCAGCATGCAAAAGTTCAACGCGTGCAAAAATCGCGACTGGCTAATCCATTTTTTCTTCTCGACCAACTCCGTTTGCATGATCGCGATCTGTCCGGTCGGTCCGCCAAACGAAATGAATCCCAGTTTCAACCAAAACCGAAAGGCTTCGCCAAACGAAGGCGCGCGATGTCGACCCGCCGCGCGGTAGCCGTTCGGCGAAGGCGGGTCTTGTGTGTCGCCAACGTTTTCGATCATAGTTGGCTGAGTTTACTCCAAAAACCAAGATGCTCGGCATTCACGATTTCGGATTATTTCTCGCTGAGACTGAAAGGTGGATCGAGCAGTCCCTTGCTCGATGTTAAATGTGGCGACGGAGCCACATTATTTTTAGCATCGGTGCGAGCCGCACTGGCATTGCGGAGCGGCCGGTCCACCTTCTTGATTTATGAAAAGATTGCTCTTCGTTTGTGCGGCTTGTTGCACAAACATCGAAATCGCTTCCGCAGAACTCGGCACCGCAAAGACGCTGACCGCAGCGAAGTGATTGATGTTAAAAATGCGCCCAACATTGATTGTTACTTTGATATTCGACTTTATTTGCGCAGCCGCGCTCGCGGCCGAGCCGTACCACTTTCTAAATCAAATCCCAATTGGCGGCGAAGGCGGCTGGGACATCCTTACTATCGATAACGAATCCCGTTGTCTTTATTTAGCTCACGCGACGAAAGTCCAAGTTGTTGATCTTAGTAAGAATGCGTTGCTCGGAACGGAGATCACGGACACACCCGGCGTGCACGAGTTTCTTCCGGTGCATGAATTCCTGCGCGGCTTCTCATCGAACGGTAAAGAATCAAAAGTCAGTGTCGTCGACTTAACGACGCTCAAAACAATTTCGAAACTGGATACCGGCGAAGGGCCGGATGCGATCGCCTACGAACCTCTTCGCGGCGAAGTGTACGTCTTCAATCACAAAGGAAACTCAGCGACCGTGATTGACGCTAAGACGGCGACGGTGGTTGCTACGATTCCGCTCGGCGGCAGCCCGGAATTTGCGACGGCGGATGGACTCGCACATCGCGTTTACTGCAATCTCGAGGACAAGAACGAAGTCGCGGTGATCGATACGATGAAGCACGAAGTCATCGCGCGCTGGCCGGTTGCGCCCGGCGAAGGACCGGGAGGAATCGCGTTTGATCTCGCCCATCACAGATTGTTCGTCGGCTGCCACAACAAAATGATGCTCATGATCGACACCGAAACCGGCAAGATTGTTGCGACTGTGCCGATTGGCGCCGGCACCGATGGGTGCGCGTTCGACGATGCGAGCCAGCTCGCATTCGCATCCTGCGGCGACGGCACGACGATTATCGCGAAAGAAGAAACGCCGGACAAATTGACGGTCACGCAAACGTTGAAGACGGAACGCGGCGCGCGAACGATGGCAATCGATCCGAAAACACACCGGATTTACTTGCTGACCGCGCAGTTTCAGCCACCGCCGTCACCTTCGCCGGGCGCATCTCCAGCCAGGCCAACAATCGTTCCAAACACGTTGAAGCTTCTTGTTTACGGACCGAAGGGGAAGTGACCAGTGACAAGTGACAAGTGATCAGTCGAAGCGAGCAGTATTCTGCGCACTGGTGATTTGCGCGCTCAATGGGGGCTTAGCACGCGCGCAGGGTGGTCCGCCGATGATTACGGATGACCCTGGGACACCTGGACCTGGCAAATGGGAAATCAATCTCGCCACCGCATTTGAACATCGTTCTGACGAAACGTCGCTCGACTTGCCGGAGATCGATCTCAATTACGGTGTCGGCGAGCACATTCAACTCACACTGCAAACCGCGCCGGTGCTGTTGAAACGAGACGATCACGGCCCAATCGGCGGACTCGGTGGAACGGAAACCGCGGTGAAATGGCGTTTTCTCGACGAAGACAACAGCGGATTCGATGTATCGATGTTTCCGCGGGTGATCTTTAACGTCACGCAATCATCGGTGCGTCGCGGGCTCGCCGAAGATGGCACGCGTTTTCAAATTCCATTTGAAGTGGCGAAAACCTTCGGACGATTTCATGCGGACGCGGAATTCGGACCGCTGGCCAGCAGTGTTGGTCGCAGCGAATGGCTATACGGAATGGTCGGTGGTTACGATTTGGCGAAGCCGACGATGTTGATGGCGGAACTGCACTGCACTTCGCGAATGAACTTCAGTCGAGATGTGCTGACGGTGAATTTTGGCTTGCGGCACGAATTCGACGAGCATCGAATTCTGATCATCTCGATGGGGCACGAAATCCGAACGCCGGACGAGCCGACCGCCTTGATCGGGTATTTCGGAATGCAGTTCCTTTATTGAGGGCCGCTTCTTCGACGTCCTTAATGCGCTTTAGCCGCCGGCTTTTGGGGAAAGATCACGATGAGCGCGATAATTACAGCCAGGAGCGCCAAAGATGCGGTGGGCCGGCTCAAAGCCAGCCCTCCGTCACTGTGCGGTTTGTCGAGAAAATCGCCCACAACCGCTCCAAGAGGGCGCGTCAAAATGAATGCCGTCCAAAATAACAGCGTGTGTGAAATGCTCGTGAAATAATACAAAAGAGCCGTCAGTAAGAGTAAACCACCGAAAACCATAGCTGCCCCGAGATAGCCTAAGTCATTTGTGTCCGCGACCCAGTCGCCGAGTGCCGTGCCCAGCGTTTGTGAGAACATGATTGTAACCCAATAAAAGACTTCGACCTTCGGCGTATTTACCGTTTCGATCGAAATGCTCCCAGTCGACCAACGCCAGATCAGAAGCGACGTGATCACGAGGATCAGCAATATGCTCGAACCGCCGGTGTAGCCGATGCCAAGCGATCGGTCGCAGTAATCGGCCAGCGTAGTTCCAACAGTCGTTGTTGCGACGATCGTCAGCCAGTAGAGGAACGGGTGAAATTTTTTCGCCTTTATCTGCACGAGGACCGCGGCAATAAAAATAACGCCGAATATTACAGTCCCAATCAGATAGCCGGTTCCCTTGGCCCCGGCGGTGGTTTCGCCGAGCCACGACATCGTCACGGCGTCGCCTCCAGTCTCGCCGAGCGTTGTCGCAAGGACCTTGATGATCCAGAAAAGCAACGTTACGTGCGGCACCTTGGCGACGAGCTCCGATCTCTTTTCGTCCATGTTTATGCTCTCCAACCTACCGTTAGATGGTTGCCAGGCGAAGACGTCACCCAGTCTCGTCCAAAGTTGCCGCGCTGAGCCAGATGATCCGAGACGCGAGCGTGAGTTCAGGAAGTTTATTCAAAAAATTGTAGTCGCGGGTATGCATTAGTTAGTTCTTGGCGCCGCGGCGGACCAGAAAATAAATTGCCGCGAAGTGTTAAATTGAAATCAGTAAAATAATATCGCTCCTGCCTGTCCAAGCAGCTGTCTGCGAATGAAATCCGCACTTCAGCCCTTGTGAACGAGAGTATTTTTTGCTCGAATCGCTGAGTTGCTCAAGAAACGCTCACCGGCGAAAAATGGGCTTCGGCAGAAAGCGATTGCCGAGTATCACGATCTGCTCAAAAAAGACCGGACATTGTCGGCCGCGGCGTTCAAAAAATTGCGCGACGACATGCGCTCCAATCGTTTGCTTTACGGCGATCGCCCGATCGGTGTCGCGCTCCGACCGCATTTTCTTGATGCAAAACAATTTGAAACGCTTACCCAAACTGCCGAAGCGATCGCGAGCGCGCTCGAAAAAGTAGCGGCCGCGGTTTTGCAATCGCCGGAGCTGATGACGCATCTCGGCTTGACCGATCTCGAACGCAAACTCGCATTGGTCGATCCCGGGTTCGCAAATGCCACGGTGAACGCACGGGTAGACGGTTTTGTGCATGGCGAACAAATCCGATTCGTTGAATACAACGCGGAGAATCCGTCGAGCTTGTCCGACCAGGAAGGATTGAATCGGGTGTTGCGAGAAATTCCGGCGACAGCGCATTTGGCCAGGCGATATCGTCTACGCGAATTTTCGGTGGTCGAAAAATTGCGCGAAACGCTGCTCAATGTTTATCGGGAATGGGGCGGCACCGACGCGCCCAACATTGCGATCCTGGATTGGAAGAATTTACCAACCGCTCACGAGTTCGTTTTGCTGCGGGACGAATTCGCGGCACACGGCATTCGCACGATCATCTGTTCGCCGGACGAACTCGATTACAGTGACAACAAACTTCGCTGCGGCGATTTTCGAATCGATCTCGTCTACAAACGAATCCTGGTCCACGAATTCCTTGGCCGTTACGACGAAACCCATCCGCTCACGCGCGCTTACATAAATCACGACGTTTGCCTGGTGAATCCGTTTCGCTGCAAAATTCTACACAAGAAGGCCAGCTTCGAAATGCTGACCGATCAACGAAACGAGAAATGGTTTAGTCGGACAGAACGGGAAGCAATCCATCGGTCGGTGCCGTGGACGCGGCGCTTCTTTCATCGAAAGACTGATCGGCAAGGCGTTGAAATCGATTTGCTGAAATTTGTTTCGGCGAATCGCGCGTCGCTGGTGCTCAAACCAAATGATGACTACGGCGGACGCGGTGTGTTTATCGGACCGCGTCTAAACGAAGCGGAATGGGAAAGGGCGATCGCTACAGGACTCGCCGGTGATTACGTCGTGCAAGACGCGATTGATTTGCAGCCGGAACAGTTTCCTGTTTTTAACGAGACCGACTGGAGTCTGCAGCCGATGTTCGTCGACACAAATCCGTTCCTATTTCGCGGCAAGGTCTGCGGCGCTATGGTGCGTTTATCGAGCTCACCGATCGTTAACGTGACGTCCGGTGGCGGTGAAACCGGATTCTTTGTGATCGAGCACGAGGCGTAACCATGACTGACGAACAAAGCACGCCAACTGAGAGTCGCATGCTCGCGCGCATTGCCAGTTTTTTCGGACTCAAACGCAATCTCGTCATTCTGCTGCTCGCCATCTTCGTGATCGGCGCGGGGGAAGAACTTTGGATGCGGTTCATCCCGAAGTATCTGAAAGAACTTGGCGCCACGGTTCTGGTGATCGGTCTCTATGACGCGGTGCGCACGTTGCTCGGCGCAATTTACGCCTATCCCGGCGGCGTCGTTGTCGATCGCTGGGGGCATCGGCGCGCGTTTCTGATCTTCAACATCGTCTCAATAATCGGTTACGCGCTCGTGGTTCTCATTCCCCATTGGGGCGCGGTCATCGCCGGAATGTTTCTCTTCCTGTCGTGGAGTTGTTTCTCGTTGCCGGCGACCTTCTCCCTCGTCGCGGCGGCGTTGGAAGCAAATCGCCACTCAATGGGAATTGGCGTCCAGTCCGTGATCAAGCGCCTGCCGATCATGATCGCGCCTTTTTTCGGCGGAGTGCTGATCGATCAGTTTGGCGTGATCAACGGCGTGCGGATTGCGCTGGTGATTTCAATCGTTCTTTCCGGGGCGACGATCTTCATTCAACGCGAGATTGTTGACGAACCAAGAACTGAAGCGGAACCGGTCGACCGTTGGACCTTTTGGCAAAGCCTGCGCGAATTCAATAGTCCGATGCGTCGACTGCTATTGAGCGACATTCTGGTCCGGTTTTGCGAACGGATCCCTTACGCATGGGTCGTGATTTTCGCGATGGATTACATCGGCGTGAGCGCCAAGCAAGTTGGGATGCTCACGGCTGTGGAAATGCTAGCTGCAATCCTCTGCATCATTCCGGCGTCCTATTATGCCGATCGTTACGGCCGCGAACCGTTCGTCATCGTGACGTTTATCATGTTCACGCTGTTCCCGGTTAGCCTCATCGTCTCGCGCGCCTTTCCAACTTACAGCTTCGGACTGCTTGTTGTGGCGTTCATGATTCGTGGACTCAAGGAATTTGGAGACACTCCCCGCAAGGCGCTCATCATCGGCTATTGCGATCCCCTTCGCTGCGGACAAATGATCGGCGCTTATTATTTAGTACGCGACCTGATCGTTAGCTTCGGAGCAATCATCGGCGCTTACTTATGGGCACTCGGCGCAGAGCTTAACTTCCTCGCCGCCACCGCGCTCGGAATCGCCGGCACAATCTTCTACATCAAGACCATTCGCGATCAGCGCCTGGACGAACTGGAAGACATCAAAGAAGAGATCTCCCGGCGGCGAATGAAACCCTGATTCAAAGCGCCTTCGGGGTCGTATCTAAATATTACGCTCCCGCTAGTTCATCCAGAATGTTCCCTGGATGTAGATTGCCGCAAGGCGGCATGATTCAACATTTCTACTTCGAAAGCGCTGGCGCATCGCTGGCGTCGCCTAAATATTCCCAACGCTGGAGCGAAATCGGAACGTTTCCGTTTTTCCACACAAAATCGTGGAACCTGCGGAGATTGAATTGCTCGCCCTCTTTCATTCGCGCTTCGGCTAGAAATTTCATGATTTGAAGCTTCCCGATCTGGTAATCGATCGCTTGCCCGGGCCCGGTGGCGAATGCGGTCGCTTCCTGTCGGGCGGTCCCCTCGTCCATTGGAACTTTTTCCTGCAAATAATTCGCTGCCTGCTCAAGCGTGAACTGACCGAGGGCCAGCTTCACGTCCACTTCGACGCGGAGCGCACGCAACCGCATGAAATTATAAATGATCTCGCGTGTGTGCGGACTGTCATCGAACAATCCGGCCTGCAGCATCATTTCCTCGGCGTAAAATCCGAGGCCTTCGTTCGGCCCTGAATCATAATAATGCCGGCGAATCGGGTCTTCGTGTTTCCAGGAAAGGCAAAGTTGGAAATAGTGGCCCGGAATTCCCTCGTGCACGCAAATTGGGCGCGGATCCATCGCCGTTGCTCGCCAAAAATAACCGAGTTTGTCGGACGGCTCGGGAACGTATCGAACACAATTTTCCTTCAATCGTGATGGCGATGTGAAATCGTCCGTTTCACTGAAACCGAGCGCGCGCAGGTAATCGGGCGTCGGCCGCAGGGTGTAATGCTGAATCCAGTCCGGAACACTCACAACGCCGCGCTCTTCCAGAAATTTCCGGACTTGAAGCTCCTTTGCCGCAGCGTCCGAGATCCAAGTATCGATGTTGTCCGCGATTTTCAGCGGCGGTAAATCTTTGTTCCGATTCTTTTCGTAGACCTCAAACGTAACCGCGCGTGCCCATTCCTGACGACCCATCGCCAGCAGCTCTTCCGGCGAATACGGCATCAACGCCACATTTTTGAGGAACCAGATGTAAGCGTCGCGACCGAGTGCGGTTTGTTGCGGCAGCGTCGGCATTTTTTGCTGAAGCGCCGCACGAAATTTTTCCAACGCTGCAGCCGCGCGGTCGACCGCGCCGTTGAGTTCGGATTCGCTCAGCGTCGTTGACGGCCGCAACGCAGCCGCCATTTTCTGAAGACGCTCGCGCACGCCATCGAGCGCCTGGATCGTCACGTTCGCAAACGGCGCAGGTGGCTTATCAAGGTTCGCTTCGCCCGCTTCCAGGATCGATGGAATGTTTTCGATGCGCGCCAGGATCTCGCGGCTCCGCATTTCATCATACGGCGCCGGCACCGTTAGCGTTTCGGCAAGTGCGGTCAGGGTTTGACCGACGTAAAATAACGGATCGCGTTTCCAGCTGGGATTAACATCAAGTTCCCAGCGCACGCGCGACAAGGCGGATCCGATCAATCGGTAATCGACCCGTTTTGGAATCGGCCAGGCATGGTTGTCGATTTTCTTCCAGCGTGATTCAAATTCCGCCAGATCCTTTCGGCGTTTTTCAATACTGACGCGCGACCAATCGCGCATTCCGCCGGGCCGCTCCATTCGTGGAACGTCGTCCCCGTTGAACGGCGCGTACTTCGCGCGCCAGGCCCAGAAATCATCCGCGAGTTTATCGAGTGAATCGGTTTGCTGTGCGCAAAGCGACGACGTAACGGCGACCAGCAAGAAAATTGCGTGTAAATTCTTCATCGTAAATTTCTAATCAGCATTTTGGCGAACGGTAATCACTGCCGGAGTTCGGTCCGACCGGAACATTGATGCTCCATAACAAATCGCCGCAGCGTTCGGCCGTGCGTAGCGGACCTTCTGCAGCTGCGCGTCCCAATGTTCCATATAAGAACAGTTGGAGGTCTTACTTGTTCCCGGGATCGGAAGGTAACGATTCTCCGTCAGGGTGAGGAAAGCTCCTTCGCCGGGTAAGGGAACCGGCGCCGCCCAATTGGGAGACAACCGAACAAAGCGCGGACCATTCAGATCAAGCGCGAACGATGTGTCGCCATCGGTGCTGTTCAGATGCAAACCGAAAAACGCGACGCGGAGCAAACCGTCGAACAGGAATTGTCGATCAGGATTTTGATTTTCGTGCAAGATTTCGGCTGCGCCAAAGAAGCCGGGCAACGTTCCGAAGTCGGCCTGGATTCCAGTTTTCAAATATCGCAGCACGTAATGTTTTCCGTGCCGCTCTCCATTGACCTGATCATCCGGATCACTCGGATCTAAGCGCAAAATTAATTCCATCGAACCATCGGGCGCTTTGTAGCTTTTCCTCTCGCCAATCAATCCCGCCGAGCTCGTAGATGTCGAAGGCGACGGTGCTTCGGTCGCCGGCGCCGCGTCGCGATTAGTAAAATATGACGAGGTCTTGGCTTGCTCGTACCAATCGGGCACTGAATCGAGTTTTTTTAGATCGGTGCCTAGCGGCTGAACGCTCCAGAATTCGAGAGGACTGTTGTCGGGTTTTTCGCGAGTGAAAACGATAGTCGCGCCATCCGCAGAAAAAACTGGATCGACATCCTGACCAGAGTTGTCGTTGGTCAGTTGTCGCAAGAACTTTCCGTCGTCACGGTAGAGATAAAGATGCGAATGACTAGTCCCTTCGGCCTGCAAATAACGGATCGCGACCACGATTTCGGACGCGGCATGCAGATCAACTGCGACAAACAATATTAGGGCAGCAATTGCGAATCCCGATTTGGCCCTCATCAGCGCAGCGGCAACTCGATTGCACTCGCGTGCTCGGCGTCATGATAGATCTGCACGTGGCAGGTGTGCGCATCCTTACCCGTTTCGTCAGCGACCACGCCGCCGGAGCAGTAATTTTTTTGCCAGAAAATCGAATTCACCGCGGTCACGACAAGCCGTAGACGACTGCCTTTCATTAATTTTCGAGCGACGAACAAACCCGGATTGAAATCGCACTTTACGATCTCGCCCGGTTTTACCAATTTCGCTTCGCGAAGTGAATCGCGATAGCGAAGCCGTCGAATGTCGCTCCAGAGCGCGATACTCGTTCCGTCCGGTTGGATCTCGTACAAGTCCGCTTCCAGATCGACATCCGGCGTGTCGATTGAAACCCAAAGCGTGACTGTCGGGCAGCCGACCAGCGGCGTTCCCTTCGTCAGCGCTTCGGTGTGATACACCAAACCGTCGTTCCCAATACTGAGCGGAAATTTTTGATCCAGTCCGGCCGTCTTGTCATTTGGCTCCGCGCCCTCAGTCTCTTCGCCACGCCGCGTGTCGAGCGGATCGTAAACGAATTCGCCTCCAGGAATCATACCTGCACCTTCTTTTGGACGAGCTTCGTGAAGGAACCCAGACCGAAAGACGCCATTGCCCATGCCCGCGCCTGTTTCGAGATAAAACGTTTTTGGGTTCGCGATCAGATTTGCGTAGCTGTCGGTGTATTTCCATTCACCGTTCGCGCCGGAGTTGCCGGACGCGATCAAATAGTAGGCAACCTGATCTTTCAAGAATGTCGGCCTCGCTCCGGTTTTCATCGTCCAATCGTACCATTGACGATGCAGATCATTCAGATCCAGGATCGCGTCTTTGCCGAATTTCACTCCAGAGACTTCATCGGTTGGCGTCCTCGTGCCGGCATGGTCCCAGGGACCGATGATGAGAAAGTGTTTTGCGCGCGATTCCGCAGAAGCATTCGCGATGTGGTGCCGATAAAACGTCATCGCACCAAGCTCATCACCGTCGTACTGGCCGGTGATCGTCAAAATCGGCAACGTGAGTTTCTTGAATTGATCGACGGTCGGGACCATTGCGTCGTAGTAAGCGTCGGCAGTCGGATGCTTCAGGATGCGCTGAAAGCTAACGGATGGATTTCCCACGAATGAATCGAACGTCTTGAAAGCGATGTGCTTTTTGTAAGCGTCGAGAAATTTCGTCCGCCAGAATTTTGAGTCGCCAAAGAGTTCGGACTGGCCGGCCTTCCCGCTTGTGAACGTGAACCACTGCATGTCGTACATCTCGCCGACGTTATCGAGCGATGGATAATCCAGTGGCGGATGCGCGGCCGCAGCCGGAACAATCGTCGCGAGATGCGGCGGAAACTCCTTGGCCGTCGCCCATTGATCGAATCCCGCGTACGAGCCGCCCCACATTCCAACTTTGCCATTGCAAAACGGTTGCTGAGCCAGCCATTCGACGATGTCGTGACCATCGTGCGGTTCCTGGGCGAACGGTTCAAAGTCGCCGCCGGAATTTCCGCGACCGCGAACATCGACCAGTGCGAAAACGTAGCCGTGCGAGGCGAAGTAAGCCGCGCGCGGGTGATAGCTGTCCGAAATGTACGGAGTTAGCGTAAAGATGACCGGGGTCTTCGGCACTGAGCCGTTGGGAGTTTTGGGAAAATAAAGCGTCGCATTGAGCTCGACCTTGTCCCGCATAGGAATTTTGACGCCCCACTTAACGTCGTAATCGGTGGTTGGCGGGGGCGTTGGACTAGCTTCCGATTTGGGTTCGGGGGACGGACCTTTCTGCGGATTCGTCTGTGCTACGAGCGATCCGGAGATCGACACTACAAATGCAACGGCGAACAGCAGACTGCGACGCGCGGTCATGCTTTTGATTCAAACGAAATCCTCCCGGCAAAACAACGATCAAAATGCGCTGTCTTGCTTTCGGGAGATGAAGTTTCTATACCGCCAACATGAAATCGCCTGCTGCCAACCGTTCGATCCTTCTTCTTCTTGTTCTCGCGTCAGCGATCACGACTCAAGCCGCTGACAAAACCATTGTTCTCAAAGCCGCGCGTTTATTCGACGGTAAATCGAAGACGCTGGTCCAGAATGGCGTCGTTATTGTGCAGGGCAATAAGATCGTCGATGCGGGCAGCAATTTACCAGCCCCAGCAGAGGCCCAGGTGATTGATCTCGGCGATGCGACCCTCTCACCGGGATTTATGGATGGGCACACGCACCTCACGCTGGACTTTTCGGGCAACTACAACGAACGCCGCCTTAAGGAGATCGATCTGAATGTTTCCGAACAAGCGATCATCGCGACGAAATATGCGCGGGCAACGGTTGAAGCCGGATTTACTACGGTGCGCGACCTCGGCAGTCGTTTTGTCGGAAGCAAGGAATGCGTCGATGTTGCATTGCGGAACTCGATCAACAAGGGCGTGATCGTTGGTCCACGAATGTTGGTGGCAACGTGGGGCATCGGCGCGACCGGCGGGCACTTCGATCCGACGAGCGGCTTTCGCGACATGCTTTTTGGTCGCGAACCTAACGAAACCGATGGCATCGCCGATGGGCCTGACGCAATCCGTAAAGCAGTGCGTTTCGAAGTGAAGAACGGCGCAGACGTGATCAAGGCTGCCGTCTCGGGCGGGGTATTGTCATTGGCGGACGAGGTCGATACGCCGCAACTGACTCCGTCGGAAATGGTGGCATTAGTCGATGAGTCGCATCGTTTACGCAAAAAGGTGGCCGTGCACTGTCACGGCGATCAGGCGGCGAAAGAAGCGATCGAGGCAGGCGTCGATTCGATTGAACACGGTTCGTTCCTGAAACCGGAAACGCTGACGCTAATGAAAAACAAAGGGACCTATCTTACCCCGACGTTGATGGCTACGGAATGGATCTTGAGCAAGATCGACAATTACCCGCCGGCATTGCAGGCGAAGGCGAAAGCAGCCGGCGCTGCGCGATCGGAAATGTTCCGCAACGCGGTAAAGATGGGCGTTAAAATTTCATTTGGCACAGATGCGGCCGTTTATCCACATGGACAGAACGCGAAAGAATTCAAATTGATGGTCGACCTGGGATTGCCTCCGATCGAGGCGCTGAAAACGGCGACGGGAAACGCGGCGGACCTGTTAGGCATCGCGCAAAAACTTGGAACATTGGAGAAAGGCAAACTGGCGGACGTCATCGCGATGCCAGGTGACCCGACCGCAGACATCACCGCGACCGAACGGGTGTCGTTCGTGATGAAAGAAGGAAGAATTATCCGGAACGGCCCGGCGAGCGTCCCGCCTGTGGCTGTTTCAGATGAAACGCCGTCGGATATTCCGGCTGACTAGAAATTAGCGATTAAACGCGACCGCGACGCGAGCAGAGTAGCTGTTCGCATTTATATAATAGAGCGATACGCCGCCCGCCGAATACACCGGATAGAAAGTGTAAGGCTGGCCGTCGAGGAAGACCGGATCATCCCAGTCAATGGCGACTGATCGTGAAACCGAATAGGAACCTACTGCGACAGAGTCGCTGAAATTGATCGAGCGCGTATCTCGAAAATCGCCACGGCCATTTAACAAAGTACCGCCTGCTCCGTTGTAAGGCGTATATCTCCAGTTCCGGGCGCCGTTCGTTGGATACCAATCTTCGGTGAAAACCTCGTTTTCACTTTCAAGCGGAATACTTTTATAAACCACGGTTCTTGTTCCCACTTGATCGATCAACGCAGGCTGAATGTGATCTTCGCCAGCGAAGCGGTATGAATAGAACGCAATCTCGTAATCCAGACCGCCCCACTGGCTTAAATTGACTGGGTGACCAAATGCTACGTCGAAGACCAAGACGTGACGATGATGTCCGGGACGCATCACGGGTTCGGATGTTGGAGCATTCGCTTCACGCGTAGCGACTGCTTCAACCGCGGCAACTTCTTCTTTGGACGCAAACAGATTTGAATCGCGCAAGGACTTAATAAAAGAATCACTGGCGCCTTGTGATTTAAGAAGGCTCTCCTGCGGCTGGGTTAGCTGGTGGAGAAGCTTTCGCTCGGCCACTTCGTTCTTAATAGAGAACTCCGGTTCGTGCATTCGAACCAGCAGCGACAGTTCGCTGAAGCCGATCGGCCTGGCGTGAAGTTGAGAGGAGGCAAATAGGAAAGCGACCGCAACTAAGAAGCTATAACGAGTGGGGCTTTTCATAACCCCCAGGTTTTACCAAGATCAGTAGAGATTTTGCAAGCTCAAAGCGCCTCGTTTCGACGTTCAGAAAACCGCTTTGACAGGGGGCTAGATCGTCTTATTATGCGCTCCCCCAATTAACCGCAGGAGAGCCAAAAGCTCGTTCGGACTGCAAAAAATTATGCAACAGAAACGCAGCAAACGTTATCGCGCGGCCGCCGAGCAGGTGGACCGCAAAAAAGCCTACAACCTCAACGACGCCGTCGCGACGCTGAAGAAATTTCCGCCAACGAAGTTTGATCAAACCGTCACAGTTTCTTTCCGACTGGGCGTCGATCCAAAACAATCTGATCAAATGGTGCGCGGCACGTGCGCTCTTCCTCACGGCAGCGGTAAATCCGTTCGCGTTCTTGTGTTCGCTGAAGGAACAGCAGCAAAAGCGGCTAAAGACGCCGGTGCCGAGCACGTCGGGTTCAAGGATTTGATCCAAAAAGTTCAGGAAGGTTTTCAGGACTTTGACGTCGCGGTTGCGACCCCCGCCGCCATGGCGGAAGTCCGCAAGCTCGGAAAAGTGCTCGGTCCCCGTGGACTTATGCCCAATCCGAAAGCCGGAACGGTCTCCGAAGACACGGCAAAAGCAGTCCAGGAAGTGAAAGCCGGACGAATCGAATTCAAGCTCGATAAAAACGGCAACGTAGCGGTGCCGGTTGGAAAATTTTCGTTCGAACAAAAAGCGCTGGTAGAAAATAGCAACGCAGTGATCGAGGCAGTCGTCCGCGCCCGTCCCGCGACCGCAAAAGGTCGCTATGTTGACGGGATGACTTTAAGCGCGACAATGTCGCCCGGCCTGAAACTCGATCCGTCGCCATATCTCGCCAGCCAGGCAGCTTAAGACCATGAGACCAGAAAAAGCCGACATCGTTAAAGATCTCGCGAAAGATTTGAAGGAATCATCCTTCGTGCTGGTGACCGATTACCAGCACATGAAGGTGGACGATTTCAGCGAGCTGCGGAAGCGCCTGGCCGCCGCGGGCGCGGAAGTCCACGTCGTCAAAAACAGTTTTCTAACGCGGGCAATGGCCGACTCCGGACTCGCGACCGGCAACGGCGAACTCAGCGGGCAAACTGCGGTGATTACCGGCGAAAAGGACGTGGCGCCGGTCGCGAAAGTTTTGAAGAAGTTCGCGTCGGAATTCAAGAAAGCGATGCTGAAGCTCGGCTTCATCGATCACGCGGCTGTTTCCACTAAAGAGATAGAACAGATTGCCGACCTGCCGCCACGCGAAGTTGTGCTGGCGCAATTGTTGGGATTGATACAAGCGCCGGCAACCCGGTTGGCAAGAATGTTAAATGAACCGGCTTCGTCGCTAGCCCGATTGTTGAAAGCGAAGAGCGAAAAGGAGGGTCCGCCGGTAACCGAAACGCCGGCAACATAAATTTTCCGTCGCGCGAGATGGCGCGATGGAACAAACGAAACACTGTCCGGATCGGCGGCTGTCGATCTTAATTTTCCGGAAGCTTCCGGGAGCGGCAATTGGAGAAAAAAAATGGCAGATAACAAATCATTGGTAGATCAGATCGTTGGCCTCAGTCTATTGGACGCTGCAGACATCGTAAAACAGCTTGAGGAAAAACTTGGAATCAGCGCAGCCGCACCGGTCGCGGTAGCAACGGCTCCGGCAGCGGGCGGCGGTGCAGCGGCCCCGGCAGCTGAAGAGAAAGCCACCTTCGACGTGATCCTGAAGGAAATGGGCGCAAACAAGATCGGCGTGATCAAGGAGATCCGCGGAGCGGTGCCGGGACTCGGATTAGCCGAGGCCAAGGCGCTGGTTGAAGGCGCTCCCAAGACCATCAAGGAAGGCGTGAACAAGCAAGAAGCCGAAGAGATCAAGAAAAAGGTCGAAGCGGCAGGAGCCAAGGTCGAAATCAAATAAGAAGCTTTTAGATCAGCGGCCGCCTGGCGGATTTGTCTTGCCAGGCGGCCGTTTTCGTTTAGGCTCCGCTTTTGTTAGAAGTAAGGAGACTTATTTTTAACCTGCAGATTGCTGGAAAGTTTGAATTGGCAGCAAAACGGTTGGGGTCGATTTGACGAGCCGCTGTTTTGATGTCATTTTTGCACCCCTCGCTCTCCGGTTGATGCCGTAAGCCCTTGTACGCGTACGGTCACAATTAATTGTGGGCTGGCGCGAGTTTAACCCCGTGGCCTGGTGATTATGTCAGAACGAAATTCGGAACGCATCCACTTCGGAACAATTAAGGAAGCCATCGAGCCTCCAAACCTCATTGAGGTCCAACTCAACTCCTACGTCGATTTCCTCCAAAAGGACGTCCCGTTTGCCAAGCGCAAGACCCAGGGGTTGCAGGCGGTCTTCAAAGAAGTTTTTCCAATCGAGAGCTACGACGAGAAAGCGGTTCTCGATTTTAGCCATTACGAAATCGGCGAACCCAAGCTGAGCGCGCTTGAAGCGCAACGCGAAGGCCAGACCTACAGCGCGCCTCTTCACGTTACGTTCCAGCTTCGCGAGGAGAAAGGAACCAAGGAAGAGAAAGTTTACATGGGCGAGATCCCGCTCATGACGCCGCAGGGCACTTTCGTCATCAACGGCGCCGAGCGCGTCGTCGTTTCACAGCTTCACCGATCGCCCGGCATCGCCTTTGAATCGACGATCCATTTGAACGGCAAAGTGCTTTACAGTTTCCGGATCATTCCGGACCGCGGTTCGTGGATCGAAGTGCAATTCGATACCGCTGATCTGCTTTACATTTATCTCGATCGACGCAAACGCCGTCGCAAATTTTTGGCCACCACTTTCCTCCGCGCGCTCGGTTACGGCTCGGATGAGGAAGTCATCAAACTTTTTTACACGATCGAGAGCCTCAAACTCAGCGAGAAACTCGATGAAGAGAAACTCGCGACCAAGGTGCTTACCGCCGAAGTGCGCGACGGGGAAGTGACCGTAGCCCGCGCATTCGAGCCGCTAACGCTTGCCACGGTGCGCCAAATCATGGGCCTGGGCATTAAGGAAGTTAAGGTCATCGACATTTCTAATGACGACACGGTTGTCAAAGCGTTGCGCAAAGATCCGGCGCACGATCAGGATGAAGCTCTAAAAGATATCTATCGTCGTTTGCGCCCTGGCGACCCGCCAACAGTCGCGAACGCACGCGCGCTGTTGAAGCGATTGTTTTTCGATCCGAAGAAATACGATCTCGGGCGCGTTGGCCGCTACAAGATTAATCAGAAGCTCGGTATCGATGTCGATCTTACCGAACGAATTTTGACCGACAAGGATTTCATCGCCGCGATCAAATACCTGATCAATCTTCGCCGCGGAGAAGGCACGCTCGACGATATCGATCACCTCGGCAGCCGGCGTGTTCGGACAGTTGGCGAACTGCTTGCCAACCAGTGCCGCGTTGGTCTGGCTCGCACCGAACGTTTGGTGAAGGAGCGCATGACCTTGTTCGACATCAACGTCGACGGTATGACGCCGCAGAAGTTGGTGAATCCGAAGGCGCTCAGCGCGGTTATTCGCGATTTCTTCGGACGTTCGCAGCTGTCGCAGTTCATGGATCAGACGAACCCGCTCGCGGAATTGACGCACAAACGCCGTTTGTCAGCACTTGGACCAGGCGGTCTCTCTCGCGATCGCGCTGGATTCGAAGTCCGCGACGTTCACCCTTCTCACTACGGACGCATTTGTCCGATCGAAACGCCGGAAGGACCGAACATCGGCCTCATCAGCTCGATGTCGACCTTTGCGCGCATCAACGAGTTTGGTTTCATCGAAACTCCTTATCGCAAGGTCACAAATGGCCGGGTCACGGATGACATCGATTATTTGACGGGGGACAAGGAAGAAAATTATCTGGTCGCCCAGGCGAACGCGCCGATTGATGGGCGCGGCCATTTCACTGGCGAAAAAGTTTCGGTTCGGTATCGCGGCGACTTCCTCGAAGTCGAACCCGCAAAGGTCCACTACATGGACGTTTCGCCGAAGCAGCTGGTTTCGGTGGCGGCGGGATTGATTCCGTTCCTCGAACACGACGACGCGAACCGCGCGTTGATGGGCTCGAACATGCAACGTCAGGGCGTTCCTCTGATTGTGTCGGAAGCGCCATTCGTGGGCACGGGTTTGGAAGGCAAAGTTGCCCGCGATTCGCACGCGGTCCTTATCGCGCAGGACAGCGGCAAAGTTGCCTCTGTCACGGCGGACCAAATCATGGTTACCAAAGACGGCCACGTTCCGGAGCATCGCAAGAAGATCAAGACCGACCCGGAAGAAGGAATTTACGTGTACGAACTGCGGAAGTTCATGCGCTCGAACGCCGGTACGTGCGTGAATCAAAAGCCGATCGTGAAAAAGGGTCAGCATGTGAAGAAGGGCCAGGTCATCGCCGATGGCCCGAACACACAAAACGGCGAGCTCGCTCTTGGCCGCAACGTGCTGGTCGCATTCATGCCGTGGCATGGCTACAACTTTGAAGACGCCATCATGATCTCGGAAAAGGTTGTGAAGGAGGACATTTACACGTCGATTCACATCGACGAATTCGAGATCGGTGCACGCGACACGAAGCTCGGACCGGAAGAAATCACGCGAGATATTCCAAACGTCAGCGAAGAAGCTCTGCGAAATCTCGGACCGGACGGCGTTGTTCGCGTTGGTGCCGAGGTGAAGCCGGGTGACATTTTGGTCGGTAAGATCACGCCGAAGAGCGAAACCGAACTCGCACCGGAAGAACGATTGCTTCGCGCGATCTTCGGCGAAAAGGCGGCCGACGTTAAAGATACGTCCCTGACCGTTCCGTCGGGAACCTACGGCATCGTCATGGATGTTAAGGTCTCGTCACGGAAAGAAATTTCACGCGAGAAACTCACGCCGGCGGAGACGAAGAAACAGATCAAATCGATCACCGAAGAGAATCGTCGCAAGAAAGAAGAACTGACCGAGCAACTCACCGATTCGCTTTCGAACATTCTGTTGGGCGAGAAGATTCCTCTCGACGTCGTGAACGCCCAGACCGGTGAGATTATTATCCCGGCCAACCGCAAGATCACCAAGACGCTGCTACGCAAGCTCGCGAATGTTTACGATCACATCGAGATCGACCCGAGCCCGATCCGGAACAAGATCCGCGAGATCATCGGCCACTACGAACATAAGTTCGCCGAGCTGGAGCTTGAGCGCGAACGCGCGATGGATCGCGTTGAAAGCGGCGACGACGTGGATCCGGGCATCATCAAGCAGGTCAAAGTTTACATTGCGTCGAAGCGCAAGCTGTCGGTCGGCGACAAAATGGCCGGCCGTCACGGAAACAAGGGCGTCGTCGCGCGCATCGTTCCGGAAGAAGACATGCCGTTCCTCGCGGACGGAACGCCGGTTGAGATCGTGTTGAATCCCCTCGGCGTGCCGAGCCGAATGAACGTAGGTCAAGTTTTGGAAACCCACCTCGGCGTTGCAGCCAAGGCGCTTGGATTCAAAGTCGCGACTCCAGTGTTCGACGGAATCAAGGAAAGCAAAATCCGCGAGTACCTGAAGGAGGCGCGGAAGAAAGAAGGTTTCAGTTGGGTTCAGGAGACCGGCAAGGCGAAATTATTGGACGGCCGCACCGGCGATGCCTTCGATCAGGAAGTTGTCGTTGGCTACATCTATATGATGAAGCTCGGCCACTTGGTCGCGGACAAGATTCACGCCCGCGCGGTTGGTCCGTATTCACTGGTTACGCAGCAACCGCTCGGCGGAAAAGCGCAATACGGTGGTCAGCGTTTCGGCGAGATGGAAGTTTGGGCGCTCGAGGCCTACGGCGCAGCTTACACGTTGCAGGAACTTCTCACTGTGAAGTCCGACGACGTGCAGGGACGCACTCGCATCTACGAGTCGATCGTCAAAGGCGACAACTCGCTCGAGGCGGGCACACCCGAATCTTTTAACGTGTTAATCAAGGAAATGCAGAGCTTGGGTCTCGACGTGAAAGTCGGCGGCCAGGCTCCGCAGACAGTTTTCGAACACCTCGGATAATTTTAACCAGCGGCATCTACTTTTGGAGAATCAATGAACGAACATTCCTGGCGTGAGTTAGTTGGCGAAGAACGAGCGGTCGGTTTCGATCAGGTCGCGATTGGCGTGGCCTCGAGCGACACGATGCGCTCGTGGAGCAAAGGTGAAGTCAAAAATCCGGAGACGATCAATTACCGAACGTTCAAACCGGAGAAAGGCGGACTATTTTGCGAACGCATTTTCGGTCCAACCCGGGACTGGGAATGCTCCTGCGGAAAATACAAGCGCATCAAACACAAGGGCGTCATCTGCGATCGTTGCGGCGTCGAAGTAACACTGGCGCGCGTCCGTCGTGAACGCATGGGTCACATCGAATTGGCCGTGCCCGTTTCACACATCTGGTTTTACAAGTGCATGCCGTCGCGCATCGGCCTGATGCTCGACATGAGCGCGCGTCAGCTCGAGCGCGTCATCTATTATGAGGACTACATCGTCATCGATCCGGGCAAGACGCCGTTGCAAAAGGCGCAGCTCCTGAACGAAGTCGAGTATCGCGAAGCACAAGAGCAATACGGCGAAGATTTCGTCGCCGGCATGGGCGCGGAAGCAATCAAGAAACTTTTGGCCGAGATCGACCTGAACAAGCTCAACAAAGAGCTCGAAAAGGCGATGGGCGCGACCAAATCAAAACAGATTCGCAAGAAACTGGCGAAACGCCTGAAGCTCGTACAGGGCTTCATGAACTCGCATGCGCGGCCGGAGTGGATGATCCTGGACGTGCTGCCGGTGATTCCGCCGGATTTGCGGCCGCTGGTTCCGCTCGAAGGTGGACGTTTCGCAACTTCAGACCTGAACGATCTCTATCGCCGCGTCATCAACCGTAACAATCGTCTCAAGAATTTGCTCCAGCTCAAAACGCCGGACGTCATCATTCGTAACGAAAAGCGAATGTTGCAGGAGGCCGTCGACGCGTTGTTCGACAACGGCCGCCATGGACGTGCTGTAACCGGGGCCGGCAATCGTCCGCTCAAATCGTTGAGCGACATGCTTAAAGGCAAAGGTGGGCGTTTCCGTCAGAACTTGCTCGGTAAGCGTGTTGATTACTCGGGCCGCTCAGTCATTGTCATCGGTCCGGAATTGAAACTGCATCAGTGCGGTTTGCCGAAGAAAATGGCGCTCGTTTTGTTCGAGCCGTTCATCATCCGGAGGCTCAAAGATCTTGGCTACGTCCATACCGTTCGCAGCGCGAAAAAAATGATCGAGCGTCAGACGCCAGAGGTCTGGGACATTCTCGACGAAGTGACGCGCGGGCATCCCGTTTTGTTGAACCGCGCGCCGACGCTGCACCGACTGTCGATCCAGGCTTTCGAGCCACAATTGATCGAAGGTGAAGCGATCCGCATTCACCCGCTCGTCTGTACCGCTTACAACGCGGACTTTGACGGCGACCAGATGGCCGTCCACGTGCCACTCTCGGTCGAAGCACAACTTGAAGCGCGGATGCTTATGCTCGCGCCGAACAACATTTTCTCACCGTCGAGCGGCAAACCGATCACGACGCCGTCACAAGACATCACGCTTGGCTGTTATTACATGACGCAGAATCCGCGCGGGGCGAAGAAAGAGGGACCTCTGCCGTTGTTCTCGAATGCCGTCGAAGTGGAATTCGCGATGGCCGATGGCGCGATAAAGACACACGACCGCGTCCGATTCCAGAATCCGGATCGCGGCCACCAGACGATTTACGGAAATTCCGACCTTGGCACGATCGAGACGACTGCAGGTCGCGTTCTCTTCAATCAGATTTGGCCGAAGGAACTGGGTTTCTTCAACAAAGCCGCGGGCAAAAAGCAACTCAGTGATATCATCTGGCGTTGTTATCAGGTCGCGGGCCCAGCCGTGACGGTCGCGACACTCGACAAGCTGAAAGAGCTCGGATTTACCGAAGCGACCAAGGCCGGTATTTCGATTGGAATTTCGGACATGATTATTCCAAAGGAAAAACAGACCGAGCTGGAGAACGCTTACAGACAGATCCGCCAGGTCGAGCAACAATATCGCAAAGGCATCATCACCGACGGCGAGCGTTACAACAAGATCATCGACATCTGGACGCACGCCGGTGACGAGATTTCGAACGTCATGTTCCGCACTTTGGAACACAACGAGGGACGCAAGGAGCTGAATCCGGTTTACCTGATGGTCGATTCAGGCGCCCGAGGAAATCGTCAACAAGTTCGTCAGCTCGCCGGCATGCGCGGTCTGATGGCGAAGCCAAGCGGCGAAATTATCGAGCGGCCGATCACATCGAACTTCCGCGAAGGCTTGAGTGTGCTCGAATATTTTATTTCAACACACGGCGCCCGAAAAGGTTTGGCTGACACGGCGTTGAAGACCGCGGACTCCGGTTACCTGACCCGCAAGCTGGTAGATGCGGCGCAGGACGTCATTATCAACGAAGAGGATTGTGGCACCGTCAACGGCATCGTCGTCCGCCCGATTTACGAAGGCGACGAGGAAGTTGTTGATCTTGGCCAGCGAATCATCGGCCGCGTGAGCTGCGAGACAATCGCGGACCCGGTCGACAAGAAGAAGAAGGCCGTCAAAGCGAACCAGCTCATTGACGAGAAGATCGCGGCGGACTTGCAGCGCATCGGCGTTGAAGCTTTGAAGATCCGTTCCGTACTCACTTGCGAATGCGGACGCGGCGTTTGCGGAATGTGTTACGGACGCAACCTCGCGACCGGACAGTTCGTCAAGATGGGCGAAGCGGTCGGAATTATCGCCGCCCAGTCGATTGGCGAACCGGGCACGCAGTTGACGATGCGGACGTTCCACATCGGCGGAACCGCGAGCCAGACATTTAAACAACCAATTATCAAAGCGAAGAACGACGGCCGGGTGCAGTTCAACGATCTGCGCACAGTGCAGGCGTTGGACGGCAGCTGGATCGTCCTGACCAAGAACGGCTCGATCAGCGTGCATAACGCTGAAGGCCGCGAGCTCGAGCGTTACAACGTTGTTATAGGTTCGATGATTTCGAAAGACGACGGCACCCAGGTGAAGAAAGGCGAAACCTTCGTGCAATGGGACCCGTACAACGTGCCGATTCTCACCGACAAAGGCGGTAAAATTGAGTTCCGCGACATGATCGCGGGCGTCACCATCAAACGCGATGTTGATGAAGCGACCGGCCTCATGGGCACCGTCATCATCGAGCACAAGGAAGATTTGCACCCGCAGATCGTGATCGTCGGCGACAAAAAAGAAGTGCTGGCGAGCTACTCGATTCCAGCGGGCGCGCACGTCATCGTCGAAGAGGACCAGAAAATTCGCGCCGGCGCGTTGCTGGCGAAGACGCCGCGAAAAGTCGCGAAAACCAAGGACATCACTGGCGGTCTACCGCGCGTTGCTGAATTATTCGAAGCGCGCCGTCCAAAAGACGCGGCCGAGATCGCGAAGATCGATGGCGTTGTCGAAATGGGCGGCACCGTCCGTGGCAAGCGGCGCTTGATTCTCAAGGATCCGGAGACCGGCGCAGAAGAAGAACATCTCATTTCGATGACCAAGCACGTGATCGTCTTCAAGGGCGACTTCGTGAAGAAAGGTCAGCAACTTACTGAAGGACCGATTGTGCCGCACGAAATTCTCGAGGTCTGCGGACCGCAAGAACTACAGGAGCACCTCGTCAATGAAGTGCAGGAAGTTTATCGTCTGCAGGGTGTCGAGATTAATGACAAACACATCGAGATCATCGTGCGACAGATGTTGCGCAAGGTGAAGATCACCGACCCGGGCGACACATCGTTGCTGTGGGGCGATCAGGTCGACAAACTCGATTTCGAACAAGAGAACAAGCAGGTCGTCGAGAAGGGCGGCAAGCCGGCGGAAGCCGTGCCTGTGTTGCTCGGCATCACGAAAGCTTCGCTCGAAACCGACAGCTTCATTTCAGCGGCCTCGTTCCAGGACACGACGCGAGTGCTCACCGAAGCGGCGACGCTCGGCAAGGTCGACAAGCTGCGCGGATTCAAAGAAAACGTGATCATGGGTCACTTGATCCCGGCTGGAACTGGCTTCCCGGCGCATCGCGAAGTCCGGCTCATCGAAAAAGGCGAGCCGATCGGCGCGCCGGCGATGGACGAAGCCGAAATGGCTCCGGCGATCGGATAAGGTCGATAATCAACAAATGTGGAATGTCGAATTGGCGCGAGCTAATTCGACATTCTTATTTAAGGCATGTCGATCGTAACCAAAACCGGCGACCAGGGTGAGACTTCACTCATGTACGGACGACGCGTGCCAAAGGATGATCCGAGGGTCGAAGCTTACGGAGCGATTGATGAACTAACGGCCGCGCTCGGTCTGGCGCGCGCGAATTGCAATGACAAATTCGTGGTCGACCGGATTTTCTCGGTCCAAAAAGACTTGATCAACGTGATGGGCGAACTCTCCACCTTGCCGGAGGATCGCGAGCGATACCTAAAAGACGGTTTCAAAGCCGTTGATGCCCGGATGGTGGATGTCGTTGGCAACGTGATTGTCGATCTTGAAAAGGACAAGTCGCTCTTCCCGAAAGATTGGGTAATTCCAGGCGCGAACACTGTCGCCGCGGCACTCGATCTGGCCCGGACCATCTGTCGTCGCGCTGAGCGGCAGGTTGCCACGTTGAGAGATCCGAATCGGGAGATTCTCCGTTATCTAAACCGACTGTCGGATTTTTGTTGGATCCTCGCTCGCTTCGCCGAGGCGGCTAAGCAAAGATTGCAGTAGTCTCGACCGATGAAGATTCTGAGAATTCCTCCGCCGTTACTTGCGTTGTTGCTTGGCGCAAACGCGTTCGCCGCGCCAGGCGATAAAATCCGATCCGCGAATGCGGTGGGGCCAATTGATGCACCTGTAACGATCGAGTTTTTCAGCGACTTACAATGCCCGCAATGCGCACGATTTGAACCGATGATCAAAAGTGTGCGGAGCGAATTTGGCGACAAGACGCGGATGGTGATTCGACATTTTCCGTTTTCGGGTCACGAGAATGCAGTGCTTGCGGCGTGCGCCGCGGAAGCAGCCGCCAACCAACATAAATTTTGGGAGATGACGGAGGCCCTTTATAAGACACAATGGATGTGGGCAAGAGCTCCCGCGCCACGCACGATTCTGCTGGATCAGGCGAAATCATTGGGATTGGACCTCGATCAGTTCCAAAAGGACATGGATGGTAACGATGTTCGCGAACGAATTAACGCGGATCAGGGACACGGACGAGCGACAGGAGTAAAAAATGCGCCGTCGGTGGTTATCAACGGATACAACGTTCCGAATTCCGAGTTCAGCGAGGACGGATTTCGTGCGGCGATTAAAACTGCGTTGGCTAAATCGAGCCAATGACGTCCCGGTCTCGCCGAATTGCCATTGTTGCCGCCATTGTCGCCTGCATTGGCCTGGTGGATAGCGGCTATCTGACCGTAAAGCATCTTCAAGGAGCTTATATCCGTTGCGGAGACGAGTGCTCCGCAGTGCTGGGAAGCCGGTACGCCGAAGGCGTGGCAGGGATGCCTTTGGCGGGCTTTGGAGCATTGGCATACCTGACTGTAGTTGTCGCAACCCTGTTGGCGGCGGCCGGTTGGTCTATCGGCCGCCGGATCTTCACCGTTATGACCATCACAATGGCCCTGGTCAGCATCTGGCTGATCTACCTTCAGGGGTTCGTGATCCATGCTTTCTGCAAATACTGCCTGGCCTCGGCCGCGGTTTGTTTCACCTTGGCCGGCTTGGTTTTGCTCGACCGATTAGGTCACCGCGCTGGAGAGGCTGGATCGTGAGTATTGGGGCCGAAATAGCAGTTGCGTATGTGGCGCATTTATAGCATCTTCCCCGTCCGCCGTTCCCCCTCTCTTGCGGCGGTTATTTCGTATGGCGAACACAGTTGAATTAGTGCCCGAGCTTTTGGAAGCGGGCGTGCACTTCGGTCACCAGACCAAACGCTGGAACCCGAAGATGAAGCCGTTCATCTTCGAGGAGCGGAACCAAATTTACATCATCAATCTCGATGAGACCGTAAAGCAGCTACACCGCGCCACCGAGTTTCTTCAGGAAGTAGCTCGTCGCGGCGGCAAGATTCTTTTTGTCGGCACCAAGAAACAAGCGCAGGAAGCGATCAAAGAAGCGGCTCTGGCCTGTGGTCAGTTTTATGTGAACCAACGGTGGCTCGGCGGAACGCTGACCAATCTGACGACAATTCGCAAAAGCATCGGCCGTCTCAAGTTTATCGAAAAGATCGAACAATCTCCAGATTACAAGAAGATGGGCAAACAGGAGCTCGCAGCGCTTAATCGCGAAGCAGCGAAACTTCGCCGAAATCTGGAAGGGATCCTCGAGATGGCCCAGTTGCCCGACGCCTTGGTGCTGATCGACGTCACTCGCGAGCAGAACGCAGTGAATGAAGCGCGACGTCTTAACATTCCGGTTGTGGCGATTGTCGACACCAATGCTGACCCGGACATGATTGATTACCCGATTCCAGGGAACGACGATGCGATTCGCGCGATTCGCATCGTGCTCCAGAAGTTGGTCGACGCGATCGTTTCGGCCAGCGGCGAAGCACGTATTCGCGAACACATCGAGATGGCCGGCGTTTCCGCTTAGCGGACGCAGTTGATCGTCGTTGGTTGGATAGTTGATAGCGACTGACGAGGAACCCGATCGGCGAATCTATCAACAATTAACTTTCAACTATTAACATCCCAAAATGAGTACCAAGACTGCTATTGATCCCAAAGTTGTTAAACAGCTTCGCGAAAAGACCAATGCCGGAATGATGGATTGCAAACGCGCGCTGGAAGAAGCCGGCGGCGACCTGACGAAAGCCGAAACGATTTTACGCACCAAGGGAATTGCCAGCGCAGGCAAGAAAGCGTCTCGCGTCACAAAAGAGGGAATCGTTGCGTCATACATTCACCTGCAAGGAAAAGTTGGCGTTCTGGTCGAAGTGAATTGCGAAACGGACTTTGTAGCCAAAAACGAAATCTTCCGAGGTTTCGTTAAAGATATCACTCTGCACATCGCTGCAGCACATCCGCTCTACGTCAGCCGCGAGGATGTTCCTGCAACTCTGATCGAAGCCGAGCGTGAAATTTACAAGGCGCAGGTGACGGGCAAACCAGCGAACGTTGTTGAAAAGATTGTCGACGGCAAACTCGATAAATTTTACAGCACCGTCTGTTTACTCGAGCAGGGATTCATCAAAAATCCTGACGTTGCGATCAAAGATCTTCTCAGCTCGAAGATCGCTGAGCTCGGCGAAAACATCGTCATCAGACGGTTCACCCGCTATCTTGTCGGCGAACCGCTTCCGTCCGAAGGCTGATTTTCGTTTTTTCTCGCCGCAGCCCGCTGACGGCTGAACCTAAGTAACGGTTAACGTTCGATTCACCGCCGCCGGACAGGGCCCTTGGATTCTGTTCTTCGCGCGCTGAGTCGCAAGGCGGTCAAGATGGAGGGACACGCGCTGTCGTGTCCCAAATATTCCCGAAGGTTAATGCGTCCTCGAATTCCATTTCATCCGCGTAATCCGTGGTTACATTTCTCGTGATGGGCCTTAAGAAATACAAAGCGAAGCGCGATTTTCAGAAAACGGCCGAGCCCAAAGGGGGGAAACCGCTGCCGAAGCAGGTCCGCGGCGCCTGCCGGTTTGTGATCCAGAAACATGCGGCGCGGAGGTTGCACTACGACTGCCGCTTGCAAATGGAAGGCGTCTTGAAGTCATGGGCGTTGCCGAGAGGTCTCCCCTGGCAGCAAGGTGAAAAACATTTGGCGGTCGAAGTCGAAGATCATCCGATCGAATACGAAGACTTCGAAGGGATTATTCCGGAGGGCCAATATGGGGGCGGCACGGTGATGGTTTGGGACCGCGGGGCTTATTATGTGTACGGCGAGCAACCATTGAAATCGTTGCGCGAAGGAAAGCTGCATCTCGTGCTCGCCGGCGAGAAGGCCAAGGGCGAATGGACCCTGGTGCGAATTCGTGGCCGCGACGGCGAAAAGAACACCTGGTTGATCATGAAAACCGGTGACAGCGTGAAGCCGCCGTCGAAAAAAGCTGACGACCAATCGGTCAAAACCGGCCGGACGATGAAACAGATCGCCGAACAGCGCGATACCGAATGGGAATCCAACCGGGAACCCGAAAATCAAAGCGCGACCGGGAAATTCAAAGCCAGGATCCAGGCCACACTTAAAAAAAAAGTCGAGGTGGGGCGCGATCTCCGAGCGCGCCGACGAAACGACGGCGCCGGAAATAAATCGGCGCAACCGGATCTTGCTTTAAAGAAGCTGCCTCGTGCGAAGCCGCGCTTCGTCGAACCGATGAAAGCGCGTTTGGAAGAAGAACCGCCCACCCATGGCGACTGGCTTTACGAACTCAAGTTCGATGGCATCCGCGCGATCGCCATCAAGGACGGCAAAAAAGTTTCCTTGATCTCGCGCAACGGCAACAAGCTCGACAAACGTTTCCCGGAAATTGCCGACGCGGTGAAAGAACTTCCGGTCCAGGAGTGTGTGCTCGATGGCGAAGCGGTCGCGCTCGATGACGAAGGGCGTTCGTCGTTTCAACTTTTGCAAGCACTCGAGATGGAAGGACGCAAAGCGCCGTTGCGGTTTTACGTCTTCGATCTGCTCCAACTCAATGGCAAGAGCTTGCTTGAGCTTCCGGTCGAGCAACGCAAACAAGTCCTCGCCAGCCTTTGCGAAAATGTCGGCGACCCGATCCGTTATTCGGGCGAAATCGCCGGCGACGTGAAAACATTACTCGAGGAAGTAAAACGCCGCGGGCTCGAAGGATTGATCGGTAAACAACGCGGCTCGAAATACGAGCCGGGCCGGCGCAGCGGGGCGTGGATCAAACTCAAAAGCCTCCACGAACAGGAATTTGTGATCGGCGGTTACACTCCGCCGGCTGGATCCAGGAAATATTTCGGCGCGATCCTAGTTGGCTACTACGATGGCCGGAAACTCAAGTTCGCGGGGAAGGTCGGAACCGGCTTCACGGAAAAGTCTCTGTCACTCTTGCACAAGAAATTCCGCGCCGAACAAAGAGACGGTTGTCCCTTTGTCGATCTTCCATCGAAATCGGCTGGCCAATGGTCGCAAGGCATAACGCCCTCGATGATGAACAAGATGCATTGGGTTGATCCGAAATTCGTCGCCGAAATAAAATTCGCCGAGTGGACTCGCGATAGAAAATTACGACAGCCTGTCTTCCTGGGACTTCGCGACGATAAGGATCCGCGGAAGGTCGTTCGAGAAGGCGAATAGATCAGACGGAACACAACCTGCTCGGGCGGAAGTTATTGACAATTGTTAACAATTGAGGGAAATGCACATCCCGCCTCCGCTACGCTCAAGCGTGGCAGGCCTACGCCAAGTCTAACGAGTAAAGGAAAGATTGATTATGCGTCCAACCTGGAAAGGCAGCATCAGCTTCGGCCTGGTTTACATTCCAATCGCGGTTTATCCGGCCACCCGCGAAGAAAAGCTCAGCTTTCGCCAACTCCGAAAAACCGATCTGAGCCCGATCAAATATAAAAAGGTGGCCGAGGCGGACATGAAAGAGGTGCCGTCCGACCAAATCGTGAAAGGCTTCGAGTACGAGAAAGGGCGCTACATCATTCTAAGCGATGACGATTTCGAAAAAGTGCGGATTGAATCGACCCACTCAATCGACATCACGGATTTTGTCGATATCGAGCAGGTGGACCCGAAGTTTTTCTACAAACCGTATTTCCTCGAGGCCGGGAAAGGCGGCGAGAAAGCCTACGCTCTTCTACACAAGGCGCTTAGCGGCACAGGCAAAATCGGAATTGCCAAAGTCGTGATCGCGAATCGCGAGTATCTGGCGGCGGTGAAGCCGGACGGATTATTTCTTGTCCTCGAGTTGATGCATTTCGCAAGCGAAGTGCTGACGCCCGAGGAATTAAATCGCCCAAAGACGGAGTTGAACGACAAGGAGCTGAAAATGGCGAACTCGCTGATCGAGAGCATGTCGTCAGATTGGCAGCCGAACAAATATCGCGATGAATATCGCGATGCGGTAATGGAAATTATCGAAACGAAAGCGAAGAACAAACAGCTGCCGCCGGCGCCTCCAGCCGCTCCGCGCAGCACGAACGTCGTCGATTTGGTCAAAGTTCTTCAGGAAAGCATTAACCGGTCACAATCCGCGCGGGCAAAGCGTGGCGGAAATGGCGCGGGACGTCGAAGATCGACATCTTCACTGGTAAAGCAAAAGCGACGCGCGGCCGCCTAGCTACGCCGACTCAACAGTAGCCTGTACCCGCTGGACCATGGCGACCGCAGCCATCAGAACGATGGCGGCCACGATTTGATGCGGCTGTAGCGCTGCGTGAAAAAATCCCCACGTGATGCAGACCGCCGCGAGGGTTTGCATCATTTCGAAATAACCGGCGGTGGATGCACGCGTCAGGCTCAACCCGCGGAAATAAATCAGAAGCGGAATTCCGCCTGAGATTGAGGCAAGTAGAACAAGTGCGCCGATCGCTTTAAACCCGTGCGTTTGCGCCGCAGTGGGCCAAAGAGAAGCCGGATTCAGTTTTCCGTAACCGATTAAGATCAGCGTCATGCAGAACAGGCCAATCACGATGCGCATGCTGGAGGCAAGTCGCAGCGGCATCCCCATCATGACACCACGACCCGCGACGGTTGAGCCGCCCCAGAAGAAAGCGCAGATTAGGGCATAACCGGTGCCGAGCGTAATTCCGGCGCTTTGAAACGAAACGCCGATTAGTTCCGGGCGTTCCACCGACAGAAAAATTCCAGCAACGACCGCGATTCCAGCGTAAAGAAAAAATCGCGAAGCGAGTCGGTCTCGGAAAAGTAGATAAGCGCCAAGAGTGGAAATTACCGGCTGAATGTTCAGAATGACATTCACAACGGTGGGGTTTCCATACTTCAGCGCGAGAGTGAAGAAAATCGTTCCGACGGCGGAACCGGCGAAACCGGAGAAGAGCAAGTAGCCCCAGGTCTTGCTGTTGATCTTGCGAAGTTCGCCGAGGCTGGGCAGCAGGAGCGGCAAAAACATTAGCAGAATCAGAACGTGCTCCCAAAAGACAATTACCTCGGCGTCGAACATCTGATTGAGCGGAATGCGCCACGCGCTTTCGGTTCCCCAAAGCGCGGCCCCGAGACCGACCAGCCAGGGGCCATAGATCCGGCTGCGCTCGGAAATGCTAGTCGTTGACTGTTGCTTCATCCCCGGTCCGGAACCGCAGCCGCGGCTTCCGCTGATTCTCGATCTTTTATCGGGCGAAAAATCAACCAAACGCCAACGAGAACCAGCGCCGTGCCGAAAAGCGACCAGAGCGGAAATTTTTCCCCACCCAGAGCCCAACCCAGCATTACGGCGCCCGGTGGCGTAATCAGCGAGATAGTTTGCAAATTCGTAACCGTCATTCGCGGCAATAACCAATAGAGCAGTAGAAAAGTCAGCGACGATCCAATGACAGCGAGGTAAAGCAGACAGAAGATTGAAGTCGACGTCCAATGAAAGCGCATCGGACTTCCGTCAACGACAAATCCCAGAACAACCAGCGGGATCACGCCAAAAATCATCTGCCATGCGGCGAGCATTGCGGGCGCGATGGAAATAGCGCGTTTCTTAATCAGCACATTTGAAAATGCCGCCGCTCCGCCACCGAGAGCGATTCCAACCCCACCCCAAAACGCCATCAAACCGTTAAAACTGAGCAGGCGCGCGCAAATGAGCATCACTCCGCCGAGCGCGACGAATGCACCCATGAGTCTTTGCCAACGCAATGGCTCCTCGGGCAGGAACCAATGCGCAAAAATCATCCCGAAAATAGGGATCGTTGCCTGCAACACCGCGGCCAACCCTGATGAAACATGGAGCTCCCCCCAAAAAAGCAGCGTGTAGTTCAATCCGAACATGAGCAAGCCGGTGAAGGCAAGGAGCACGTAGTCGGACCGACGCAGCGGGCCCAAGCGAACCCGGCCGGCCGAAATCAAAACGAGAATGGCCGCTGCGATAACAAATCGGATCGCGACGAAAGAAATCGGCGGCAAATCGCGCAGACCTACTTTGATGGCGAGCCAGGTCGAACTCCAAACGACGCAAAGGGTCACCCAGGCCGCTGGAATTCGCCAACCGATCGGCTTCATATGCGCGCGAAGCTCGCTCGATTACGAGCAAGAGCAAGAGCATGACGACCACTTGTGAGGGTGTCGATGCACGCTACAATCTTATCGTGAAAGTGAACGTTATTGTTAAGCCGAAGGAGGCAGTTCTCGACCCTCAGGGAAATGCTGTTCGCGATGCCATGCGACATTTGGGAATGCCTGAGGTCCGAAGCGTTCGAATCGGGAAGTACATGGAGATCGAAGTCGAAGGCTCGAAAACCGATCTCGAAAAACGGTTGCGCGGTCTTTGTCGCGATTTGTTGTCCAATCCCGTGATCGAGGACTATGAACTCCAGAAGTCAGATGGCAGAGGTCATAAATCGGTACAGAAAAAAGAAAAGGCAAAGGACAGAAAGCGGAAATGAAAGCACTGAGATATTTTTTCTGCGTCGTTTTGCCGCCGCTCGCGGTGTTAATGACTGGCCGCATCGCCAGTTTCTTCCTCAGCATTCTTTTGACGATGCTTGGGTGGATTCCCGGAGTCATCCACGCATGCCTTGTCGTAAACGATTATCATGAGGAGCAACGCGCTCGGGGAATCGGCCATTAGATCGACATGAAGTTCGCCGTTATTCAGTTCCCCGGTTCAAACTGCGACCAGGATTGCGTCGCTGGGATCAACAGCATCGGAGGCTTGCAGGCGGAATATGTCTGGCACAAGGAGACGTCGCTGCGCGATTACGATGCGATCGTTCTGCCGGGAGGATTTGCTTATGGCGATTATTTGCGATGTGGCGCGATTGCGCGGTTCTCACCGATTATGGAAGCGGTAATCAACGACGCTCGCGCCGGCAAGCTTGTCCTCGGTACCTGCAACGGTTTCCAAGTGTTGTGCGAAGCTGGGCTGCTTCCGGGCGCCCTGGTGCGAAATAGATCGCTGCGTTTTGTTTGCGAGCTCGTCACCCTTCGAGTGGAAGTGCCTGACTCGGCCTTCACTCATGGCCTTGCCGAAGGGACGCTACTTCGAATGCCGATCGCTCACGGCGAAGGATGTTATTTCGCGGACGAAAGGACGTTGGGCGAGCTGAATCGCGAACGGCGAGTGATCATGCGTTATGCCAACGACCGCGGCGAAATTGTTCAAGAAGCGAATCCAAACGGCTCCATCGAGAACATCGCGGGGATTTGCAACCGCGAAGGCAATGTCTTTGGATTAATGCCGCACCCGGACCGGGCCTGCGACGCGCGCTTGGGCAGCGCGGACGGCAAGAAGGTTTTCGAATCGATGATGCAGGTGATCGTCGCTCGCCACGCCCGCGCGGCGTAGGCGCATTTCGCGGGCGGTTCTAACTCGGGTCATGAAGGAGGCCTAGAATGCTCCGAAACCGGCCAAATTGGGGTCGCAATTCACTGCCGGGCGGGGGCTTATCTTGTACACTTAATTGACACAAGTGTAACGTAAACTTACACATTTCGACCGACTCCAGTCGACCTTCCCCAGGTAAATCGGGGTGGCAGCCAGGTTGCTAAAGCTTACTGGCAACAACCAACCCTATATTATGCTCCTTGAAAAAACATTCCATATGAGCCAGCCCTTGGACGAAGCGAATGCCCGGCTCACCAGCATTCAATCCTACAAGCGCCAGTTCGTGATGGTCACCAAAGCAACCGTGACCTCTTCAAAAACGGTGGACTTCAGTTTTCGTGGTCCGCTCGGCTTTGACGCGCGCACGGTCCTGCTCGCCGTTGACGGCGATACGCCGGACCAGTTCGCGTTTGAATCAGTCGGCGGCAACATCGATGTGATGGGCCTCGTTGATTTCACCGAGATTCGGCCGAACTGCACCGAAATCACGCTCGCAATTCATTACAAGATCCAAAATCGCCTGTTTGCGTGGCTGGATCGGCACTTCGGTTTTGTCGATACTTTTGTAAATGCAGAGCTGCGAAGCATTCGGGCACACTTTGAAGGTATTGCGACACCGTACGTGGAACGGATGCCGATTTTGCCGATGCTCGAAACCGCAGCGGCGGCTTAACCTTTATCAGCAAGTCCATTAGAAAAGCACGGGGCTTCGGCTCCGTGCTTTCTTATTTAATCCGAACTGCGTGGGTCTTGTCCAATCGCAGGACCTGTCCGGGCTTCAGGTCGATTTTGTTTTTGGGATCGACAATCTTTTGACCATCAACCTGGACGCTCCCTTGTTTGATCAGCCGGCTCGCTTCCGCGCGCGACTTCTGGGTCGCGAAGGCTTTTGAATACGCTTCTACCACCAAGCCTACGATCTCGCCGTTCGTCGCGGGAACGGTTGGAAGCTCTGCTTCGTCCAACCGTTTTTCGCTAAACCGCGCGTTCCAATCGGCGAGAGTCTTCTCGGCGACCGCAGGCGAGTGATACGTTTGCACAATTTCGAACGCGAGTTGCTTCTTTGCCTCAAGCGGATTCGCGTCCTTGAGAAGATCCCGGCCGAGCAGCAGCTCATAATAACGCGCCATCAATTGGTCCGAAATGCTCATTATCTTGCCGAACATGTCGACCGCCGGCTCACTGACACCGACGAAATTTCCGAGGCTCTTGCTCATCTTCTTGACTCCTTCGAGTCCTTCCAGGAGCGGCATGGTCATGACAACCTGCTGTGGTTGGTTTTCCTCCTTTTGGAAATCGCGGCCGACCAAAATATTGAAGAGCTGATCGGTTCCTCCGAGCTCAACGTCTGCCTTCACCACGACAGAGTCCCAGCCCTGCATGATGGGATACTGGATCTCGTGAGCGTGGATAGCCTGTTGATTGTCGATCCGGAAGCGAAAATCCTCCCGCTGGAGCATCTGTTGCAGTGTGACGCGACTATTGAGCCGGATCACATCTTCATATGACATGGCGCGAAACCAATCTCCGTTGCACACGATTTCGGTTCGACTGCGGTCGAGAATTTTGAATGCCTGGTCGCGATAAGTTTCGGCATTGGCCATCACTTCTTTGTGGGTCAGATGCGGCCTCGTGACCGAGCGGCCGCTTGGATCGCCGATCATCCCCGTGAAATCCCCAATGATCAAAATCGCCTGATGGCCGAGATCCTGAAATTGTCGCAATTTTCTCAACACCACGGTGTGACCGAGATGAATATCGGCCGTCGTCGGATCGACTCCGAGCTTGACCCGCAATGGTCGACCGAGCGCGAGTTTTGCGCCCAATTCGGCTTCGCTAATAATCTGGGTAGCTCCCTTTTTTAAAGAAGCCAATGCTTCGTCCGCTTGCATCGTCCGCAATTGTAGTTGCCGGCGTCGCCATCGGCAAAGACTTCCGACGAGTTGGGAAATTGCCGCCTATTATTTGTTCTTGTTCAACAGCTCGCGCACTTGGTCGATTGTCAGGGGAGGATTTTGTCTGTTAAGCGATTTTTGACTCTTTCCTTCATCGCGAAAGACTCGTTCATCACCAAACACTCGTCCCGAAACGTTCCGATGCGCGTCGTACACGGTATGAAGATCCTGGGCTGACGAAGTCTTTAGCTGCTGCCCGGAAACATTTATCTGGCGGGTTTCAACGAAGGAATCTTGGCCTGAGGCCGCTCGAACGGAGCCTGATGGATACTCCCTTGTCACAGCCGCGCGTGTAGTGCCAAAGGCTTTCTCTTTAGCAGTTGGCTCCAACACGATTGTGGCGGCGTTCCCACGCTGCGCGACCACCTTGGAATTGGCCACAAACGTTTTCCCCTGTGCTTCATTTTGCAAATCCATATTCGGCCGCAACAGACGATCGATCAGGCGACGTTCCTGGCCCTGCGCCCAAGCGGCCGTTAAAGCGAGAAAGAGACAAGCTGGGGGGAACCAGCGCATATCAGCAACGCTGCCGAACCCGCGACCCGCTTGTAAAGCAAATTATCGGAGTTCCCGTTGCCAACTTCGCGCAACTACTGAATTCTCTTCGTGGCAATGCGACCTGACGAAATCTTCATGCGCGAAGCACTGCGGCTTGCCGAGAAGGCGCGCGGCGCCAAAGAAGTTCCGGTGGGGGCGATCGTCGTTCGGGCGGAAAAAATTATCTCGCGCGGATACAATCAGGTCGAATTGTTGAAGGACGCGACCGCGCACGCCGAAATGCTGGCATTAACGGCCGCAGAAGCTGCGGTCGGCGATTGGCGACTAACGGACTGCGATCTTTACGTCACGAAAGAGCCGTGCCCGATGTGCGCAGGCGCAATTGTTCACACCCGAATCAGGCGCGTGATTTTCGGTTGTCCAGACGTTCGGGCCGGAGCGGCGGGAACGGTGATGAACCTGGTCGATAATTCCTCGCTCAATCATCGTTGCCAGGTAACCAGCGGCGTTCTGCAAAGCGAATGCGCCGCCATTCTTCAGGATTTTTTTCGCAAGAAACGCACGCAACCCGACAGCGCATCTGATCTCTGACCGCTGTCCACTGGTCTCTGATCTGGCTGCCTCGCTAGGACTCGAACCTAGACAAAGAGATCCAGAATCTCTCGTGCTACCATTACACCACGAGGCAAGAACGCCGGGGGGACAAGACCTAAAGCGGATTGCGCCCCGGCGCAAGGAGCTAGAAGGCTTGTCCGCCGCGGATCATTCAAGCGTCATTTCCGCGCCTTCCCGCGCGCCTTCGACCTCAAGGTAACTCTCACTTTTCGCAGCCAGTTTTCGGGCCGTTTGCACCATTTTGTCGATCGTCTGGTCGTCGTGCGTCGGGTCGTGGTGGAAAAGAATGAGTTTGCGAACACTGGCGTCGAGAGCCAGCGAAATCGCGGTAGAAAGCGAGCCGTGTCCCCAGCCCACATGGGCCTGATATTCTTCATCCGTATATTGCGAATCGAGGATCAAGATGTCGGATCCCTGAAGAAATTTGACCAGCTCGGCACGATCTTCATGCGCACGCTTTTGGGTTTGCTCCGGGCTTAACAAGTGCGACTTGGCGGAATGGAGCTTGAACGCGTCGTAAGGTTCGTGATCTGGAAGATAAGCAACAGAACCTTTGCTGGTAAAAATTCGATACCCGACGCAAACGCCAGGATGGTTCATGAGTCTGGCCCGAATGCGCACTTTACCGATCTTGAAATCCTTTGATTTGAGATTCTCGAATTGGATTTTTCCAGGCAGATCATACAGGGCGACTGGAAAAAATGGGGTCGCCATCTGCCCTTTCAGTATTTCCTGGAGACCGCTGTCGGTACCGTTGTAACCAAAAATTCGAATTTGGTTCTTGTCGTTGTAGGACGGGACGAAAAACGGAAAACCTTGAATGTGATCCCAGTGGACGTGAGTAATCAGCAAACTTAAATTGATCGGTCGGGAGCCGAATTCATTCTCGAGCGCAAGGCCGAGTTCGCGTATGCCCGATCCGGCGTCGAGAACAATCAATTCGCCGTCGGCGCGGACTTCAACACAGGCAGTGTTGCCGCCGTAGCGGACGGTTCCCGAACCAGGAACGGGAATTGATCCTCGAACCCCCCACAGCTTCAGGCGCGTAGACGATCCGGATCGCGCGGACATAATTTTCGGGAGCGAGTCTGTCACGCAAGCGGCATGAAACCAAGAGTTTTCGCCAAACCCCGGATTGTACTGACGCCCTCTCTAATCGCTAACGACAAAACTTTCAGATAAAAAAAAGCCGCCCCGAATTACTTCGGGGCGGCCTAAGGGAAACAGGAAGTGAATCGATTAAGCGCGTTGGCGGCGCAAACGCGGCGCGACAAACAACGCGGCCGCGCAAACACCGATCAGCGGAAGCAAAGAGGTTGATTCCGGCACCGGCACAGAAACATTTCCGATGTTGTCGATCTTCGTTCCGGCTGGCGCGCCGCTGCGGCTAGCTTCTGCCGTGAATTGACCCATCTTGAGTTGATCTGTGCCCGTAACCGCCGAAAACGTTCCAAGCGCGGCAGCGCCGGGGATCGCAGTGGTGCCAGAATACGTCCAAGTCAGGTTCCAAAGGTTTGGACTATCGGTGGGGCTAACAAGACCCGGCGTCGGACCAAGCAACGCGGTGGAAAATGTCCACCCGGTAGGTTGCGTCGTGGTTGTTGGCATAATCGAGCTGAAATCGTAAATCGTGAAAAAGTCACCGTGATTCACCGTTTCATCCACGGTCACGTTGGCCGAATAATTCCACGAAAAGTTCGGCGCTGAGCCGGTAACCGACGACAAAGTCGGGATGATGTCGCCGTAGGCAACAAAGATGCTCGTTCCAAATGCTACCAACCCTAGTATCAATGCCTTTTTCATAGTCTTGTGAGGTTGATGCCGATTGTGAAACAAACCGGGCTTCGGAGTCAATGACTAAATTTGAGGAGGGTGCATTTTTCTGTCGTCCGGGTAAGAAGTGAGCAAAATTTGCGGTGGCAGAGGCCCCTCTCCTCTCAATATTACCCTTCCAATGCAGGAGGAACCCAAGGCGGCACGCCCCAAACAGGCAGGGCATCGAAAGAAAGGCCCGGCACGATGGATCCTGGCCCTGGTCGTTTTGGTGGTTTTGGTGCTTGGAGGAGTTCTGGGATACCAGTGGGTAAGGGTGCGTCGGGCTAACAAGTTTGCCACCGCCGGCGACTCAATGCGGGAAGCAAACAAGCTCAACGATGCAGCCGTCCAATACCGGGTCGCTTTGCAGTTAGACCCAAATAATTATCACGCTTTGAGCGGAGCCGCCCGCCTCGCGTCTCAAGCCGACCGGCCGGAAGCGATCGAGCTTTGGCAAAAGGTCATCGAATCGAGGAAATCTACGCTCGAAGACCACGAAGATTACGCCGAGCTCTTGATTAAGAACAATCGTTTGGCGCTCGCAGAAAAGATACTCGACCCTTTATTGAAAGGTAATCCAGATACCCGCGCGCTACGTTTAGCTTCGCGCTACTCTGTAAAGATGGGCGAAGATGCGAAGGCCCTGGATTTCATGCGCATCGCATCCAAACGCGCTCCAGAGGATGACGCCACGCGATTCCAACTTGCGGAGCTTCTGGCGCAATCGACCGATCCGTCGGAACAAGCCCAGGCGCGGAAAATTCTCTGGGACCTGGCAGGCAAATCAAACGCTTACAAACAAGTCGCGGTCGAAGCATTGGCGGCCGCCCCACAATTAACTGGTGACGAGCAAACCCGGCTGGTTCAGGAACTGACGGACCTGACTTCGAAAACGATCAAGGATGATTTGCTCGTGGCCGATCTGAAATTGCAACTCTATCCAGACGATGCGGCGCATATTTATCAGGAAACAACTAATCGCTGGCAAAGCGGCAAGACCGAAGATCTGATCCAACTCGCACGCTGGCTCAACATTCATCAACAGCCCGAGCTTGTTCTTTCGTCGTTTCCAATCGAACGGGCATTCGAGGACAATCAGCTTTTGCTGACACGACTCGACGCGATGGCCATTCTGCAGCGCTGGAACGATATTGATGAACTTCTCGGTCAAACGGAGGTCACGCTCGATCCTTCCGTTATCGAAAGTTTCCATGCCCGAACGGCCCAGGAACGGAACTCTACTCTTGATGCCGAAGTGCACTGGAACCATGCGATTTCGCTTGCCGCGAGCGATCCGTATAAGTTGCGTTTCGTAGCAAATTTCGCTGAGCAAAGCCGCGCCGACGCCGTCGCCCTTAACGCTTACGAGCAACTGGCGCGTTTTCCCGACCAAGCGGATTTGGCCTATCGCGGTATTGAGCGCGTCGGTCAAAAAAGCGGTGACATTTCAGCCCAACGCGCAGCGATGGCGAAGATTACCGCCCGAACGCCGGACGATCCCAATGCGGCCGATCAGCTTGCTTATCTAAACCTGCTGCTGGGCGAGAACGTGGACAAGAACCTCGCCACCGCGAAGAAACTGACGGCGCAGTTCCCAAACAGACTCTCGTATCGCGTCACTGCTGCGCTCGGTTATCTTCGCCAGCACAACGCGGCAGCAGCTGTTGCTCAATTTAACGGCCCTTCGCCAATCGATTGGAAACAAACATTGCCCTCCTGGCGCGCGGTGTATGCCGCAACGCTTCTCGGTACGGACAAAAACGAAGAAGCCAAGAAAATTATCGCCACGATTCCCCGGGATCGGTTGAATTCCCAAGAGCGCGCGTTGATCGAAAGCGGCGAAGCGAAGCGCTGAGAATAATTAGAGCAAACTCACTCCGAACGGGGCCGGGCCCTTTTTCCAACGCAGCTCCGGATTCAGATTAATTTCTTCCGACGGAACGTCGAACCCAACCGAGCGCAATAAATACGAAACGCCTTCGCGACTCTCCATTGTCTCCTTCAAGCTTCGTGCAAAAAGCTCCACGTACTCTTTATAAGAATCGAGCGAGAGTTTCCCCTGAGCGAAATGTTCCGCCAACGCGTCATCGTGATAATCGATGAGATCGACCAGGGCGCGGCGAAGATCCAGCCGCACCTTCGGATCGATCACCACCTTGAACGGGGTTGCCGAAGCGTCGGCCTTTGCCAGCGCTCGCGTCTTAGGTTCGCCTTGGTCCAGGCGCGTGATTTGGAAGTCGTGGCTCTTTTCCATGTCGATCTTCGGTGCCTATCGGACACTCGATTTGTAACAGATCGAAACGACCTTTGCGCGCTAAATTTTTGGTGCTCCCCGCGCGTCGAATCGTGTTTGCTAGAAGAAAATCGGAATGATCAAGATCGCGACGATGTTCACGACTTTGATCATCGGATTGATTGCCGGACCAGCCGTGTCCTTATACGGATCACCAACCGTGTCACCGGTCACCGCCGCTTGATGAGCAAACGAACCTTTGCCGCCAAGATTTCCTTCTTCGATGAATTTCTTGGCGTTGTCCCAGGCGCCGCCGCTCGAAGTCATAGCGATGGCAACGAACAATCCGGTCACAATCGTTCCGACCAAAAGACCACCGAGAACAACTGGCCCCAGTGGTTTGATGACCGCGACGGCCACTACGAAAACAATCGGCAAAAGCGCCGGCACGATCATTTCGCGCAAAGCTGCTTTGGTCACGATGTCGACGCACGTGCCGTACTCAGGCGTGTCCTGGCCGGTTAGAATTCCCGGCTTCGCCTTTAATTGCCGTCGCACTTCGCGCACGACCGCGCCAGCCGCCTTACCGACAGCGTCCATGCTGAACGCGGTGAAAATGAAAGGCAGTAAACCGCCGAGAAACAGACCGATAATCACTTTGGGTTCGGTCAGAGAAAATTGAAACGTGAACGGCTCGCCGTTGCGAGTGACGTGCGCTCTTAATTCCTCAACGTACGATCCGAACAGCACCAGCGCGGCCAAGCCGGCGGAAGCAATCGCATAACCCTTGGTCACGGCCTTCATCGTGTTGCCGACCGCGTCGAGTTGATCGGTCACGGCGCGCACCTCTTTTGGCAAATTGCTCATTACCGCGATCCCTCCCGCGTTGTCCGTGATCGGTCCGAACGAGTCGAGCGAGATAATAATCCCGGCCATCGACAACATCGACATCACGGCGACTGCGATTCCATACAGGCCCGCGAAATGGAAGCTCAGCAGGATGGCAATGCCGATGAATCCGACCGGCAACGCAGTCGCGTGTTGTCCAACCGCTAATCCAGCGATGATGTTCGTGGCGTGACCCGTCTCCGACGCGCGCGCGATTTTTTGAACCGGAGCGTAACGCATCGACGTGTAATAATTCGTGATCGCAACAACTACGGCGGTCATGACCAGGCCGATGAGCGAAGCAAGATACAATTGGGTTGGCGTTCGAACCGCGCCTGTGATTGTGACGCCGGTCGGAAAGAGATAATGCGTCGCCGGCCAGAACAGGATCGCCGAAACAATCGCGCTGGTTAAAACTCCACCCATCAGCGCCGCCGCGGGTTTGGCCTTTGTTACGTTCACGTACAACACCCCACAGATCGCCCCGAGCACGGAAATTCCGCCAAGCACAAATGGATACACAATTGCCGCCGGGTATCCGCTCAGCGTAAGCGCGGCTACCAGAATCGCGCCGATCAAACTCACGGCGTAAGTTTCGAATACGTCTGCTGCCATGCCCGCGCAATCGCCAACGTTATCGCCAACATTGTCCGCGATCGTTGCCGGGTTGCGGGGATCGTCTTCTTCGAAGCCTTGCTCGATTTTGCCGACGAGATCGGCGCCGACGTCAGCGGCCTTGGTATAAATTCCACCGCCAAGTCGCGCGAAAACGCTGATCAAGCTCGCTCCCAACGCAAGCCCCACCAGACTGCGAACGGCCATATCGTGACCGACGATTTTGCTCGCGGTGATGTAAAAAATCGAAACTGCCAGTAACGCGAGACCGACCACCAGCAGGCCGGTAACGGCACCGCCATTGAACGCCATTCGCAAAGCGGGGTTGAGCGAGCTCGTCGCAGCCTGCGTGGTGCGCACGTTGGCGATCACGGCCACTCGCATGCCGATGAACCCGGCGGAAAGCGAACAGAACGCGCCGACGATGAAACCAACCGCGGTCGGATGGTCCTTAAAGAAAAACAACAGGATAAAAATGATCACAGCGATCACGCTGATCGTGACCACTTGTCTATTTAGATAGGCTTTTGCACCCTCCTGAACTGCATTTGAAATCTGCCGCATTCGCTCGTTTCCGGCGGGTGCGCGAATCACTATCGCAATGAGCAAAAAGGCAAAAATCAGCCCAATGGCGGCGCATACCATCGACAATTGCACGCCGGAATCGAGAAGGTTTAGAGCAAGAAATCCCATGGCTTTCGCGCGGTAAAGCGCACGACTCTATGAAGATTTCCCATCCTGGCAAAGCCTATTTGGCCACTCGATTACCCTCGACCGCTACGCGCGACCCTGCGATAATTGGCCTTTGCGAAGGAGGCGTGCCTACGCAATCCACATCCCCTGTGCCTAAGGACGATCTCCAGCTGGAGATCGCGCATCTGCTGATAATCGACATTGTGGGCTACTCAAAGCTGCTCGTGAACGAGCAAATTGAGGCGGTCCAGGAGTTGAATCGAATCGCGCGAAATACCGAGTGCTTTCGTGCGGCCGAGGCCAAGGGGAAACTGATTCGAATTCCGACAGGCGACGGGATGATATTGCTTTTCTTCAGCAATCCAGACGAACCCGTGCGTTGTGCACTCGAAATCGCCGAAAAGCTAAACGCGACGCCAAAGATTCATGTTCGAATGGGCATTCATAGCGGGCCAGTGAACACAGTTAAGGACGTGAATGATCATGTTAACGTCGCCGGTACCGGAATTAATGTCGCCCAACGAGTGATGGATTGTGGTGACAGCGGCCACATTCTCTTGTCAAAACACATTGCCGATGATTTGGCTCAATATCCACATTGGGAGCCGCATCTTCACGACCTCGGAGAGTTTGAAGTCAAACATGGACTGCGGCTTTCGATTGTTAGTCTCTATAAAGACGACCTCGGAAACCCGCAACTTCCAAAGAAGCTTCAACGCAGAAGGGCTTGGAAAAAGAATACCGATGTAACCGTCAGACCGGTTAGCACGTCCGAATGGTCCAAGCCAGCAGTGATCACATTCCTCATTTTGGCAATGCTCGTGACGGGACTGGTGCTTTATTTCCGTTCCTGGTCATCGAATCCAAGCTCCGGAAGCTCTAACCTTATTTCCGACAAGAGTATCGCGGTCTTGCCATTCGAAAACCGAAGTGAAGAAGCAGCGAACGCGTATTTTGCCGACGGTATCCAAGACGAAATTCTGACACGTTTGGCGAAGATCTCCGACCTCAAAGTAATTTCGCGAACATCAACTCAGCATTACAAGAGCGCCCCTGGAAATCTAAGGGAAATTGCGAAGCAACTAAGAGTTACTCATATCGTCGAAGGAAGTGTGCAGAAAAGCGGTGACACCGTGCGCGTTAACGTTCAGCTAATCAATGCCAAAACCGATACACATATCTGGGCCGATACCTTCGATCGAAAACTGACCGACATTCTTTCGGTAGAGAGCGAAGTGGCCAAAGCTATTGCCGATCAGTTGCGAGTGAGAATTAGCGGGCGCGAACAGGAATTACTTGCCGCCGAACCAACTCAAAATCCTGAGGCTTATGATGCGTATTTGCGCGGCCTGGCGTACACATTGAAAACGGGTAACACACCTGCCAATTCTATTCATGCGCAACAATATCTGAGGGGAGCTGTGCGCCTGGATCCGAAGTTTGCACATGGTTGGGCGCTGCTGTCACAAGTTGATGCACGTGGGTTTCTTACACTCAATCTGCAAGCGACCGTCGGGCTCCGTGAGGAGGCGCGACAGGCGGCTGAAACCGCGCTCACTCTTCAACCCAATCTCGGCGAAGCGCTGTACGCTAAAGCGTATTATCATTACGCCTGCCTCAAGGATTACGACACAGCCGCGCGTTACTTTGAGCAGGCGGGCCACCTTCTGCCGAACAGCAGCCAGATCCCTGAATCGCTCGCTTATGTCGCCCGACGGCGGGGCGAGTGGGACAAGAGCGAATCGGTACTTCAAGCAAGCGGAGAAGCTCGACCCCCGCAATGTTTACCTGCTCACTCAGCATGCTTTCTCTTATTTCGCGCTTCGTCGCTTCCCAGAATCGCTCGGTAAGCTCGATCAAGTTCTGAATATTACACCAGATGACGTCGATACGATTGCGGTGAAAGCTGCTATTATGCAGGCTGAAGGCGACCTTACCCGGGCCTCCGCGCTCCTCACTCCGCTGCAGCCAACCGCAGATGATACGAGCGCTCTGGAAACACAGGTCTACCAAGCGATCTTGGAGCATCGGCCCGCCCAAATAATTCCTCGACTAAAAGAGATAGTTGCTAAGCCCGATCCGGCATTAGGCCATTGGAATGGCGAACTGCGTTTCTGGTTAGGCTGGGCGCAAGACGTCGCGGGCGACCGCGATGCTGCCAAGGAAAGTTGGCAACAAGCGCGCAGCCAACTAGAATCTTTTTTGAAAGAACAGCCGGACAATGACGTTCTCCTCGGAGATCTTGCTCTAATTGATATGAGCCTCGGTGATAGTGCCGCCGCGTTGGCGTTAGCAAAGCGAGCGATGGCTGTGAATCCAATCGAAACGGACGCCCTAACTGGTCCTACCCCCCTAGAAATCCTCGCTCGGACGGAGGCGCACGCAGGAAAATCCGATCGCGCCATTACCGTTTTAGAACAATTACTCTCAATCCCCTACGAAGGAGCGCTGGCGGCCGGGGTACCGCTCACTCCTCAACTGCTCCGACTTGATCCGATGTTCGACCCGCTCAGGAGTGATCCACGCTTCAAAAAAATCGTTGCGCCGCGTATGAGTAACCCATAGGGAGCTTATAAGGGACAGGTAGGCGTGTTTGCTCATCAGTTACGATGTAACAGGAGGAAGACCGATTCCTGCCACATAAAGTACTGACTCGCGAATACCATCTATCCCTAGGTCCTCTTCGATCAGCGTGTCCTTCAGTGCAGCTGTAGAAAACGGCGCAAGACCGAGCCAAGTCGCAACAAGGCAAAAGGTTTGGCAAAGATGACCAGTCTCGAGAAGTACGACACGATAAGCGCGAGCAAGATGATACTTCCACATCGTGCGCCGAAAAATGGCAGTCATTATAAAAAGTGCCGCCGCGTTTCTGACATAATTTTGGCGAGCGCAATATAACCATGCCCTTTCGCGCGTTGCGTTCGTACTGATCTTTTTGAGATGATGATGTCCAGGATGATAATGATATAAGCCCGGGCTCAGACCTTTGACACGCAACGCCATTAGATATACTTCGCCCGGGTGTCGCGCACCGCCGGACGGGCTGGTCTTAAGAAGTAACCTACCGAAGAGAGGGAAATGTAAGTAGCCAGTGACGCCCCAAACCAGGGACAATAGTTGCGATACAGCCTCGAGCGTCACCTCTTGCTTCGAGAATTGGCGATGCGTCCTTCTCGCCTTGAGGACTCGAACGAACTCAGAATCTGCAAAGGTGTGTGGTGGTGGCAGTCTTCTCTTCGCCCCCTTAACTGTCTTGAAAATCTTAGGGGGCGGCGTTTTCGGCAGGATGGCTTTCCACTTGCTCAAATTCAAATTGTCACGGATGAACGCCACGTCCTTGGTAGAAAAATGCAAGCTCCCCTCGGGCAACCAGGCGGACCAATCTTTGGAGATCCGACTATCTTGCACCGCCTCCCGCGAGTCTTTCACAAGCAGCAGGCCCTGCTTCACCAATTGGGAAAGGGCGGAGCGGACGCTCTTCTCTGTATAACGTGAGAAATGAGCCAGGGCTTCCTCGGATGTTCGCCACTGGCTAAAAAAATCGAGAACCTCGCAAGTAATCAGTCTGCCGGAGACGGTGAGTCGCCTGGCGAAATTATGAAAAATTAGCCGACCGTCACGCCAGTAGGCCAATAAGCTTCGAGCCCGTCGCAATTGGACCCTACTGCGCATCTGTCAATTAAGGCCGCACAGGGAATGAACAGCGTTAGAATTAGTCTTAATTATCTTAGCGACGGCGACGGCTTCGGGATGAAGGACAATGGGAGTACGGTACACCCTGATAGGACGAAGGAAATTTGGACATCATACCTCTCTTAATTTTCTTTAAGTCCAGTACTATGTGTTCGGCAGCCTTGAGAGCGTCATTGACTTCCGCTGCGAGCTTTTTTCCCTTTTTCGTTAGCTTACTTTTTCTTTTCTTAGCCATTATATTGACTCCTTTCTTCGGGCGCCTAATTGCCCTCTTGGAATCCCGTGACGGCGCAACTCGTGATCGTATTCCGAAGGCTGACAGGACGTCAACCGCTTTCGTCGGACTTTGAGCGGCTAACAAATAAGCCGCGACTTCTCACTTTCGCTCCGGAATAGCGACAGCATGGCCGGGCAACCGAACCTACAGCGCGAAGAAGGTTTTCAGGCGATTTAGAAAGTTCGCGGTGTATTCGCGTTGCTTGGCCGCGTGAGCAGCGCTGCTCGTAGCCGCGTCTTTGATAATGCCTTCAGTTTCCATTTTGCGTCTGGCGAGAAGTTCGCTGAGTTTTTCCAGACAATCGGGCGATTCGCGAATGACAGCGGCCATGATGGGCTTGCCGATTTCCATGACGTAGCAATCGCCGACGGCCCGAACCGTGGCGCTGCGTTTTTCGCCGGTTAACAGCGACATTTCGCCGAAGCAATCACCTTCGTTCAAAGTCGCCACTTGGAGGCTCGCGCCATTTTTCGCAACGGAAACGCTGGCTGTTCCGCGGAGGAGAATGAACATCGAATCGCCTTCCGCGCCCTCTTCGATCACGCGTTCTCCCCGGCCGAAATGGTTCAATCGCGCCCGTTTCACTAGGTCGTCCACTTGCGCGTTCGACAGGCATTCAAACACCGGTTCGCCCCGCAAAATCTCTCGCGCTTCGTCGTGATCTTCATCGGTCGATCGACCAGGTTTGCGTTCGAGGTGAAGGGTGCGCTGTGGATAGGGAATCGTGATCTTGTGTCGCCGGAATTCGTACCAAGCATTGGTGTAGATAGCGTCGCGCGCTTCGTAGTAGCCGGCGTGTGTCGTCATTGTGAACTTGATCTGATAAATGATCGCCGAATCACCGTATTCACTGACGAAAATCTGCGGCGGTGGGTCCTTCTCGACGCCTGGCGCCTGAATGGTGGCACGCAGGAGCGCGTCTTTGACGCGATTGGGCGGCGCGCCGTACTCGGCCGGTATCTGCAGACGCATATAGTGCGCTCGGCTCGGATAACTGAGATTGACGATCGTATGCTGGACCATCTCGTTGTTGGGAATGTCGAGCGTTATAGCATCGTTGGTGCGGAGTCGAGTGGAGCGCCAATTGATCTCCCGCACTTCCCCGTAAGTGTCGCCGATCTTCAACCAATCTCCGACTCTGTAGGGGCGATTAATCTGCAAGGACATCCCAGCGATAATTCCTGCGAAGAAATTTTGGCCAGCAAAACCGATGATGATGGCGGCAACGCCTGAACCCGCGAGCAAGCCCTTTAATTGCGCTTCAGCGTGATAGCCGGCACTAAGAACAAAGAGTAACGCAATAAGGAAGATCAACCCTCCGAAGACTTCGCGCAGAAAATGCGGGATCGGAGTTTGCTTCCGCGTTTCGAAATACCAATCCCAGACGTAGCGATTGAACAACGCGACGACGAGGGCCGTGCTCAACAAAATCGCCGCCGCGCCAACGTGATTGCGCCAATCGGCTTGCACTCCGTAGACCGCAAGTGCGGCATAGAATGCGAGGGTGAGACAAAAAAGTTGATAAAGGAGGCCAAGTTGCACGCCGGCGCCGCGTTTCATCAGCCGGCCAAAACTCAGCGCGACAAAAAACGTTCCAATGAAAGCGCTGACGGTGAGCGCCGCTAGCTCGCCGACGGTGAGTGCCGCTCGCTGCGTGTCGAAAATGGCGAACATCAGCTAATCGCTGCGAATCATACTCTCCGAAGCTGCCCGCGACAAGGGTTGTAGCTCGACTGGAAGGTGGCCATTGTGGGTACGATTTTCGCTAATCACGAGATTTCTTTTGCAGCTCGTCCAAGCGGCGAAGAATATCGCTCAAGAGCAGCTCGTTCTTGAGGTTTACCTGGTAATCGAGGTTAGCCCGCAACCGGTCCTTATGCGCCTGCCGGTTTTGCGACATCATGATGATGGGCGCCTGCAACGCGGCGAGCATGTTCAAAGCCGTGCTAAGCAGCAAATATGGATAAGGATCGAAAGCACGGGTTATCAGGATCCAGCTATTTATTACGACCCAGATCATCAGTAACGTCATGAACGTCAGGATAAATTTCCAACTACCGCCGAATTCCGCGATTCGATCCGCGGCCCGATCAGCTACCGTCAGCCGCGCTGCCTCTTCCTGATTCACGTTCCGAGATACGCGGTGCCGCAATAGTTCGTCGGTTCGCCGCAAGCGACTCGTCAACGCCGTCATCAACTCCAATGTCACGCGCGGGTCGCTCTGCATGAAGGCGAGAAAGTCCTCCCGGGTCAGCTTTGCCAGACGCGAATTTTCGACGGCCGTCGCGTTGGCCGAGCGTCCTTGCCCGTCCAACATCGCCATCTCGCCAAAAAAATCCCCGGCTCCAAGCTCCGCGAGTGTCACGTTAGCGCCGTCAGCATCGGTAATGTTGATTTCCACCTTGCCGACATCGATCAGGTACATGGCGTCCCCCGGGTCCCCATTACGAAAAATCCGCGCTGACTTCGGGTAATCGTGAATCGTCAAATACTCGCCGAGTTGGGCCGTCGCCGTTGAATCAAGCGATGAAAATAGCGGTACCGAGCGTAGCTTTGCGACGTCCATGCGCGGCGATTATACACGAGGCCGCACCCCGCATGGAAGTCGCGCGTTAGGTAGATCGAGAAAGGTAGCGACGATTGACCTCAATCGGTCCGAGCCGGACTGGCACTTTGGCGGTTCGGTGAATGGAGTGACCGGGAGGCGACGACATGGACGGTAGCCCCGAGAGGGTAAGCTTTCGGGAGAAAGCGAATCGATCGCCGTTACCTGTGCGGCGGTGAAACCACTAGCCACGCCCAGCCCGCGAGAAAACAGAGTCCGCCTAGCGGAGTGATTGGACCGAGCCATCGCATTCCGGTCAACCCCATGAGATAGAGGCTTCCACTGAAAAGCAGGATGCCGGCGAACAACAACCACCACACGCCGCGATTGGTCGTTCCGAAATAGGCGAGAACGAAGAGCGCAATCGCGTGGATGAAATGATAAAGCACCGCGGTGCGCCAGGCGTCGAGCATGTGTCGCTCTTCCAGCGGCCCTTTCAGCCAGTGCGCGCCAAACGCGCCCAGGGCGACGGCCAAGAAACACAACGCCGCTGCAATTCGAATCATAACGACATTATGCCAACAAAAACGATGATTGTCAGCGGCACGATCAATCGCGCAGTCGAGGTCGAATAATTAATCGACGATCTCGAGGCCCACTTAGCGAGCGGTGCCGGCGATAAAGCGGAACGCGGCTTCGTTGCTGCGCGCCTCTATCAGCCCAGCTTACGAACGACATCGCGAATCGCCGAGTCGAGCACTGTCAGCTTGAAGGGTTTGAAGAGCACCCTCGCGTTGATCCGCCGAAAGAAAAAGTCGATCGCTGGGTTGTTTTTGTGACCGGTAAAAAAAATGAACCGCTCACGAGTGGCCGGCCGGACCCGCGTCACCGCCCAGTAAAACATCTCGCCGCCCATCTGCGGCATCATCATGTCGCAAATTATGACATCGAACCGGGCCTTCATGATCTCACGCAGTCCCTCGATCCCGCTACGGACCGAGATCACGTGGCATGAACAGGAGACAAGGTAATCGCGAAGAACCCCTCGGAAATCATTGCGATCTTCGAGGAGCAAAACCTTCCGGGTTGGCCCTTTGAGCGTCGCTTCCTCTTCTACGACGATGTGGTGAGTGATTAACTCCTCGGGATTGGGAGTTCGCGGTGGCCGCAAACGCATAGACCCAAGTGGATTAGCAGGACGAGTGCCGTTGTAACCGACGCTCGTCGATCTTTAATCGACGATCTCGAGGCCCATTTGGCGAGCAGTGCCTTCGATAATGCGGAAGGCGGCTTCGTCGTTGCGCGCGTTGAGGTCTTTGCGCTTCGTATTCACGATGTCCATGACCTGTTTGCGCGTAACTTTGCCGACCTTTTCTTTGTTCGGCTCTTTCGATCCAGCGGCGATGTTGGCTGCTTTCTTCAACAGGATCGCGGCAGGCGGGCTTTTGGTGATAAAGGTGAACGACTTGTCCTTGAAGACGGTGATCACGACCGGGAGAATGTCACCGGCTTGCTTTTGAGTCGCGGCGTTAAATTCTTTGCAGAACGCCATGATGTTGATGCCGCGCGGACCGAGCGCAGTGCCAACGGGCGGTGCAGGGTTCGCCTGGCCGGCAGGAATCTGCAATTTGATCAGAGCAATAACTTCTTTCGCCATAAAACTTTTAACCCCGTTCGACTTGCCAGTATTCGAGTTCGACTGGCGTAGCGCGGCCGAAAATTGTCACCGAGACGCGCAATTTACCGCGTTCAGGATCGATTTCTTCTACGATGCCGTTCTGATTTTGGAATGGACCGTCCGCGACTTTGACCGTTTCGCCGACCTCAAAGCTGACTTTCGGCTTCACTTTCTCCTCGCGCTCCTTCATCTGCGCGAGCATCGATTCCACTTCGGACTGCCGCATCGGGATCGGTTTGTCTTTCGTGCCGGCAAAACCAATCACCCCCGGCGTTTCACGAATGAAATACCAGGTGCGACCGACGAGCTGATTGTTCTCGTCGAGCAAGTGCATGTTCACGATCAGGTAGCCCGGGAAAAATTTCCGGGTGGTCTCGCTTTTCTTTCCCTTCTTGATTTCCGAGACACGCTCCGTCGGAACGAGCACTTCGTAAATCGCGTCGCCCATCTCCTCCGTCTTGACGCGCTTTTCGATGTTCTCCTTGACCTTGTTCTCCTGACCGGAGAGCACGTGGACCACGAACCACTGATCTTTTCCTGCGAGTGTCTGGGCCATAACTATTGCAGCTTGGTAAAATAGTGGATGGCGTTCACGAGCACAAAATCGAACAAAGCAACGTAACCGCCGAGCAACAGCATCGCGATAATGACAACGAGGGTCGAATCAACCAGCTCCTTGTATCTGCGGAACCCCTTTTCTTTCGGGTCCCACGGCCACGACGCTTTCTGAAGCTCGACCTTGACCTCGCTGAAGAAGTTTCTCGTTTTCGCAAGCATGATGGAAGGGATGAAGGTTAAGGGATGAAATCAGATCCGACTACCGTTTATCCTTCATAATTCATCCTTTTGCCTTCAAAACACGCCAGGAGGGACTCGAACCCCCAACAGGCGGTTTTGGAGACCGCTACTCTACCAATTGAGTTACTGGCGTAGGCTTCGTAATTTAGTCGAGAATATCGGCTACGCGACCCGCGCCGACGGTTTTGCCGCCTTCACGAATAGCGAAACGAATCGTCTTCTCCATGGCGATCGGCGTAATCAGCTCCACCTCGATGGAGATGTTATCGCCCGGCATCACCATTTCGACGCCTTCGGGCAATTTAACCGTGCCAGTAACGTCCGTGGTGCGGAAATAAAATTGGGGACGGTAGTTCGAGAAAAACGGCGTGTGACGGCCACCCTCCTCCTTGCTCAGCACGTAAACCTCCGCCTTAAATTTCTTGTGCGGCGTGATTGAGCCCGGCTTGGCGATGACCTGGCCACGCTCGACGTCTTCCTTCTTCACGCCACGGAGCAACACGCCGACGTTGTCGCCAGCGCGCGCTTCATCGAGAAGCTTGCGGAACATTTCGATGTCGGTCGCGGTCGTCTTGGCCGTCGCCTTGATGCCGACGATCTCGACTTCCTCCATTTTCTTGAGAATGCCGCGCTCGACACGACCGGTCGCGACCGTGCCGCGGCCTTCAATGTTGAACACGTCTTCCACCGGCATGAGGAACGGCAGATCAATCGGCCGCTCCGGCACCGGGATATAATCATCCACCGCCGCTACCAGCGCGAGAATCTGTTTCTCCGCTTCGGCATCGCCGTTCAGCGCCTTGAGCGCGCTGCCTTTGACGATTGGAATTTTATCTCCCGGAAATTCGTATTGCGTCAACAGATCGCGCACTTCCATCTCAACGAGATCGAGCAGTTCGGGATCATCGACCATGTCGACCTTGTTCAGGAAGACAACGATCGACGGCACGCCGACCTGGCGCGCGAGCAGGATGTGCTCACGGGTCTGGGGCATCGGGCCGTCCGCTGCGCTTACGACCAGGATTGCGCCATCCATCTGGGCTGCGCCGGTGATCATGTTCTTCACGTAGTCGGCGTGGCCGGGGCAATCGACGTGCGCGTAGTGGCGCTTGTCGCTGGAATATTCAACGTGAGCGGTATTGATCGTGATTCCGCGCTCTTTTTCTTCCGGCGCGTTATCGATCGAATCGTAAGCGCGCGCTTCCGCCATACCTTTCTTGGCGAGCACGCTGGTGATCGCGGCGGTGAGTGTAGTCTTACCGTGGTCGACGTGTCCGATCGTGCCGACGTTCAAGTGCGGCTTGTCGCGTTTAAATGCTTCCTTGGCCATATCAATTCTCCTGTCGTGTTCTAAATAAAAACTGCGTCATTCTTAACCGTCGTCTCTGTCGCGAGCTCAAACTGGAGCCCATGACCGGGATTGAACCGGTGACCTCGTCCTTACCAAGGACGTGCTCTACCAACTGAGCTACATGGGCCGGTTTGCCTCCCGCGTGTAGAACTAAAAGTCCCAAAGCCGCGTCAAATTGCAACGACCATGGGACCGTCTCGTTCTCGCAAAAAGCGTCCGAAACGGTAGTCGCGCCGGGGGGAGTGTCAAAGCAATTTTACGCTCCTAAATCTCGCTGGCTTAACGGATTCGTGTACTGCTGGTTTCCTCAGGTTTCCCCCGGGTAAAGAACCTCACCACTGCTGCGATAACCACCAAAATCACGATTACCAAGAAGATCTTAACTGGGGTGAAAAAGCTCGTCGCCGGCGCCGGCGTAGGCGTGGGCGGCGGAGCATTTTTAGCGACCAGCTGCGATTGCGCATATTGCAACCGCTGGACGGTGTTGTAGTCATCGGGTTTTAATTTCAGCGCCGCTTGATAATCAGGGATGGCTTTTTCGTAGTCCATCATCGAGGCATAAGTGACACCTCGCTTTACCAAGGCGTCTTCATCGTTCGGATTTTTCTGCAGAAGCAGGGTGTAATCTTCGATAGCGGCCGGGAAATTCTTGAGATTCCGGTTCGCCCACGCACGGCGATCATAGTTTTGCGGATCATTTGGATCTTTCTGGATCGAAGCGGTAAAATCCGCGGCCGCCTTGTCCCATTGGGACAAGCCGATGTAACCAAAACCCCGGAACTTATAGGCGAGCCCTTCGTCTCCCTTCAACTCAAGCGCTTTGTTAATATCCGCGATCGCCGCATCGTACTGAATTTGCGCGAGCTCCGTCTGTGCGCGCTCCAGATAACCCACGGAGCTCTTTGGCGAGAGCTCGATCATTTTTGAGAAATCCGCCACCGACGCGTTGAACCGAATCGCTGCGGCAGGTCCGTCATTCGCTTCCATCGCCGCCCGGCCGGCTGCGCGGGACGCTGTACCACGGTCGCGATATGCCTCAGGATTGTCCGGCGCCGCTTCCACTTCTTTTGTAAATTCCTCGACGGCTTTGTCGAATTGTTTGGCGTCAGCGAATTCAACCCCTTTGCGCCGGTGCTCATCGGCATCTCCGCCGCCGCGTCGCTTTGCATAAACTCCCGGCGTCGTAAGAAGCGCCGTTACCAGCAAAATCGTTAATCTGAGTGTTGTTCGAGTATTCATGTTGTCCTACCTCGCCTTAACTTTTGAGCGATTCACTCCGCACAAGCCAGCAAATTAAACTGCCAAATCACATCGGCATGGCAATATCCCGGCGATGGAGAAACACACCCGCCAGCTGTCGCGAGGATACAGCGCCGTCTTCGCCACCGTTGCGATCTGGTCGGTTCCATCACTTTTTCAATTTTATCTGAACCGGTTCTACGATCCTTGGTCGCAGAATTTCTATCGGTATGCAGTTGCCTGTCTCGCAATCATTCCCTTTGTCCTGTTGCAGTTCGGCCGCGGGCCGAAGATCGACGTCCGCGCGGTTATGGCTTGTTTGGTTCCGTGCTTACCCAACGTCGTGCACCAAATCACCCAAGTGGTGGCCCTGTTTTACATGGGGCCGGGCGTTTACGCGATCTTCATTCGTTCGTCTGTAATTTTTACCTCCCTGCTCGCGCTCGCATTGTTTCCTGAGGAACGGTCGGTTATTCGGCAATGGCAGTTTCAAGTCGGCACCCTGCTCGGATTAGTCGGTGCGTTTGGCGTAATTTGGTTTCAAGCTAACGGCCAGGATCGACACATCGCTTTGCCGGGATTGTTCATCGCGTTCACTGCGTCCTTTTGTTGGGCTCTTTACGCCTCTCTGATGAAACGTCCGTCCGCGCGGTTAGGTCCGATTCGCAGTTTCGGCATCGTCAGCATCATCACTTCCACGCTTCTCCTGCCGTTATGTTTGGTTTTCGGGAACATCGCAACTCCGCTCCAAGTCACTTTGCACGTGAACGTGATCCTGATCGTCTCAGCGGTCAGCTGCATAACCCTCGCCCATGTCTTGTATTACGTCGCGATCCGCGAGATCGGCGTCGCACTTTCGCAAAGTCTGCAATTGCTCTGCCCGATGGGCGCGCTCGCATTGTCCGCGCTCATTTTTCATGAACGCCTCACTCACGCGCAACTGTTCAGTGCCGCCATCCTGCTGGTCGGCGCTTTCCTCGCCATGCAAACTAAGCCGGCGGCTCTCCCCGAAACCGCCGAAAATATCTAGCGCTACCGGACGATTGACTTTTAACTGCTAGTGCGCCGCAATGAATTTAGAAAACTACCTTCAGGCCCGCCAAAAGACGATCGATCGCGCGCTGGATCGATATCTGCCGAAGGAAAACGTGCGGCCGGCGACTATCCATAAAGCGATGCGTTACAGTTTGTTCGCCGGCGGGAAACGATTACGGCCCATCTTAACCCTGGCCGCCGCGGAAGTGTGCGGCGGCAAAATCGATAACGCGCTGCCGCTCGCCTGCGCAATGGAATGCATCCACACCTATTCGCTGGTGCACGACGATCTCCCAAGCATGGACAACGACGATTTTCGCCGCGGTCGTGCGACCTGCCACAAAGTTTTCGGCGACGGAATTGCCGTTCTGGCTGGGGACGCGCTGCTCACTATTGCCTTCGAAATTGTTTCGCGCGCAAAACCTCCGCATCGCTACGATCCGTTCACGCTTCTCCGCGAGGTCGCGGTCGCGGCTGGGAGTCGAAAACTGATCGCCGGGCAGGTGGCCGACCTCGAGGCCGAAGGAAAGAAAGTCAGCCTCGCCGATTTACGTTACATCCATCAAAACAAAACTGCCGCGATGTTGACCGCGTCGGTTTGTCTTGGCGCGATGAGCGCGAATGCGACGGCGAAGGAGCTTGCGGCGATTACAAAATTCGGACGAGCGCTTGGACTCGCCTTCCAGGTGATCGATGACATTCTCGACGTCACCCAGACAAGCGAGAAGCTCGGGAAGAGCGCGGGCAAAGATGTTGCCGCGCAAAAAGCGACGTATCCTGCGCTTATCGGTCTACAGAAATCGCGCGTCGAAGCGAAACGCCTCACAAAACAAGCGCATGACGCGTTGAAAATTTTCGGTAAAAAAGCCGATACCCTGCACTCCCTCGCCAATTATCTCCTCGAACGCGAATATTAATTGGTAGGGTCGTAGCGTGGCGTCCCTACCCCAGTGCGAGATTCGGATCGATCTCTTCGGTCACGCTCGAGCTGACGCCGTTTTGCAACTTCAACATTGCCGCGAACGCGATCATCGCGGCGTTGTCGGTGCATAACCACGGCTCGGCGATTTTCAATCCCAATCCTTGGCGCCTGCACGCGTCGTCGAGCTGTTTTCGCAACTGGCGATTGCAACTGACGCCGCCGCTCATCGTGACAAGGTCGGCATTGCGCTTCTTCGCGGCGTCGATCGTCTTGCGAACGACCACCTCTACAATCGCCGCCTGCACGGAGGCGCAGACGTCAGCGAGATAATCGCCTTTCAACTTCGGCAGTAAGTAACGGACGGCAGTCTTGAGTCCACTGAAGCTGAAATTCTCTGATTCCGGCATGCTCCGCGGCAGATCGAAACGCCGCGGATCACCGTTTGCCGCGCGCTTCTCGATTTCAGGTCCGCCCGGATAACCGAGTCCCAAAAGCTTTGCGATCTTGTCGAACGCTTCACCGGCAGCGTCGTCAACCGTGCGGCCGACGATTTGATAATCGCCAACGCCGCTAACCAAGACCGTCATCGTGTGTCCTCCGCTAACGATGAGGGAAACGTTTGGCCTGATTTTCGTTTCTCCAAAAAATGGCGAGAGCAAATGACCTTCGAGGTGATTAATCGCGAAATACGGTTTACTGAAACCGATTGCCAGACCTTTCGCGATGGACGCGCCGATCATGAGCGAGCTGGCCAAGCCCGGTCCGCTGGTCGCTGCGAAGGCATCCATTTGTGCGATGTCGATCTTAGCGTCTCGCGTCGCGCGCTCGACCAGCCGCGGCGCGTGTACAAGATGATTTCGCGAAGCGACCTCCGGCACCACGCCACCGAATTTTTCGTGCTCGGCAATTTGTGACGCAACTTCGCTTGCCAGCAACTCCGATCCGGAGTGGCGGTTGCCGGCGCGAAGGACCGCAACGGCCGTTTCGTCACACGAGGTTTCGAGAGCCAAAACAAGTTGAGACGGTGAGGTCCGAGCCGGACTGGCATTGTTTAAACGTTGAGACGATTGCCGCATTTAACAACTCAACAACTCAACAGCTCAACTTCTCAACTTCTCAACGATTTATTTCTTGATCACTTCGCCTTGCGGGGCGTTTTGCTGCGCGTAAATCATAACGCCTTTGAGCGCGTCGATCGCCCGCAGCATCTGCGGATCGTTGCTCTTGATGAAGTTTTTATCCTCATCTGCTCGAACGGCGTCGCCACTGCTGCGTGCTGTGAAGACGAGCCGTTCCTGATCCGGACTCATCGGCACGCGAATGTTCGGTGTGACTCCGTTTCCGTGAATCACTTGCTTGCTCGGCGTGTAATATTTCGCGGTGGTGAAACGCAACGCGGAGCCATCCGGCAATTGCAGAACATTTTGCACCGAACCTTTTCCGAAAGTGGTTTCACCAACAACGATGGCGCGATGTAAATCCTTCAGCGCGCCGCAAACGATTTCGGCGCCGCTGGCGCTGCCTTCATTCACCAGGAGCGCCATCGGAAAGTGCGGACGCTCCTTGGTCGCGCCGGAAGTCGAATACTCACGCTGTTGGGAAGCGACCCGCCCTTGGGTCGAAACAACTTTGGTGTTCGGCGGTAAAAACTGCGCGCAAACATCCACCGCGCTGTTCAATAACCCGCCCGGATTGTTGCGCAGATCAAGAATCAGCGCCTGCATCCCCTGCTTCTGCAACTCATCGAGCGTTTTGGACAGCTCTTCCGCAGTCGGCTCGTTGAATTGAATCAGGCGCACGTAAGCGATCTTGAACGAGCCTGTTAGTTCCGTGTCGAGCAACCGCGCGCCTTTCACGCTTTGCACTTTGATCTCCGCCCGCTCCAGTGCGTAGTCCTTGACCTCTTTGGTCGACGGTCGAATCAACGTAAGCGTGATCTTTTGGCCGGGCGCGCCGCGCAAATGGTTGATCACATCCTGCAAATCCATTCTCTCGGTCGATGTCCCGTTGATCTTTAAAATCTGATCGCCCGAAAGGACGCCGGCCTTCGCCGCCGGAGTGTCTTCCATCGGTGCGACTACCGTTGGTAAACCGTTCTTGATCGCGACTTCGATGCCGAGGCCGTTGAATCGGCTGCGCGTATCATCCTGCATGTCGCGGAAATCCTCCGGGTCCATGAACTGACTGTGGGGATCGAGTGAGCTGAGCATTCCTTTCAACGCCGCGGTCACGAGGTCGTGGTAGCTGGTTTTGTTTCCATCGACGTAGTCCTGCCGAATCAATTGCAGTGCTTTGGCAAAAATAGCGATTTGGGAGTAACCGGTGTCGTCTTCGTCACCGGTCGCGCCGAGACTCCGCAGCGAAATGCCACACAGTCCCACGACGACCATCAGGCCTAAGGTTCCGAAAAGAATGCGACGCTTCATTTCCAATCCAACTGGGAATTGACCGACATTCGCCTATGCCAAAATTTTTGGCAACGGCCAAACCGTCGGCTAAGGTTGCGCCGCCGTGACTACCCCGAGAAACCTCCTCACCCGCGCGTTTATTGCCGTGGCAGTTCTCCTGGCTTCGACGAGCGTCTTCGGCCTCCAAACACCGGACGCCGAATACGAGGCCGTCGCGGAGGAATTCATTAAGGGCTATTTCGTCGCCCGCCCGCTTCTTGGCACCGCGATGGGCCTCCACGAGTACGACGGGAAAATAACCGATTACACCCGCCTGGCACTCGATGCCGAGCTCTTTCGCCTTAAGAAATTCGATGATCGCCTCCAAAAATTCGAGCTAAGCAAACTTAGTCAACGGCAATCGATCGATCTCAGGATCCTGCAAGCTGGAATCCGCAAGGAAATTTTCCAGCGAGAGTCGATGTCGATCTACGAACGCAACCCGATCGTCTACGCCCGCGCCGCCGACGTAAATGTTTACATCAAGCGCAACTTTGCGCCCCTAGAGGATCGCGTGCACAGCATCATCGCTATCGAGTCCCAGGTGCCGAACATTATGATCGCGGCGAAGACGAACCTCGATCCGGTTCTGCCGAAGCCTTATGTCGAGCTCGCCATTCAGATCGCGAAAGGTTCAGCCGATTTTCTTCGCAAGGATTTGGTCGAAGAGATTGCCGACTTGAAGGACGAACGGCTGCGGACGGATTTTCTCGAGTCGAACCGAAAGGCGGTCGGAGCCCTCACGGATTACGCGGCCTGGCTCGAACGCGAACGATTGCCGAAAGCGACAGCGGATTTCGCGCTGGGTGAGGAAAAGTTTCAGCGGATGTTGAACGAGACGGAACTTGTCGACCTGCGATCGCAGAAAATTCTCGAAATTGGACTGGCCCAATTGCGCCGGGAACAACTCGTGTTCGCAGACGCCGCGCAAAAGATCGATCCAACCAAGTCCGCGGCGGAAGTTTTCAAACAAATACAAGCGGAGCATCCGACCACTGAAAGTTTGCTCGCCGACATTAACAAAAACCTGGAGTCGATCCGGAAATTCGTGGTCACGCGGAAGTTGGTCGCAATTCCTTCGGAAATCCGTGCCCGAGTGAAAGAAACCCCGCAATATCGACGGGCCACGTCTTTTGCGTCGATGGACACGCCGGGTGCTTTCGAGAAACGCGCTACGGAGGCTTATTATTATGTGACGCCGCCCGAGACCGATTGGCCGCCGCTGCAAAGAGACGAGTGGCTTACCGCATTCAATTTTTACACTGCTGACCTCGTTTCAATCCACGAAGTCTACCCGGGACATTACGTTCAGTTTCTGCGTCTGAATGCTTCGACGGCCACCAAAGTTGAAAAAATCTTCGGAAGTTACGCCTTCATCGAGGGTTGGGCCCATTACTGCGAAAAAATGATGATCGACGAAGGCTACGGGACCGTCGCCAATCCGAGCGAAGGCGATCTCAAGCGCGCCGCCAAATACCGGATGGCCCAGGCGGACGAAGCGATGCTGCGGTTATGCCGGTTGTGCGTGGCGATCAAAATGCACACCCAAAACATGACCGTCGATGAGGCAACGACGTTTTTTCAGGACAACTGCTACTACGAAGAAAAACCAGCCCACGCCGAAGCGTTGCGCGGCACGTTCGATCCCGGCTATTTGAATTACACTCTGGGCAAATTGCAGATCTTGAAACTGCGTGACGATTATAAAGCGCAAGAAGGCGCGAACTTCTCCGCCCAGAAATTTCACAACGAGCTGCTCAACCACGGCATGCCGCCAATTCGTTTGCTCCGAGAGCTGATGCTGAAGGACAAATCGAAATGGGACGACGTACTCTAATCTTCGGCTTCCGCTGAATCTCAGTCTTCGTCTCCGCCTAACAGATCTTTCAGCATCGGCTGTGGATTCGTGGGCAATTCTTCAACGTCGCGCAACTTTTTCGTAAGCGCGCGCGATCGAACATCGACATCTTCCATTTTCCGCGCTGCTTGATCGAGTTTGTCTTTCACTGCGGAAAGTGCTTCGCCGAATTTTCCAAATTCGGTCTTGACCGCCGCCAGCAAATTCCAAACTTCGCTCGAGCGTTTTTGGATCGCGAGGGTTCGGAAACCCATCTGCAAACTGTTGAGCAACGCCGCCAGCGTGGTCGGTCCGGCAAATATGACGCGGCAATCGCGCTGTACCTGTTCCACCAGCCCGATACGCCGGATCGCTTCGGCGTAGAGCCCTTCCGTTGGCAAGAACATCAGCGCGAAATCAGTCGTCCGCGGCGGGTTGATGTATTTCTGGCAAATGTCTTTGGCGCTTTTCTTCAATTGCGTTTCTAAACTCTTCATCGTGCTCTCGATAAGATCGACATCGCCTTTGTCCTGCGCCGCGACTAGACGCTGATAATCTTCGGTTGGAAACTTCGCGTCGATCGGTAGCCAGACCGGCGCGCCGTTTTCGTCGCCAGGCAATTTGATTGCGAAATCAACATTCTCACCGCTGTCGTCGCGCGTCTTTACATTGCGTGCGAACTGGTCCGCGGTTAGCACTTGTTCGAGCAAATTACCGAGCTGCACTTCGCCCCAGCCGCCGCGCGTCTTCACGTTCGCGAGCACCTTTTGCAACCCGCCCACGTCACTGGCCAGTTGCTGCATTGCGCCAAGTCCCTTGTGTACCTGCTCCAAACGCTCACTCACCAGCTTGAACGATTCGCCGAGCCGTTTCTCCAGCGTCCCTTGCAATTTCTCATCCACCGTCGCCCGCATCTTGTCGATCTGCTTGGCGTTATCCTGCTGCAGTTCTTTCAAACGAAGATCGACAATCGCGCGCACGCCCTCGAGCGATTTGCCCAGCTCTTCGCGCTGACTTTTTGCCGCAGTCGTGCCTTCCTCACGATTTCTGGAAAACTCATCGCGCAATCCGCGATCAAGCATTTCGAGACGCTGAATTAGCTCTGTCTGCGCTTCGGAGCGATCACTGGCCGCCGCGCCACGTCGTGAAAAGAAGAAAACAATTCCCGCGAATAGTCCGCCAGCAAAAAGGCCGGCAACGAGGTAGGCCAGGGAACTCACTAACGCTGATTAAGCGATGCCGCGCGGATTTCAAGCTGTAGCGGCGCTCTATGAGCGCCGGTCCGTTATTTTCGGCGGTCATAGACCGCCGCTACAATTAAAAACGCAGCTTCATTCCGCCGTAGAGTGCGGTCCCGAGCGCGGGGAAGCCGGAATCGAGAGCTTTCGGCCCGACAAATACCAGTTCGTGCACTTCGGAGTAATGTTCGCCCGTCAGATTATCGACGCGGCCGAATAACGACAGGTGCGGATTGATCTCATATTCCGCGGCGATGTTGACGAAGTTGTAATCCTCGACGTCGAAATTTGGTCCACCGAAGTTCAGTTCCTCGCGCGCGTTCACCCACTTCGCCTCAACGGTTGTGCGCAGTTTCTTTCCCCACAGATACGAACCCGACACATAGATCTCATTTCGAGGCCTTCGCGGCAGTCGCGACCCTTGTGGTTGTGAAATGTCCACGTTGTCGGTTTTTTCGGCTTCAAGATACGTGTAGCTCGCTGTCAGAACCAGATCGGTAACCGGAGTCGCGCGCAGCTCAGTCTCGACTCCCTGAGTCTCCGCGGCGCCGAGATTCAAGGTCTCAAAGAGTCCGTTGAAACCGATCACGTTCGACAGGTCGTTGTGAAAGTAGGTCCCGCCGATCGTCACCCGCCGATCCCATAAACGCTGCTCGAAACCGGCATCCCATCCGAAGTCCTTTTCGGCTTGCAACGGTGGCAGTGGCTGCGACGGATTCGGGTTGAATCGAAAAATCTTATCCTGACTGCTCGGCGGACTGAATCCCGTCGCCACGCTCGCGTGCAATGTGGTGTCCGTTTTGTCGATCTTGTAACTACCCGCGACGCGATACGTCCAAACATCTCCGAAATCGTTGAAGCTGTCGATGCGTCCGCCTGCGACCAAAATCAGGTTCTCGATGTTTGCGGTCGCTTCGACAAAGCCGGCGATCTCGGTGGTGAAGTCGCCGACGAAGATTGGTTGCGGACCGGACAGTTGAGAAATGAAGGGCCGCTCCTCACCTGAATCGACGCGGTTATAAAAGAATCCGCTGGTCAGTGTAAACCAGGATGCAGCGTGTAGCTCGTTTTGGTAGTCGATCGTGGTCCGCTGGAACAGAGCGCGCGTCGGCCCTACGAATCCGTCCTGATTTGGATCGTTGACCTGTCGCTCGTTGTCGTGGTCGATGATTAATTTGTGCTGCCACCAATCGGTCACCTGAAGGTCGAGATGCGGCGCGATAAACCATTTCTCGGTTAGGAAATGATCTATCGGCCGAAAGGCGAAGATGCTATTCGGATTACCTGTTTCACTCTCGGAGTAGGCAAACAATCCGCCAATCCGTGCCTGGTCGTTCGGCGACCAGCCCACATCGGTTAGCATTGATGTGTTACGATAAGCGTTGTTCGGCCGCGCATTGTCGGTGTCAATCCGGCTTGCCCCCAACGAATAATCGAAGTCGCCAATTTTTCCGTCGCTCGCAATAGTTTCCCGAAAGGCGTCGTAGGTACCGCCTTCTTCACTCACAGTGATCCCGGGGGGGCCGTTTCCCTGTTTGGTGAAGATCTGAACAACTCCGGCCAGTGCACGCGGTCCGTAGATCGTGCTTTGAGGGCCGCGCGCGACTTCGATGCGAGCAATGTTATCAGTCGTGAGATTGGCGAAATCAAATTGACCGGCCAATCCCTGATTGATGGGTATTCCGTCAAGCAGGACCTGCATATCTTGGCTCGGCAAGCCGCGCATAAAAACAGACGTCAATTGGCCGGCGGTACCCGTTTGCACAACGTTCAGCCCGGGAACTTCTCGTAACGCTTCGGCTACGCGCTCCATCTGCTTGTTATCGATATCTTGCGAATCAATGACGCTCACACTGGCGGGCGATTGATCTAGCGGAATACCGAATCGGGTCGCCGAAACAACCACGGGTGCGGCTTCCGGCAATTCATCGCCGTCCGGCGATATTGACGTTGTATTCTCGGCACGAAGACGAATTGCCGCGCTGATTAAACCAATTAAAACAAAACATAATGGGCGATTTCGCATAACAAGTTTCCTCCAACTCGAGAGTCGGACTTGTTTGCCCTATAGCGGCGCTCTATGAGCGCCGAGGCGCATCGCCCAGCTCTCATTCTTCTTTTTGCGAAGAAGTTTTTCCGCGGTCCGAGCCGGACTGGCACTTACCAGAGGTTCGGTTTTGCAGCGTAGCCGCGACCTCAGGTTTCTTTAGCTGGGTCCAGCGTCACGCTGGCGAATGAGATGGAACGGTCGAATATTCTGGCTCCTGGCTTTTGAAGAAGTTGATAGTCTTTAGCTGATTGTTGATAGACGAAACACACACGTCCCGACCATCAACCATCAACTATCAACTAACGACTAATCTTCCCCTTCTTCCCGCCTTCACCGATCGCTATGGCGACCGATTGGCCTTGGGAAGTCGTATCCAGTTACAGCAGCGCAACTGCTCCCGGTTTACACGGGATTTCTCGCGCCGATCCACTTTTTCAAGCTCGCAAAGAACTGGATCGACAACTACCGATTCGCGCTTCGCGGCTCAAGACAAATTTCATGAGCCGCGCTATAATGGCCGCCGTGGCCACAGCATCTTCAAGTTTCATAGTCACCGGCGGAGCCGGCTTCATCGGCTCCAACCTGACGCTCGCGCTCCAGGAAAAATTTCCGGGCGCGCGGCTGACCGTGATTGACGATTTCCGTTCCGGCGATTTTAAAAATCTTCGCGGGTATCGTGGCGATTTCGTTGCCCAAAACCTAGCCACGTTGGATTGGCGCGAACAATTTGGCAGTGAAAAGTTCGACGCGATCTTTCACCTGGCGTCGATCACCGACACAACCTTGCACGATCAATTCGTTCAGGTGCACGACAACGTGGAAAGTTTTCGACGGCTCCTAAATTTCGCTCGAGCAAATAAGACGCGGATTGTTTACGCGTCGTCGGCTTCAACCTACGGAGCAGCGAAGCAAGCGAGCGTCGAAACGAATGGCGCGGCGCCGGCGAACATCTACGCGTTCTCGAAAACGATCATGGACAACCTTGCGATGCGCGAGGCGAAGGAGAATCCGGCGTGGATCATCGTTGGCCTCCGTTACTTCAACGTCTACGGGCCGCGCGAGGCGCACAAAGGCGTGCCCGCGAGCATGGTTTATCATCTCACGCAGCAGATGAAGGCAGGTCAACGGCCGCGCATTTTCAAACACGGCGACCAGAAGCGTGATTTCGTTTACGTGAAAGACATCGTCGAAGGCAGCATGCTCGCGCTCGAGGCGAAAGAGAGCGGGATTTACAATCTCGGTTCCGGCCAGGCCCGCTCCTTCAACGAGCTGATCGACGTGCTCAACAAATGTCTCGGCACAAAATTTCAACCCGATTACATCGACAATCCGCACGTGCACTACCAAAACTTCACCGAAGCCGATCTCGAGAGAGTTCGAGGCGCGCTTGGTTATCAGCCACAATTCTCACTCGAGCGCGGCGTCGCGGATTATGTCGAGTGGTTGTATCCCGGTGAGAAATAGCTAACTGCGCGGTCATCCCGAACGAAGTGAGGGATCTCGCAGTCGGAGCCTCGATCACACAAACCAGCTAGCGTGACAAACGAGCTTTTGGGAGATTCCTCGCTTCGCTCGGAATGACAAACCTACCCTTCCCAGAAAAATTTTGTCGGTCGCTTGATCTCCGGCGGCAAACTTTTGTGCACCGGACAATTCAGCGCGGTTTGCTCCAGGATTTCACGATGCGGTGAATCCGGCGGAAGCGGAATGTGCACTTCACTCGGTAACGCAACAATCCGGCGCGGCGCGTCATTCGACATTTCTTTCTCCACGGAGACTCTCATGCCCCGAAGATCGACGCCGAGCGACTCTGCTTTGATTCCCATGGTGGTGCTGATGCAGGTGCCGAGCGCGGTCGCGACCAGATCGGTCGGCGAAAATGCTTCGCCTTTGCCTTTGTTGTCTGCCGGCGCGTCGGTTGGGATTTTCGATTTCGACGGACCGTGCGTTGCATCGCAATGCAAACCGCCAGTGTATTCAACGTCTACTTTAACCATAAATTTCAGCCACAGATTAACACAGATTTTCACAGACTTTAAATCCGTGTTTCATCTGTGTGCATCTGTGGCCGTACTTGCTGCCGTTTCCTGAATTTTGTCGCGGTGTTGCGCGAACTCGTCCCGAAACACCCGGGTAAGGTCTTCGTTGTGCAAGATGATCATGTCGGTGTCGTGCTTTTTGTGATCGTCGTTCTGCCAGCCCTCGTTCCACCAGCAAAAGCCGACAATCGCCGGCCAACGATTTGAAAGCAGATCTTCGAGAGCGTCGCGCGCCCACTTCACGACGTCGACGTGGCGATTGTGCAACTCACAACCGAACTCGGCGATGATCACCGGTTTTCCCGGTGCGAGTTTGGTTAAGCGTGGGTAGGCTTCTTCGATTTCAACCCGAAAGGTCTCAAGACCCTCGTCAGTCCTCGGGGTAAGGGGTCCGTACCCGCTAATCGCGACCCAATCGCAGTAATCAATTCCCGGGAAATAATTTTCGAACGCGTTCCATTTTGTGTTCGGCTCGTCGTACCAGTTCACGTGCCATACCCAAGTCAGATTGTCCGCACCTTCCGCCCGCATAAGATCGACAATGTGACGATAAGCCGTGATGTAACGTTTGGGCCCCTCGTTCGGGCCACCATTCCATTTTCCATTCCAACTAAACCAGTTTCCGTTCGGCTCGGTCCCCCACTCGATCAGAATCGGAGAACCGAATGCCTTGGCGTCACGTGCCCACGCCCGAAGATCGGCATCAAACTCGCCAGCGATGATTTTCTGAAGTGAAAACTTCTTCTCGCTATGAAGTTGATCGACATCCGACCGAAGCATCAGTCGAACGTACGGAATTTCGCCGATATCGCGGATCCAACCGCATGTCTCGGCTGGAAATTTTCTGGACTCGAACCAATTGTCCGAAAAATACACCCATGCAATCTTGGCGCCGACAGCTTGTTCATAACGCACCACATCGGCCGCCGTGACATCGTGCTCGGTCGGATCGTGCGTATCGGTCCCGACGCCGCCCCAATAAAAACCGTGATATAGCTTCCCAGCTGGCGGCGGTGAGATCCGCGGCGATGCAGCCTGTAAAGCGACAACGCAGCTGAAGAACGCCGCCAGAAAAGGTTTCACCGCTCGAACTGTAGCGGCGATATCTCGCCGCTACAAAAGACGCTAACGCGTCGTAGCCCACGGGGTTTCGGTTTTCAGAAAATTTTCGTCACTAGCTTGCGACATTGCCTCAAGCCGTTAGCGTGAAATATGAACACGAAGGTGATAGGGAAAGATCTGACAAAGGAATCACCGCGCAGTCCGCGGATTCGGGTTGGCGGTTACGCAATTCTCGGACGCACGCTCGACAAATGCCGCGCGTTGGTCGGTGGTAACATTGGCGAGTACCATTTCGATTGTCCGCTGGACAACATGCTCTTCGGTTTCAAGGGCGTGAAGGGCGCCGATTTCAAAGCGCAAATCGAAAACGGCGCAAGCGATCAGGACATGATCGAGTGGTTGAATCGCAATGGCGAAAAGAAAACACCCGACGAAATCAAACGTTGGGCGGATGAGGTCACTGCCAATAACCCCTACAACGACCCCGAGAAGCGCGAGTGGTTTGTCGAAAATGTGAAACCGCTCGGGCTCGATCCAAAGACAACCACATTGTTCGATTGGCTCGAGAAAGACGACCAAGCAAGCCACGCTCAGAAAGTGGCGTAAGTTCGCAACAGGTGGATCGAGCAGTCCCTTGCTCGATGCTAAAATTTAGCGGCGAAGCCGCATTTACTTAACATCGTCCGCGGAGCGGCCGATCCACCGATCTCACGTTTTGATAAAGGGCGGCGGTTGGTCCTCGGTGATGCCTGTGTCTTCGCCACGGCGCAGTTTGCTGTGGCGAACGCTGTAGAGGAAGTAGATCGCCAGACCAATCGCAAGCCAGACGAAAAAGCGGATCCATGTCTCGAGCGGCAGGCTGAGCATCAAAACGAAACAAAAGATCACACCGAGAATCGGAAACAACGGAACCAGCGGAACGCGAAATGGCCGCGGACGATTCGCCTGCGTGCGACGCAAAATGATTACTCCGAGACAAACAAGAATAAACGCGAACAGCGTCCCGATGTTTGTCAGGTCCGCGAGCGATCCGATATCGACTACCGCTGCAACGCCGCCAACAAAAATTCCGGTCCAAATGGTCGTGATGTGCGGTGTCCGAAAGCGCGGATGAATTTTGGCGAAATATTGCGGCAGCAAACCGTCGCGCGCCATCGCCATGAAAATGCGCGGCTGACCAAGTTGAAACACGAGCAGAACTGAAGTGATCCCTGCGAGCGCGCCCGCGCTAATCAACGCTGTTGCCCAGGGATAAGCCGAGAACGCGGTCGCGACTGCTGCCGGATCGCCAAGGTAAGTCGTGTATTTGCGCATTCCGGTGATGATGGCCGCCATCAAAACATAAAGAATCGTGCAGATGATGAGGCTCGCGATGATGCCGATCGGCATGTCGCGCTGGGGGTTTTTGGTCTCTTCAGCCGTGGTCGAGACTGCATCGAAGCCAATGAACGCGAAAAACACGATCGCCGCTCCGCTCATCACACCGCCAATACCGGTCGGAACGAACGGGTGCCAATTCGTGGGATGAATCATGAACGCGCCGAACGCGATCACAAAAACGACGACAGCGAGTTTAGTAATCACAATCACGTTGTTGGTGCGCGCGCTCTCGCGAATTCCATAAATCAGGAGAATCGTCACCGCCGCAACGATCACCACAGCCGGCAGATTAAACGCGATCGGGGAACCGGCGATCGTCGGAATCGCTGATGAGGAATAATTTGCCAGCGCTTCGCCGCCTTGAGCGACGATGCCCTTGGCCGTGCCGTAGTCGTTCACTAGCCAAACTGGAAACTTCCACCCAAACAAACTGCCGCACAACCGGACGAAATAACCCGACCAACCGACTGCCACCGCCATGTTGCCAACCGCGTATTCGAGAATCAGGTCCCAGCCGATAATCCAGGCGATAATCTCGCCGAGCGTGGCGTAGGAATATGTGTAGGCGGAGCCCGAGACCGGAATCATCGATGCCAGCTCGGCATAACAAAGTGCTGCGAAACCACAGGCGACTCCGGCGACGACAAACGAAAGCATTACCGCCGGTCCGGCGCCAGGTCGCCCGAACACAAGCGGCGCGTGGCCCATCCACGATTGAATGAAATTCAGAATCGGCGTTTTCAAAATTGAAGCCTCTATTTGCTCACCCGCCGCAGCGGTACCGGCGAGCGCAAAAATTCCCGTCCCAATGATGGCGCCGATGCCGATGCAAGTGAGTGCGAATGGGCCAAGAGCGCGTTTCATTTGCCGATCAGGCGCAGCCGCCTCGGCGATCAACGCGTCCGGGCTTTTCTTTCGAAAAAGGTGAAGTGCCATTGGTCCTCTTCGTCGAATCGTGTCACCCCAGCTTCCCGATGGTCAACCGCGAAGTTTCCAGCAGCTGTAACCGTTCCGCCTCTATCGGGGCGTAGCGTTGCACAAGAACACGGCGACAGAACGCCGGGGCTACAACTGGCCCAGGTCTAGCTGCATGAGCGACATCGTGAACTTCGGCATGAACTTCGGGACGGCAAACCTGATTGGCGGCTTCATCTTCGGATCGGTCGGATTCGTCGCCTTTGCTTACGGAAAGCGAATGAACCTGTGGGGCCCGATCTTTGTCGGTCTCGCCCTCATGATCTATCCTTACTTCGTCAACAACGACGTTATTCTCTGGACCGCTGGAATCGTCGGTTCAGTCTCGCTTTGGTTCTTGCGAAATTAGCGGCGAGTTTCTTGGGCAAACAAAAAAGCGGAGCCCGTATTAACGAGCTCCGCTTCAAGGTGACGGCCGCCGGATTATCTGCCAACGATCATGCCGTTTTCCGTCTCGCGGATCGCGCGGTCGGTGTTCTCAAGCGCGCGACTGACCGCCTCCGCCGACGGTGCCTGCGCGCGCCTTGCCGCGTCTATGATTTTATCGCCCGTCGCGTGGGGCCGCGTATCTGATGCCGGCCTGAGTCTCGGCGATGGCTTGATCAACCGCTGAAATTGCCCTTAAGCGATGGCCGCCTTTGTCTGCCAAAGCACTTTCCAAAGCAGCGCGCGCCTGCCGTAAGTGAACTAGCGCGCTGTGCATGGCCGGCTGATCCGCTCGCGCGGTTCCGAGATTCATTCCAGCAACGACCATAAGCATAACCAAACTTGTTTTGAATGTTTTCATCGGCCCGATCTAACGAGCAAAACGCCATAGCGTCAAGTCAGGCTTCGCCTCACAAGCCGAGCATGGACGCCGCCAGCGCAATTCTGTAACCTCGCACGCCATGTCGGACGAACCGGAAAAAACAATTCCGAACGACACTGCGGCTTCGCCGAACGAGCGAAAACCGGACCTAGAATGGCTTCGACGGCAAAAACATCGAACCGCCGCCGTTTACTCACTGTGAAAACTGCGGCACCGAATTGCGCGGACATTGCTGTTACCAATGTGGCCAGGATGCGGTCGACTATCACCGCTCGTTCGGTCACGTCCTTCTCGAGCTTCTGGATGAGTTCGTGAATTGGGATTCGAAGATTTTTGGCACCATTGGCCTGCTCATCGCAAAGCCATGGCGCCTGACAAACGACTTCATCGAAGGAAAACGCGTTCGCCATGCTCATCCGCTTCGTCTTTACCTTATCGCCAGCGTGTTGTTTTTCTTTGCGGTGAATTATGGCGCGAGGGGCTTGCGCCTAGAACCCGGAAAGATTCCGCAGGACAAGCAAGCGGAGGTGGGCGCGGCGATTGAAAAAAAGCGGGATCAAATCGAAAGAGATCTCGATAAGGAAAATCTCACTCCTGACCAGCGCCGTAAGACCGAGGAAGTGTTGAATTCCTTGTCCAAGCCGAATCCTTCACCCACAGCGTCGCCTTCGCCTACAACTTCCGCATCGCCCGCCGCGGCGGCGTCAGTTTCACCGACTGAATCGAATCACCGGGATTATGGAGCCGTCGGAGACCGGCCGTTCTTAGTGTTCGATGAGAAAGAGAGTTCTTCGACGCCGTTTGAACGATGGCTGGAAGCTCGAGCTAAGGAAAAGATGGGCGAGCACGGAACAAAGATGGGCCTCTTCATCAGCACGCTCTTCAGCAACCTGCCTTACATGATGCTGTGCTGCATTCCATTGTTCGCATTTGTTCTGAAAGTTCTCTACGTCCGGCGACGCATTTTCTACATCGACCATCTGATATACGCGCTTCACATTCACACGTTTTTGTACACCGGCATCATGCTGATCGTGCTCATCACGATGGGCCTGAACCGCATAATCCCGGGCCAATTCGCCGGCTGGCTCATCGCCGCGCTTTGGGTCACGTTCGTGGCGCAGATTTTCTTGTCGATCCGCCGGGTTTATCGCCAAGGTTGGTTGATCAGCGCCCTGAAATTTTTTACGGGCGGCATCGTTTACCTGATGGTGCTGCTCCTCGCACTGGCAGCAACCTTCTTCATCACTTTGGCAATCCCGACATGAACAAAAACTTTTTTTCTCAAACGTTATTGATCGTATTCAGCGCGAGCGTTGTTTACGCCGCGTCACCGCGAAAGATTGCCTACGAACACGGCGAGAACATTTTCGTTGCCGATCTCGACGGCACCCAGGCTAAAAAAGTTGCTTCCGGCGCCCTGCCCGACATTTCACCTGATGGCAAACAAGTTGCCTTCAACACCGAGGGTGACGCGAAGAATCGGCCGGGCCCGGAGCGCCACATCGCGGTTGTCGATCTTGCGGCCGGCAAGACCACGGTTTTCAAAGAGGTCCCCAGCGATAACTGTTTCGGTCCGGTTTGGTCGCCGGATGGGAAGCAACTCGCATTTATGATCATGGCCGACAAGAAATGGCGGCTCGGTTTGGTGAATGCTGACGGCTCTGGTTTCCGCTTGGTAAACAATTCGGAAATTAATAATGACGGCCTGGGCGGAGCGGAATGGTCGCGCGACGGGAAATGGATTTTCTGCCACGACCTCGACAACCTTTATCAAATCGATATCGACGGTAAAACCGTCAATAAATGGGCGCTCTCGAAAATTTTGACCGATGCGAGTATGAACAGCGGGGATCGACTGAGCCTCTCGTTCGACGGCAAATCGCTGCTAATGGATGTGGATTGTGGCGCGGAGCACGAGCGCAAGAATTGGGATGGACCGCAACCTGCGATCGAAAGATTCGAGCTTGGTGCGGAGAAAGCGGTGCGCGTGACCGGCAAAAACGATTTCGTCTGGGAGCCGTTCTGGCTGAGTCCAAACGAATTCCTCTGCATCATGCAAAAGGAAAACGAAAACGAGCCGTCGATTTATCGGGTGTCGATCGACGGAAAAAATCCGAAGCTGATTGCAAAGCATGCGCGCACGCCGAGCGCGAGCGCACCTACGAACTGAGCGCCGTCACCGCCAACCGGTGCGCTTCGCTCAAAGCCATGTCGATCTTGTCTATGTCTGGACCTGCACCTTGCGCATTCTCCGGTCGGCCGCCGCCTTTGCCTCCAACAATCGGCGCGATTTCTTGAATCAATTTGTTTGCCTGAATTTTCGCGATCAACTCCTTTGGAACCGACGCGAGTAACGCCACTCGTCCTTGCGATTCGCCTGCCAGAAAAATCGGGCCGCTGAATTTTTGTTTGAGCGATTCGAGGACGGCCTGCAGCAGCTTGGCATCGCCTTCTGCAATCTTCGCGACGCAAACTTTCTGCCCGGCCTTCGACAATGCCAGGTCGTTCGCAATCTGGGCACCGCGGCTGCGCAAATCCGCTTCCACTTCTTTGGCGTGTTTCTTTTCCCATTCGCGAACATCAGCATCCACTTTTTCCAAATGCACCGCCCGTGCGTCAATCTGCTCCAGCATTTCGTCCGCCTGCGCGGTATCGGTAAACACGGGTAATGGAGCGAGATCCGTTTTCTTTCGCGCTAGAATTTCAAATCGCTCTTGCTGACGTTGCGCTTCGTCCTTCGCCCAAAGTCTCGCCGCATCGCCCGACACTGCTTCAATCCGGCGGGTGCCGGCGGCGATCGCTTCCTCTTTCACAATTCGGAATACGCCGATCTCACTGGTCGATTTAACATGGGTGCCCCCGCAAAGCTCCATCGAGTAACCATTCAGCTTTGTCGGATCGCCGCCGATCTGAACGACGCGAACGACATCGCCGTACTTCTCGCCGAAGAACTGCTGGATGTCCGAGCGCTTCTTCGCTTCGGGGTACTGAATCTCAGTCCAGGAAACCGCCGCGTTCTCGCCGATCTTCTCGTTCACTAACTTTTCAACGTCGCGTTTTTGCTGCGGCGTGAGGGGCGCGCTTGAGAAATCGAACGTCAATTTGTCCGGACCGACATAACTCCCCTTTTGCGCCGCATCCATGCTCACGATTTGGTGCAACGCCCAATGCAACAAGTGCGTTACCGTGTGATGACCTTGGATCAGCTTCCGTCGGTCGGCATCAATCGCTACGCGCACGGCTTCGCCCGGCTCCGGTGCGCGGCCCTGTACGACGGTTGCGCGATGAACGAAGACATTCTCGCGCCTCTGCGTATCGAGAACCCGCAACTGTCCGATTTCCGTTCGATCGTGACCCGGAACGTGAAATAATCCGCGATCGCCGACTTGTCCCCCGCTCTCAGCGTAAAACGGCGTCTGATTGAGAACGATGCTTAGCTCTTCCGGCTTTTTCCCTGGCAAGACATTTTCTACGACTGCTTCAGTCTCGACGAAGTCGTAGCCTAGAAACTTTGTCGGCGTAGCAGTTAGCTCTCCTTCGACTGAGATAGTCTCTTTCTTTTGCGCTTTGCGTGCACGCTGGCGCTGCTCGTCCATCAACTTTTCGAAACCGGCAACATCGACGGTCATTCCGCGTTCGCGCGCCATTAACTCCGTCAGATCGAGCGGGAATCCCTGCTCGTCATAAAGTCGAAACGCAAATCCACCGGAGATTGTCGACTTCTCGCTCGTCGCTTCCCGCTCGAACAGCTCGATTCCCTTATCGAGGGTCTTGTTAAACGATTCTTCCTCGCGCTTGATCGTCTCTTTGATGTGTTTCTGTTTTTCGCGGATTTCGGGAAAGACGTCGCCCATTGTTTTCGCTACCACGTCCACAAGTTTGAAGAAGAACGGCTCATGAAAGCCCAACGTGCGCCCGTAGCGGACCGCGCGACGCAAAATCCGGCGCAAGACATAACCGCGTCCTTCGTTCGAAGGGATGATTCCGTCCGCGATCGCGAAACTCAGTGCGCGGATGTGATCGGCGATGACTCGGAACGCGATGTCGATCTGAATTTGGGTAGAGCGGTCGTCCCGACCGCTTTGCTGCGTGTCTCGCGCAGCAATTTCCGTCGGCGAGACGCCGACGGACGCGCCCGAGACGGGCGCGCTACCCGGCAGTGTGCTCCCGTACTTCTTGCCACTCAGTTTTTCGATCTCGTCAAAGACCGAGCGGAAGATGTCGGTTTCGTAGTTTGAAACGGTGCCGGAAAAATCGGTCAGATTTTTCGTGCCCTGAATGATTGCAGTCGCGCGCTCAAAACCCATTCCCGTATCGACATGTCGTTGCGGCAGCGGCGTGAATGTTCCGTCCGGGTTTGCGTTGAATTGGATGAAAACCAGATTCCAAATTTCGATGCAGCGCGGATCGTTCTTGTTCACGAGAGAACCGCGGGTGTCGCCGTCCGAGGTAAGATCGACGTGCAACTCCGAACACGGCCCGCACGGACCGGTGTCGCCCATCATCCAAAAATTATCCTTGCGATCGCCTGCGATAATGTGATCGAAAACTTTCTCTTCTGTGAGGCCAGCATCCCGAAAAACCCGTGCCCAATCGTTGCGCCGATTCGCGGTCCGGAATTTCGAGAGCATTCGGATCTGTTTTCGGCCCACTCCATCACCCTCACTCGTGATGGGTATGTAAACGGTCGCGTAAAGCCGTTGCGCGGGAAATTTCCAACGTTCCACCACCAACTCCCACGCCCATTCGATCGCTTCCTTCTTGAAATAATCGCCGAAGCTCCAGTTGCCGAGCATTTCGAAGAACGTGTGGTGATACGTGTCGAGACCGACGTCCTCCAGATCATTGTGTTTTCCGCCGGCGCGAATGCATTTCTGGGTATCGACCACGCGCGGCGGTTTCCACTGTGGTTTCTGTTGTCCCAAAAAAATCGGGACGAACTGGTTCATGCCGGCATTGGTGAAAAGCAGGTTCGGCGCTTCCGGCAAAAGCGACGACGACGGCACGATGGTGTGCTTCTTCTCGCGAAAGAAATCGAGAAACGACTGCCGAACTTGCGCCGAGGTCATGGTGCCGATGCTAGTTTCCCAAGAGCGCGCCGATTTCCAAATGGAAATGTCAACGGCTTCCGCAACGATCTTGGCAGGCGACTAGCGCTTACCGGTGTCGCCAGCAGCAGCGACTTTCCAAGCCGCGCGAAATTGCCGATCGATTTGATCGGCTTCGTATTGCCGATTCTGCGCCTTCAACGCGTCACGTAAGCCCGATAGCGCACGCCCGTCACGCGGATCCCGCTCGAGATCCTCGCGAAAAACTTTCTCGGCCTCTGCAGCCCGGTTATTCGCGAGCAAAAGCTTTCCGAGCATCGGGCGGACCGGAGGATACCACGCGGGCGGCTCGCTGTAATTGAGGGCGTCCTCCGCCGCAGCGGCTTGTTTCAGAGATTCAATCGCCGCAGCGTTGTCGCCACGGCTGCGCGCGATCGAACTCGCCAGGATGTTCTCGTGGATCTTGAACACCGAGGAAACTTTGTTGAGCGGATCGTACATCGTGTCCGGCGGAATCTTGGCGACGAGATCCTGAAACTGTTTTTGTTCCTGTTCCGCATCCGCTGTCTTTCCCGTATTGGCAAAGGCCATTCCGCGGAACGAATGCCAGAGCGCGTTTGTGGTAGCGAAGGATGGATCCGGCGCCTGGAATTTCAGGAGATCATTCCAACGTTCGAAAGCGAACAGCACGATCATCGGTGTCGGCAGAAACCCTTCCAGATCCGGCATCGCTTTCACACCGGGCGCGACATTGGAGACCAACTTGGCCGCTGCATCGCGCGCTTCAGCAAAATTTCCATCCATGCACGCGGCGAACGCCAGGAAATGCATGTTGTGGCTGTAATACATCAGTCGATAAACGCCTTGCTCCTGCGTTGCGCCGAGGAATTTTTTGTCGGCGGCAACCGCAAGCTCATTGCAATGCGCGGAGGCCGGATAATCGCCAACGCGCGAATAAATATGCGCGGGCATGTGAACGAGGTGACCGGCCGCCGGCGCAAGTTTTCCCAAACGTTCGGCGCTGGGCAACGCCCGTTCCGGATGCGCAGAAGCCTCAACCGCGTGAATGTAATAATGGTTCGCTCCGAGATGATTCGGGTCGCGCTTCAAGACCGATTCGAGCACGGAAACAATTTCGTCAGTGCCTTCGGCCGCTTTGCCATCAGCGGTCCAAAGTTTCCACGGGTTCAGATTCATCATGCTCTCCGCAAAAAGCGTGGCCGCGTCGAGGTCGTCCGGATAACGCGCCGCGAGTTTACGCATTGCGTCGCTGTAAGCGTAGTCGAGGGCGTGCAGATCCGGATTCGGGTCGTTGGAATAACGGACCACCAGCGCGTCGATGTAGGCGCGCTCCGGTTCGGATGCGTTTTCTTTCAATGCGACCGCTCGTTGGACCGCATCGTAACCAGCTCGCTCGCGCTCTGGATCAACCGGCAAGTTATAGTTCGGTCCCAGCGTTAACGCGACGCCCCAGTGCGCCATCGCGAGTTTTGGGTCCAGCTGAGCCGCGCGTTGAAAAGAGCGACGCGCTTCGTCGTGATTGAAACCGTAAACAAGCTTAAATCCCTGATCGAAAAACTGCTGGGCTTCCTTGTTCGTGGTCGAGACCGGATGATGCACTTCACCCAGGCCGGAAATCAATCGGACCGGAGCTTCAGGATTCGGCGTCGCAGCGAGCAATCCCGAAGCAAGCCAAACGAGAAATATGACAGTTAAAATGCGGGGTCCGGCGGCGTGGTTCATTCTTTGTCCTCGGCGAGCTTCGCGTTCACTGCAGCTTCGATTTCCGAATAAAGTTTGGGATCTTCTTTTAAGACTTCCTTAGCGGCGTCGCGCCCCTGTGCGAGTTGTGATCCTTTGTAATTGAGCCAGGACCCACGCTTTTCGATGACCTGTTTCTCCAGGGCGAGATCGAGCAACGATCCTGTCGTCGAGATGCCCTCGTTGTACATGATGTCGAATTCTGCCTCGGTGAACGGCGGAGCGACTTTGTTCTTCACGACTTTAACGCGGGTGCGATTGCCGGTGACGATGCCGTCGGTCTGTTTAATCGCGCCAATGCGGCGAATGTCGATCCGCACGCTAGCATAGAATTTTAGCGCTTTGCCGCCGGGCGTGGTCTCCGGGTTGCCAAACATCACGCCGATCTTCTCGCGGATCTGATTGGTAAAAACGCAGCAGGTGCGCGCCTTTGAAATTAGCGACGTAAGTTTGCGTAGAGCCGCGCTCATTAAACGCGCCTGCGCGCCTACCGTCGTGTCGCCAATCTCGCCTTCCAACTCCGCGCGCGTGACCAGCGCGGCGACCGAATCGACAACGATGACGTCGAGCGAGTTGGAGCGAATCAGCGTTTCGCAAATTCGCAGGGCTTCTTCGCCCGAGCTCGGCTGCGAAACGAGAAGCTCGTCCAGATTCACGCCCAATTTCTTGGCGTATTGCGGATCCAGGGCATGCTCAACGTCGATGAATGCGGCCAGACCACCGCGCTTTTGCGCCTGCGCGATCACGGTAAGGGTCAGGGTGGTCTTCCCGGAAGATTCCGGTCCATAAACTTCGACAACCCGGCCACGGGGAAATCCGCCCACGCCAAGGGCGCGGTCGATCAAAATGTTACCGGTAGGAATCACGTCGATGTCGACAATCTTGTCTCCGCCCAGGCGCATGATTGCCCCTTCGCCGTAATCCTTCGCGATCTGCTGGATTGCCAGGTCGAGGTTCTTGTTTCGGGCTGCGGTCACTTTGTCGGCGCCGGTTTTCTCTTCAGTCTTGGTGGCCATAGTGTGGGGGGTTTACCTCTAAGTAAGTCGGGCACGACATATTCGCCAAGACAAATTCTTCCGGGTTTTCTTACCCGAAACATTTGCGCGCGTTGGTTGCTGTAGAATATTTCTATTGCAAATGAATAATGACGAGAGGTTCATGGGCGAGGCCTTGCGCGAGGCCAGAAAATCTCTTGGCCAAACCAGTCCAAATCCCGCTGTCGGCGCAGTATTGGTTCGGCGTAATAGAATCGTCGCTCGCGGACGTCATCGCCGTGCGGGCTTGCCGCATGCCGAGATCGAGTGTTTACAACGCTTCAAGCGAGCGGTTCCAAAAGACGCTGTTTTGTACGTTACCCTGGAACCTTGTTCGTCAGTTGGCCGGACCGGCGCATGCACCGACGCGATCATCCGTGCCGGCGTAAAATTGGTTGTCATAGGAGCGACGGACCCCAACCCGCGACATCGCGGCCGCGGAGTCGAAATCCTGCAAAATGCCGGCATTGAAGTTCGCAGCGGAGTCCTCGCGGAGAAATGCGCTCCTCTCAACGAGGCGTTCAACAAATGGATCGCGACTGGAATTCCGTTTGTGACTGCCAAGTGCGGAATGAGCCTGGATGGCCACCTTAGTCGGCCAAGCCGCGAAGGACGGTGGATCACGAGCGCAGCTGCGCGCAAGCATGCGCAGAGATTACGCGCAGAAAGTGACGCGATTCTCGTCGGCGCCGAAACGATCAGAACCGACAATCCGCATTTGACCGTGCGCGGCGCCCGCAATGCCCCCCAGCCGATACGCGTGGTTATCACGCGCTCGGGCAACCTTCCGCGTCGCGCTCGCATCTTTACTGATCGTCACGCGAAGAACACCCTGGTTTATCGCAACGAACCGCTCGCCGCTGTCCTGGCGGATTTAGGGAAGAAAAACGTCGTCAGTCTAATGATTGAAGGTGGCGGCAGCGTCCTCGGTCACGCCTTGGACGAACGGTTGATCGACAAGGTGCAGATTTACGTTGCGCCGATTTTCACCGGCGGCTGGGTCCCGGCTTTCGGAGGGAACGGCGCGCGATCAACTTCAGAAAGCGCGCGTTTGGATCGGGTCGCGTTCGAAAAAATCGGACCTGATCTTTGCGTGACCGGCTATCCCAAATATTCCGCGATGGGCGCGACCGAATAAATTCCAGCAACTTTTCGTCATACCTTTAGTTCAATCATTAGAAACTGGGGAGGTAAGCAGACATGAAGAAACTACTTTTAATCGCGCTGGTTGCGGGCGGCTTCGCCTTTGCGTCGGCGCCACAGTCTAACGCCGGAGTGGCAGTGGGGATTGGTTTTGGGTATCCGGGACCCTACCCCTATTACGGCTATGGATACCCGTATCCTTATTACGGGTACGGCTATGGGCCGTCGTTTTACTGGTCTCACGGTCACCGAGTTTTTTACTCGCGGGCGTACCATCGGCATTATCGCCACTGGCGTTAAACGAGACGTCAGAGATTTTCGAAACCGGCGGGCGGAAACGCTCGCCGGTTTATCTTTTCGGTGATGCAGCACCAGCCGGAGCGGCCGTGGATGAAACCGCGGCCGATGGCTCGGCAAACTCCTTCTTCAGGCGTTCCTGCAGCGCGGGCAACTGTTGCTGCCGTTGAGATTCGATTTCCTGCCGCAAGGAATGCTCGATCCGGCGCCGCTCCTGCAGATAGCGCTGTTCAAATTGCGCGCGCTTTTCGCCTTCAAGGTGCAGACCGGATTCCCGGAGCGCCGCATCTACTTCCTTGCTGACCTCAGCACGGTAAATCTTCTCGCGCACCCGCATTATTTTCCGTTCCTCGGGACCCATTTGCATCCAGCGCTCGGCATTTCTTTGGAAGATTTGTCGATCCTGTGGAGGCATTGCAAGAAAACGCTGCCGCGGATCATTGAACGTAGGAGCTCGGTGGGGCTGCGGCAGAGCTCTAGCGCTCATGCCTTGTTGACCACGCGGCTGGGCATTTGCGGCCAGCGGCCAACTCAGCATCAGGATCGCGACCGGTGCGATTCCGCCTACAAAGTTTGAGTATCGTCGTCCCACAAGCTGCTCTCGTCGGTGACCAGCAATTCATCCAAGTCAGCGACAACGTCGTAGTCTTGCGGGTCGATCTGTGCGATGACCTGCGGAGCGTTGTCGGCGGACTTTTGTATTACTGGGTAATGGAACATTATGATCGCCGCAATGATCGCAACCGCCAGCCCTGTGACTGGAATCAGTTTGCGTGGGCTAAACCAACTACGGACCGAATCGAATAATTGCGAGCGTTGCCGAACAGCCCGAAGAACATTGCGCGCAAAAAAAGGCGAAAGCTTCGGTTCCGGAGCCTGGCCAAGAAGGTCCCACAATTGTTGGTCGTCTTCGCGTTTCATTTCTTCGCGAATTGAACAAACTCGATAATCGAAAGTTGCGTGTGAAACGGAGCAGACAGTGCGGCAAAACCTTACACGTCTGGCGCTTCCAAAAATCCTTCCAACTGTCGAATGCGCGTCGGATGGCGCATCTTTCTCAGGGCCTTGGCCTCGATTTGGCGAATTCGCTCGCGGGTGACGCGGAATTGCCGGCCAACCTCTTCCAAAGTACGACTATAGCCGTCGACCAGCCCAAAACGCTGTTCCAGGACCTGGCGTTCGCGCTCGGTCAAGGTTTCGAGAACATCTTTGATCTTTTCCTTCAGCAACACTATCGCGGTCATGTCGCTCGGGTTTTCGGCACCCTTGTCCTCGATAAAATCACCGAAATTCGTTTCCTCGCTCTCGCCCACAGGCGATTGAAGTGAGATCGGCTGTTGAGCCATTTTCAAAACGGCGCGGACTCGATCGACCGGCAATAAAATTTCCTCGGCCACTTCCTCGGGCGTGGGTTCGCGTCCGTATTCCTGGACCAACTGCTTTTGCACGCGCATCAGTTTGTTGATCGTTTCGATCATGTGCACCGGAATACGGATGGTGCGGGCCTGGTCGGCGATCGAACGTGTGATCGCCTGCCTGATCCACCACGTGGCGTAAGTCGAAAACTTGTAGCCGCGGCGGTATTCAAATTTCTCCACCGCCTTCATCAGGCCCATGTTGCCTTCCTGGATCAGATCGAGGAACGACAGTCCGCGGTTCGTGTATTTTTTCGCGATGGAAATCACGAGTCGCAGGTTGGCTTCGACCATTTCTGTTTTCGCCCGCAGCGCTTTCCGAAGCCAAGTCTTGAGGGACTGATATTGCTCTGAGTATTCGTCCAGCGACAAGCAAAGCAACTTCTCGAGGTCGCGCGCCTTTTGGCCGGCCGGCGACCGGGCGGCGCCGCTGCGGCCTTTCTTCGTTATCTCCTGCTGGACCGTCAAAAGAGTTCGAAAATGCTCGTCTGCCAGATGAACGAACTCTTCCGTGACCTTTTGCTTGAAATAAAACTTGGGATAAAGCCGTTGGAGCGAACCAAGTGCCCGTTGAAATCCTTTCAACCGTTTGCCGTCTTTTCTCGGACCGGCCGATAACTTGGCGTACTGCTGAGTGATCTCGTTGGCCAGCTTCTCTACCTGCTTGCACAAGCGCGGGAGAATTTTCATGTAGCGCTCGCGACTCTCGATTTTCTTGTCGAGAATGACGCGATCGAAACGTTCGCGGCCTTCGGTCAGTTTCTGGGCAAGATCAAGGTGGGCGCGGGCGGTGAAGCCAAAACGGTTGATGTGCTTCTGCACCATGTTTTCGGCTTCTTCGATCCGTTTGGAAATTTCCACTTCCTGCTCGCGCGTCAGCAACGGGACCTGCCCCATTTGCTTGAGATACATCCGGACCGGGTCATCCAGGATGTCGAGCTTTGTCTCGGGCTTTTCCTCTTCTTCCTCGTCCGAGTCCTTCTTGACCTCTTTGTGGCGATCGACATCGGACGCTTCAATCACGTCGATCTCCATCCGGCGCAGGCGCGTCAGGATTGCATCCAGCTCATTGGCGTCGGTAATTCCTTCCGGCAACGCCTCGTTCAAGTCATCGAAAGTGAGATACCCCTGCTCTTTGGCTAATTTGATCAGCTCGCGCAGTCGCGCCTGGATATCACTGGCCGCGTCAGCTTGCGATTTTGGCTGAAGCAAAACATCCGGCGCCGTTCGCCGCGCCCTAACCAAACTGGTAATTCGTTTGGGCTTGAATGCCGCGATTCTCACCGCTCCGTTTTTCGAACGCACCTGCGGCTCATCAATTGGGCGGCGTGCGCGTTTAGATTTCGGACGCTTCGCCGCTGATCGGCGAAGAGCTCTCCTTGCTTTCGAGTGCCTGGCCAAGACTGTAGGTTAAGGGTTGTGGCCTTCGATCAGCGTTCCCAAAGATCGACAATCAACGGCCGGCTTCAGGAACAGACGAAAGCCCGGAAATCTGCTGGAGTTGCTCACGTAGGTCAACAATTTCTTTCTGTAAATTCACTATCTCGCCAGTGGTCAATTGCGGGAGACGAATTCGCGTTTCCGCGATCTCGAGCTGGCGGCGCAAGGCCCCCTGCATCAGGCCCTTCCACCAGCTTTCGATCACCTCCGAAGCATTTGCCGGCACCTTCTGCATGAGCCAAGCAGAAACCAGGCCCTCCTCTTCCGCGGAGAGTTTGGACATGAACGAGTTCAGCGACGCCGGCTCGTCCGGACGCAGATCGCTTTCCAGGATCTTCGTCAGTAACTCCGTTCCCGTAATTTGCTGAAGCAGCTCCCGCCAGTTTTGTTCCAGAAGAAAATCGCGAGCGGCTTGGTTCCGCAACGCCAGCAGACAAAGCATCGCAACGTCGTGGCGCGGCATGATGGTGACCTCGAGCGGCCCGCGTTTCCCATCCGAGCGTTCGCGGCGCTGAGGCGGCACCAGTTTTTCGAATTCAGACGCGGGCACGCCAAGCCGGGCACTCATTTTGTTCAACACCTGCCCGCGCATCAAAGGATCGCGCAGTTGACCTGCAGTCTCTGCCAGCTTGCGCGCGAGCTGCATTTTCGCCCCCATCGAGCTCAGATCCACCGCCGACGCTTCCCGCTCTATCCAATAGTCAAAAAAATCTCGTGCCGAAGCGATGCGTTTCTCGAATTCTTCCTTCCCTTTGGAACGAATCAGCGAATCGGGATCTTCGCCTGCCGGCATATCGATTATTCGCACTACGAGATCGTGCTGCAGAAGTGAATCGAGTGAATGCTGGGCTGCTTTCTGGCCGGCCTGGTCCGCATCAAAACAAAGCACGACTTCATCGACGAAGCGCTTCAGGATCCGGGCCTGATGATCGGTGAAAGCTGTTCCCTGCGGGGCGACGACATTTTTGATTCCCGCTTCAAACAAACTGATCAGGTCGAGCTGGCCTTCACAGACAATCGCGCAACCCGCCTCGATCAACGCCCGTTTGGTTTTGTGCAGTCCAAACAAGATCCGTCCTTTCTGAAAAAGCGGCGTTTCCGGCGAGTTCACATATTTCGCAGCCTGCGGGTCCGACTCAAGCAACCGGCCACTGAACGCGATTACCTCACCGACGTCGTTGCAGATGGGAAACATGATCCGGCCGCGAAATCGATCATAAATATCGCCGCTGGGGCGCTCCTCGTCGCGCGGTTTGACCAGTCCGCTTTGCAAGAGCTGCGTCCTCGAGTAGCCGCGGCCAAGCGCCCATTTCAAGAATGCGTCCCAGCTATCCGGGGCAAATCCGAGTTGCCAATCCTTGGCTACCTGCCGATCGATCCCTCGATTCTTCAAGTAGGTTCGCGCCACCTCGGCGAAATCTTTCTTCAAAAGATTCTCCTGAAACCATTCCGCCGCTTCCGAGTGCAACTTCAGCAGCGTGCGCCGTGATTCATGCTGTCGATCTTCCTCCTCGCTTGCGCGTTCCTCGACGATTGGAATCCCAGCGCGCGCCGCCAACTTTTTAACCGCCGATGGAAAATCAACGTGCTCATATTCCATGACGAAGCGAAAAGCGCTTCCGCCGACTCCGCATCCAAAACAATGAAACGTCTGGCGTTGTGGATTGACGTGAAAGGAGGGCGTCTTCTCCTGATGAAACGGGCAGAGCGCCTTGAAGTTTGCGCCGGCTCGTTTCAGCGGAAAATAAGAGCCGATGACTTCGACGATGTCGTTCGCGGCCGCGATTTGTTCAATGGTTTCGGAAGGAATCACCGGTTCGATTTTTCGCTCGTTTGCTGCTTGAAGCGATGCCAAACTTAACCGACGCCAGCATGCTTTCCAACCGATGAAGACATTGTCGATCCTCGCCCTCATCGCGACGTTCGCGATGCTTGGAACCGGTTATTCCCGCGATGTGATTCACAAAGGCGACGTGGTCGTCGTTCCGTTGCGCGGCGAAATCTCTCCTTCGCTTCTGATGTTTCTGCGTCGCGCGGAGAAGTCGGCCGAAACCAACGGCGCAAGCGCGATCATTTTTGAAATGAACACTTACGGCGGCCGCCTCGATGCTGCGGAAGAGATCACCAGTGTTTTAAATCACGCCAAGATTCCGACCTACACCTATATCAATTCAAATGCCGGTTCCGCAGGCGCGCTCGTGGCGCTGGCAACGCAACATATTTTCATGGCACCGGTGAGCGCGATCGGTGCGGCCGCTCCGGTGCTTCCGACCGGCGAAGACCTGCCGCTCACTGAGCGCGAGAAAACCATTTCCTATTGGTCGGCGTTAATTCGCGGCTCCGCCATGAAAAACGGACACAATCCGGACCTAGGCGAGGCGTTCATGAACAAAGACAAGGAGGTCAAGATTGGCGAACGCTTGATTCATCCGAAAGGGACGTTGCTGACTCTGAACGCTCAGGAAGCCTCTGAAAAAATAAACGGGAAGCCGTTGCTCGCCGATGGAATCGCCGACTCGGTTGTCGACCTGACACAGAAAGCGGGGTTAAAAGGCAACGTCGTTTCGCTTGGGCCTACCGGTTTCGAGCAACTTGCGTTTTGGATCACTGCCCTGGCTCCGTTGCTGCTGCTTGGCGGGATCATCGGAGCCTGGCTCGAATTCAAAATTCCTGGCGCAACTTTGCCTGGGATTATTTCGGCAGTGTGTTTCGCGCTATTCTTTCTCGGACACTATCTGGCTGGACTCGCTGGCTGGGAAGTAGTCGCACTTTTTGTTTTGGGAGTGATGCTTGTGCTTATTGAAATTCTCTTCTTCGCCCACTCAACGATCGTTTTTGGGGTAGTCGGCGTCTTTCTGATGCTCGCTTCCTTGTTCTGGGCAATGGTCGACCGTTACCCTGGCGAAACAGTCTTTCCAACTGGGCGAATGCTGGCCATGCCGCTGTTGAATCTTCTCCTGGCGCTGATTGGCGCTGGGATAGTCATCTCTTTACTGGCCCGCTATTTGCCGAAGACAAGCATCTATCGCCGTTTTGCTCTGATCACTTCAAATCCTCCAGGGCCGTCGTTGGCCGGCGTCCCACGCGAATTTGCGACTGCTCTCGAGCTCTCGCCGGGCGCAGAGGGAACATCAATGTCGATCTTGCGGCCGAGCGGGAAAGCACGTTTTGTCGATCAGATCATCGACGTCGTGACCCAGGGCGAGTTTATCCCGCCAAACACTGCTATCACGGTCGTGCGCAAAGACGGAATGCGGGTGGTTGTTAGAGCAGCGCGTTCTTAACCCCCTGCCGCGACTCGGACAATCTCGATTCGATCCCCTTCCGAGAGGATTCGCTGCTGCCATTCCCGTGGATGCAACGCCAGCCCATTGTGCTCGATCAAGATCGACTGCGGCGGCATGTGATAACGCTCGACCAGATCTGCCACGTTTCCGGCGCTTTGAATCTCCGCTTCTTCGCCGTTGAGAAAAATTCGCATCACCCCGTAAGCGCCTGCTCCCAATCTTTCCAGATCGGCTCCAACCCTCGCTGCCTCAACAACGTCGCGATTTTTTCCGGCGATCGGTCGTCGCTGATTTCAAACTGGCCGGTCGCCAGTTCGTCTTCGCCATCTTGAAATTCCGGCGGCACGATACGGCCACGCACGGTGCGATGCAGATGTTCGGTACCGCGCCGGGTATAGCCACCTGGCTCGGTATGACTTCCCGCGCTCATCATCGTGACACCGAGAGAAACCAAAGCGTTGCGCAATTCGGGACGCTCCCGCGTGCTCAGCACGATTCCAACCTGAGGAAAAATTATGCGCAAAGCGCAGATCAGTTGTGCCAATTCGCGGTCGGTTACGGAAAACAAAGGACGAAATCCGCCGGCGGCAGGCCGGAGCCTGGGAAGGCTGACCGTTATCTGGGCCTGCCAGCAATGTTGCAACAAGTATTCGACGTGGGCCGCCAGCGCGATCGCTTCCTCCTGCCACCGCCACAAACCGAGCAACGCTCCGATACCCAGCCGGCGAAATCCCGCAGTGTAAGCTCTTTCCGCCGAGTCGAGGCGATAATCAAAGTCGCGCTTGGGCCCAGCCGTGTGCAATTCCGCATAAACGTCTCGGTGATACGTCTCTTGATAGACAACCAGGCCCTCGGCGCCTGCCCGCACCACCGGAACATATTCATCCGTTGTCATTGGCCCGACTTCGATCGCGACAGACGGAAATCGCGGCGCCAATTCACGAACGCAACGTTCCAGGTAATCTCCACTAACAAATTTAGGGTGTTCGCCGGCTACGAGCAGAATCTGACGAAATCCCGCCTCCCAAAGATACTGCGCTTCGGCCGCGACTTCCTCCACTGTCAGCGTCACGCGTAAAATCGAATTGTCTCGCGAAAAACCGCAATACCGACAGTTGTTGATGCACTCGTTGGAAAGATAAAGGGGCGCGAACAGACGCATTGTCCGGCCAAAATTCTGCAAGGTCAGTGTGCGCGAAGCCTGGGCCATCGACTCCAGTTCCGAATCTGATTTCGGTGCTATCAGCTGCTCGAACCGGCTGACCTGCGTGGATTTCCGCAACGCGAGATTATCCAGAACGTGGGCGAATGACATCATTCCAACTTCGCGCCGGGCCGCGGCTTCGCAAATTCAACCCGCCGATTTAAGGCGATGTCGGTCCACACAAAAGCAAAACGCCGGAACACACGAGGTGTTCCGGCGTTTAAATTACGCGTTTCTGACCTTAGTAAGAAAACGTGACGCCAAATCGCGCCATTCCAAAATCTTGATTATCACTGCCATGACCAGGCTTCACTCCAAGAGCCGTGTTGGTGACAGGTATTCGAGCGAAGGGAGCTCCGAAGAAATTCGTGATGTTGGTGCCCGATTCGGTGATTAACTGTAACTTGTCGGGGGCACCACTCGGGCCAAACACAAAGTTCCACGAGAAATCAGCCATCAAACCGACATGGCAAGTGACGCGAAATTCCAATCCAGCGCCCAACTGACCGAGTGCTCGGATGTGGTTATTGTTAACCGGATCAGTGGTCCAGAATTCCTGCTCGTTGGTAACGAATGCTCCAGTGTAGGGAGAGACACCGCCGGGAAATAAATTGCCAGCTCCTCCGGGTAGCGCCGCGCCACTAATTACGACAGTGGCCTTCTCGTTAAAATACTTGTAGGTCGTCGCTCCACCATCGATGAAGCCGAGACCGCCCCACCCGTAAGGCGCGAAACGGCCGAGGGGATAGCGGAAGGTAAACGTTGCCACGCCACCTCCGGCGAAATTTGTTTTCGCAGCCAGTCCGAGGGCCTCGAGACCGACACCAAAGTACCGGCTCCAGAAATATTTTACATCAACACCGCCGCCAAACGTATTATCCCGCGCGAAGAGCTCATTCTTACTCCACTGACCGAGATTTACCCGCTCATTTGGATTATCGATTTTTTGCTCAGCGTTGAAACCGGTGCCGATATCGACCGTGGTCGGGTCGGTGTCCGGTGCGAAAGGATCCACTTCCGGGACATCGAAGTGGCCGGTGTCGGATGCAAAGGCGTATGCGGCCCAGATGCCGAGATCCCATTCATGAGCGCGATAGAAGTCGCAAACGGGCGGTGCCGGCTGCATCACTTCTTTCTTGCCGGAATACTGTTCCGGACCGTCGGCAAAAATTGCCGGCGCTGCTGCGAATAATGCGAACAATGCGCAAAAGGTTAAGGTCAGTTTTTTCATAACTTGGCTATGCGTTTAGGGTTTCTGTAGAAGTTCGTCAATAAAAAAAATAATTGTTTTTTATGGGCTGTTTCAGGACCTGATTCAGGTATTCCGTGTCTTTTAACACGAAACCGTCACCCAGCGTCAAGCACCGAATTTCGGCCCTGGTTTTACCCAACGCCGCAGGTTCTAACAAAACGGCTAGATGTGGTCAACCCCTGAATTTGGGGCCAAATACTGGCAAGTCAGAAAGTGCCGAGGGAGAGCCCGGGCCCACTTTTACCGCAAGTTACGACTTAAGTTCCGCCCCAGTGTTGGCGTCAGTAACGATGAACTTTTCGTGATGGTAGGTCGGGTCTCCGCGGAACATCAATTTACCGGCATAGCGGCGCTCGAGCTCGATCAATAATTCCTCGTCTTCCTCTTTCAATCGTTTGAGCACGTCGGGATTCAGGATCACCCGGAAGTCGTGCACACTGTCCTGATATTTTCGCATCACCGTATTCAACGTCCGATGCAACTCGACACTCGTGGTCATGGACGTTTTGACCACCCCGCGTCCGCCACAATAGGGACAATTTTCGTAAATCGTGTCGCTCAAACTTTCCTGGGCGCGTTGTCGCGTCATTTCCATCAGGCCAAGCTGTGAAATCGGCAGGACATGGGTCTTGGCTCTGTCACGCCTGAGCCGTTCCTTCATCAGATTGAAGACCGTCTGCTGATCCTTGCGGCTCTTCATGTCGATAAAGTCTGCGATGATGAGCCCGCCGATATTTCGCAAACGCAACTGCCGCGCAATTTCGTCCGCTGCCTCCAGGTTCGTTTGCAGGATCGTCTTCTCGACGTCGCGGCCGCCTTTGTTTCGGCCGGTGTTCACATCCACCGCGACCAGCGCTTCGGTTTCGTCGATCACGATATATCCGCCGCACCTCAGCCAAACCTGCCGATGAAACGCGTCGTCAATTTGTTTTTGGATGCCAAGGGCCTCAAAGATTGGTTCGGCACCATCATAAGCTTTTAGACGACCTCGAGATCTTCGTGAAATCTTGTCGACCAACTGGCCCATCCGCTCGAGCGCTTCCCTGTTGTCCACCAACACTTCGTCGATTTCCTCCGTCAGAAAGTCGCGCACGGTTCGCTCGACCAGGTCGGGTTCTTCAAAGACCTGACAAGGCGGGGGATTGTTGCGAATCCGTTGTTCGATCTCAGCCCATTGATCGAGAAGAAACCGTAGATCGCGGACGAAATAGCGCGCCCGCTGACCTTCTCCCACTGTTCGAATGATTACGCCGATGCCTTCCGGAATATCTAGTTCGCGTAGAATTTTTCGGAGCCGGTTGCGTTCCTTGGGGTCTTCGATCTTTCGCGAAATACCGCTTCGGTCGCTGAACGGCATCAAAACCAAATAGCGTCCGGCGAAACTCAAATTGGTGGTAACACGCGGACCCTTGGTTCCAATCGGACCTTTCGTGACCTGGACGATGACCTCTGAGCCCACGGGATAGATATTTGGAATATCTTTTGCCGTGATCCGGCTGCGTTTTTTCTTAGACGGCCGGTCCACTTCTTCGATGCCGCTGTCGAGAGCCGCCGGGAGCGCGTCCCAAAAATGAAGGAATGCATTCTTATCGAGGCCGATGTCGACGAACATCGCCTTCAGGCCCATCTCAATGTTTTTGACGCGTCCTTTGTAGACGCTGCCGGCGATGTTGCGCGAGTCGCTACGCTCGACGCTGTATTCTTCGAGTCGGCCGTTCTCGAGCAACGCTACCCGCCGCTCGAGTTTCTCCGCGCTGACTACCAGTTTGTTGCCGGTCTTGCGTGAACCAAGACCCAAAATTTTCTTCACTCTGTCCAACATAAATCTCCAAAGGTTGCGCGATCGCGAGCGGCGGATGCGGAATTGCAAAAAGACTCATCGCTCGTTGGATCGACATTGATTGTTAAAAACGACGGCGCGCCGGAACGGGCGTCGGCTGAGGCGCCGGACGCTTCGCTCCAAAGAGCCGTTCAAAAAAGTTAAGTGGTCGCGGGGTTGCCGCCGGAACCGCGCGCGCTACTCGCGGACGTCTTGAAACCTGCCCCTGGGCATCGGCCTCCTGCTCCACATCCGGCGATGCATTGTCGCTAGCCATTTGCACGTCCGTGCTCGAGGAGCTCGCCGCGTCTTCTTCATCCTCGCCGCCGCCAACATTCAAGCCTTTGAACTCTACAGACTTGACCAGTTGAAAAGGATTTTCGTGATGCGCGGGAGCCTCCCAGGCGACCTGCATGTCGAAATTGCCTTCGTCCATCGCCACGGTGCGTTCTAAAATCCGTGTCGCAATCGGCCCAGCGACCTCGCCGCCGTGTCCAGAAGCGCCCTGTACCATGACGATGACGACATATTTCGGATTCTCGAACGGCGCATAACAAGCAAACCACGCGACGTTTTCCTCATGTCCGCGTTCGGTTGCCTGCGCAGTTCCGGTTTTGCCCGCAACGACAACATTCTTCAGCCGCGCGCGTCCACCAGTGCCGCCATCTTCGTTCACGACTTTCCACAAACCTTTTCGTACTATGTCAATCTGCTGCGGCGTAACTTCACGGCGAAGATCAGACCGGACTCGTGGCGCGAAACTTACCGGCTTCCCTTGTTCATTAAGGACCGGTGTGCCGTCCTGATTAAGCACCTTGTCGATCAATCGCGGGTAATAACATGTGCCGCCATTGGCCGCGGCGACGTAGGCCATTGCCAACTGCAATGGCGACACCAGCGTGTAGCCTTGACCGATAGAAACGTTCGCCGTTTGCGCTGACGACCAGCGCTCCTGCGGATGATGGATCTGCATCCACTCGGGTCCCGGCATATTGCCAGTCTGCTCGCCACTCAATGGCAGACCCGATTCTTCCCCGATTCCCAGCATTTTTCCGATCACGTCGATCGACTGGATTCCAGCGGCGTTTCCGTACTGATAAAAAAACGAATCGCACGAAACTTTGATTGCGTCAGCCAGGCCGATCGTTCCGTGAGTATAATGTTTTGCCGCTACCCAGCACGCAAAGAAGTGGTCGCCATAGCTCACACCGCCGCCACAATTGAACTTGTTGTTGGTTAAGCCTTTCCGCAGTCCAGCCAGCGAAGTGATGAGCTTAAATGTCGAGCCCGGCGGAAGTCCACTGATCGCACGATTCACCAGCGGATCGGCTGGATCCTTTCGCAGCGCCTGCCAATCCTTAGCCTTGATGCTGGGAATAAACGTGTTTGGGTCGAACGAAGGGACCGACGCCATCGCAAGAACATTTCCATTATTTGGATCGATAACTACGGCGCCTGCGCGGCTAACAGCTCGTAATGCTTCATCGGTGATCGCCTGGATCCGCGCGTCGATCGTCAAAAAAACATTCGCACCTTGCTGTGGCGGATCTTCCTTCAATACGCCATCGATCGTGCCCTTCGCATTACGGCGCAGGTAGCGAATGCCAGGCTTGCCCTTGAGATATTCGTCCATCGATTTTTCGACGTTTGATTTCCCATCGACGTCGCCTTGATAGAACGTGAACTTGCGCGCTTCTTCCATGTTGGTGTCGTCCGGCGCTCCGACGTAACCGAGAATGTGCGCGGCGAGCGCGCCGTAAACGTATGAGCGCACCGGTTTGATCGCGATGTCGACTCCTGGAAGTCCGACGTCGTGCTCGGAGAACTTGGCCATTGTCGGAAAATCGATGTCCTTGATGTACGAATACGGGACTTCGGTGTCGTTGCGATAATGCCGCTCCAATAGCTTCGAATTGTAATCGCGAGCCAGGTCGAGATCTTCCAGTCGAGGAATGATTCCGTCGTTGACGATCTTAATGATGTCCGGCTCCTTCACATCTTTCGGCATGCCGCTGATGATCGCGCGATGCTCGGCCAATGGCGGCGAACCAAAACGTTCGCGATATCCTTTCACCATCTCCGGGAGATAAAAATCAACTTCATAGCTGGCGCGGTTCTGCACCAGGGTCAGCCCATTGCGATCTTTGATCTCACCGCGGACGGACGGAATTCGCACCGTCGCCTGCGAGCTGCCACGGATCTGTGCCGTCCACTCTGCGCCATGCGCCACCTGAATCCACCATAAGCGCAGGCCGAGCGCGCCCATTCCGAGCAACATCAACAAACCAACAAATTGAATCCGCAAGCGCGGAGTTAAGCGACGCTTATTCATTCAAAAGTCCTTTCCGGCAAATAGGGATAACGCGTCACCCGCGCGACCCAGTTTAAAATCCAAAAAATCACCGGCGCCATCAGCATTGCCATAAGCCCCGGACCGCCAATTTGCCACCAAACTTCGCGGGTGAACATGAATGTGCCACGACGAAAAGTGATCATGAGATATTGCGCCAAAACGATTGCGGACGTGCAGATGCCGGTCAGCACACAATGAACTTCCCAGCGGCCGCGAATAAACAGAGGCCTTAAGCCATGCATAATTCCCGCGAGAACAGCGTAAATAAGTATCGACGAGCCCAGCGACATTTCAACTTTGCTCGCAATCACCTGGACGGTCAGCGCATCCAGCAAAATTCCGGCGAAGAGCGCCATTGCCAGCATCAACGGGAACGGCAACGCCATCGCGCCGTAAAACACGATTACCGGCACGATGTAAATGTGGGCATGGTACATCCAATCAAGCGGCGGAATAAAAAACTCCGCGATCTGCGCGATCACGACCAGGACCAGCAATATGAAAAAGAAAATCATTTTCGCCCCGTGACCACGAATATGTCTTCCAAATGCGAAAGATCGACAGCCGGCGCCAATTTCGCCTGGCCGTCGAGTTCGCGAACTTTGAAACTTTTCACCGTTCCGATAAGCAACCCCGACGGGAAAACTCCGCCTACTCCAGAAGTGTAAGCTTTCTGTCCCGGCTGCAGGTTCGCCTGCTTGGTCAGGAAATTCAGATCGAGCAAAGGCGCCAGACCGCCCGAAACCCGTTCGCCGGAAACAATCCCCTGTTCGCGCGTTCCCTCGACCGATGCCGCAACTTTGCAATTTTCATCGGCCACCAGCAGTACGACTGCAATCGTGTTGCTCACGGTGGTCGTCTTTCCAACAAGTCCTTCGTCCGTCACGACGGGCATGTCGGTTTCAATGCGGTCTTCCTTGCCCCGATTGATCGTCACCGTGTGCCACCAGGTTGACGCATCGCGAGCTACGATTTCCGCCGGAATCAATTTGAACACTGAACGCTCCCGATAATTGAGCGCGTGACGCAATCGATTGACTTCATGCTCGACATCGCGAAGCGCGGAATTGGTTGCTCGCAATTGACGATTGTCTACCCGCAAAGCTGAATTTTCCTTTTCCAATTCATCCAGTGACTTCAATCCTGTTCGCACGGAAGTGATTTGTTTTTGCAAACCGGAGCCGGTTGTGAAAAACGGCGCGAGCAGTTGATAAACGCTCGCCTGAAATTTCCGGGTCGTATCCGCGCCAAAACTCAGGAAGTAACCGAGAATGGCGCCGAAGATCAGCAACGCGATGATGCTCGTTCTGCTCATGTCGATTGCGGATTGGCGATTGGGGACTGCAGATATAAAGACGAAACGCCTAGTTGGGCGCTAAAGCAGTCCTTTCCGAAATCCGCATTCCGAAATCCGCAGTTCTTAGCGCCACTGGCGATCTGCCGCAGCCACTTGACGCAAAAATTTAAGTTCATTCAGACATTTGCCTGTGCCTTCGGCCACGGCGCTCAACGGATCTTCCGCAACATGGACAGGCAAGCCAGTTTCCTCGCTCAAAAGTTTATCGAAGCCGCGCAACAACGCGCCGCCGCCCGCCAAAACCAGACCGCGATCCACCAAATCGGCCGAAAGCTCGGGTGGACAACGTTCCAGCGTGATCCGGACCGAATCCACAATGGTCGAGATCGGTTCCAGTAACGCCTCGCGCACTTCCTGCGACGTGATCATCAACGTCTTCGGCAACCCCGCCACCAGATCGCGGCCTTTCACTTCGACGCTGGTTTCCTTTTCGCTCGGATAGGCCGAGCCGATCTTGATCTTGATTTCTTCGGCGGTGCGCTCACCCACCATCAAATTGTAAGCCCGCTTCATGTACTGAACGATCGCTTCGTCCAGTTCATCGCCAGCCACGCGGACGCTGCGACTGAACACAATTCCCGACAGCGAGATCAAAGCGACTTCCGTTGTGCCGCCGCCGATGTCGATGATCATGTTGCCGGCCGGGTCTTGAACCGGCAGTCCAACCCCAATCGCCGCGGCCATTGGTTCCTCGATCAAATAAACTTCGCGAGCGCCGGCATGCGTCGCCGATTCGCGCACTGCACGTTTCTCCACTTCGGTAATTCCGGATGGAACTGCGATGACCACGCGAGGTCTCGCGCGCACTCGCCGATTGTGCACTTTGGTGATGAAGTGACGCAGCATTGCCTCAGTCACTTCGAAGTCCGCTATGACACCATCTTTCAACGGACGCACCGCGACAATGTTCGATGGAGTCCGGCCGAGCATTCGCTTCGCTTCGTCGCCGACCGCGAGCACCTTGTTGGTGCCGGCTTGGACGGCGACCACTGACGGTTCGCGCAAGACGATGCCCTGGTCTTTGACGTAAACGAGAGTGTTGGCGGTACCGAGATCAATACCGATGTCGTTGGAGAGAAAACCGAAAAGTCCGTTGAACATGAATTTATTGCTTCAGCGCGCTCGGAAACGCTTATCTTCGCAGCAAACGGTGCGCCTCGGAGCGCGATTCTAACCGGCTGAAACGCGGTAACATGAAACGGCGGCTCGCGTCGTCAAGCTCTTAATATATATACAGCCATGCCTAAGGTGCTTGTCGCTCCCTCGATTCTGGCCGCCGACTTCTCATGCCTGGGCGAGGAGATCCGGAAGGTCGAACAGGCCGGCGCCGACTGGATCCATTGCGACATCATGGACGGCCATTTTGTCGACAACATTTCGTTCGGCCCTGCCATCGTCGGTTTTGTTCGCAAACAAACCAAACTTCCGCTCGATGTTCATCTCATGATCGAACACGCCGATCACTACGTGCCACGATTTGTCGATGCCGGCGCGAACTCAATCACTGTTCACATAGAACCAGAGGCCAAACACGATGTTGGAAAAACTTTGCAGCAGATCCGCGACGCGAAGTGCCGCGTCGGATTAACGTTGAACCCGGAAACAGATTTCGAACTCGTGGTGCCGTTTCTCGAAATGATCGACCTGCTGCTGATCATGACCGTTCATCCTGGATTTGGCGGCCAACCGTTTCGGGCCGATCAAATGCCGAAAGTGAAACGCTTCGCCGAATGGAACAGGTCGCGCGATCGCAAGTCCGCCAGCGGGACGGAGTCGTCCCGTGGCGAGATCGACATCGAAGTCGACGGCGGCATCAAGCCGGAGACTGCACGAGTTTCAATTGAGAATGGCGCGAACGTTCTCGTCGCCGGCACTTCAATTTTTCACACCGACGATTACGCAAAGGCAATTCGCGAATTGCGCGGAACCTAATGTGCGAAAAATCGCCTGCTGCCGTTGCAACCATTCAGGTAGCGGCGATTGACCTCAATCGGTCCGAGCCGGACTGGCACTAGTGGCGGTTCGGTGAACCGCCTCTACCAGCGACGCAGCGCGAGGCGCCCTTTAACAACCGCGATTAGCGCGTGACCGGCTCGGCCTCTTCGGTCGTTTCCGCCATCACTTCGTCGGTCTGGGTGACGCGAACGACTTCTTCGATAGTGGTGCTACCGGCCGCGACGCGACGCCAGCCATCCTGTCGCAAAGTTTCCATGCCCTCGGAAATGGCGCATTGTTTCAGTTCGCCGCCATCCTTTTTCTTCATGATTAATTTCCGCAGCGGCTCCGTGACCAGACAAACCTCATAAATCGCAGCCCGGCCTTGGTACCCTGTCTGCCGGCAATGTTCGCAACCCTTGCCGCGCATGAATTTGGTGCCCAGTTCTTTCACGGGAAAACCGATTTCGGCAAGATAATCGGCCGGATAGTCCACTTTCTCGGTGCATTCCGGGCAGACGGTCCGCACCAAGCGCTGGGCGATAAACGATTTCACAACCGACGCCAGCAGAAACGGTTCGACGTCCATGTCGAGCAAACGCGTGATCCCGCCCACCGCATCGTTCGTGTGAAGGGTGCTAAACACAAGGTGACCGGTCATGGCCGCGCGGATCGCGATGTCCGCGGTCTCGACGTCGCGAATTTCTCCAACCATCACAATGTTTGGATCCTGTCGCAAAATGTGGCGGAGACCTTTGGCAAACGTGAAATCAATCTCGGGCTTCACGTCCATCTGTAAAACGCCTGGCAACTTGTATTCCACCGGTTCTTCGATCGTGATGATGCGGCGCGACACCGAATTGATCGTGCTCAAAAAGCAATACAACGATGTTGATTTTCCGCAGCCAGTCGGGCCGGTGAGCAAAATGATTCCGTTCGGTTGCGTGAGCAGATGGCGGATCGTTTTCTCCTGCTTCTTGCCCAGATCGAGTCGCGAGAATCCGAAGTGTTGCCCGCCGCGACTGAGGAGACGCAAACTGATCGACTCGCCGTTCACCGTCGGGATTGTCGAAACACGCACGTCGATCTCCGAGCCGTTCGCCTGCAAATTCATGCGCCCGTCCTGCGGCAAACGCCTCTCGGCGATGTCCATGTGCGACATGACCTTCAAACGGGAAATGATCGCGGAGTGAAGCAGGCGTAATTGCGGCGGCACCGCGACTTCGTGCAAAATACCGTCGATCCGGTAACGAATACGAATGTCGGCCTCCAGCGGCTCGACGTGAATGTCCGTCGCGCGCTCAACAATCGCCTCGCGAATAACCTGGTTCACGAACTTCACCACCGACGCCTCGGGATCGTCCGCGTTGATATCGGTAGCCGTCTCCCCTTCCTGCAAAATCTCGAAATCGCGCTTCGACTTGAGAATTTCGTCGAACGTTTCCGCGCCGACACCGTAGAGCGACTTCATTGTCCGGAGCAGTTGCGCCCGCGGCACCAGCACCCATTCGGCTGGTTTCTTCAAAAGCTGACCAGCGAGCTGTCGGCCTAACGAATTGAACAAATCGTAGGTCGCGAGCACGACCGAGCTTTCTTTCACTTCGATCGGTAGAATGTGATGCTGAAAGACGAAACGGCTTGGCAGGATCGATAACGTCTCGCGAGTGATTGTCTTTGGATCGAGGGAAATGACAGGCACGCGGAAGAATTTGCCGATGGCGCCGAGGAAACGTTGCTCATCGACCTTGCCGGAATCGAGCACCTGCGCGGTCCACGAACCGCCGTTCATGTTTTGGGCAAGCTGGGCCGCTTCTTCGCGTGAAGACACACCGCTGGCCAGTAAGAGATCGACAACGGACTGGCTGGCAGTCGGATTCATGTGTGGCCGGCTATTTTACCTCAAATTGGGAGAAATGCTAAGGTGGAACGTCCCGCTTCACTGTAGCGGCGGTCTATGACCGCCGACGGCGCTCGCAGAGCGCCGCTACAAAACCTAAGGCAGATGTAACACCCGCCGGACAGGGACGGTCAACGTGCCGGTGACACGCTGTGAGTAATTCTTTTGCAGTCGCGCAATCGCTTCGCTGACTTCCACCGTATAAACGCCATCAATCGGCCCGCAATAATAACCGAGCCGGTACAAATCGCGTTGCAACGCGCCCACGTAAGCCGGGCGAGTTATCAATTCGCGACCCGACATTAAATAGTAAGGGACGCGGGAGCCGAATCGCCCCGCAAAATCGACGTCGTAAACCGTCGTTCGGGTTTGATGCAAAAAGTCCACATCGTCCCGCGGCGCCAAACTGTCAGAGTGATGAAACAGCGGCGTATAAGGTGGATCGTAGATAAACGTCTCGAAAAATTGCGCGCTGGCAGTTCGCAGCCCGATGAAAAGCAGGATCAGAAAAATCTTTTTCATAAGCACTAGTGAGCTTTGGTTGTTTCCTTCCCAAACGGAAGATCGGGCGGAGGCAATTGCTTGTCGAGCTGCTTCTCATCGAGTTGTTTCCCCTCAATTCCGCTCGGCGGACAATCCGGGCAATAACCCTGATCGATCTCCGGCCCGAAATGAGTGTGATCCTCTGTCTTCTCACGCAACCGCATGAGATCGAGTTTCGTCAGCGTAACTTCGGGGCACATCAAAACGATCAGCTCGGTGCGCATCCGAGTGTAGCTTGTGCTGCGGAAAGCCGCGCCCAGGTAGGGAATTTTGTCCAGCACAGGAATGCCGCTGAAACTCTTCTGCTTGTTGTCCTGGATTAATCCGCCGAGAACAATTGTCGATCCGTTCGCCGCGGAAACATTCGTTCGGATATACCGCGTCGCGATCGTCGGAACGGTGTTGCCGCCAATGCTTACGCTTCCACCGGCCACCAGGCTGTCGATCTTCTGCAAAATATCGAGCGATACTTCCTTGTCCGAATTGATCAGCGGCACCACTTCAAGTTGGAGCGCGACTTTCTTGTATTCGACGCTCGACGCGACGGAAGCCGTATTGTTCGTTCCGGTGTTAGAGACGGGCGCATTGTAGAGCGAAGTGGCGGGGATCGGAACCTCCTGGCCCGACGCGATGATCGCTTTCTTGTTGTTGCTGGTGAAAACCATCGGTCGCGAGATGACTTGAAATTTTCCGGTCTGCTCCAACGTGTGCACGATCGCGGCAAGGTAATTGCCGGCTGCCACATAGACGTTAGTTCCAGCGGCCACTTGTTGAAGAGCCTGCCCAAAATTCACCAAGCCGCCCGGATCCACTACTGATGGCAAAGTCGCGATGGTCGAAGACGGCGCGGCGGTCGGATTCGGAATCGGAGCTCCGGTATTTCGTGATATTCCAACTAGCTTGCCTTTGTACTTTCCGAACCAATCCACGCCGAGTTCCTCGTCATTGCTCAGCGTCAGCTCGCCGATCACCGTGCTGAGCGCGACCTGCGGCGCTTGCACATCCATTTCATCGAGAACCTTCTGGACCTTGACGACGACCTCCTTGTTCCCCAGCACGATGATCGAATTTGCGCGCTGGTCTGCAATGATCTTGGCATTGCCAACCGTGACGGCTTTGGGTGTTGTGTCGACAGCTTGGGTCTGAAGCTCTTCCGAAACGTTAAGTGTGCTTTCACTACCGCCACCGGCTGTGCCGCCAGTCATCGACGTACTGCTGGACGCATAACCGCCCGCCGCTGTCGAGGTCGTGGTTCGCCGCGGTTGTTGTGGCGTTCCGCCTGGCTGGGCGCCCCCCGCCCCTTCTGCGCCACCGGTTTGCCCCGGTTCGGTCAGGGCCTGCACGATCACCGGAAGAACATCTGCCGCGGAAATATATTTCAGCGCGCGCGTCACCGGCTTGGCGAATTCAACGTTGGCATCGAACTCCGCGATCAGCTTGCGGACAAACGGCATGTTAACCGGCCGGGTAATGACATGGATCCGATTCGTCCGGACATCCGCCTCGAGTTTTATTTTGCCGACAATCACCGATTCTTCCGTCAACGCAGTCAAGCCCGCGATCTCGCTTGTTTCCGAGGGCGGCGGCGGCGCTTGCGCAGGTACCGAACCAACGGAACGGATACCGCCACGGTAGCCTGGCTGTCCCGGTTGAGCGGTCTTATCGGTTTTTTCGAAAACGTCTTTGAGCATGTCGACCACTTTGCTCGCGTCGGCCCGTTCGAGTTTGATGAACTCGCTTACCACTTCGGCCGGCGGCTGGTCCACTTGATCGATGATTTTCGCCAAGGTTCGGATCACGCTGGAGTTTTCGGTCACCAGAATCGCGCTCGCTTTGGGCAGCGCGAGAAATGAAGTGTAGGGCTGCGGTGGGGAGAGATATTGCCCGAGCGCTTGTAGCAATTCCTGCGGGTCGGCGTAACGAAGTTTGAACAGATAACTGATGACGTGATCGCCATCCGGGATTTCGCTCTCGTCGGAAATAATCGGCACGCCAGTGGTGCGCGGATTTTTTCCAGTGCCGATGACTTTCACAATGTCTCCTTCGGCGGGAATCAGCGAAAATCCGTTCAGCAACAAACTCATCTCAATGATTTTGATCGCCTCGTCGCGCGGCACATCCTTGCTCAAGAAAATGTTCACCTTCCCGCTGACGAAATTGTCCATGATCAGCTTCTTGCCGGTGAGCGATTCGTAAAATCGCAGGACGTCCTGCACATCGCTGTTTGGAAACTGCAATTTAATCAATTGCTGCGGACTAGATTGAGCGTTGCTCGCCGGCGGCGGTGCGGAAATCACTCGGGGCACTGACGGCGCCGGTCGCGCCGCGGCAATTCCGCCCGGGTTTGCGGGCGCTTGCGCCACCATGCCCGGCGTTGGTGAATCGTCCGCGGCATCTACATCATCAGTATCGTCGCCGTCCTTGTTAGCATTAACGGTCTGCGGTGTCGTGGCCGGCTGCGGCGTTGTGACTGGCTTCGCTTTCCCCTGGGAATGGGTGATCGGCGCAACTTGAGCGAAATTCAAACTTGCCGCAAAGACGGCAAGCAACAAAAGCCCCAGGAATCGACGCACAACGTGAAGATTGAGGTGCGATGCTACCAGATGCACTGGAGCGGGTCAATTTGCTTCCATCGCGAACTGTAGCGGCGGTCTATGACCGCCGTTCTTCCGCACGAGAATTGCCCACCAGGCGCGATCCTGCTGATGTCGATCTTGACGCGTGCGCAACCATCCGCTTTGCTCTTTTAAGTGGGTCCCGATTCTATGAAAACTTCATCCCGACTTCTCGCCGCAGTTTGTATTTTGAATTTCACCAGTTTCATTCGCGCCGACGAGTTCAAGAGCGAGACGATCCTTTCAGCGCAACCTTTTGGTCCTATCCACGTCCAAGGCGACCAATTCATGTTGATCCGCAATTTTACGCAAGATGGCGCATTTTCGTCTGACCAGGGCTTTGTAACTGTAACAAAGCCTCCTGGCACCAGCACAGGGGTCATGGTCCTGACCGCAGCCAATCTCTCTCCGCCTACGGATGTTATTAATAGCGTGATTATCGCTGGCCCCGCGGATGTCATGGTCATGTGTGGAACCCCTGGCAATTGTTTCATCAGCTACAAGAAGGGCGATAATCATTAATTCGGTTGCGTGATCGCGCATCGAGACATCAAACAAGATGAAGAACACGGCATCGCTGTTGATCTTCTTCTGCGTCACTTCTGCTTTGATCGTCGCAGGGCCGATTAAAACCGTAATAATCACAGATGCCGATTCGACATTACCGATTGACGTTTCCAATCATCATTTCCTCCGCATCTACAATTTCACCCAAGAGGGAAATCCAAGCACGCGCGGGGTTGTGATCGCCGCGGCGGCGACACCGGCGCCCACCCCGACACCCACTCCAACGTCAACTCCAACTCCGACTCCGACGGCAACACCGACCGGCACACCGAGTCCAACGCCAACTCCGACTCCGACTCCGACTCCGACCCCGACTCCCACGCCGACGCCAACACCGACTGCCCCGCCGCGCGCTGTACTGGAGGCCGCGCTCGAGGATCCGACTTCTACAGCGGAATTTATCAAGCAGGTCGTGGTCGAAGGCCCGGCGCACATCACGGTTGATCCCGTTGCCGGCGCGACCCTCGTTTTGACTTACCAAAAGATTTCCGAAGTAAAGCCCTCGCCGACGCCTTAAATAATGCGCGCACTTCGGTTGGGCGTTTTTTGTTGCGCGATAATTCTCGGATTCACCTCGGTTGTCGCTGAAGAACCGAAGAGCGATGCCGCATCCGGAATTCAAAGCGTTCTTCACGCGCAACAGGACGCGTGGAACCGCGGCGATATCGACGCGTTCATGAGCGGTTACTGGCGATCGGACAAAACGGTTTTTGTTTCGGGCGATGAGGTCACTCGCGGGTGGCAGAAAGTTCTCGATCGTTACAAAGCGAAATATTCGGACCGCGCAAAGATGGGAACGCTGACGTTTTCGGAAATTGAAATCACATCGCTGAGTACCGATTCGGCCGTTGCGCTCGGCAGCTGGAAGCTGAAACGCGACAACGATGAGCCGCACGGACGATTCACCCTGGTCTTCCGAAGATTTCCGGACGGTTGGAAAATCGTTCACGACCACACGTCGGCCGCGGAGCGGCCGCGTTGAACCGTTAAACCGTTGAAGAGTTAAAGCGGAAAATACCTTGCCGCTTCAACGCTTAATCGCTTCAACCCTTCAACGCCTGCAGCAACTTCTCGTGAATATTGTCGAAGCCGCCGTTGCTGAAGACGGCCACGACGTCTTTCGCTTTCAACATCGGCACAATTCGATCGACGATCGTGTCGGCGTTCTTTTCATAAAATGCCGGACGACCGTCTTTCGAAATTGCTTTCACCATTGCTTCCGGCTGCAATCGCTCCTTTTCCGGGATCTGCTCCAAGCGCGCGACCTGTGAAATGAAAACGCCGTCCGCGTGTTGAAACGCCGCGGGCAATTCGTTCTGAAACACCGCGCGACGGGTCGTGTTGGAGCGCGGCTCAAAGATTGCCCAAATCCGGTGGCCGGGAAAACGGTGTCGCAACGCCTGCAACGTTTGGGCAATCGCTGTGGGATGATGACCGAAATCGTCGATAACTTTCACCCCGCGCGCTTCACCGCGCACTTCCTGCCGGCGCGCGATTCCCTGAAAACTTTTCAGCGCATTGTCGATCTTCGCCTTTGAGACATCGTAAAATCCCGCTGCCGTCGCAGCCATTGCTGCGTTGCGCACATTGAACTCACCGATCATCGGAATTTCGTAAACGTCGTCACCCAGTTTGAAACGCGAGCTCTCCGCTGAATAGGCAACATCCCGAATTCGCTGCGCGCAATTCTTCGAGAAACCGACTTCAACCATTTGAGCACGGCAATCTTTCGCGACCTCGACGCAATTGTGATCGTCCCCGTTTATCAGGACCATTCCATTTTCGGGCACGATATTGAGCAATCGCTTAAAGCTCAGCTTGATCTCGTCGATGTTGTTGAAGATGTCGGCGTGATCGAACTCAATGTTGTTTACGATCACGAGCTCGGGCAGGTAATGAATAAACTTCGAACGCTTGTCGAAGAACGCGGTGTCGTATTCATCTCCTTCGATCACGAAATATTTCGAATCGTTGAGCCGCGCGCCGTGGCCGAAATTTTTAGGAATGCCGCCGATCAGATAACCTGGTTTGCGGCCGCCCTTTTCCATGAGCCAGGCTAGCAGTGCCGTGGTCGTGGTTTTTCCATGCGTTCCGGTAACGACCAGATTGTGTCTGCCCCGCAGAAAGTAATTTTTCAAAACCTCCGGCAATGAGAGATAAAAAAGTTTTCGATTAAGAACCGCTTCCACTTCCGGATTGCCGCGCGTCATGGCGTTCCCGATCACCACTACGTCGGCATCGTTCGGAATATTTTTCTTGTCGTAGCCCTGATTGAACTTGATCTCGCTCTGCTCGAGAAAGGTCGACATCGGCGGGTAAACGCTTTCGTCCGACCCGGTGACTTTGAATCCGCGTTCCTGCAACGCCGCCGCGACCGCGCCCATGGCCGTGCCGCTAATCCCAATGAAATGAAATTTCTGCGGCGCGGTTTTAACCACGCGCTTTCTTTACGCTGCGTCAGGAGAAAAACAAACCGCGAACGAAAGCGTTGTCATCCCGGGACTGCACCAGTAACTTTGTGCAACGAATGGCTCTCGCCACCGGAACGGAAATCAGCCTGGGTCGCGCGTTTCCGTGTCATCCGGAAATCACGCTACCAAAGTCGCGTTCGCGCTGGTTGCGTTGTCCCGCGTGCGGCACCCAGCTGCGAAATGAGTCCATTCCAGCTGGCATTTACAACGACGAATATCCGGCCGCCCGCAGCCATCACGATTCCGGAATCGGACGTTGCAAAGTGCAAACGCTCGAGCGTTGGCTCGCGGAACTTCAGATTAAAATCTCCGGACGCGTCGTGTGCGAGATTGGTTTTGGCGGCGCCGCTTGCCTCGCCGCATTGCAAGCGGCGGGTGCGACTGTCCTCGGTCTTGAACCCGTGCCGGCAAATCGAGCGCAGGCAGAGCGACTCGGTATTCCAAGTGAGCACATTTTCGATGTCGAACCGTTGCCGCATCTCCGGTATCAACCAGATCTGTGGCTTCTTCAGGACAGTTTCGAACATGTCCCGGATCCCAACGCGCTCGCGCACTGGATGGCCAATGAATCAGCGTCAACCACCGCCCAAGTGTTGATAGTCGCGCCTAATGCGGGGTCGATCAGTCGAAAATTGATGGGGCCATTCTGGCTACATCAAGTGCCGGATCATTACGTCCACTATTCGCGTGCTGGTATCGCTGCGATCTTCTCGCGGGCAGGTTTTCAAGTCGCCCGGACCTTCCGTCCAGTTAAGCTCGTTTCGTTGGCGATGGCGTGGAATCATTTGCGTGTGCTCGCGCGCGCGCCGGCCGCGGCAGGTGCAAGCGTTCGTGACGGTGCACGCGTTTGGTTCAATATTGGCGAAATGGGCTTGCTTCTGGAACGCGATGACAGTTAACGATAAGCAGCGGCTAGATCGCATTCTCGGTCCATGGCTGTTGGTTATTCTCCGGCCACTCGCGCAGATCGCCGGCAAGATCGTACGGCGAAATCACGCATGCTCGCCGCGGGGCGAGATCGTTTTTGTAAAACTGCTCGGCGGCGGGAGTCTTTTGATCGCGTTGCCATCGCTTCTCGGCATTCGACGAAAATTTCCCCAGCACCAATTGACGCTAGTGTGCGGTTCCCCGGTTGCGCCGTTCGCCGAACTCATCGGCGTCTTCGATGAGATCAAAGTTGTTAATGACCGTGGCGGAGTTTTCGCGCTGCTGGCCAGCGCCGCGCGTATTCTCGTCGCGCTCATTCGCCGGCGCGTCGACACAGTTGTGGATTTGGAAGTTTATTCGCAGCTCACAACCATTTTTTCGCTGCTCACGCTGGCGCGCAACCGGATCGGCTTTTACGTGGCGAGCACTTATTGGCGTCGGAATATTCTTACCCATCTCGTCTTTTTCAATCGCGCGCGCGGCGTCTTCCATTTTTACGCGGCGACAGCGCGCTTGCTCGGGGCCCAACCGGCCACTCGGGTCGAAGTTCGCGCTCACTTGCTCGCGCGTTGCGGAGACGAGCGATTAACCGGCGACTATTTTGTCGTCGGCGCAGGCTGCTCCGACCTCGCGTCGGTGCGACTTCTTCCGGCAGCGGAATGGGTTGCATACGCCCGTGCCCACCGCGCCGATCTCACTGCGAGACGCTGGATCTTTCTTGGCGCTGAAGCTGATCGCGCCACTTCGGAAGCGGTGGCAAACGCGCTCCGCGAAGCCGTCGGCCCCGATTTAATTTGTGAAAATCGCTGCGGCGAACTTTCGCTAACCGACTCACTCGCCTGCATTGCCGGTGCGAAACGTTTTCTCGGAATTGATTCCGCCCTTCTCCACGCCGCTCGCGCGTTGGGCGTAACGAGCGTCAGCTTTTTCGGTCCGACCAATCCGAAGACTCTGCTAGAGCCCATCGAGGGCTACGTGGAAGAAATTCATTATCGGCCACCGATTTGTTCGCCGTGTTTGCATGTGACCCAAATCCCGCCGTGTCGCGGTCGCAATGTTTGCATGCAGCTCTTTACTTTAGATCACGTCCCGCTGACGCCCTGGTGTGAAGACAGCTCCGGCAAGAGCCTGCTTCCGACTGAAATCGATTGATGCAGTTCGCGCGAAATTTTCAAATGCGATTGCGGAACGCGGCGGCGCTCAACGCCAGCCCGTGGATTTCAATGCTCGCGCTAGTCGCGGGCGCCCTTGCCGCGCGCGTCGTGGTTTTTTTCGCACCAACGAGTGGAAGCGATGTCGAGAAAGCGAAAGCGCTCGGGATTATCAGTAACTCGATCCTGGCCGGGCATTCAAAGTCAGCGGAATCTCTCGCCTATACGCTCGCCTTGGCCGGGGCGATCGTTACGAGCGCCACGATTTGGATAATCTGGGCGGCGCGCGCCGGCCGAACCGACTCTAAAGAAACAACCGCGGTTTCCTCGACTGTTCCGCGCGCGACTTTTCTTGAGTTCGCGATCGTTGTTTTGATCTTCTTCGCCGCATTTGGGCATTTTTGGAATGGCCGCGCGGCTACTTTCAGCGCCTGGTCAGCGTTAAGCGAAGAAGGCGAAATGCTCGCCTGGGTGGACACTGTTTCGCGCGGTGGCGCCTTGTCGCGCGACATATTTTGTCTTTACGGGCCGCTTTCGGCCTGGTCGGTCGCGACGTTGTTTTCGTTCTTCCATCCTTCGCTCGGCCTGTGGCGTTTCTGGGTCTTCGCGTTAAATCCACCTGCGTTGATCGCCGCCTACTTTTTGTTGCGCGGGACGACCCGCACAAAGCTCGCCGCAGTGGCGGGCACGACAGTTTTCGCACTTTTTTGCTCGGCTGGGATTCCAGCGATGAGTTGGTCGCTTGCCCGTGTCGGTCTCGGTTTGGCGGCGATCGCGGCACTCACTCGCGCGCTGGACCGCAACAAAACTGGATGGTACGTCGGCACGGGGGCCTTTATCGGCACAGCGCTTCTCTACAGTCAAGAGATCGGAATCGCCTGCGGGTTCGCGATCTTTGTTGCGCTTATTCTTCAACCGAAGCGCGGCATGTCGATCCTGTGGACAGGACTCGGAGTCACCCTTGTCCTGTTTCCAGCTGCGATCTATCTCGTGGCAACAAATTCACTCGGCGCCACTATCGACAATTTATTTCTTTTCCCGCGCATTCGGATGCTGGGTTTCGCCGCATTCCCGTTCCCGCGTTTCGCTCTAAATGCTGAATCGCTGCGTGCTTACTTCGTCCCGGCGGTGCTCGTCGTCTCTGCGTTTTTTACAGCCACGAAATTGTTGAGTGGCTTTCGCGATGCGCGGGTGTTTACGGAACTCGCGCTCTTTATTTTCGGGGCGCTTCTTTTCACCTCAGCTTTGTCGCGCCCCGATAATCCCCATTTCGCTTTCGTCGTGCCGCCTGCACTGATGCTGCTGGCCGGTCTGCTCGAAAATGCCTGCTTCGCCCTTCGGCTGCGCAGCCATCGCGTCGTCGCCCTCGCAGCTTTGGTGATCGCCGCAACCACGTTCTTGCCCTGGATATCCATGGCGCAGGAAAATTTGCGCTCCTTAATTGAACCTCCTTCCGGCCGAACGCTCGCAATCCCGCGCGGCGGCAGCGCCCTTTTTCCAGATGAATTTGCAAACGAACTTGAACAACTCACCCACGCAATCCAGTCGCGCACCGCTCCAAATGAACCGTTCTGGGTTTTTCCAAACGAAGCCCTTCTCTACTTTCTGGCCGACCGACCCCAACCCACTCACTTTCCGCTCACAATTTTCGCGGTCACTCGCGAACAGCGCGAAGAACTCATCGCGGATCTCGAGCGCACCCGACCGCGATGGGCGATCGTCTATCGCGACGCCGTGGATTCCGATGGTATTCCTTACAGCGTCGCCTTACCGGAAGTGGTCGCTTACCTTAACGCAAATTATGAATTGGAAAGCGATATCGGTGCTTTTGCTCTGATGCGCAGCAAGAATTAAACGCGAATCGCCTTGTCATCCTGAGCGCGAGCGAAGGATCTCCCACAAACGCAGTTGGCCACACATTCCAACTTGTGTGATCCAGTCTCCGACTGCGAGATTGAACTCGCTCGTCTCCCGACTCACTCGCAGCTGCCTCGCTGCTTGGCCGTCCATGTCGCTCGTCCCACTCGCTCCATTCTTCACTTCGTTCAGAATGACAATTCGTTGCGCGAATTGTCATTTCTTCGTGAACACCTCGACTGCGTTCCAGGATTCGTCGGGAGGCGCTTTTTCGTAGCGCAATGCACGTTCGAGATACATTTTGGCCAGGAAATCGTCCGGATAAAATTCCAGAAACTGCGAAAACAAGATTTTCGCTTCCGTAAACTGGCGTCCGCGGAACTTTTTGATGCCCTCTTCGTAGGACTGCAACCATTTCAACAAATCTGGATTAACATCTTCTTTGCGCGCGCCGACCAGCGTGAACACGTCAACCGGCTTGGTTTTTCCTTTCACCTGAACGAGGTCCACCGAACGGAAATAAAACTCGTCGCCTACCAGTTCGACGACACTCGCGCCGATTAGAATGTCGACATGGTATTGTCGCGTAAGCGCTTCCAATCTCGATGCGAGATTCACCGCGTCGCCGATTACAGTCGGATCAAGGCGTTCGTGCGGCTCGTAAGAGCCAATGTTGCCGACAACTGCTTCGCCATGATTGATTCCTACGCCGAACGCGAGTGGAGTAATCCCTTCAGCGCTCCATTGTTCGTTCAACTTGACCATTACCTGACGCATTCCGAGTGCAGCCCGCACCGCGGCTTTGGCATCTTGTTCCGAGCCGTGACTGCTGACGTTTCCCCAAACCGCCATGATTGCGTCGCCAATGAACTTGTCGAGGGTGCCGCCGTTATCGAAAACCATCGGCACCATCGTGCTGAGATAACGATTCAGTTGCGACACCAGCGCCGCCGGATCGGCGCGCTCAGACAAATTGGTGAAGCCAACGAGATCCGAAAACAAAACCGTGACCGGTTTACGCGAACCGAGCATGGAGCTGTAATAGCCGCCCGGATTATCGAGAATCTCTTTGACGATGTTTTTTGAAACGTAACGCTCGAGCGTGCGACGCGTGCGCAGCTTTTCCAATCGCTCCAGCGCGTACCCGAAGCCGAGCCCCGAAAGTCCGCTGGTTAGAAACGCGCTCACTGGCGGAACGACCATCAGCAACAGACCGACGCGATCGTAAACAATTCGCACCAACCCGAGATAGGCCGCGGCGACGAGGATGAGCGTTACAAATGCTAAAAGTGGGCGGCGCAAAAAGGCGACAATGATCCACGCGACGAGTCCACCAACGACGACCAGAACGAAATCGACATTAATTGGCGTTTCAGTGAGGAATTCGTGATCGAGGGTGGCGGCAAGCGCGTGCAAGTGCATCGCCGCTCCCCAAAGCCGGTTATCGATCGGCGTGGCAACGACGTCGTGCACGATCTCCGCTGACGAACCGATGATAACGATCTTGTTCTCAAAAAACTTTCCGTCGTCATACCTTCTGTGCCAATTCGTCGGCAACAAAATGTCGTAAAGGGGCAAGGGCTCGTAGGCATCATCCGAGCCGAAGCGGATTGCGTGGGCGTTGACATCGTTAGGCACCGCATCGGAGCGTCCCAACTTCGCGGCCGCGCGCCCAACCATTGACGTAAACAACTCCTCTCCCGGAAACTCAGGCTGCCCTGCTAGTTGGCGTTGCGATGTGTGGAACCGCTCCCGTCGCACTACCCCGTCAAGATCTGTCCAGTAATTAATGAAGCCGACGCGATCATCGCGTTCTTGCGGAGCGGGAATAAGGGTTTTGCTCGGCACGACCAGCTCATAATTATGCTGATCGTCGAAGTTGGAAGCTACGACGACGCGATCGTGGTATTTGTCCAGCGCAGCCCGAAATGCGGCGTCATTATCCGTTGTGGAATTGAAAACGATGTCGAACATGACCAGCCGCGCGCCCGCTCCGAAAAGTTTATCCATCAATACGGCCCAGACTTCGCGCGACCACGGATACGGGTGGGCAGCCATTAATCGCAACGCCGGATCCTGGGCAATTTCGTCAGGGTTAACCGCATCCAAAATCAGCGACTGCTGATCGATTCCAAGAAACACAAAATCCTGATGCGTTTGCGTCTTGCGGCCTTCGCGCCGGAGCACGTCGGCAAAACTGCGCTCGCCACTCCAGACCGTCGAAAGAAACGGCGCGCTTGGAAAAAAGTGGGCCAGCGCAATCAGCCCGGTCCAAAAAATCGCGATCAAGCTCAGGATCAGCAACCGATGCCGGTGGAGCCAGTGCATGCGCCAGGATTATATCAGAACAGTAACGAAATCCGAGCGGCGATTAAAATCCGAATCTCGAAATCCGAAATCCGAAACAAGCCCGAAATTCAAATTTCAAAACTTGCGTTGATTTGAACTTTGGTCATTCGAATTTGTTTCGAGTTTCGACATTCGGATTTTGAGATTCGGATTTCCGATTCGCCGGTTGTCATTCTTCGTTTTTAATCTACCTTCTCCGCCCCGACGCTGACGCGCCGGTTCGTCTTTCCATCTGTCCCCAGTAGTGGGACTTATCAGTGAGCGAGGTCGGAAAGATCGATAATTAACAAACAGCCCGCTGAAAGAGGAGTCGTGAAGCGATTCACGACCTAACACTAAATGCCAAGAGCCACTAACGCGCCGGCGAGCCGCGCGCGCCGCAAACGCGTCATCAAATCCGCCAAAGGTTATCGCGGACGCCGATCAAAACTTTTCCGTTACGCCAAGGACGCGACGATGAAAGGCAAATATTGGGCCTATCGCGATCGCAAAACCCGTAAGCGCACGTTCCGTTATCTTTGGATCCAAAGACTCAACGCCGCCGCGCGCGCGAACGGATTAACCTATAGCCGTTTCGCTGAAGGCTTGAAAGCCGCGGGCATCGGACTCGACCGGAAAATTCTTGCCGATATCGCGGTCAACGACGCGAACGCTTTCAAAGCCATTGCTGAGCAAGCCAAGAGCGCCCTCGACGAAAAATCGAAGTCGAAAAAGAAGGCGGCGTGATTTCCTCTGTAGCGGTGGTCTACTTGTCGCGCCGTAGCCTCGGCGAAGGCCGATGACCGCCGACGGCGCTCGCAGAGCGCCGCTACAGCATCTTTCCATTGAACGTTGGACGTTGAGCGTTCAACGTTTGCTGTTTCATGTCGCATCCACTTGAAGATCTTCGAACTGCCGCGTTGGCAGAGGTAAACGCTGCGGCTGACGAGCAGGCGCTCGAAGCCGCGCGGGTGAAATATCTCGGACGCAGCGGCAGCGTCTCGTCCTGGGGCGAGCAAATGAAAACACTCTCCAAGGAGGAGAAGCCGGTTGTCGGCAAGCTGCTCAACGAAGTTCGGACAGCCGTTACCGCCGCGATCGAATCCCGCACCGCGGAGTTTCGATCGCAGAAGGAATCCGGCGCGCTGGTCAAGATCGACATCTCACTGCCCGGAACACCGCGCGAGATCGGTGCGATTCATCCCCTCACCCAAATGTGGGAACGTTCGATCGAAATTTTCCGGCGAATGGGCTTCGCGCTGGCCGACGGGCCGGACATCGAAGACGAATGGCATTGTTTCGATGCGCTCAACACCCCGCCCGAACACCCTGCCCGCAACGAGCAGGACACGTTTTATTTGCCGGACGGTCGATTACTCCGCACTCACACGTCCACGGTGCAAATCCGCACCATGCAAGCAGCCAAGCCGCCGATTCGCGTGATCTCGCCGGGCGCGGCTTATCGCCGCGACGAGCTCGATGCGACACACAGTCCGCAGTTTCACCAGATCGAAGGGCTTTACGTCGACGAAAATGTCAGCGTCGCCGATTTGAAGGGCACGCTGGAATTTTTCATGCGTGAGCTGTTCGGCCCTGATACGGCGGTGCAATTTCGTCCGCACTTCTTCCCGTTCACCGAACCGAGTCTCGAGATTTACGTGAAATCGAAGGCGCTCAAAGGTGGCGAGCGCTGGATCGAAGTCGCCGGTTCCGGCGTGGTGCATCCCGCCGTTTTCGAGCAGGTCAACAAAGCGCGCGGTGATAAAGCGTACGATCCCGAAAAATGGAGCGGCTTCGCCTTCGGGCTCGGAATGGACCGCCTCGCCATGATTTTGTTCGACATCCCCGACATCCGGTATTTCGGGCAAAACGATTTGCGGTTTTTGAAACAATTCGCGTGAACAAGATCCTGCCATTCCCAGGTAGCGGCGGTTCACCGAACCGCCACATGGCGATTGGGGTCAATCGCCTCTACCTACAGTCGTCATGAAATTTTCGGTCAACTGGTTGGGCGAATTTGTCGATCTTCCAAAAAATCCGGAAGAAATCGCCGATTTGCTGACGCGCGCGGGTGTTGAAACGGAAAACATCGAAACCCGCGGCGCAAAGATCGACAACGTGATCGTTTCGCAAATCAATGCGTCTTCGCGCCATCCGAATGCAGATCGACTGAGTGTTTGCGAAGTGAACGACGGCAGCGGAACGAAGCGCCAGATCGTTTGCGGGGCGACCAATTACAAAGTCGGCGACAAAGTTCCGCTCGCCTTACCCGGCGTTAAATTGCCCAACGGGACCGAAATCCGCAAAAGCAAACTTCGCGGCGTCGAAAGCGAAGGAATGCTTTGCAGCGCGATCGAGCTCGGACTTGGCTCCGATGCAGCAGGGCTTTTAATCTTGTCGCCGGAAGCGAAAATCGGCGCGCCGATTTCTGATCTCTTTCCGAGCGACACCATTCTCGACGTCGAGATCACGCCCAACCGCGGCGATTTGTTGAGTCATTATGGTCTGGCCCGCGAAATTGCCGCGTTGGTAGGGTCATCGCGCCGCGATGACCGCGGACGGCGCAGCGCGCCGCCCCTACCGCAGAGACGAACAGGCGTGACCATCACCTCGACTCGCGAGTGTCCGTTCTTTTCTGCCCGACGAATCGAGAATGTCCAAGTCGGCGCGAGTCCGCAATGGTTGCGGGCGAAGATCGAGAGCGTCGGTATTCGTTCCATCAACAACATCGTGGACGTCTCCAACTTCGTGATGCTCGAGCTCGGCCAACCGACCCACGCGTTCGACGCCGACAAATTGAAAGGAGGCATCAACGTGCGGTTGGCACGCGAAGGCGAAAAGTTTCTCGCCCTCGACGGCAAAACTTATTCGCTAAAGCCGGATAACTGCGTTGTCGCTGATCAGGAACGCGCAGTCGGAATTGGCGGCGTGATGGGCGGCGAAGAAACCGGCGTTACCGATTCGACAAGGAACATTTTGCTTGAAGCCGCCTATTTTTTACCGGCGAGTATTCGCAAGACCGCGCGGGAATTAAGTCTGCCGAGCGATGCGAGTTACCGGTTCGAGCGCGGAGTCGATCCCGGAAATGGTTTTGCGCGCGTCACAACGCGCGACGGAACTGATTCAAGAAATCGCGAAGGAACGCCGGCAAAAGAACTTCACACCGCCGGCAAACTCCCGGCGAATCCACCCGATGTTTCTTTGAGATACGAAAAATGTGATCGGGTCGTTGGCGTCGCGATCAAGCCGAAGCAGATCGACGAAATCCTCGAAGGTTTCGGTCTACAAAAGACGAGCGCGGCCAAAATCACGAAATGGAAAATCCCGAGCTATCGCCGCGATCTGCAGCGCGATGTCGATCTGATTGAAGAAGTCGTGCGCGCATACGGCGTCGAGAAAATTCCGGGCACCGACCGCAGTCGATTCACGCCTTCCAGCGAGGCCGATCATGCTCACGATCAGGAATCGCTGATCCGCGAGCGCCTGATCGCACGCGGACTTTTCGAAGCGCGCACATCCAAGTTAATTCCGCGAAGCGCGTCTGGATTCAGCGAAGGCGCAGTGCAGCTGAAAAATCCGCTGAGCGAAGATCACGTCGCTCTGCGGCCGAGCTTGATCGGTGGTTTGCTTACTGTTTTGGAACGAAACATTAACGCGGGCGCAGAAAGCGTCGCGATTTTCGAAATCGGCCGCGCATTCATTCCGCCAAACGGAAAGGAAGAGCGGCACCTGGGGATCTTGCTTTGGGGAAACGCTACGAGCGCGACCAATTGGAGAAGCCAAACAAAGCGTGGTCTCGATCTGTTCGATCTTAAAGGCGCGTTGGATGTTGTTGTCCCGGGTCTGTCATTTCGCTCCGGAAAATTTCCGGGCCTCGCCCTGGCCGTCGAAGTTTGGTCCAGCGATCGAAAGGTTGGTTTCGGTGGACAGCTTTCATCTGCGAAATCGAGCGCCTCTGGTCCGGTGTTTGTTGCCGAACTTCACGCCGATCTCCTTTTAGGCGAGGCAACTCGCACAAAATTTCGCGAGCTCGAGAAATTTCCATCGGTGACACGCGACATTGCGATGATCGTGCCGGAAGAAACACCGCATGAAAAAATTCTGAGCGCGATCGAAGAACCGAAAGAACCGTTGCTCAAAAGTGTAGAGCTCTTCGACTTATTCACAGAGAAAGTCGGAGAGGCGCGAAAGTCGCTCGCATATCGATTGACATATCGAGACCAGAGTCGCACACTGACGAACGAGGAAGTGAATGCGGCGCACGCGAAAATTCGCGAGCGATTGCGGAGCGACCTCGGCGCAGAATTGCGCGAGTAGTTCTTTGAAAGTGAGAGCCGCTCGTTGAGGGTTGGGAAGGAAACCAGTGCTTTCCGCTCAACTCTCACCCAGCGGCTTTCGAATTTACCCTGCGATGTTCGAGATTAAGGTGACGTCCCCGAACCGATAGTTGACGAAATAAAGGAGGCTTGGTTGGTGCGGAGAATGACAGGCCTTTATTGGAAGTCAGATTCCGCAGCGACGGTCATCCGCCGTTTACCGAAAGGGAACGGGAGATTCGCCTGAACGGCACCTGTGGGGTAAAATTTTGGCGAATGCCCGAGTCGATTTCGATTCGGGCATTTTTTTTGCGCACGGCGATTTGAAATTCGTTCGCGAAGATCGACAATCTCCCGCGTATGCGCGCGCTGCTCGCTCTCGAAGACGGCAGATATTTCGAGGGCGAATCATTTGGCGCCGACCGGCACACGTCTCGGCGAGATCTGCTTCAACACTGCGATGACCGGTTACCAGGAAGTCCTGACCGATCCTTCCTATCGCGGCCAAATCGTGACGATGACGTATCCACTGATAGGCAACTACGGAATCAATTCGCTCGATCAGGAAAGCAGCGAGCCTCACGTGCGGGGTTTTGTCATCGAAGAATTAAGCGAAGCGCCGAGCAACTGGCGCTCGGAAATGTCGCTCGATGAATATTTAAAAAAATACAATATCCCGGGCGTTCAGGGAATCGACACGCGCGCGTTGACGCGACATTTGCGGACCCGCGGGGCGATGAAAGCGTGCCTCACGACTGAGCAGATCCCGGTCGAACAAGCGGTCCGTCGCGCGGTTGAAGGCGAAGGCGTGATTGGAATGGATTATGTGAAAGAGGTTTCGACGCCGGAAATCTATCAATGGGATCCGGACGACAAATTGAGTCAGCCGTGGTCGATCCAAAATGGCAACGGCGATAACAAACCAAAATTGCCGCCGATCCGATTTCGGGTCGTCGCCTACGATTACGGGATTAAACAGAACATACTGCGATTGCTTCGACAGAAAGGATTCAGCGTCACGGTTGTTCCCGCATCGACGACCGCGGAGCAAGCGCTTGCACTAAATCCCGATGGAATCTTTCTCTCGAACGGCCCCGGTGACCCGTCAGCCCTGCCCTACGCGCACAAAACCGTTCGCGATCTCATGGGCAAAAAGCCGATCTTTGGAATCTGTCTCGGACATCAGATCCTCGGTTTTGCGTTCGGAGGGTCCACATTCAAACTGAAATTTGGCCATCGCGGCGCGAACCAGCCGGTGAAGGACTTGAAAAGCGGCAGGGTTGCGATCACTGCACAGAACCACGGGTTCGCGGTCGATCCGGAGTCGCTACCGAAAAATGTCGAGGTCAGTCATATTAACTTGAACGACAACACGGTCGAAGGAATGCGGCACATGGAGTTGCCGATTTTCAGCGTGCAATATCATCCCGAGGCTGCGCCCGGCCCGCACGACGCGTCCTATTTCTTCTCGCAGTTCGCCGATTTGATTGAAGGCAAAAAAAGCCGAAAGTGATTCATGTTTAACTCAACCCGATTCAAAGCTTTTCGAACGGTCTTCTCACTTATCGTCATCGCTTCATTTGCCACAGCGCCATTGGCATTCGCACATGACGAACACGGCAAATCAGATGCGGCTGCTGAGAAAACGGTTACCGGCGAAGTCGTCGACATGATGTGCTACGTCGATCACAACGCCGTCGGAGCAGATCACGGTCAATCGTGCGGCGCGAAATGCATCAAGAACGGCGGCCCGGTCGGAATTGTTGAGAACGGCAAAGCCTATCTCGTGGTTGGCGAACACAAGCCGATCAATGACGAGCTGGCCGATTCCTGCGGCAAAACGATCACGCTAAAAGGCAAACTCGCCGAGCGCGGCGGGGTCTCCATGCTCGAGAACGCCGAGATCGTTAAGAAGTGACGAACGCCAGCCGTTGGTCATCCTAAGCGAAGACCGCCCGCGAGCGATTGGGGTCAATCGCCCCTACCTGCGCGAAGCGCGACCACTTCTCGCAGCATCCGCAAGCTGTCGTGAACGACACGAACTTTACTGCCATCGGCATGGTTCCAACGCACCGGCACTTCACGCAAACGCAAGCCCGCCCGATACGCCATGAACAGCAACTCGACGTCAAACGCAAAGCCGATGGTATGCGCTTTTTCTAAAATCGGACGGCAAACATCGAGCCGGAATGCTTTGAAACCGCATTGAGTGTCCCAAAACGGCATCCCGGTGGCGAGTCGCACGATCAAATTGAAAATGCGCCCGGCCTGCTCGCGTCGCCATGGTTGATGAACCCCGATCAGTCTCCGATCCAACGCGCGCGAACCGAAGGCAACATCGACCTCGCCATTCGCGATGGGTTCGATCACTTTCGGAATTTCGCTTAACGGCGTGGAGAGATCCGCGTCGAAGAACAATCCGATAGGTTTCGTCGCCGCAAGCAATCCACTTCGAACCGCTGCCCCTTTCCCACGATTCGGAAAGTTTTCGACCAACCGAGTTTGAATTTTCGCCCCGGTCAAAGCTTCGCGAACAATTGTAGCCGTCGAATCGGTGGATCCGTCGTTGACGGCGATAAGTTCAGAATTTGAACTTTCGGCCGACAAGTAATCGAGCGATGAACGAACTGTGCCGCCGATCCGTGCGGCTTCGTTGTAACAGGGAATGATGACGGAAAACGGCGGCAACATCGTAAGCGTGATTCGTAAGTCGAGACTCGTGATTCGGTGACGATTTAACGATGTAACGAATTACGAGTCACGACTTCAGCGATAAATCTCAGTCACGAACTTGCCGTTGCCGTCGACGTATCCCCGATACATGCCGGACGTGTTGAATGGCAATGAGATGTTGCCGCTCTTATCGATGGCAATCATACCGCCCGTGCCGCCGAGCTTTCCGACCTTGTCGATGACTGCGATGGATGCTTCCTGCAAGGTCTTGCGACGATATTCCATCATCGCCGAGACATCGTGCGCCACCGTCGCCATGATAAAAAATTCGCCATCACCAGTTCCCGAAACCGCGCAGGTGGCGTTGTTCGCATACGTGCCGGCGCCAATCACTGGAGTATCGCCAACCCGTCCCGGCAACTTGCCAGTCTTGCCACCAGTTGAAGTCGCGGCGGCCAGGTTGCCGTTCCGATCCAGCGCGACCGCGCCGACGGTGCCGTGAAGGTCCTGGTCGCTCAGGTAGAATTTTTTATCGCCGTTGCCCCCCGATTTCTCTGTCGCCTTCAGCTTCTGGAGCGCGTCCCAGCGCTCCTGGGTGAAAAAATATTTGGCGTCAACCAGTTCGAGGCCGTGTTCCTTGGCAAATGTTTCCGCGCCTTCGCCCGCCATCATGACGTGCGGTGATTTCTCCATTACCAGGCGCGCCAGACCGATTGGATTCTTGACGTGTTGCAAATTGGCGACGGCGCCGGCACGCAATGTTTTGCCGTCCATGATGGCTGCGTCCATTTCATTGACGCCGGCGGCATTGAAAACGGAGCCCTTACCGGCGTTGAACAGTGGATTGTCTTCAAAAACCCGTACCGCCGCTTCGGTGGCATCCAACGACGAGCCGCCGTGTTGCAAAATTTCCCACCCGGCGCGCAGCGCGTTTTCAATTCCGGCACGATATTCGCGCTCTGTCTCCAAACTCATTTTATTGCGTTCCATCGTCCCGGCGCCGCCGTGAACGACCAACCCGATCCTGGTTTCCTTCGCTGAGCTCATTCTGCCGAACTGTTGCGCGCCAGCTAATGCCGCAAACACGAACACTCCACAAGCCACAAGACTTCGCACCGACATATTTGTTACGCGTCGAACAAGTAGACCGCGCCTGCCCCTCGCGCCAGTAGGAAGAAAACGCTTTTTCATCCTTAGTACCTGGGGCAACTTCCCTGCTGCATGCCTGACCAGAAAAAGGATTCGACCGAAGAAACGTTGATCACCGCCCCGGTGATTGCCTTGCAGGAAATCGGCAGCCTCGGCGAGAATCTTTTTCGTGAAGTCGGAAGCATGTTTTGGTTCATCATCAACACGGTCGAAGAGACCATCGAGCGTGTACGCGAGGGACGTGTTCCATTTCGGGCGTCGAGCTTTTTCCGTTACGCCGAGCGCGCCGGCGTCGATTCCGTTCCACTGGTGAGTTTGGTTTCGTTTTTTCTTGGGCTAACCATGGCGTTGCTGACCGGTTACCAGTTGCAACGGTTCGGGACGGAGCGCCTCATACCGGGACTCGTCTCAATCGGGTTCACTCGCGAGCTCGGACCATTGATCACTGGCATCATGCTGGCCGCCCGCATCGGCGCCGCCTTTACCGCCGAGCTCGGGACCATGACCGTTTCCGAAGAAGTCGAAGCGATCGAAGCGATGGGCATTGGTCCGCTTCGATTTCTGGTCGCGCCGCGAATGCTCGCCCTGTTTTTCCTCATGCCCTGTCTTTCCACGATTTCGAATATTTCCGCCATTGTCGCGACCAGTCTGATTTGCAAAGCCTACTTCAGCATCGCTTTTCCTTACTTTGTCGATCTTGTTCGAGACTCACTCCTCATCCGGGATCTAATCACCGGGGTCTTAAAGAGTTTCCTGTTTGGTTTGCTCATCGCCGCTATCGCCTGTTACCGCGGTCTGAACGTGAAAGGCGGCGCGGCAGGAGTTGGTAAGGCGACGACCTCCAGCGTTGTCACTGCCATCTCAGTCGTGATCGGTGTCGATACCCTCTACAACGTCGTTTACGTGAACTTTTTCCCGACATGAGTGCTCAGAACTCACACATGGTCGCGCTCCGTGACGTCACTATGGAGTTCGAGGACAAGAAAGTGCTCGACGATTTGTCGCTCACGGTCGAACCCCAAGAGCGACTCGTTGTGATGGGTCAAAGCGGTAGCGGGAAGAGCACGATACTGCGTTTGATCCTGGGAATCCTAAAACCGAATGACGGCGAAGTTTTCTTCAAACAATTCGAGGTCACACGTTTAAAGCGGCGAAAATTACAGCAGGTCCGCCGGCAGATCGGGATGGTATATCAGGTACTCGGCGCTGCTCAGCTCACGAAACGTGCGCGACAACGTCGCCTTGCCGCTGGAGGAGTTGACCGACAAATCGCGCAAGGAGATCGACAAAATTGTAGATGAAAAGCTCGACCTTGTAGGAATGAAGGACGCCAAGGAGATGATGCCGTCAGAATTGAGCGGTGGCATGCGCAAACGGGTTAGTCTGGCGCGCTCATTGACCATGGAACCGGAGCTGGTTCTGTTTGATGAGCCGACTGCCGGTCTCGATCCCGTGATTGCGTCGGTGATCGACGAATTGATTATCAGCCTGACCGACAACGCCAAAGTCACTTCAATCATCGTGACTCACGAGATGGCGAGCGCCTTTCGCATCGGCACACGAATGGCTATGTTGTATCAGGGAAAAATCATTGAAGAGGCCGATCCTGAAACGTTTAGAAATTCGCAGAACCCGGTGGTCGCTCAGTTCTTGAGCGGAAGCACCCAAGGCCCCATTCTGGAAGGAAGCCAAGATGCAATTGCACAAAAATGAGATCATGACCGGACTTCTGGTCGTCAGCACGGTCGCCGTGCTGGTGTTCGTTTTGGTTTTGCTCGGCGCTCCCGGTTTATTTCGGCCTCTGGTCACTTACAAAATTTACGTCGACAACGCGGCTGGAATTAAACAAGGCGCAGCGGTGATGTTGGCGGGCCGAAAAATTGGGCAAGTGGCAAAACTTTACTCGCCGGTTTCAAAGGAAGAGGAACGTCGCGCCGAAGAAGCCGCAGCTGCGCTTCATCCTCCAGAACCAAACGCCACGCCGTCGGACACGAACAAACCAAAGTATGAAGCGCGGATCGATGTTCAGGTCGATCAAAACGCGATTGTGTACCGCGACGCCAAAACCCGGTTGATGCAGCTCGGCTTGTTAGGTGACATGGCGATCGACATTACCCAGGGAACCGATGCCGCAGGTCGCGCCCGTGACGGCGAGACCTTTGCCGGCGAGCGCACACCGGATTTTAGCGAAGCTGCGTCGAAAATGTTGGAAGTGATCAAGCCGGTTGCCGCGGAAGCCACCACCACGATGAAAGGTCTTCAGGAGACCGCCGCCAATATCAATCACCTGACCGACGAGAATTCCGAACTGACTCAGGCGCTCACTCAGGTGAAATCCTTCGGCGAACACATGGCCGATCTGACCGCGCCCGACAGCGCACTGTCGCATTCGCTGAACAATATCGAAAAAATCAGCAACAGCCTGACCGAGAACAACAATCTTCAAGTCACGCTCCAAAACTTCCGCGACGCATCCGACAAGCTGAAAATCACGATGCGGGACCTCGAGCCGGTTGGGAAAAACATCGCCGAGTTCAGTGACACCATCAAATCTCAACCGTGGCGGTTGGTCTATCCGACAACAAAGAAATATCCCGAGAAATCGCCGACGCCCAGCGAAACAACGATCACCGTTCGGAAAAGCGCGAAACCGAAAACAAGCGCAACTCCAACCGGCGGCGGTCGCTGATCACCCTAACCCGCTTTCTTCGACAGCCGCGACTCCAAGAACTTCAAAACGGCGGCCTCGCTCGATCGAAGATCGACATTCTCCTTTTCCAGCGTCTCCTCGGTCATCTGTTTCAATCCGTCGATAGATTGCCGGCTGAGATAGGTCTCAAAGATCGCTGGGTGCACGTAACACTTCCGGCAAATGGCCGGAGTGTTGCCCAAAATCTGGGCGACCCCGCTAATCGCCGTCTTGATATTCGCCTTGGCCTGCTTGTTGTTTTCGAACTTCTCCTTCGCGTTCAGCGCGATAGCGGTCAATACCGTTCCAGCCCACGTCCGAAAGTCTTTCGCACTAAAATCCTCGCCGGTAATTTCCCGCAAATACTCATTCACATCCTGCGAAGTGACATCCCGGATCTCGCCATCGTCACCAACGTACTGAAATAAATCCTGGCCCGGCAAATCCTGGAGCTTGGAGACAATTCCAGCGATGCGCCGATCGGTGACATCGACTTCGTGGTCCTTTCCGCTTTTGCCTCGAAACCGAAAACGGAGCTTCGATCCTTTCACTTCAACGTGTCGATCTTTCATCGTGGTAAGACCGAACGATTTGTTTTCTCGCGCATATTCTTCGTTGCCGATGCGAATGAACGTGCTCTCGAGCAGTTGCACGACCGTCGCCAACACCTTGTTTCGCGGAAGCCCCGACAACTTCAAATCTTTCGCGACCCGCCTTCGGATCTTCGGCAACGCTTTCCCGAAGGTGATGATACGGTCGTACTTGTTTTCGTCGCGAACTTCACGCCAGCGCTCGTGATAAAGATATTGTTTGCGTTTGCGCGCGTCGCGGCCAGTCGCTTGAATGTGCCCGTTCGCGGTTGGACAAATCCAAGCCTTTGTCCAGGCCGGCGGAATCGCGAGACGCTTGATCCGCAGCAGACGCTGCTCGTCGCTAATCAGCTTCCCTTCGGTATCCAAATACTCGAAGTCATCGCCTTTGGCTTTGCGCGTGTAGCCCGCGCGATCATCGCTGATGTAGCGTAATCCGGCTTCTTCGGCGGCTTCCATCGCCTCCGCGACGAGCTTTGCGCCGTTTCCATTCCCCGTTTTGGCCACCGCCTGCATGCAATGAATTCGCCGCCCGAAGGTAAATCGGTGGCAGTTATGCTTCGACGAGACAAATGCCTCGTCTGTTCAATTCACGAGCCGTAGCTCTTGGTGAATTTTTTCTTCGATTCACCTTCGGAGGGCGGCGTCGAAGGAGTTATTGGCGGCTGTTCCGAAGGAGCCGTGGATGCTTCGTCCTGTGGCGCGGGTTCTTTAGCAGGCGGAGTCGATGGCGCGGCTCCTTTTGCTACGTGCCGCGAAACTTCCACGTAGACCATTTGTAAGTTCGAAAGCGTATTACGGAGCGCAGTCGATTCGTCGTTGGTCAAATTGCCGCGGGTTTTTTCCTGAATCATCGCCAGCTGATCGATAAACATTTTGGCGAGTTCCAGGTTTACTTCGCCTTCTCCGGTTTTCGGGTTCGGGATCTGCCCGAGAAACAGCGCTGCGTTCTGCGCGTGCATCATCACGAACTCGATGAAGCGTTGGGAAAGCTCTCCGCTTTGAGTAGTGGTTTGGTGTTCAGCCATATAAGAAAGTGGTCAGTGACGTGTGACAAGTGACCAGAATCTAACTAGCACAGGAAGCCGCTCTCGTCACTGGTCACTGGTCACTTCTTCGTGGACGGTCTGACCGTCGCTAAAACATACGGCTGATCGCGGAAATACTTTGCCGCTACCCGTTTAATTTCGTCAAGCGTGACCGCGTTAACTTCCTGGTCGAGCTTCTTGTAATAATCGAACCCAAGTCCGTAAAGCTCATCGAGCGCGCACTGATACCCGAACGAATCGTTGCTCTGTATCGCGATCTGATGTTGGCCGATTGATTTCCGTTTCGCCCGCGTCAGCTCTTCTTCGGTCAGTCCTTCGTTCGCCAATTTGTTGATTTCGTCGAGCAACGCTGTCTTAACCGGCTCGATCTTTTGCGGGTCAGTCCCAAGATAAAACGCAAACAATCCCGGCACGAGCCCCTGCATCTGGCTGGCGCCGACGTAATAAGCCAGGCCCATGTTCTCCCGGATCCGGACGAAAAAGCGTGAGCCGAGATCGCTGCTCGCCTCGTCGATCAACTCAAGAGCATGCCGATCCTCGTCGAACATGTCGACGCCGCGGTAGCCGACCATGATCACGCCCTGGGCTTTTTCTTTGGTGCTTTCAACGCTCTCCGTTTTCGTGATCGGCGCCGACGGACGGGCATCGGTCAACGCGAGGGTGCCCGGTTTCATTTTGCCAAGGGCTTGCTCGAAAAGTTGTTTCACTTCAGTCGCTTTTACGTTTCCGAAAACGGAAACAACGCCATTTTTGGCCAGCAGATATTTGTCGCGGAACGCGATCAGATCTTTCTGGGTGAGATGTTTCACGGAATCCGCCGAACCGTTGGCGCGCAAGGCATACGGATGATCGGTGAACAGGGCCTGGCGCAAAATATTGCGCGCGACCATGGTCAATTGTTCTTCTTCCTGCTTAATGCCCGCGAGTTGGACTTGTTTTTCGCGCTCAATCGCCTTCTCGGGGAAATTCGCGTTTATCAAAACGTCCGCGAGCAAGTCGGCGCCAGTCTTGAGGTCCGGCTTCATCACGTGGACCGAAATGCTCATGCTGTTGTTGCCCGCGTCGCTCGAAATCGATCCGCCGATCGCTTCAATCTGATCTGCTATTTGTTCGGCAGTGCGATTTTTTGTTCCTTTGAGCAGGACGCGCGCGGTTAATCGGGTGATTCCATTCGTCTGCGGCGTCTCGGCGAGCAAACCGCTCCGAAAAACCGAGCTCATGGAAACGAGCGGCAGCCGCGGATCTTCGCGCACCAGCAAACGGAGACCATTCGAAAGCTCGAACTTTTGAACTTCACCGGCCGCGATCGGTTTGGCCGCTTCCTCTTTTCCAGCGAGCGACCCTGTCGGATTCAGCGAAGTGAGGGTGAGGTTTTGATCGACCAGGTACTTCGCGGCCACCCGCTTGATATCGTCCAATGTGACTTTTTGGACCGCGGTCAAATAATCGCGACTGAAATCGAGGTTACGCGTCAGCAGCCAGTTCGAGCCGATGTCGGACGCCTGTCCACGCATCGTAGTCAGCGCATCGAGATGGTGGCCGAGCGACATTTTCTTCGCCTTCATCAATTCATCCGCAGTCACGCCGGCTTGCTTCACTTCGCCAATGATCTGCAGGATCAACTTCTCGGCTTCGTCGCGCTTATTTGGATCGACAGTTGCGTCGACCCCGAACAAGCCGGGATCTCCCGGCGTGTAGGAAAAAGCTGAGACACTAAAGGCAACTCCGGCTTGTTCTCGCACGCGGCGATACAAACGCGAGCTGCGGCCTTCGCCTAAAATCGTGGACAACAAATCCAACGCAGGGACGTCCGGATGAGTAAGCTCGGGAATGTGCCAGGCCAGCGCAAGCCGGCTTAGCTCGGTTGCGAATTCGTTGTGGACCTCACGACGGCCAAGTTGCGGCGGTTCTTCCGGAACGAAAGCCGGCTTTAGAGATTTCGCGGGAAAAGCTTTGAAGTAATCCGCGAGTTGGTGATGAATTTTTTCCGCGTCGACATCGCCGACCACAATGAACGTAAGATTGTTCGGCACATAGTGCGACTTGTAGTACTGCATCACCTGGTCCTGGGTAAGCTGGTTGTAGATTTCCAACTCGCCAATCACCGGCAGGCGATACGGATGCTTCTGATACGCCGTCGAAAACAGGAGCAGGCTCGCCATGCGATCGGGGTCGTCAAAGCCCATCGCAAATTCACGGCGAATGACCTCCTGTTCCTTGTTGTACTCTTCCGGCGGCAACGTGGAGTTCATCATCGCGTCGGACAAAATATTGAGCGCGCTCTCGACACCGTCCTTCGGGACGTCGATCCAGAACACGGTGCGATCGAATGAGGTGTAGGCGTTAATGTAGCCGCCCACGTCCTGAATTTTCTGTGCGATCTCGCCGGCCTTTTGGGTCTTGGTTCCTTTGAAGAGCATGTGCTCCAGAATGTGGGAGAGACCCGCGCCAAGCTTGTCATCTTCGTAAATACTACCCGTGGCGCACCAGGCCTGCACGCTGGCAACCGGCGCGCTGCGGTCTTCTTTCACGATCAAAGTCAGGCCATCGGGAAGGACCCATTTCTTCGCCGTGTTCGCCGGGAACGTGATGATGTCTGATCGGTCGCCGTTCGTTACGGGATTTTGTTTGGAAGGAGGGCGATCCACAGAAGCAGCTTTCAGGTTGACCATGGTAAAAACAAATGCGGAAACGAGTCCCGCTACTTTAACGCGATACACAATTATTGCTCATTTGATTCCCAATCAACGGCGCCGTTCGATCAGGAAATTTTCGGCGCTGGCAAACCCGGGCGGTTTTCAGGTGTCTTTTCGGGCGCAAACGGCTTCGTGAACGCTTCCTGAAAATCATAAACCGCTTTGAAGTCTTCGATCGAATCATCGTCGGTCTTACCAAAAATTCCGGCGCCGATGAGATTGAAGACCATGTGGCCGATGTCTTCGGTGGAGCGTATGCCCCAGCTGTCGAAAACCGTAATCACCAACGGCCCAAATTCCTTCAGCGCGTATTGGCGAACCCCTCCGAGCAATTCCGGGCCGGAAACGTGGCGCACGGTCGTCCCTTTGACCTTCTTCTGTTGCTTGGTCGTGAAATCGAGCGCATCCCGCAAAAAAATGTAAGCTTCCCGTTGATAACGGGGGTCGCTCGTCACGATGGAATCGAGAGCTTCGGCAAATCCTATCTTCTGCATTAATGAAAAGGCGCGGTTTTTTAACCGCGCCAGTTAGTCTAGTCGGCAACTCTGCCTTCGGCAACTGTTCCGAGCAGGCCAACGGTGACCGGACTTTCGAACCGGTCACCGTTCATTGCGTCAGTTGAATCCGGAATTGGCGTATTGCCGCAATCCCATGGCGTTGAGCGTTTCGGTGGTTAACTCGCCGCTGACACCAAGGCCATGCTTGGTTTGGAATCGCACGATGGCGTGACGCGTTTCGGGCCCAAGGACCCCGTCGATCTGACCGCGGTAAAACCCTTCCTGGGTAAGACGATCTTGCGCGGCTGCGACACTGGAGTTCGCAGACTGCTGATTGCCGTATCCGTTTTGGCTTCCAGGTTGGTATCCAGATTGGTCATCGTAACCATTTTGGTACCCGCCTTGGTCGTCATAAGCGCCCGGATCGTTGGCGCCGTATCCATTATCGTAACCGTTTGGGTAATAACCGTAGTTGTACGGGTAGCCGTAGCCGTAGGACGGATAATCCCACCATGGCCACCAGGGATCGAATCCGAGACCAAATCCCCACCAGAATCCGTCGATGAAGACGAAGCGATGACCGTGGAAAAAGTGGTCGTGGTGACGGTCCCAATCCCGATGCCAATTCGCCGAATGTTGCGCCACTACATGGCTTCGCCAGTTGGACGCCAGCCTGTTTCCGTTTCGGAATTGACCAGCTCCTGTCCGGTTGCGAATCACATTGTTGTTTCTCGCGAACCCGCCTCCGTTTTGAACGAAGTGCTGATTATTTCGGAACTGGTTAGTCCGATTAACTCCCATATTTCCGCGCGCGAATTGGCTGCCGCCGAAATTGGGATTAATCGACTGCGGACGCACTCGCACTGCTCCGGATGGACGCACTCCGGCCGACGAAAAGCGTTGGCCGGAATAGATCATCCGGTTACCGCTGAAACTTCGCATCGGCATTGAGCGAAACGATGGAGCACCACCGCCGCGAACCGCGCCGGAACGAGCACCGACAAAGTTTCCGCCACCATTCCCGTTGCGGTTGCCGGCTTCGGCATTTGCAATCAAGGTCGCACTCGCGAGCAACGCGACCGCTGTCAGTTTAATATTCATATAGATCCTTCGAGGTTGAGTTGTACTGATTAAACCATTCATTTAGACATTCGTTTCGGTCCTTTCGTTAGCGCAAACCCCCTGAAACCTTTAGCGCTTCCCCAGTGACCCATTTCGATTCGTCCGAGGCGAAGAACACCGCAATCGATGCGACGTCATCTGGTCGACCGATTCGTCCCAGCGGCGTCTGAGCGACCGCTTGTTTTTCAAAGTCGCTTCCGGAAAATCCCGAATCCTTGAAGCCTTCCGTCTCGACCGGGCCCGGATTGATCGCATTAACTCGGATTCTCTTCGGACCCAGTTCCGTTGCTAGAACTCGGGTGACGGCGTCGACGGCTGCCTTCGTTCCGGCGTAAACTGCTGCAGTTGGAAGATTCGAGGTGGACGCGACCGAACTAACATTAATCACGCTGCCGCCCTTTGATCCAAACTGCTTCGCCGCTTCTTGTGTGGCGAGGATCAAACCGAGAACGTTCGTATCAAACATTCTATGAAATTGTTGCTCGGTTACATTCTCCAATGGCGCGAACTCATAAACGCCGGCGTTATTGACCAGAATGTCAATCTTGCCGAACGCCTTCTCGGCAGCCGAAAAGAGTTTTTCGACATCGCCTTTTTTCGCAACGCTGCCCTGGACTGCGACCGCTTTTCCGCCGCCCTTTGCGATTTCGTCGACAACTTTGTCGGCGTCCGACTTGGAGGATGCGTAATTAACAACGACCGCAGCACCTTCAGCGGCCAACGCTTTGGCGATGCCAGCGCCAATCCCTTTGGACGCTCCCGTTACTACTGCAGTTTTTCCGTCTAGTTTTCCCTTATTCATTTAGTTCCTTTCATTTTTTTAATTTGTAAATGTTCATTCCATCGTCAGAACGACACGAAAACGCACCTTGCCGCTGTGCATTCGTTCGTAAGCCTCGTTTACTCGATTGAGCGGAAATTTTTCGATCATCGGATGCACGTCGCCCAAAGCGCTGAATTCCAGGGTGTCTTGTGAATCTCGCGCGGTACCCGAATAACAACCCGATACTGACCGCCGTCCCGCAATCATCGGCATCATACTGATGCTCAATGGATCTCCCGGAGCTGCGGGCACCAGCAAGTTGCCGCTTGGCGACAAACCCTCGACCACTGCGGAGATTGCTTTCGCGTTCGGCGCAGTGGCGAGAATCACTCTCGCGCCACCGAGTTTCTGTAATTCCGCAACCGGATTCGCAACGTCGGAATCTACGTAATGATGTGCACCCAGTTTTTTCGCGAGCGGCTCCTTGTCTTTGCCGCGGCCGAGCGCCACGGTCTCAAATCCCATGCGTCGCGCGTATTGCACGCCGAGATGGCCGAGCCCGCCAATTCCCTGCACCGCAACGACGTCGCCCGGACGGGCGCCTGAATTTCGCAGCGCGTTGAACACAGTGACGCCGGCACACATGAAAGGTCCCGCCTCTTCCGCGGGCACGTCGTCAGGAATCAGTGCGATTGCCTCGGCCGGTGCGAGCACATATTCCGCGTAACCGCCGTCGAAATCGATGCCGGTGACTTTGCGATTGATGCACATCCCGAAATCGCCGCGGCGACATTCATCACAAACGAAATCGTGTCCTCCATGCCAGCCAACTCCAACGCGTTGACCTTTCTTCCAATTCGTAACGCGATCGCCGACTGCATCAACGCGGCCGGCGATTTCGTGCCCAGGAACTCGAGGATATTTAAGTCCCGGCCACAATCCTTCCTTCACCAGCATGTCGCTGTGGCAAATTCCGCACGCTTCAACTTTCACGCGCACCTGTCCCGGACCCGGCTCGGGAATTTCCCGTTCTACCAATTCAAAATCGCCGCCCGGCTTACTGATTTGTGCTGCTGTCATTTTCATAGGCATGGAACGCGCCTTGTCATTTCTAACCACATAAGGCGAACGCCGGTTTGTAAGTCTCGATTTCGTGGAAGCGATGCGGCGCGAAGACATCTTCGTGCTTTGTTTCGACCGGCCGCAGATTGAGACTCTCAATGTGCGCTTCGACCAAATCAGGAAGAAGCAAATGCGGGAACAGGGTTAAGTCCCAGGCTTTGGCTTCTTCCTCATCGAGCACAAGGTGAATCACTTCGCCCAACTCTGGATAGGCCTTTATGTAATCGTGCTGTAGCTCTTGTTTCAGCTGCGTCAGGGCGACTGAAACCGTCTGGAGGAAAACTGTTTTCGTTAGTTCTGTCTGCCGTTCAGTTTTCATAAGGACTGAGTTTTTTCGGTTTATGTGGGTTTATATTTGACTAGTCGTCTATCAATCGGCAAAATTTTTATGCGGAGACAGTTTGGACGCGCTTCACCCCAAGTACGCCCCTAGCCACGTTCTTAAACTCGCGCAGCAATTCGATATCGTTTTGAATTCGGGCCTGCGCCATCGTCCCCTGATAACACGAAAAAAGCGCCTTGGCTTTTCCCGCCGGATCGGCCGCTTCGATCAATCCTTGAGCCGCCGCGTCGCGTACTGCCGAAATGAAATAGTTCATCTTGCGATCCATGATTCGATCAATCGCTTCACGGACAACTTGGTCCTGAGTGCTCACTTCGCTGCCCACGCTTAGTAGAGGGCAACCCAGGATCGAGCCGCACTTCTTCTCCAGCTCTGCCAAGCGATCATGAACGAAATCAAAGTAGCGATCGAGCCGTTCGAGAGGCGGAACTGTTGGCGAAAAAATCGTGTCCATCTCCGTTTTCTTTTTGTTCCAGTCCGCTTCCAAGGCTGCGGCAGCAAGTTCCGACTTCGACTTGAAGAAATAATAAAAGCTTCCTTTCTTCGCGCCGGCACGTTCGCAAATCGCGTCCACTGACGTGGTGCCGTAGCTGTTATGCCAGATGAGATCCATCGCCGCATCCGTCAGGCGCTCTTTCATATCACTCACTCTTGGCATAGCGATTATTAAAACTAACTAGACCGACTAGTCAACTATCTTTTCAACAAATTTTTTGGCGCGCAAACCGGCCTCAATACTCCAGTTCCATCGCGTCGAGATACACCGACAGCGCATCCCTTCGCTTAGGCCGCTGCGAATTCGTCGCACCGGCCGCCTGCAAATAATCGTCAAACATCCCGCTCCGCGTTTCCAACTTCGTCGCTTCGAACCAATTCATGTAATCATCGATGTCGTTCATCCGGACCGACAGCTTGGTCCGCAGCGATTCCAACTCAGCGAGGCGTTTTTCGGTCCCGCGGTTCTTCCCAAGGACAAGCCGGTCGGCAATTCGTTGATAAACTTCAATGACCGGACGCAAGACGGGATTCGCTCGCGTGGCCAACAGCAACAGCTTCTTGCTGAACTCCTGCAGCGCCGCCCGCCGATCAGACGTCAGACGTATCTGCGCAAAATCTTCAAGCAGGATAGATTTGGCGCGGCCATCTCGTGACGGGAATTTGGTCCCCAGTAATTCGTTCAGTCTCTCGTCCGTTTGAGAAAAAGTAAGAATGTCCTGGTCCGAGATGGTTGTCATCTCGGCAATCTTCGATTTCCAACCGTTCTCGAAATCGCGCACTTCTGGAAACGCCGCCCGCAAGTCTGCGATCGGATCACTTGAAGCAAACGCCAGGTTGTCGATGTAACGACCGAGACGAGAACGTCCACTTGGGCTGTCGATCAACAGTTGAACGAGAACCCACGAATAGGTGCGATAAAGTTGACGCGCTGACGAATCGACGAGTTCCTGACATTGCTCCAAAAATTCCGCTAACGCAGGGACGCGCGCGGACACCGAGAGCGCCGCAGCCAGCGAACCGCGGTCTTGATTCGGCGCAGCTGCGAGCAAACCGTCCACCAGCCAGGCCGGCGGATCGACATAAACGTCGCCCGGCGCAACGGCGGTTTGGCCGCGGTAAATCATTTCCATTAGGATCACTCGCGCGAGTTCTCGCTCAATCGCAGTCGGACTCATCTTTTGCGATACCGTCAGGTCGAGTTGAAGCTTCACGCCCGTTTCAGTCCGACTAAACCGAAGTTCAGCCGGCGGAACTTCGGGCAGATTTACCGCGCGGGATCGTAAATTGATCACGATTGCGATTTTCCAGGCGTCGCGCCGTCTCAGCACGGAAAGGAAATTCGCTTTTGTCTTTTCAGCCAAGGCGGAGACCGCGCCGCGATATGCAGGATCGCTACCGTAAACTACGAATTGTCCCGAAGGACTGACGCTGCGTTCGGAAAATTCGAACGCGCTCAGATTCAGACACGCAAGTAACGGCCCTAGCAGCGACGCGAAAAAGATTCGTTTGGGGGGAATCTTCACAAGCAGTTGTCGCCAGATTAGTTGCGCACCACTCGCGTTGGCGAGCACCCATTTCGCACCAAAAAGCGCAACTCTTACCTGTTTCCTACGTCCAATCTATTGATTGGTTGGTTGGCCGGCGGGTTCAATGGGAAAGGGCGGACCCCCGGCCATTCTTGTTTATTGGTGCGTAGCTGGCGCGATGGCGACGCTGCCGTCGTGAAACGTCACAGTTCCCATCTTCGACAGCAATCTACGCTCACGGTCGAGCGCTGAGAATACATCGGCAAAAATGATGTCGGCGTATTGCATAATCGCCGGATGAATGGGAAGCCGGCCGATCCAACCGCCATTATTAATCGCAGACATCTTTCCGCCATTCAGAACAACTCGAAAGGATGATTGGCTATAGATGGAATATCCGAAAATTGAGCGCTGCCACCCGATGACACACTCGCCTTCCTTGAACACAACCGCTGCGCGTTCAAAATCCAGGAATGGCTTGTTCAACGTTTTCTTTTTCCCAGCCAGCCGATAGGTCAGGTAAGCGTTGATATCTTGCTGTGAGAAATTCAGCACCAACGGTTTCAGCGCTGCGGTCTCCAGTGCGATGTCCAGCTGCACCGGTATCGAAACCTTGACGGCCGGAGGAAAATCGGGCGGCAAGAACATCTGGAGCAGGCCGGCGGTCACCGCCGCCGCCAGAATCAGTTTACAGGCGACGAAAAAATTGTAACGCGTTCGACTCGGGCCCTGCATCATCTTTTGCAGGCGCCGATGCGTTTCTGTTGCGGTGTCGACTTTTGTCTCAGCGGCTACGGCGGAACGATCCAACCGCTCACCGCAGTTGTGACAAAAAATCCTTTCGGCTTCGTTTTCGCGCCGGCATTCCGCGCAAATCAGTTTTGGTGTCGTGGTACTGGTCGTCATGCAGCCGATTCTTTTTTTGGTTTGGTTGAAGATGTCTTTGACGTCTTCGCGTCCTTGCCGCCCGATGACTTTTCCCCGCTGGTGCTCGTGGGCGGCGCGTCCTTTTTGGCTGCCTCCTGATATGCTTTGCTTCGATAATCAGTGCTGTAAAAACCCGATCCTTTGAAAATGATTCCGGCGCCCGTTCCGAGCAGTCGTTTCACCTTGCCGTGGCCCCATTTGGGCAACCGGCAAAGCTCTTTCGGACATTGGGTAAACGGTTTATCGCGCATTGATTGGAATGCTTCGAAGTTCTGATCGCATTTTTCGCAGTGATATTCGTAAGTCGGCATGGCGGGAGTAACCCGCGAAAGTCTGCTTGAGCAAAAGCACAATTCAAGCCGCGCACTGCGGCTAAATTGGCCGTTGCGGCCCTTGACTTTGGTTGCCTTGCCGGTAGAGGGTTCGACCGAAAAAATTTTATGCGCTGCTCATTTTATCTGCCCCTGTGGATCATCGCCGCGTCGGCGTTTTTCATCACCAGTTGTGAGCAAGACATCCGTTATTCGGGGGAGACCCAATATCTCGGCGGCGTCTATGGCAATCAGCCGACCTCCAACGCGCCGGTCGACAATGTCTCTTACTGGGATGGCGACCACATCGGTGGAAAACCTTCGGTCAAAATCAGTCTTAAAGAACAGCGCGCTTACTTTTACAAAAACGGGATGCTGGTTGGAATTTCACAGTTGTCGACGGGCCGTGAAGGGAAAAATACGCCCGTCGGTCATTTTTCCGTTGTCAATAAGGACAAAGGTCACGCTTCGAGCCAGTACGGTGATTTCGTTGACAGTAATGACCAGGTAGTGAAGCCGAACGTTGCCGTGAGCGATCCCAAACCGCCGGGCACCCACTTTAAGGGCGCGCCCATGCCTTACTACATGCAGATCGCTCCGGGATTCGGTTTGCACGCGGGATACCTGCCGGGTTATGCGGCCTCTCACGGGTGCATTCGAATGCCGGAGTTCATGGCCGAGGCATTCTTCAAATCCGTCTCAGTTGGCACACCGGTCTCGATCACGAATTAAGTTGTAGCCACGCCTCTGGCGCGTCTGACGGTCCGCAGTGCAGTGGCTACACTGGAACGTTCGCCTGCTTTCGGCGAAGGTTCTCGGTGGAGAAGTCGCTCGCAAATCAATTGCTCGCGCATGTCGAGCAAGCCGAGCCGATCGCCCGCAAGCTCAGCCAAATCTCGAAGCAACGCGGACCGGTAAAATTTTCACACGTCATCGATCCGGCGCGGGCATTTCTCTCCGCAGTCATCGCGCGACATGTTCAAAAACCAGTTTGGATCCTCTGCCCGAGCGTGCGTGCCCAGGATTCCGTCTACGAAACTTTGCTTAACTGGATTCCCAACGCCGAATTCCTGCCGGAAGCGGAGTTCGCCGCGGTCGAAAATGTTTTGCCTGACCCCGAAATCGCGGCCGAGCGCCTGGCTCTTCTCGCTAAGATCGACAGCGAACCCGGCCCACACGTGATCGTCACAACGCGCGCGAGCCTTGAACAGCCCGCCCCGACACGGGGCGCCGTTCCCGCAGCAACTTTGAACATCAGACGCGGGTCCGGAACAACCATGGAGCAGCTCCTCGAAAAGTTGAGCTCCTCCGGTTACGAACGCGTTGCTCAAGTCACCACTCGCGGCCAGTTCGCCGTTCGCGGTGGCATTGTCGATCTTTATTCCTGGCAGGCTCCACTGCCGACACGCGTCGAGTTTTTTGGCGACAGCGTCGAATCACTCCGCGAGTTCGACGTCGATACTCAAACGTCCGTCCGTGATCTTCGCATGATCGATATCCTTCTCGGCGCGGCAGAGGACAAAACCGGTTTCGTTCGCGATTACGCCGGCAAAGACGATCTCATCATCGATCTCGACCCGGATGAAAATTCGAATGCTCGAATTCAAATCAGCGAGAGCTGGATTGAGGAAGGACCCGAAGATTTCAGCGGCGCGTTTCAGGATTGCAACATCGGCGAATTCGCGGTCGGTGATTTCCTCCTGGCCGAAGCCAAGCGCGATCAGTTCATCAAACGCCTGGACGAATGGCGCAAGGACGACGCCCGTGTCGTTGTCTATTTCCAAACTGAGGGCGAGATCCAGCGGTTCCGCGAATTGATCAGCGCCGACGCGCTCCAGGATGTTGATCTTGTCCTCGGCACTCTTGCGCGCGGATTTTGTTTTCCGGCGGCGGACCTTGTCGTTCTGTCCGCGGCTGAATTGTTTGGTCGATTCGCGCCCCACGCGCGCCGCCAGCTTTACCACGCCGAACGTCACCGCGCTCAAATCGATTTCAGCGAACTGAACGAAGGCGACCTGGTGGTCCACCTTGAACACGGCGTCGGCCGTTTTCTGGGACTCACCCGTATTCCGGTTGCAACGACGGCTATAGATGTGGGCGCGTCCCCCGCAAGAATCGCAGCTGGTACGGCTGCCACGACAGTCCGTGAACAGGAAGTATTGGCGCTGGAATTCGCTGACGAAGCAAAGCTCTACGTTCCGCTCGAACAAGCCTACCTCGTTTCGCGGTATGTTGGCGTTGGCAAACGATCCCCGGGACTGAGCTCACTCGCGGATTCGAAATGGGCTCGCGCAAAAACAAGTGCGGCCGCCTCCATTTTCGATTACGCCGGCAAAATGCTCGCTGTTCAGGCCGAGCGCGAGACGGTTCCCGGCCACGCATTCGGTCCAGACACGAAATGGCAGCTCGAATTCGAACATTCGTTTCCGTTCCGCGAGACGCCCGATCAAATGAAAGCGATCATCGACGCCAAGATCGACATGGAACGTCCACGCTCGATGGACCGACTGATTTGCGGCGATGTCGGGTTCGGGAAAACCGAAGTCGCTATTCGCGCTGCCTTCAAGGCGGTAATGGACGGACGACAAGTCGCAGTGCTCGCCCCCACGACCGTGCTCGCGCAACAGCACTTCGAAGTTTTTCGCCAGCGAATGCTCGATTACCCGGTGCGAATCGAAATGCTCAGCCGGTTTCGATCGCAGGGCGAGCAACGCAAAATTCTTGAACTGCTTGGCCAGGGCGGCATCGACATCGTGATCGGGACCCATCGACTGATTTCCGGCGACGTCGTCTTCAAAGATCTTGGTCTTGTCATCATCGACGAGGAACAGCGCTTCGGCGTTCTTCACAAAGAGAAGTTCAAGGAGCTGTTCAAACTGGTCGACGTGCTCACGCTTTCGGCGACGCCGATCCCGCGAACGCTTTATCTTTCGCTCGTCGGCGCGAAAGACATGTCAACGATAGAAACGCCTCCCCTCAACCGTTTGCCGGTCGAGACCATCGTTTGCGGTTACGACGAGCGAATCATTCGCGACGCGATTGGCCGCGAACTGGAACGGCAGGGTCAGGTTTACTTTCTGCACAACCGCGTACAATCGATCGAGCGCGTCCGGGAAAAAATTGTCAACCTTGTCCCGAACGCGCATGTCGAGATCGCCCACGGTCAAATGAACGCAGACGAGCTGGAGGAAATCATGGCCCGCTTTGTCGCGGGAAAAATCGACGTCCTCGTTTGCACCACCATCATCGAGAGCGGCCTCGACATTCCGAACGCGAACACGATCATCATCGACCGCGCCGACCGCTTTGGCCTAGCCGATCTCTATCAATTGCGAGGCCGTGTCGGCCGGGCCGAGCACAAAGCCTACGCTTATCTACTGTTGCCGCGCGAAATGATGACGGTGGGCGCCGCGCGCAAACGCATCAACGCGATCAAGCAATACAGTTCGCTTGGCGCTGGTTTTCGCATTGCCATGCGCGATCTCGAGATCCGTGGCGCGGGCAGCATTCTCGGCACCGCGCAAAGTGGGCACATCCTGGCCATCGGTTTCGATTTGTATTGCCAGCTTCTCAAACAGGCGGTCGCGCAACTCAAAGGCCAGAAATTCCGGCCACGGCTCGACGTCGATCTTCGCATCGATTTCGTCGCTACCAACGAAGCCGAATTCGCTCAACTTGGGCCGGAGCAACGCATTCCGGCGTTCGTCCCGGCCAGTTACATCGATGACACCGCGCTCCGGATTAAAGCTTATCGCGAAGTGGCCGAGATCAGCGCCCGCGATCAATTCGACCGGATGCGGAAAGAATGGCGGGACCGGTTTGGAAAATTTCCGCCTGCCGTCGACAATTTATTCCTGCTCGCCGAAATCAAGCTTGCGGCCGCTAAAGCCGGAATTACCCGGGCAGAGGCGCGCGACCGGAAATTGATGCTGACCCGCCGGGGTGAATTTGTACTTGTAGACGGCAAATTCCCTCGTTTAGTTGCAAAGCCCCCGCACCTCAGCGAAGTCCTGGAACTAACAAAGAAATTTACATGATCCGCCCAATTTTCGTCGGACTGATCGCAGCCAGCTTGATTGGCCACGCGATTTACGCCGCACAACCGGAGCCGGAAGTGGTCGACGGCGTGGCCGCGGTCGTGAACGGCGACGTTATCACCTATTCGCAGGTGCGCGGACTTGTCGGGCCGCGCGAGAAGTTATTGCGAGCTCAATACAACGGCGAAGAGTTGATCAAGCAAATCAAAGAGGCGCGCGAGCTTGCCCTACAGGACTTGATCGATCGTCAGCTGATTCTCCAGGCGTTCAAGAAGGAAAGCTTTCAGATTCCCGACCACTACGTCGAGGAACGGATGCAAGACATTGTCCGAACGGACTTTGGGGGCGACCGCAATACCTTCATCAAGACTCTGGAGGCCCAAAATTTCACCATGGGCGAGTTCAAGAAAATGGAGATGGAGAAAATGATCGTTCAGGCGATGCGCAGCAAGAACGTGAAACTCGACCTAATCGCTTCGCCTGCGAAGGTGGAGGAGTATTACAAAGCGCATCGGGAGGAGTTCACCAGCAAGGAACAGATCAAGCTGCGCCTGATCATGATTCCGAGCCACGCCAGTGACGGCGAAGCCGCAGCCCAAAAGGCGATGGCCGAAGAAATTTTTACCAAGCTCCAACACGGCGCCGAGTTTGATCGAATGGCGCAGCTCTATTCGGAAGACAGCACCCGCGAGAATGGCGGCGATTGGGGTTGGGTGGATCGCAAGACGCTGGCGGGAACACTCGAGAAGGCGGCGTTCAGTCTCGATACCGGTAAGGTCAGCAACATCATCGAGTTCAGCGGCAACTATTACATTCTTAAGGTAGAAGACCGGCACGGCGGCGAAACCAAGTCTCTCGAACAGGCGCGCGCCGACATCGAAAAGAAGCTGATCCACGACGAAGCCCAGCACTTGCAGGAGAAGTGGCTGGCCAGCTTACGCTCGAAGGCTTACATCAAGACCTTCTGAGTTGTTGATCGCAAAGATCGACAACTTCTCTTGCTCTTCATCTTGCTCGTGCTCTTACTCTTGCTCGACTGAGCAAAGACTTGGAGCAAGAGCATGAGTAAGAGCAAAGAGCTCCGCATCGGAATTACACTGGGCGATTGCGCCGGCATCGGACCGGAGATTGTCGATGTTGCCTTGAAATCCGGGCGGGTTCCCGACTTCGCCGATTACGTCGTGATCGGTCGGGAGCCGAATTGTAAACCGGGCGAGCCAACAATTGAAACCGCCCGAGCGGCCGCGGCCGCGCTGGAGGAAGCTGTCACACGAGCACGACGCGGCGAACTGCGCGCAGTTGTCACCGGACCGATTCACAAAGCGCGGATGTACGAAGCCGGATTCAAATTTCCGGGGCAAACAGAGTTTTTCGCCGAACGCTGCGGTGTGAACAATTTCGCGATGTGTCTTAGCGCCGGGAAACTGACGGTCGCGCTCGTCACCTTGCACATTCCACTCGCGAAAGTTCCCGGCGCGCTGAAACAAAGCGAGATCGTTCGCGTCGGGCTTTTACTGGCGCACTTCTTAGAACGCCGAAACACCAATCAAAACTTGAACGCAAAAAGCATTCAAGTTCGTGTTGCTGTTTGCGGATTGAACCCACATGCGGGTGAGTCGGGAAAAATCGGCCGTGAAGAAATTGAAATCATAGCGCCGGCAGTCGCCGAATTGAACTCTCAACAATCAACTATCAACCATCAACCGGCCGCGTTCAGCGGCCCTGTTTCACCGGATACAGTTTTCCATCGCGCGGTCGAAGGTGAATTCGATGCCGTGCTTTGCATGTATCACGATCAAGGATTGATCCCGCTCAAGCTGCACGCGTTTCACAACGGGGTGAACACGACCCTCGGTTTGCCTTTCCCGCGCACCAGTCCCGACCACGGCACAGCGTTCGAGATCGCCGGCAAAGGGATCGCGCGCGCCGATAGCATGATCGCAGCAATCAATCTCGCGGTGCAGTTCGCGGCTGAACCGAAATCGAAATGAAAAAGTCCCACATCGCGCTGTTGATCGGCGTCGCGGTCGTTTTCGTCTGGTCCGGGATTCATCCGCATGATCGGCTCACCTGGTGGCTGGAAGTTTTTCCGGGAATCATTGGCATCATAGTGCTCGCCGCGACCTATCGACGGTTCGAATTCACGACACTCGTCTACGCACTGATTGCAATTCACATTTGCATTCTGTGCGTCGGCGGACATTGGACCTACGCGCGTGAGCCTGTTTTCAATTGGCTAAAGGAGATCTTCCACTTGAGTCGCAATCACTATGATCGGCTCGGTCACTTCGCGCAGGGATTCGTGCCGGCGTTGATTGCGCGGGAAATGTTCATTCGGTTGAACATTTTGAATCGCAAACGTTGGCAACCATTTCTCATCATCTCGATCTGTCTCGCGATCAGCGTGACTTACGAATTCATCGAATGGTGGACCGCGCTGCTCGGCGGCGCGGCTTCCACGGATTTTCTCGGCACACAGGGCGACATCTGGGACACGCAGGAAGACATGTTCATGGCGCTGGTGGGCGCGACCTGCGCGCTCTTGTTCATGCGGCCTTGGCAAGATGGACAGCTGGCGAAGCTTCGCTGAGCCCTCTTGCTCTTGCTCTTGCTCAAGAGTTCGCATTCAGCGTTAGAGTAAGAGAAAGAGTAGGAGTAGGAGAATGAGTAAGACAGCCAAGTACGGGTCAGTGTTTAACATCGGGCTCCAGAACACGTTCGTGTATCGCTGGAATTACTTTTTGCGCGCCGCATTCGGATTAATTCCGCTCGCCGGCACAGTCTTTCTTTGGAACGCGGTCTTCAAAGAGCGTGGCCGAGGCCTGCACGGCTACGACTACGGCTCGATGATCTACTATTATTTGCTCATGATCCTGGTCAGCAATTTGGTCACGCCGACCGAGGACGAATGGCAAATCGCCGCCGACATTCGCGAGGGTCAGATCAACGCGCTCCTGACCAAGCCGATGAGTTATCTTGCGTATCGGTTCAGTATTTTTTGCAGCGGCCGGCTCGTTTACACCTTCGTCACCCTGCCGCCGATCGCGCTCATCTTTCTCTATTTCCACAATTACGTCACGCTTCCGCATGATCCGATGACCTACGTCCTCGCAATTTTGTCGACGATGATGGCGGCGTTCATCCAGTTCTTCATCACTTATTCGCTGGCGATGATGGCGTTCTGGATTTTAGAGATCACCACCTTCGTGTTCATCGTTTACTCGTTCGAATATTTCCTCGGCGGCCAAATGTTCCCGATCGACATCATGCCGGCCGGAGTCCAGGCGGCGTTGAAATGGATGCCGTTTTATTACGAACTGTTTTGCCCGGTCGCAATTTTTCTTGGGCGCTTGAAAGGCGCCGAACTTTGGCAAGCGCTGGCGATCCAAATCGGCTGGCTCTTTCTCACCTGGTCAATTGCGCGAATGATGTGGCATCGCGGCCTGCGCCACTACCAGGCGGTGGGCGGTTAAGGGCTGCGCGGTGAATTTGTCGTGAGCCACTGAAACCATAGTTGATCGCTGATATCCACAACCCCCCCCCACTCTCGCGAAACTGCGCGCCACCCGTGGTTTGAAAGATTCCAAGCGATGGTGGCACTTTCGTCAGTTCCAATCCCCAGCTCACCGAAACAAGAAGATCGTCCCCTTTCCATTCCTTTATCCCAGCAGTGATTGGATTTGGTTCGTCATTTTTCCCTTTGGGTGAAGCAGTTTGATCAACTCGGGACGATTTAGTTTCTGAACACCGTGTTTGTGTTCCCAAATCCAAACGCTCGTCGCGCGGCGACTGACCGAAACACTGACAGCTACGGCCTCCTTCGTCGGATGCCAGAGAGCCCCATCTTGACCGATAGGGCTATTGCCACTAAACCACCAAGGCGGCATTTCTGAGTCGCGATTATAAGCAGACGACCATCCGATTAATTCTTCGGTGGATGTTGTGGTGTCGATCAAGCACGGGAAGCTGCGCCGTTCGTAAATGACCCATCGACCGTTCGGACTGTGGGAGAACATTTTTGAATCGTATTTTTTCGTTAGAAGTCCGATCCCGCGCTCGGCCATATGCGTTTCGTCTTCATAGTCAATTTCCGGTCGCAAGTTATGCTGGAGCGCGTTTACGTAACTGTCGGATTTCTCTTTTGGAATCTGCCACCACCGACTACCGATCGCCCGCGCAGCAAGTCGGCGAATGGAATTTCCCTCGTCCGAAAGAAGTGGGAGCATTGCGTCAGGAATTCTCGAATCGAGCGATAGGAGCAATTCCCGCAACGCAGCGATGCGCACTTCCGGGTCTTTATGTTTTAATTGCGGCAAGTAAACGTCGGCAGGATTGGTCGAAGACCCGGAAATACAAAACGCGACAATTACCAATCCAATTCCTGCCATCAGTCTCGAAATCTGTAGTTTGCTGCTCACGGCTTAGGTCGCGAGCTTAGAAGAGTTCCACGAGCAAAGACAAGCGCGCGAATGATTGTGGCACCGCGGCTTGCGTCACTACCAAGCCGTCGGGGGTTAGAATTGATGACCGGTCGCGAATGCAGCACATCCGCTGCTGCGATTGACAACACGTCCGTCGAATGGACTCGCGCTGTTCGCACACACACCAAATCCAACAGCGAACCGTCTCCATCGATTCGAACAAACCACTTACAGCCCGCGCAATTGCCGAACGCTTCGGCTCTGAGACCGGAGTTCCCCAACGATGTGCAATTGCTTTGCTCGATCGGAAACATCGCTGCCTCTTCGGCAGTGGTTCCAGATCCGCTGCCATCTCCGGCCTACAACCGGCCGTGCTCGCACGACAGCCAGCTGCCGTCGAGCAGGCGAATGTTCCATCGCGGATCGCCGGAGACCATAACCATCGATCGAAGACAATGACCGTTTGACAAATTGATGATGAGCTCTTGCACCGATCCGAAAATGGAAATGCTTTCTAGCTTTGTTCCTTGAAGGCCGCCGATTCCCTTCTCGATCTTAGGTTGGCTATTCGAGCTTCCGTACAAAACCGTTGTCGAATCTTCGACCCTCCAATCCCACTCGATGAAAATACAGGCTTCTCCGCGCTGGTGATTTTGCATTCCCTCCACTGGAGCTAGCTGACCCAATTCAAGAAAGATCGCAGAACCGTAACCTTTCCACGCCAGTGAAACAGGTAGCCCTGATAGTGGGCGGACAAAATCGTCGAACTGAGCAATCGATATTTCGGTTCGGCCGTTTGTCACTTCGTCGTCGGTAAACCAGCGCCCTTCCAGGCTTTGAAGCCGCCGGCCATGGAGCGGACGTTTTTGTAGCCCATCTTTTGCAAGCTTTCGGCCGCGAGCGCGGATCGCCCGCCACCACCGCAATGACAAATGATTGTCGTGTTGCGGTCGGGAAATTTTTCTTCGACTTCAAATTCAATCGTCCCGCGACTCATGTGGAGTGCGTCGGGAATGTGCGATTCGTCGAACTCATCTTTGTCGCGAACGTCGACAATTACCGCGTCACTGCTCTTGGCTTTTGCCACGGCGTCGGTCGGAGAAATCTCGGTGATCTTCTTTTTCGCGTCCGCCACCAATTCCTGGAATCCCTTGTGTTCTGCCATGTGACAAATCTATCCGCAGATTACACGGATTAACAAACAAACTCGAAATCCGAAGCTCGAAACTCGAAACAAGCACGAATGATCGAAATTCAAAACTGCGTTGGAATACGCGGTATCGTTTTGAAAATTCGGACTTCGAATTTGAAATTTGTTTCGGATTTCGAAATTCGAGTTTCGAATTTCATTCATACCGGAGCGCTTCGATCGGATCGAGCGCAGCCGCTTTTCGCGCGGGATAAAATCCAAAGAAAATTCCGACCGCCGCGCTGAACAGAAAAGCGATGACGATGGAGCTGACCGAAATCAGCGTCGGCCAGTGTGCATAGCTCGAGAGGATTTGCGAGAACCCGACTCCCGAAATAATTCCGATTATCCCGCCGACCGAGCTGAGCGTCACGGCTTCGATGAGAAATTGGGTGAGAATGTCACTGCCATGCGCGCCCACGGCCATCCGCGTGCCGATCTCGCGTGTTCGTTCGGTCACGCTCACCAGCATGATGTTCATGATTCCGATTCCACCGACGATAAGCGAGACCCCGGCGATTGAACCAAGCAGGATCGTCATCACCGCGGTCGTCGCCGTGGCTGCGTCTGCGATCTCCTGTTGAGTGCGCACCGTGAAATCATCGTCTCGGCCAGCCCGGATGTTATGCCGCTGCCGCAACAACGCGATGATCTCTTGTTGGCCCGCGCTCATTTCCCTGGCATCATCGACTTGGACGTTGATGTTACGCAAGGTTGTACCGCCCAGCACGCGCTTCATCGCACTTGAGTAGGGCATGATCACGATGTCATCCTGATCGATTCCCTGGGTCGTAAAGCCTTTCGATGTCAGAACGCCGGTGATAATGAACGGCACATTCTTGACGCGCAAAATTTGCCCCACTGCGCTGTCGTTGCCGTAAACCTGCGAGGCAGTCGTGCGTCCGATCACACAAACCTTGTTCGCACTGCGCACATCCTGAGCCGTAAACGGCGCGCCATCGGCCAGGGCCCATTGCCGAAGATCAAAATAATCCGCCGACTCGCCGTAGATCCGGGTGAACCAGTTTTGATTTCCGGCCGCGACCTGCGTCGTCGAAATGACTTCCTCGCTGACCGCCGTCACCCCAGATACTTCTCTGCGGATCGCGTCTGCGTCTTCAATTTTCAGCGTGCCAGCACCGCCCCAACCTGTCCGAATGCCACTCGACGTCGTGCTTCCAGATGAAACAATAATTACGTTCTGACCAAGACTGGCGATTTGAGCTTCCACCTGCGCTTTTGCGCCATTGCCAATGCCGACCATCGCGATAACCGCCGCGACGCCGATGATGATGCCAAGCGCAGTAAGCACCGAGCGCATTTTGTTCCGGCGCAGAGCGCGCAGCGCGATGTTGAATGTCGATCCCACTTTCATAAGAAGTGACCCTCCTTCGCCAAGGCTACGGCGCGCAGGCCCGTGATGAGTGACCAGTGACCAGATTTTGTCATGACGATGTTTCCGAGTCGGTTGGGGCAATTTCCTTCAGCTCGCTCGCAGCGTTGAGCCGCTGCGTTACCTGAAAATCTTTGAGAATCACTCCGTCGCGCATCACCACGTTGCGGCGCGCGTAAGACGCGATGTCGGGTTCATGCGTGACCATGATGATGGTGATGCCGTGCTCGTTGAGCTGTTGAAAAATTCCCATGATCTCGACGCTGGTGCGGCTATCGAGATTTCCAGTCGGCTCGTCGGCGAGCACAACTTCGGGGTCATTCACCAGGGCGCGCGCGATGGCCACGCGTTGCTGTTGTCCGCCGGAAAGCTGGCTCGGGTGATGATCTTCGCGGCCGGCCAACCCAACCGAAGCCAAAACCGCATCCGCTTTTTCGCGCAGTTGGGCGTTGGTCATTTTCCGTGTTCCGTAAAGCAGAGGCAGCTCCACGTTCTCGCGCGCGGATGTTCGAGGCAGCAAATTGAAACCTTGAAAGACGAAACCGAGCTTGTGATTACGAATGTCGGCAAGTTGATCGCGATCGAGCACGGAAACATCGGCGTCATCCAAGAAGTATTGACCCGAAGTCGGCCGATCGAGACAGCCGAGAATATTCATGAGCGTCGATTTGCCCGAACCGCTCGAGCCCATCAGGGCGACGAAATCGCCGCGCTGGATCTCGAGGGAAACGCCGCGCACCGCATGAACATCCACGTCGCCGGTGTGATACGTCTTGTGAACGTCGGTTAACTTAACGACTTCCCCGTTGGTCATGGAAATCTGCGCGCGCCGCTGAATGGATTAGTGCTCTGCGATGACGCCGCACTCGGCGAAGTTAATTCCGCGGTCACAACGTTGTCGCCCTCCTTCAAACCGTCAGTGACTTCAGTGACGATCCCGTCACTAATGCCGGTTTTGATCTGGACCGGCTTCGGCCTGCCGAAAGACAAAACGTACACCGTGCGGTCGGACCGGCGTTCGCGCGCACCAGTGGGACGTGCCCCGCCTGGCGAGCCACTTGGCTTGGGCCCAGCAGAACCGGAAGCGGTCTGCGGTTCTGCCGCGGCGTCGGGCGGACGAAAACGCAGCGCCGCGTTCTTCAACTGCAACACGCCGTCTTTGTGCGCGATGACGATGGAAACGTTCGCCGTCATTCCCGGTTTCAATTTTAAATCCTTGTTGTCGACTCCAATGACCGTGTCGTAAGTCACGACGTTCTGAACCGTGATCGGGGCGTTGCGCACCTGAACCACTTTTCCGTGAAACGTGCGGGTCGGAAATGCGTCGACCGTGAAATCGACATCCTGGCCAACTTCGACCGCGCCGACGTCCGCTTCGGCCACGTTCGAGTCGATCTGCATCTTCGTCAGATCGTTTGCGATTTGGAAAATTACCGGGGCCTGCAAACTGGCGGCCACCGTTTGGCCGACGTCGACGTTGCGTGAAATCACCACGCCATCGATCGGCGAGGTGATCGTGCAATGGTCGAGATCGGCCTTCGCTTTATCGACTGCGCCTTGTTTGAGTTTCACCCCCGCTTCAGCCTGATGAAGGGTCGCCGTTGCTGAATCGACATCTTGTTGTGCCGAATTTTTCTCCACGAACAATTTCTGTGTCCGGGCCGCATTCACCTTGGCCAGCTCGAGCGCCGCCTGAGCGCTTGCGAGATCTCCCTCAGCCTGAGTGACCGCCGCTTGAAAAAGAACCGGATCGATCAACGCCACAGTCTGTCCGGCCTTCACTTCCGAATTAAAATCAGCGAACAGCTTGGCAATATTGCCCGAGACCTGGCTACCGACTTGGACGTTGACCACCGGGTTCAAAGTCCCGGTCGCAGTCACGAGCTGCGTGATCCCTCCACGCGTCACGGTCGCAGTTTGATAAGACGAAGCGCCGCTCGAGGTGCATCGCCGAACCACGAATAAGACAATGAGCAAAGCGACAATGATGACGCCGATAGGTAGAAAACGCTTCATGTAGGATCTGATTTGACTTGGACTGTAATTAAAATGACAGGCAGACGTGGTTCGGCGTTACATCGAGATCTATTCCATCATGCTTCGCAACTCGCTCATCCGCGAGCTGAGTTTCAAAGCGAATTTTCTCCTCTGGATGCTGGTGGAGGTCCTGTGGTTCGTGGGCCAGATCGTCTTTTTCTCGATCATTTTCGGCAATGTCGACCGCATTGGCGATTGGACAAAGTGGGAGGTGGTCTTGCTCATCGGCACCCACCAGATGATCTCCCAGGTTTTTCAGGCGTTCTTTTTCGTCAACCTTGCCGCCATTCCTGAACTGGTGCGCACCGGCAAACTTGATTCTCTCCTGGTGTTGCCAGTCGATAGCCAGTTTGCGGTTTCGACAAAACAATTCGGGCTCGACAGCGTAGTCAATGCTTTGCTCGGCGGCGTGGTGGTTGTGTTTTCACTGACCAAACTCGGCCACATCCCTGGGCCCACGTCGATCCTGCTTTACGTCATCGCGGTTGGATTCGGCGTTGCGGTGCATTACTCGATCATGCTCACCCTGGCGGCGGTCAGTTTCTGGATCGTCCGCGCACAGGGCCTGGTCTACGGTTACTTCAACTTCCTCAACATCGCGCGTTATCCGGACTCAATTTATCCGCGCCTCTTCAAGTTCATCTTTAGCTGGATCGTGCCGGTTGTTGTGGTGTCGAACGTCCCCGCCCGGTTGCTGGCCAAGTCCTTTGATCAGCCCTGGGGCCTGATGTCGAAGCTGGTGATTGCATCGACCGTGATCTTTTTCCTCTCTCGAAGCTTTTGGACATTTGCCCTGCGCCGGTACTCCAGCGCCAGCTCGTAAAAATTCTCACCACGAATGGACGCGAATGAACTGATAATAGCCCAGCGTTTTAACGCTGGGTAATCCTTTGGAACGCTGGGGAGTCCCATCGGGGACGACAGAAACTTTCTTTCGTCCTACCGGACTCAACGTCTCATAATATCCCTGTCCCAGCGCTGAAGCGCTGGGCTATTTTCAGACCCAAGAGAAACGAGTCGTTTCAATTCGTGTCTATCGTCTTCGATTCGTGGTTAAACCGGCTTTTTCAGGCAAAAGACATCGAATTAAACGCCGCCGAGATTCGTCAAATCTTCCCTTGCGCTGACCCGGAATCGTCCTTAATTAAGCCTCCTTTTTCCGGCGCCCGATTGTTGGGGCGCCTTTTGAACTTATGCCCACCACAAAAAAGAAAAAAGTTTCCTCAAAGAAGGCCGCCAAAAAACCGGCCCGCAAGATTTCTGCCAAGAAAGCAATCGCCAGTCCGCGGCAGGCGTTGCTCGTAGGCAACAATCACGAACGCAAGTTGGCGCCTTTTGTGCGAAAGCAGAAGGAGAAGCTCCTCCAATTGCGCGATGCCATGGTCGATTCCATGGCGGGCGTTGCCCAGGATACGCTCCGCTCGCGCGCCGAAGGCAGCGAAGCGTCGGCGTTTGGAATGCATCAGGCCGACGCCGGTTCCGATGCTTACGATCGCGATTTCGCCCTCAGCCTGCTTTCACAGGAACAGGACGCACTTTACGAGATCGATCAGGCGTTGAAGCGGATCGAGGTCGGCACGTATGGAGTTTGCGAGATGTCGGGAAAACCAATCCCGCACATGCGGTTGGAAGCGATCCCGTTTGCGCGTTTCACGGTTGAATGTCAATCGCAGCTCGAGAAACAGAATAAACAATCGCGCGTCCGGCAATCGGTCACCTCGCTCTTCGGTTTGACCGAAGACGAAGGCGGCGAAGGCGAAGCAGAAGAATCTGAAGCGACGCCCGCGCCGGAATCGAAGGAGTAACGAACATGGCCCAGGAAATTGTCACCCTCGAGTGCACTGAAGCGAAAGCGCTCGGCAAACCGGTTTCGCGTTACATGACCATGCGCAACAAGAAAAGCCCGCGCACGCCCAACCGCCTCGAGAAAAAGAAATACAACCCGTTTTTGCGGAAACACACGCTTCATCGCGAAACCAAATAATCTAAATGCAACCCAAGACCGCCAAACGCCGTTCCGCATTTCGCCGCGCCAATCGCGCCATGCCCCGCCGCCGGATCGATATCTCGATCGAAGCGATCGATTACAAAAACCCCGATCTCTTGAAAAAATTCGTCACCGAGAGCGGCAAGATCCTTCCCCGCCGGGTCACGGGCATGCCGGCCCATCTCCATCGGAAGATCACCCGCGAGATCAAACGCAGCCGCTCAGTGCTGCTGATGAAATAGCCCGCGAGATTCGCACTGCGCGGTTGTAGAGGCGCTCGCCGCGGCGAGCGCCTATTTACTTAGATCGGCGTTTTCTTTTTCTGCTACGCCTTCCGCGTTTTCTCGCCCTGCTCGATCAGTTTCCAAAACTCGCGCGTTTTGCCGAGCGCCTGGTCTTCCGATCCCGGCAGTTTGCTGCGGAAAAGGAAATCGCGAAACGTGTTCTTGTGCAGGACGCGATGAATGGTGATTCCTTCCGGCGTTTGTGCGAAGTAGATCCGGTAATCTTTGGCACGATAGCGGTATAACTTTTTTCCTTCCCGCTCGATCACGCCGAAATGCTTGGCGTCGAGGCGATCAAGGTCTTCCGGCAAAATCTGGAACTCGGCCAGCAGGTCGAGCTGCATTTTCTTCGGCAACGCCGACATCTCGGCCGCGCTCAGCTCGTTGAAAATGATTTGAAACATTGGAAAGAAGTGGCCAGGGACCAGTGACCAGTTAAGTCATTAAGTCATTAAGTCATTAAATCGTTAAATTAAAGAAACACCCGCTTCACCCGTTGGCCAATTCGAGTGGTGATATCCCAGGTGATCGTGCCGGCTTTGTCGGACAGTTCCACACACGGAATTTCCGCGTCACCTTGTTTCCCCATCAGCACGACTTCGTCGCCAACAACGACATCGGGAACGTGCGAGACGTCGATTACCATTAAATCCATCGTCACCCGCCCGAGCAGCGGGCAACGTTTGCCGCGCACCATCATTTCTGCGCCAACGTTGGAAAGGTGACGCGGATAACCGTCGGCGTAACCGGCGGTCAACGTCGCCACTCGCATCGGTTTTGGCGTGATGAACGTGCGCCCGTAACTAATCGACGCGCCTTTCGGAACATCGCGAATCAATCCGATCCGGGTCTTCCAAGTCATCGCTGGCTTGAGCAGCTTTTGAAACTCCGGCAGCGGCGAAATTCCGTAGAGAATGATTCCGGCGCGCACGATCTCGTCCACGGTTTCGTTGAATCCGAGCGTGCCCGCGCTTTGCAGCACATGCGCTTTGTAATCGCCCGGAACCACGGCGCGCATTTGCTCGACCACCCTACGAAACCTGACCAGTTCGTCGCGTGTGTATTCCGGGTCGACATCGGAAACTGGCATGTGGGTCGAAACGCTGTGGATGTCGATCTTTGGCAACGCCGCGACGCGTTTGAAAACTTCCACCGCTTCACTTTCAACCGCGCCCATTCGCCCCATTCCGGTATCAATCTTGAAATTGATCGCCGTCTTACCGAGTCGATCGAATGCCTGCGCTTCCTCGAATGTGGAAATGGTCGGAATAAAGCCGCGTTCGATGATCGTCGGCATTTCCTCGGGAAGCGATGGACCAAGAATGATCACCGGCAGATGAAATCTTTCGCGCAATGCCATCGCTTCTTCCAAATTCGCGACGCCAAACAGTTGTGTTTGCTCGGCGAGCGTTTCGGCCACTCCCATCAAACCGTGACCGTAGGCGTTCGCTTTCACGACTGCGAGCATTTCGGCGCTACCGATCCGCTCGCGGACAACCCTGGCGTTGTGGCGTAACGCGTCGCGATCAATCTCTGCCCAGCACCGATAGTTCTGTGTCATTTTTTTGGAATCGTGATATGCGGCTCGCGCAAATACATCGGCTCGAGCGGTCGTCGCACAAAACTACGTTTCGAATCAGTCGCGACCTGGGCAAGAAGGTTCGCCGATGGATAACTTAGCTTCACACGCTCGAACTGCGGAAGTTTCTCAGTGGTAAAGATCGGCATCTCCTTGTCAATTCTATCCAACTTCTCTCCCAATTCAGCTTCGCTCATTAAATCAGGGCCTTCGATTAAATCGTGCTCCCGAACCCGGGCGAAGAAAAACGTCTGCCGGCGCGCGTCGCCAATGACGCAATATTCCGCGGCATCGCATTCAATCGCGCAGATCGATGGAAATCCGATCAAGTCCCGTCCGGACGACACGGAGGTCGTCCCTCCAAAAGACAATCCAATCGCGGCCGAAATTGCAATCCGCGTTCCGGCATATGAGCCCGGACCGAGACCAACGATGATCGTGTCCGGTTTTCCAAATTTCTCCTGCATCTCAGCTAAATGTTCGAAGAACGGACCGGAATTCTTTCGGTCATTCGGCCACTCGCGCGAAAACAGCAGAGCGGCCGGCGAGGGCGCCGACCGTTGCACGGTCCGAGCCGGACTGGCCTTTCGCGTGTGCTCCCCAGAATCGAGCAGGGCGATGCTTCCTCGCGCGCTGGAGAGTTCGAGCGCGAGAATCTTCATTTGGTAATGATCGCGCGCTGGGTTTCCGATTTCGTCTCGAAGGAAAGCCAGCGTGCGTTCTCCGGAATTAAATCCGGAAATCGATCAGCCCATTCAATCACCGAGACGCCGTCGTAAAAAAAATATTCATCGAGCCCGAGACGCTCGGCCGCTTGCGAATCTTCAATCCGAAAAAAATCGAAATGGTAAATCGGCAGGCGTCCGCCGGGGTATTCGTGAATCAGAGTAAACGTTGGACTGGTGACAGTCGTTTTAGCACCGAGGCCGGCGGCAAACCCTTTAACGAACTGGGTCTTACCGCTTCCCAGATCACCCGTAAGCGCTATTACATCCCCGGGTCCGACCGTTCCTGCAAACCGCCGCCCGAATGACTCCGTTTCGTTTGGGCTATTGGAAATGAGCGTAGCCACCGGACAGAAGTTGAGAAGTTAAGTTGTCGAGACGTTGAGTGAGGCAGCCGATACGGGTAAGCGGAACTTTGGGGAATTTTTTACGCCAATATTTCTCCAAGCGTTGTCGGTCACGCGGGGAAATGGCGAAGAGAAGTTCGTAATCCTCGCCGTCGGAGATGGCGTTGGCGATATTTGCGCCGGCAGTGAGCGGCAACACGCTCTTGTCGATTTCGAAACCGCGTTTGCTCGCTCTCGCCAATCGCGGGAGATCTGCGCCAAGGCCATCGCTTAAATCCATCATCGCGTGGACGCGGAAATTCTTGGTAAGCCAACGCGATTCTTCAATACGAGGAACAAATCGAAGATGTTTTCCGCGCAACGAACCCCCGAGTTTGCCGGTCACGAAAAGGTCGTCGTCACGTTTGCCGCCCGACCGCGAAACCGAACGATTTCGTTCAACGTAGCCCGCAACGCTGACCGAAATCGCAGCGGGCCCTCGCGTCGCGCTGGTTTCGCCGCCAACGATCGCTACGTCGAACTTTGCCGCCGCGCGGTTCAAACCGTGATAAAGCTTTTTCACCCACGACATCGATCTTGCCGCGGGGACAATCAGCGTGATCAGCGCAAACTGCGGAATGCCCGAGATCGCAGCGAAATCACTCAACGGTCGCATCATGGCTTTCCAGCCGACGAGCGCCGGATCCGTTGCCGGCTGAAAATGGATCCGTTCGACGACGCAATCGGTCTTGAGCACGAGGAGGTTTTTCGCGCCGCGAAATTCGAGGACAGCACAGTCATCGCCAATGAGCTGGTGCGAACCCGGCAAGCAGCGCAGCAGCGACGCGAGCAGGGCGTCCTCACCGACCCCGCTCAGTTTCATTGCTGAAGCAGTTCGGGAAATGCGAGGAAAATCAGTTGAGCGGAATTGAACAGAGCGTGCATCGCCATTGAAACAAGGATCGAGCCGCTCCATTCGTAGGCAAGGGTGAAACAACCCGCCAAGACAAACAGCGGGAGAACCGACGGGAGATGGGTATGCGCGGCTGCGAAGAGGAACGAATTGGCAACGAGTCCGACCGTAACTCCAAAGTACCGACGAAGTGCGCCATAAATGAAAAATCGAAAAATCAGTTCTTCGAAAATTGGTGCAGCAACGACTGCGAGAATAATAACAGTGACACGCTGCGACATCGTTTCAGAACTGTTGAAGAAATCGACGATTTCCTGCTTGCTCGGAACTCCGCCAAAAAATTTCTGAGTAACGATTTCCGCGATGACTATTAATGGCCAACCGGCAAGTAATAAGATAACTCCGGTGCTAACAGCCCGTTTGAGCGTGATTTTCGAAAATCCGCCAAGCGCGTCGAAACTGAAGCCACGAATTTTCAGATACGCCATCACCAGGAGGACAATGGCAATAAACAACAGCTCGTTGGCGATTATTACGGGAATCGACATCTCGGGCACCGGCCGCGACACAGCGCCGACAATCATGTAGGAAAAAAGCAGAATTATTGCGACGGCGACAAACAGTTCAGGCAAGCCGAAGTCCTGCTTCGCGACCGCTCCCTCTTCGAAACCTACTGCTTCGCGACGAGCGCCGATTTGCCGGACCAGGGTCAGATAAACAGCGAGTCCGGCCAGGACGAGAAGCGCGACGAAAATATTTCCAAACGCGCTAGAGAAAGCACTCGCAAGCATTTTCGTCCGAACTACGGAGCGTAAAAGCTCGGCAAAAAATAAGCGCGGCCGCTTTCGAGCTGGGGCACGAGTTGTTTAGGAAGCTGCAGCTCGATCTTGGAATCGCCACCAAACTCCCCGAACGCGCGGAACAATCGGGAAAGACTGAACGGCGGTCCATATTTCACGACGGTGGCCTCGGGGGCGTTTCCAAGTTGTTTGGCCTTCGCGTAGGCGTCCTCGATTTGGCCGAGCCCGTCGATCAACTTGCTATTGAGCGCGTCTTTTCCGGAAAGGATTCGTCCGTCAGCGATGGTGTTTCGCAGCATGTCGGCCGGAAGATTGCGCTCCTTCGACACTATGCCGAGAAACTTGTCGTAGGTTTGCATCACAAAGCTCTGGATCAAGTCGCGTTCCTCCGGAGTCATTGGACGCGCGCCGTTCAAGATGTCCTTGAACTTGCCGCTCTTGAAAACGACCGAGGCCAATCCGATTTTATTGAAGAGCTGCTCGTAATTCAGGGTCTGAATGATTACGCCGATGCTGCCGGTGATCGTAGTCTCGTTTGCCATCAAGTATTTTCCACCACACGCAACATAGTAACCGCCGGAAGCGGCGAGTGAATCCATGTATATCACTACCGGCTTGCGGGCACGGGCCTTGGTCACGGCGTTGTAAATTTCGTCCGCGGCCGTGACTTCGCCGCCGGGCGAATCAATCTCCAGCACGATCGCCTTGACCCGATTGTCCTCTCGCGCTTGTTCCAGCGCCAGCCGCATGTCGTCGACCATCGATTCGCTGACGTTGCCAGGAATCGAGCTACTGATCAGGCCGCGCATCGTGATCAGCGCGATGCGATCCGGAACCAAACGCGCGCCACGCTGGATAACGACTTCACGAAACCGCGGCATTGGCTCCTCCAGCCTGACTCCGGTGGTAAATTCCTTAAACGCGACCAAAGCGAGCATGAGGTTGATGAAGACGCTCGCGCACAGGGCAACGAACAGAAAAATACTGAGACAACCGAATTTCCGATCAGCCATGAATGTGATTTGAAACTGGCGGAGAACCGGTGCTGGCACAAGCGGTTTTCCAGCAACTCAGGCCTGCCGCGACTGTTACCAGAATGTCACGCAGGAGACTTTGCCACGACTGAAGGACGGCACTACGATGAGTGGCAAGAAAGCTGCTTGGTGGATATGGTGAATATAGTAAATTATAGGGATTATATGAATAGCAGCGCACATCTGGCAGTCAGCGGTCGGGTAAGGAAAGCGAAAGCCCAAAAGCGCGGTCGCGGACGCCCGCGCAAGACTGGAGCGCAGGGGCGACACGAATACGATACTACCATGGCAGCCGCTGGCACTCTCACCCGCACCAAAGCTTTGCTATTGGCGGCGCTCCGGGTTTGGGAACTCAAGCATCGTATCCACGACCAGGAATAAGCTGCGAATCGTTGTGTCCGTAGTCAGGCCGACGAACGCAAAGCTCCAACATCTCAATTCTTCGGCTCGACTTTGATGTAAATCTCGCGAGGCGCAGTCGGGAAATATTTCAACAGCGCGGGACAGAGCCAGCCCTCCATCTTGAATTCGTCGCTGTAATACCAATTCCCGCCCGATTCTGCGCGTCGCCACTCCAGCTTGAAGTCCGAATCCGGAAACTGGGAGGCGCTAAAAATGGCGCGGAATCCCTTCTCGGCCTTCGGAATCTTTGCCACCGCCTGGTCAATCATCGTATCGATTCCCGCGATAAACGGCTCGCGAAGCAATCCAGTCGCCGGATCGTCAAAAACCCATGACCCCTGGTATTTGTAGGGAGCGATGACCATCAGCGAATTCACGTCCCGAACCGTTCCCGTTTGCGGCAACGGATGCAACTTGGCGAATGCAATTATTGCGATGACGAGGGCCAATGCGATTCCGAGCGAAATCCAGATCGAAAACTTTTCCATCCATAACTTTAGACATCGCGGCGTGGCTTTCATTCAGGGCGAAAGTCGGTAATATTCCGAGCCAATTGCGCCCGTAGCTCAGCCGGATAGAGCAACGGATTTCTAATCCGTAGGTCGGGTGTTCGAGTCACCCCGGGCGCGCGGTTGAATCTGCGGTTCGAGATCGCGTGCTGCACATGAGAAAGCGTTCGGTCGGACGATACTCAATCCGGCGACCGTTTTCTGTGTCGATGGCTACCAGGCCGATGCGGCTTCCAGTTTCTCTTTCGATCTGCGAGATCCGATTCTCGATTTGCTGCTCAGCGGCTTTGGTAGAAGCCATGAGCGCGGACAGCACCATCAAAGCAAACCACGGCACGTCGAAACGCGTTTACCAGCGATGAAACGCCGGATGACCTTCCTTAACCGCTACGAAAACTCCGCGGCAGGTCGCGCAAACTTTTCCGCCACCACTCAGCGCCGCTTCAATTGTCGCCACGTCCCCGCTTAGATCGACAACGTGCGCGGAAAGTGAAATCGGGCCATTGGTCGGCGTCGGCCGCAGCAACTTGATCGAATATTCAGCCGTAACCGTGCACGGCGGATGATCCGCTCCAGTGCTTTTCATCAAGTGATAAGCGGCGGTCCAGTTGCAATGGCAATCGAGCAACGTGCCAATGATTCCGCCGTTTAGAACTCCAGGAAATGCCTCGTATTTCGGTAGTGGGTTCCACTCGGCCACTACTTCGCCGTTCTTCGGGAAACTGCGAATGCGTAAGCCTTCGGAATTCGCAGGCCCACAACCCCAGCAGGAATTATTCGGAGCGTACTTCTCCTGCAACGACTGCTCCATGGTGATCAAAGATTAACCGCTCGGAGGACCGGGATATTTCCGAAGCTTTGGCCCGACGTAGAGCGAGCGCGGCCGGATCAATCGGTTGTGATCGTGCTGCTCGACCACGTGCGCGCACCAACCGGCCACGCGTGAGGCAGCAAACAACGGCGTGTTCAGTTCCGGTTTAAATCCGAGCATCCAAAACACCGGCGCGGCATACAGATCGACATTCGCGCAAAGTCCTTTTTCGCGATCCATCAATTCTTCAAGTTTTTCGCAGATCGCGACCCAGTTTTCTTTGCCGGTGCGCTTGCCGAGATCGCGCGCGATCTCACGCATTATCGGCACGCGCGAATCGCCTTTTTTATAAACGCGATGGCCGAAGCCCATGATCTTCGCCTTCGCCGCCAGCTGTTTCTTGAGCCAATCCTCGGCCCGATCGGGCGTACCGATTTCTTCAAGCATCTTCATCGATTCCTCATTCGCGCCGCCGTGCAACGGCCCCTTCAACGTCCCGACTGCCGAGGTCACGGCCGCATAGATTCCAGCGAGTGTCGAAGCGGTCACGCGCGCAGCGAACGTCGACGCATTGAACTCGTGGTCGGCGTAGAGATTGAAAATCGTGTCCATCATCCGCGTTTTCCACGGCTCTGGAACTTTGCCATCCAGCTTGTAGAAGAAATTAGCAGCCTGGCTCAGTTCCGGTTTTTCCGGCAACGGTTTCTCCCCTTTCGAAATCCGCCATCCATCGGTGATTAGCGTTTCCACGCGTGCGATCAGTTTGATCGATTTGCGAATGTTGGAGCCGTGGGAATTATCTCCGAGATCTTTGTCAAACGCGCTCAACATCGATACGCCGGTGCGGAGCATGTCCATCGGATGGGTGGACTTGGGCAACAGGTGCAGCATGTCCACAACTTCTTTGGGCAAGGCGCGTTCCGATGCGACCTGCTCCTTGAATTCCTTCAGCTGTTTGGCGTTCGGAAGCTCGCCGTTCAACAGCAAATACGCGACTTCTTCGAAAGTCGCTTTGTCGCCCATCTCGTGGATGTCGTAGCCGCGATACATCAGGCCCGCGTTCGGATCGACCCAGCAGATCGCGGTTTCGCCGGCAATCACTCCGGCCAGCCCCGGGCTATACTCAGGTTTTGCTTCAGTGGTCATTTCTTTGGTTCACGTTAACAACGTTACGCGATTCGACAAATGCTCAGTCGCGAAAACCTTTCCATTCTTCGGCGGCCGGATCGTAATCGAGCAGCTCGTAAAGTTCCTGCCGGGTCTGCATCTGGTCGAGCCAGTTGTTTTGCGTGCCCACCTTCTTCAGCGCGGCAAAAAATTTCCCGGTCGCTTTCATTGAAACGCGAAACGCGCTTTGCGGGAAAATCACCATCCGATAGCCGAAATCTCTAAGCTGCTCGAAAGTCAGCAACGGGCTCTTTCCAAACTCAGTCATGTTCGCCATCAGCGGGAGATCGATTTCTTTGGCGAAATCGCGAAACTCATCCGCGCTTTGCAATGCTTCCGGAAAAATGGCGTCCGCGCCTGCGGCCAGATATTCGCCAGCCCGCTCAACTGCCCGATCGAAACCTTCCACCGCCCGCGCGTCCGTTCGAGCGATGATGAGAAAGTCTTTGTTCCCGCGAGCTGCGACCGCCGCCTTGATTCTCGCAACCATCGTTTCAAGATCGACGATCGTTTTCCCGGCGAGATGGCCACAGCGTTTCGGAAATTCCTGGTCTTCGATATGACATCCGGCAAGGCCAGCTTTTTCCAGTTCGCAAATCGTCTTCGCAACTTCGTTACCTTCACCGAAACCGGTGTCTGCATCGACCACTGCAGGAATTCGCACCGCATGCGCAGCGTAGCCGGCGAGTCGCACGACTTCGTCCCGAGTCAATAATCCAATGTCCGGAACACCGGCGGTCGAATTGGCCATTCCCGCGCCGCTAATATAGACGGCATCAAATCCAGCTCGTTCCACCTGCCGCGCCATCGACGCGTTTGGCACGCCGGGCATCATCATCGCGGTCTTGGCAATTAGTTCGCGCAATTTTTTGCTCTTGCTCGTGTTCATGATCATGCTTTTGATCCGAACAATGACGAAGCCCGAAGGACGAATGACGAAACAATGATGAAGCTCGAAAAAGGGGGCTGGTGATTTAGAACATTAGTCATTCGGCAATTCCTTCGACATTCGGCATTGGTCATTCGTCATTCCTTCATCACGCACGCCGCCAATAATTCGTCGACGGTCTTTGCTTCATCCAACTTCCAGGCAAGATCGACAATCTTCTTCGCTCGCGCTTCGCCCAACGCTGGAACCACCAGCGCGTTGAATTTCCCTTCGAGTTGTTTGTCGCTCACCGGATTCAACGCGTTGCCGAGAGGATAATCGACGCGCTTGGTCAGCTCGCGCCCATCCTGCAACGTGACATGAACAATATTTGCCACCGCGGTTGCATACAACGCGCTCAGCTCGGCATTGCGCTGCACGGTGACATTCTCAAGAAACTTCCAAATTTTTGGATCGGTGAAGCGTTCCGGCTGAAATTGCTTATCCGTCACTTCGCCATCGATCAACGCAATTGACGTGATGTATGGCAAACTGTGGTCGGCCGTCTCACGTGTCTCCGGTTTCCATTTTTCCGGCTCGCTTCCGATGATGTCGACTGAGGCGTCGTGGCTTTCGATCCGAACGGATTTAATTTTTCCCGGGTCGCCGATGTCTTTGCGGAGAAACAACGCGGCTTCGATCGCGCTCTGGCTGTGATATTCCGCCGGCCAATATTTGATGCTCGTCTTCAAAATCATCGAGGCCGGTCCTTTTCCGGACATTGCCTCCTTCTTCTTGTCGAACACAGAGGCAACATCGCCTAACGAAACGCCGAGCTCCTTTTCGAAACCCATTTGCCCTTCAAAAATCGGCGCCGGCCCGGTCATTCCTGCCCGCGCTAACAGCGCAGCATAAACGCCGAGGCGCGCCGCGTTGGCGAACGCCACGCCTTTCCAATGTGATAATTCCCCCACTCGCGCTTGCCGGAACGCGGCGCAATTTACCCCGGCAATATTAATGACATGTCGCGTCCGCTCAGGATCGAGTTTCATTAACTTTGCCGCCGCAAGCGCAGTCGAAAATGCGCCGTAGGTGGGATGATCCCATCCGCGCGCACGAATGCTCGCTGCGTCGCAAAACCTGCATTGCACCTCGTAGGCAATCGTCGCGGCGGTGATCGCTTCCTTTCCGGTCGCTCCGACACTTTCCGCTACCGCAAAAACCGCCGCCAGATTATCGCTCGGGTGCGCGGGCTCTTTGGAAAGATAGGTGTCGTTGTAATCGAAATAGCGAATGCAACAGCCATTGGCGAATGCACCCCAGTCCGGCGGCGCTTTGTGTGTCGTCCCGATGATGGTCGACCCAGCTTTGGCCGAAAAATCGGAAGCGACCTTACGCGCGATCACGCACGGTTCTTCGTTCCAGGCGCCAAGCGCGCAGCCGAGGGAGTCGATCACCCGCCGCTTCACTTCGTGAACGACATCCTTGGACAGATCTTCGAAATTCAATGAGGTCGCGAATTCCGCGAGTTGATGCGCAAGTGTCTTTGTAGCCATGAAATTGAACGTCCAATCTGCCGACGAAAATCACGTCGGCAAGCAATTGTCGGCGTTCTCGCTGTTGCCCTGCGGTCAAAAACCGCGCACAATCTTTTTGAGATGGACAAAGTTTATCCCAATGCGAAAGCCGCGCTGGAAGGCCTGCTTCACGACAACATGACGATTGCAGCAGGCGGTTTCGGATTGTGTGGTATTCCCGAAAATCTCATCGCCGCCCTGCACGACAGCGGCGTCAAAGGCCTCACAATTGTCGGCAATAACGCGGGCGTCGACGGCTTCGGAATGGGAGTTCTGCTCCCGGCACGACAGGTGAAAAAGGTCATGGCGTCCTACGTTGGCGAGAATAAAGAGTTCGAGAGGCAAGTCCTCGCCGGCGAGCTCGAACTCGAGCTAATTCCACAAGGCACGCTCGCAGAACGATTGCGCGCGGGTGGCGCGGGAATTCCCGGATTTTACACCCGTACCGGCTTTGCCACGAAACTGACCGAGGGCAAAGAGACCAAAAAATTCGACGACACAGAATACGTGCTCGAACCGGGAATTACCGCAGAGCTTTCGATTGTGAAAGCATGGAAGGGCGACAAATCCGGCAACCTGATTTATCGAAAAACGTCACGAAATTTTAATCCGATGATCGCAACCTGCGGCAAAGTTTGCGTGGCCGAAGTCGAGCACCTCGTCGAGATCGGCGAGCTCGATCCCGACCAAATTCACACGCCCGGCATTTTCGTTAATCGAATCATTCAAGGCGCGAAGTACGAAAAGCGGATCGAGTTTCGCACGATCCACGGCAGCGGGGCGGCAAAGAAGGAGAATCCTGTTCGCGATTTGATGGCGAAGCGCGCCGCCCAGGAACTTCGCGACGGTTACTACGTAAATCTCGGCATCGGAATCCCGACGCTCGTCGCTAATTACATTCCCAAAGGAATGAACGTCACGCTGCAATCCGAGAACGGTTTGCTCGGCATTGGGCCGTTCCCGACCGAAGACGAAGTCGACCCCGATCTGATCAACGCCGGCAAACAAACAATCACGACCATGCCAGGCTCGGCATTTTTCTCGAGCGCCGATTCGTTTGGACAAATTCGCGGTGGCCACATTGATCTCGCCATTCTCGGCGCATTCGAGGTGACGCACGCCGGCGATATCGCGAACTGGATGATTCCGGGAAAAATGATCAAAGGTCCGGGGGGCGCGATGGACCTGGTCGCGGGAGTGAAACGCGTCGTCGCGGTGATGGAACACACTTCCAAAGACGGCAGCCCGAAGATTTTGAAGAAATGCACGTTGCCCATCACGGGTCTCGGAGTGGTAAATTTGATTATCACGGACCTGTGCGTGTTTGAGGTGAAACCGGGCGGCGGCCTCGTCCTGACTGAGATTCATTCCAATGCAAATCCGGACGAGATTCGCGCGAAAACCGGCGCGCCGTTCGAAGTTGCGCTTAAGCGTTAGGCAAACTTAGCGACATTACATCTCGAAGTAGAGATGATGATGTCTGGCGCAGCCGGGATTGAACTCACATCCGCAACGCGGACAGACGGATTCGGATTGGAGATATTCGCCAACGGTTAGTTGCCGTCCGCAGTTTCCGCACAGAACTGCGTGTTCGCTGAATTCTTCTTTCGGCCAAACCTCAGCTGCGTGTCCAGCGAGCAGAGCATGACATTGATGACACGAAAACCACTCCCCACAGCATTTGAACTTAATCGCAACGATATCGCGCTCGCAGTGATAATGGACGCATCGCGTTTGCGGATCGACATCCACGCCCAGGACTGTTACCGCGTGAACCTTCACGGCGTAGTTAAATTTTTTCCCGCGGACAAATCAGCACGAGCACGGACGCGATCACGAAGCAGGCAATCATCAGGGCGAAACCGGTATCGAACGATCCCGTGCGTTGACTGAGTTCGCCGAAAATTTTTGGTCCGACAAAACCACCGATACTCGCGGTGCAATTGATAAAACCGACCGCTGCAGCGGCGGCTGAACTGGTGAGGAACGCGCTCGGCAGCGCCCAGAACGACGGCAGATACGCGATGGTACCGAACGCGACGAACGTGAAAACGATGACCAAAAGCACGGCGTTGTGCGGTAAGAAAAACCACGCGCCGAGTGCGATCGCGCTCGTTAACTGGGGAATCGCGAAATGCCAGCGGCGTTCACGCGTTCGATCGGAGTTCCATCCGAGCAGGAGCATGCCGATTAGCCCGGCGATAAACGGAATTGCGCCGACCCAGCCGATTCGTTGGATATCGGTCCAACCGGTCAACCGTTGCAGCATTGTCGGAAACCAAAACCAAAACGCGTAGCCGCCAGAGTAAGTAAAAAACAGTCCGGCCGTCAAAACTAACACGGCCGGATGCTGCAATGCTTGCGGGACAGACATTTTTTCGGTCTCCGATTTGGCGCGGTGCTCTTCCGCAAGGCGCGCCGTCATCCAATCGCGTTCGTCCGGCGTTAGCCACTGTGCATCCTTGGGCCGATCCGGCAGCACAAGCAAAGTCGTCGCGCCAAGCAATATCGCCGGAATGCCTTCGAGCAAAAACAACCAACGCCAGCCGGGAATATTGAGCCAATGCGTGCCGAGAATGGCACCGGCAATCGGTCCGCCCACAATGAAACCAATTGGAATCGCCGCCATGAATCGCGCCACCGCCTTGGCCCGGTCCTGATAAATGAACCAGTGCGAAAGATAAACAATCACGCCGGGAAAGAATCCCGCTTCGGCCGCGCCCAGCAGAAATCGCGCACCGTAAAGCTCAAGCGGTGTTCGCACGAAACCGGTCAGGGTTGTCAGTGCACCCCACACTATCAGGGTTAACGACAACAACCATCTGGCGCTCCAGCGTTCTACCAACAGTGCTCCGGGAATTTGGAGCGCGAAATATCCGATAAAGAAAATCCCGCTCGCCGTGCCAAACACCGAATCGTTCAGGCCGAGATCGCCTTTCATCCCGAGCGTCGCGTAGGCGATGTTTGTGCGATCGAGATAATTCGCGACGTAAAGGAGAAACAGAAACGGCAGCAGCCGCCACGCAATTCGACTGCGCGCGCTTATTCCAACATCTTGCGTCACAGCCATCGGATTAGAACCAGACAAGATTCACACGATTGACAGGATTTTGTCCTGAATCCCGGTAAATCCTGTTAATCCTGTCTAATCATACCATCGGCCGGAAACGGCCGACGACTTCCTGCAATCGGCCGGTGATCTGGCCTAACGAACAAACTTCGACCGCGTCGAGCAACGCGGGGAAGCAATTTTTTCCGCTCTCGACGACAGCGGCGAGCTTGTCGAGCATGCGTTTCGATTTCTCGACGTTTTTCTTTTTGAACTTCACCAGGCGATCGACCTGCAATTGCTGTTTCTTGCGCGGCGTGCGCGCGAGTTTCACTTCCGGCATATTTTCGTCACTGCCATTCCGATATTTGTTCAGCGCGATGATCGGGCGTGTGCCGTCGTAGATTTGCTGTTCGTAACGGTGGGCGGCGTTTTGGATCTGGCTGCGCTGATAACGCTCTTCCACCGCGGACAGGACCCCGCCGAGACGTTCGATCTCGCGGAACTCTTCGAGAATCGCGGCTTCGACCGCCCGCTCGACCGCTTTCATGCCCGGCGAACCGCTCAACATGTTCATGGTGTGCTTAAATATCCCCGACTCTTCCAGCAGGATCGCTTGGCCGTGCGCGGCAAGCCGGATCCATTCCTCGCTCGGGGTCGTGAACGGTTCGTCCGCACTGTTGGAATGGCAGGAATTCGTCGCATTCATGTAAGCAAGCACTAACTCCGCCGCTGTGCGCGTGAGATTGTTCTTAAACTCAGCCGCAATGAGAGATCGTCCGCTCGTCTGGGTGTGCAATTTGTAAAGCTGCGCTTTAGGTCCCGCGCTGAAAACCTCGCGCATGCCGATTGCCCAGATCCGGCGCGACACCCGCGCGAGCGCGATGTACTCCGCGTCGAGTCCGCAATCGAGAAAGAACGAGAGCCGGGGCCCGAACTGATCGACCGGGATTCCACGCGCCGCGAACATTTCCGCGTAAGCGAATCCGTTGGAAAGCGTGTAAGCCGCTTGCTGCACCGGCGTCGAACCCGCTTCGCCGATGTGATAACCACTGATCGAGATCGGATACCAGCGCGGCATTTCGCGGCTTGTGAATTCGACCATGTCGGTCAGAAACCGGAGAGACGGCTCGATCGGAAAAATCGTTTCGTTCTGCGCCTGAACTTCCTTGAAAATGTCGGCCTGAACCGTGCCTCGCAGTTTCGGGACAACACCCGGCCCGAAACGGCGCTTCGCCGCCGCGATATACATCGCCATGATGATTGGCGCCGGGCCACTGATCGTCATCGACGCGGAAAAGTCCGGTGAGCCAAGATCGAATCCGTCATAGAGCCGCACCATGTCTTCCACGGTGTCGATTGCGACTCCGCCCTCGCCGATTTTTCCGAAAACGCCGTCGGCGTCACTGTCGATCCCGTAAAGTGTCGGACCGTCGAAGGCCGTGCTCAGACGATGTGTTCGTTGCTGCGCGGTGAGAAAGTGAAAACGCTCGTTCGTGTCTTCGGCGAGCATCAATCCGGAAAACAAACGCGTCGGTTCTTCTGTCTGTGGAATCTTCTTCCCGGACTTGCTCTTTTTCGTTTCGCCGTTCTTCTCGAAGCTTTCGACCTCGCGAATCGGTTCGAGATACATTTCGCGATAGGCGCCGTTCAAATAAGGAAACTCGCCAGGCAATCCTTCGCCGAATAAAAAGCGTGCGATTTCGCCGGCCTCGTCGATTTCCGGTAACGCCAAACGCGGCAACGGAATTCCGGTCGGTGTGCGCGTAGTAGGGATTTTCGCTTTGATGTCGTTCCAACGTCCGACCAAGTCGCGCCCGAATTCCTTGTCGGTGCGCGCGCGTTTCACCTGATCGAGAACAAACTGGTTGTACTTCTCAACCGACTCAACGACTTGTCCGAGCTTGCTCATTTCTTCCTCCGTTTCTTGGTAGGGACATCGCGCTGCGATGTCCGCGGACCTGAAATTAGCCCGAAGAGTTTATCCACGCCAGGGTCTCGATGGCGTTTTGCCACAGTGTCGACAAGACGCTGTGAACGCCGATTTTGCCCGAGACGTTGCTCGATCTCGGTGTGCGCGGTCTTGGCGCGCAGTAAATCGCTCTTGTTCACAACCACGACCTCAGCCAGATCGAGCATGACTATCTTCTGCAACTGCAAGCGGCTGCCGTAATCCGGGTTCATCACGAGCACGGTTTGATCGACAATTCCGTTTTTCTGAAACGGCATCGCTTCCTGACCTGTGCCGACCGTCTCAATGATGACATAATCGAAGCCGGACTGGGCCAGCAGCGCGAGGCAATCGTGCGTCGCGGGTGAAAGCCCGCCGGCTTGTCCGCGGGTGGCCATACTGCGCATGAACACACGATCGTTTTGGGAATTGATCATCGTCGCGCGATCGCCAAGCAACGCGCCTTCGCCGATCACACTCGGGTCATGCGACAAAATCGCGACCCGAGACTTCTTATCTTCATTGAGAAATCGCAGCACGAGCTCGTCGATGAGCGTCGTTTTGCCCGCGCCACCCGGGCCGGTAAACCCAATCACGCGCGTTGTTGACTTTGACATTCGGCGTTCGGCGTTGGGCGTTCGGCGTTTTCCGGCTCCATCTTCAATCTCCGTCAGTTTGTGCGCGAGTTCTTGCTCCGCGGACTTCGCCTTGACTCTTTTGCCTCGCGGTTTGCCGTAGCGGTCGTGAACAAACTTCACCATGTCTTCGAGCGAAGTGCCGGCGAAGAAGATTTCGTCAACGCCTTTGCGTCGCATAGTTTTCGCATCGTCGTGCGTGATCGTTCCCCCGCCACCACCGAACACCCTGATGTCATCCGCGCCTTTCTTGCGCAATAGATCGACAACTTCGGCGAAAAATTCGACGTGCCCGCCGTTATAACTGGAAATTCCAATCGCGCGCACATCTTCCTGAATCGCTGCGCGCACAATGTCGCTCACGGGTCGGTGATAGCCCAGGTAGACAACCTCGATCCCGTGCCGGATGAACTCGAGATTGATGGTATTGATCGCGCTGTCGTGCCCGTCACAAATCGGGACCGCAGTTAAAACTCGGATTGGCGCAGCCATGAACTAGAGAGGATTTACAAGATTAACCGGATGATTCAAAAGCAAATCCGACGAGAATCCTGTTTGGGAAATCAACAAAATCCTGTTAATCCTGTCTAGCAATGTCTGATCTCGATTTTACTGGAAAAGTGGTGCTGGTCACCGGCAGCTCTCGCGGCATCGGCGCCGAGATGATCAAGGCCTTCGGAAAACGCGGGGCAAAGTGCGTGGTAAATTATTTTAGCGATCCCCAAGGCCAAAACCGGGCCGACGCAGAGGGCGTCGGGAAGGAATTAAAGGACCCGCTGATGATTGATTGCGACGTGACCAGGCCGGAGCAGGTCGAATCGATGATGAAACAGATCCAGGACAGACATGCCGGGCTCGACATTCTGGTCAACAATTCTGGAATTATTCGCGACCGCACGATCAAGAAAATGTCGCTCGAAGAATTCGAGAGCATCCTCCGCGTGAATTTGACCGGCACGTTCAACGTCACCCAAAAGGCGATGCCTGTCCTGCGAGAGGGTGGTCGCGTCATCAACCTGTCATCGGTTAGCGGACAGATGGGCTTGTTCGGCCAGGCAAACTATTCATCCAGCAAGGCGGCGATCATCGCCCTAACAAAAGTTTCCGCGCGCGAGCTGGCGCGGCAGAAGATAACCGTCAACGCGATCGCGCCCGGATTCATCGACGTCGGCATGAGCAAAGGAATGCCGGATGAAGTCACCGATAATTTCAAGAAACAGATTCCACTCGGCCGATTGGGCGATGTCCGTGAAATCGTCGACGCCGCGCTCTTCCTGGCTTCGCCGATGGCGAGCTACGTCACCGGCCACATCCTCAATGTAAACGGCGGATTTTACATGGGTTAGGTAGGGACGCCGCGCTGCGGCGTCCGCTATTTCAGTGACGCAATGTCGATGACGAAGCGGTACTTCACGTCGCTGCGCAACATCCGCTCGTAGGCTTCGTTAATGTAATCGATTTTGATTTTCTCGATGTCGCAGGTGATGCCGTGATTGGCGCAGAAATCTAGCATTTCCTGGGTTTCGGCGATCCCGCCGATCAGCGATCCGGTCAACCGATGGCGCCACCGAATAAGACTAAAGGCGCCGAGCGGCGTCGGTTCGGGCGGAACGCCCAGCAAACACATCACTCCGTCGCGTTTCAATAACTCAAGGTAGGAATCGAGATTGTGCTTTGCCGAAACGGTATCGAGGATGAAATCGAAACTTTTCGCGTGCGCTTTCATCGCGTCTTCGTCTTTCGAAATTACGATCTCGTCAGCGCCCAGGCGTTTCGCATCGGCTGTTTTGCCCGGCGATGTGGTGAACAGCGCGACCTCCGCGCCGAACGCGTGCGCGAATTTCACCGCCATATGTCCAAGGCCGCCCAACCCGACAATTCCAACCTTTTGCCCCTTGCCGATTTTCCAGTATCGCAGGGGCGAATAAGTCGTTATGCCGGCGCACAAAAGCGGCGCGCTCGCTGCAAGATCGACATTGTCCCGCACCCGCAGAACGAAATGTTCGTCCACGACGATGCTGGTCGAGTAACCACCGTACGTAACCCCTCCGGTGTGCTCGTCCGGGCTGTTGTAAGTAAAAACGACGTCGTCGCAGAATTGCTCCAGATTTTCATGGCAGCTTCGGCAATCACGGCAGGCGTCGACCATGCATCCGACTGCGGCGAGGTCTCCTTCTTTGAAATTTTTTACATTGCGACCAACCGCCACTACCCGGCCGACCATCTCATGTCCGGGCACGCACGGATAAGTCGTCGTGCCGCCCCATTCGTCGCGCGCAGTGTGAATATCCGAATGGCAAACGCCACAAAACAGAATGTCGATCTTCACGTCGTTCGGTAAAACATCGCGGCGGGTGAGCGAGAACGGTCCGAGCGGGGATTTCGCCGAAGGCGCCGCATAAGCTTTTGTCTTCGCAGTCATATAATTGACCTCGCAACCTAACCCGCGATTGCGCGATCGGAAATTTCTAATCCAGGGTTTGAACTAACAGCCAGACTGCCGCGGAAAGGACGGCTGCGAAACAGGACAACACCAAAGCGGCGCGGCGCGATTGGCGCACCTTGAATTCAGGTCGCGGGATGTCGTCGTGGATGTGGCTGCCCTCGTAAAGTTTCATCAAAACGAACGCCACCACAAAGCCAACAGCGGCCCATTTTAGGCAACCTAGAATGAGTGCAAGCATGCCGATAATTAATCTAACTTCGCACTAACAAAGTTCAATTTCTAGCGCTGTCAGCGACCGCCTTGCACACTCAACTGACTCGTTAGCGGTCGCCCTGCACGGTGAGTTGACTCGTTGGCTACCGCCAACTCACCCGCTACCCTCGCGGGTCTGACCATCTACTCAGCGGCCGCCCTGCACGCTGAGTTCCCAGCGATAGCCGTCCGGATCGTGAAACCAGAGCCCCATGTTCCTGGAACCAGGAGCTTCCGGCCCGATCTCCTGGCCCGGGTCTTCAATGTCGACCTTGTGTTTCTTTAAATGCGCCAGCGCCTTTCGCAAGGTCGCCATATTTGGCAAATGAAACGATATGTGATCGAGAGTCTCGGGTGACGGTTTCCCCTTAAACAACGCAATGGTCACGTTGTCGTTACCGATTGCGATTCCGTTTTCGAATTCGAATTCCTTTCGCAATCCGAGCACGCGTTGAAACCAGAGCGCGCTTTTCTTTGGATCCCGCACGGCCAACCCAAAATGGCCGACCACGCCAAGCTTAAACGGCATTTTTACTTTCATATTTCAAATCGATCCAGAGCATGTCAAAAGAGAACGCATCCAAACATGACCGCATTGGTATTAATTTTATGTGCCGCCATGGCAGGGATGGGGGTAATCATAATTGTCAGGCCCGCCCTTGCCCACGAATGGACCCGGCTATTTGCGGACAAAACCGGCATGTGGATTGCCACGGCGATTCGAGCCGTGCTCGGTCTCGGCCTGCTCGCGGCTGCGAGCGACTCGAAAGTGCCGACGTTGCTGCGGATTCTGGGTTTGCTCATTCTGATCGTCGCGATCGTGATGCCGATCCTCGGATTGGATCGACATCGGCGATTGATTGACTGGTGGCTGGCGCGATCGCGATCTGTACAGATGCTCTGCGGCGCGGCCTCCTTCGTTTTCGGGGTCGGCTTGATCTACTTAATTCTCTAGCGCGCAGGTTTTTTACGTCCGCGAGACCTGAGCATGGGAAATGCTTTTTCTCATGTATGCCTCTCGCACTCATCCCCGCCAAGTCGGCAAAGCGCGAAACCGCAACGCTTACGCCGACCTTTGGGTCTGCTTACTCAATCACGGAAATCAACGCTTACATCGCCATCCGGGACCAACTTCTTGCCGAAGCTGAAGAGGTCCATACCAATGCGAAACTCGCCAGCACCGCGCTGGCCAACGATTTCGTCGAGGGTTGTCTAAAGCCTGCCCGTTCTCCCTACGAAGCTCAGTGCCTGCCGGAAAGCGACGCAGCTTGCGAGCGCAAACGTTGCGAGGCCGTCCGCATCCGAATTGCAGAACTAAGCGATAGCGCGGCCTAATCTCTGCCCCACAACATCGCAACGGAAGTCGTCAGACTGCCGCCCATGTTGAAGGTGAGATAACGCCTGGCGTTTGGAATCTGTCGGGCGCCAGCCTGTTCAGTCAGATGCTGATAAGCTTCGAACACCTGTCGAACGCCAGTGGCGCCGACCGGATGACCATCGCCGATCAAGCCGCCACCGGGATTAACCGGAACCTCGAAGGCGAATTCCCCCTTCATCTTTTCATTACGCACTTGCGGCAACGTGGTTGCACCGCTCTTCGCCAATTCCGCGCCCTTCCCCGGCTCGGCGAGCCCGAGAATCTCGTAAACCACTATTTCAGTGACGGAGAAACAGTCGTGGACGTCCGCGCCCTGGATGTCGCGGGGCTTTAAGTTTGCCATCCCAAAGGCTTTCTCCGCTGCTTTACGCGCGATCGAAAAAGTCGGCGCGTCTTTCTTATCGAGCGGCAGGTAATCCGTCGTGTGACCGAATCCCAGCAGTCGCGGTGTTTTCGTTTTGTCCCGGCCGATTTTGTCCAAATATTTTCCCGAGACCAGAACGAGGCCGGCCGAGCCATCAGTGATCTGCGAGCAATCGGACACTTTCAAAGGGGGCGCGACGCTCGGATTTTTGTCGGAAACTTGCGAGGCACAATCGAGCGTGAGGTCGGCATCGCGCATCTGTGCCAGCGGATTCAACTTCGCGTGCGCGTAGTTTTTCCAGGCAACGGTCGCGAAATCCCCTTCCTTGGCGCCATATTTGTCGATGTAGATTTGCGCAATCTTTCCGAAAAGTTTCGGGAACATAAAATCGCCGTACTCAGGCTTTTCATTGTGATAATCGGCCGCGGCACCAAGAACATCCGACCCGTCAAGTGACGACATTGTCTTTTGCTGCTCCGCTCCGACGACCAGGACCGTGTCGTAAATTCCGCCCATGATCCACTCCGCGCCGAGCAAAACGGAGAGCGCGCCGGAAGCACAAGCCGCTTCCGTGTGCATCGTCGGAATCCCGCGCAATTTGGGATCGATCTCGGGAATGAACGCGCCGAGCTGAAGTTGTTTCGTGAATTGTCCGGAATTGAAATTTCCAACAGCGCCCGCTTGAATTTCGCCCGCATCGATCTTGGCGTCTTCGAGCGCTTTTTTGCCGGCTTCAACGATCAAATGCCGGATGGTTTTCCCCTCCTTCTTGAGGTTGCGCTTAAAATCGGTGCGCGCGCCGCCGAGAATATAGACTGGTTCGCTCATGCAATTAATTTAGCCAATCTTCGCGCGCTGTCATCCATCTGGGGAGCGCACGCGCCCCAGATAATCAGCCGCCAAAGGCATTGATTCCGGTAACGTCGCGACCGATCGCCAAGAGGTGAATGTCGGAGGTGCCCTCGTAAGTGTTAACGCTCTCGAGATTCATTAAATGGCGTATCGGCGAGTAGCGATCGATGATGCCGGCCGCACCCAAAATATCCCGTGCTTTCCGAGCACATTCGAGTGCCATCCAGGCGTTGTTGCGTTTCGCGACTGAAATTTGCTCGGGCCGCGCGATGCCCGCTTCCATCATCCGGGTCAACCGCAGCGCCAGTAACTGCGCCTTGGTGATCTCCTGCACCATCCAAACCAGTTTTTCCTGCACCAATTGAAATCCCGCGATCGGCCGATCGAACTGTTTTCGCGACTTCGCGTAGGCCAGCGCAGTCTCGTAACAATCAATCGCGGCGCCGATCACGCCCCAGGTAATGCTCGTTCGCGCTTGCGACAAACACGAGAGCGGCGCGCGCAGTCCGATTGCCTCCGGCAAACGATTCCCGACCGGGATCCGGCAATCCTCGAACCAGCATTCCGACGTGCGCGACATCCGGAGGCTGAATTTTCCCTCAATGTCCTGGGCGCGGAATCCTGGCACATCTTTCTCGACAATGAACCCTCCCACCTTTCCATCATCCGCTTTCGCCCAAATAACTTTGACATCGGCGATCGACGCATTGCCGATCCAGCATTTGCTGCCATTCAAAACGTAATGATCACCGTCGCGCGCCGCGCGCGTTTTCATGCCGCCAGGATCTGAACCATGTTCATGTTCAGTCAGCGCGAAGCAGCCGATCGTTTTGCCCGAAACCAGTCCTGGCAGCCATCGCTCGTGTTGTTCCGGCGTTCCAAAGGAATGAATGGCGTGAATGGCAAGAGCGCCCTGGACCGACGCGAGCGAACGAAGACCCGAATCGCCGCGTTCCAGCTCCTGCATCATCAGCCCGAAAGCGGTGTAACTGACCCCCGCGCAACCGTGCTCCTTCAAATACGGCGCAAAAAATCCCAGCTCTCCCATTCGCGGGATCAGGTTGTCCGGAAATTTCCCCGCACGATGACACGGGACGATCTCGGACATCGCTTCTTCCTGCACAAAACGCCGCGCCCGGTCGCGCGCAGCGCGCTCTTCGTCCGTTAGCAGTTCTTCGATGTTATAATAATCGAGCGAGGTCACGTGGTATCTAGAGTCCAGACCATCTCACATATATTCCAGGCAGAATTGACAATAGCCCAGCGTTTTAACACTGGGTCATACGGGTTCCCTCTTTGTTGAGTCCCATTGGGACGACAGAAAGCTTCTTTCCTCCCTCGAGGCAGCCGGTTGAACGTTTGGTGTTTTCATCCGAGATAGCAGCCATCCATGGCCCGACTTCACGAATATCAAGGCAAAGCGATCCTCGCCGCTAACGGGTTCAAGATCCCGCGCGGCTGCGCCGCCTCGAACCCCGATGATGCTGTGGCCGCGGCCAAAGAGCTCGGCGGCGAAGTCGTCGTGAAAATTCAGGCCTGGACGACTGGGCGCGCCGGAATCGGCGGAGTCGCGTTTGCCAAGAAACCGGACGAAGTCCGCGATCACGCAAAGCAAATGCTCGCGATGAAAGTCGGACAGTTTCCGGTCGAAGCCGTGCTGATTGAGGAAAAGATCGACATCGAGCGGGAATTTTTTCTGTCATTGGCAATAGACGATGCGGCCCGCGCACCGGTAATCATTTTTGCGGCCGGAGGCGGAACCGGAATCGAAGAACGCGCCGGATCGACCCACCGAATTGCGTGTGACGTTAAGAACGGACCAATCGATTCGGCTTTGAATGAAGCGGTAGCGTCGTGTGGACTCTCGAAAAACCATGCAAAACAGCTTACTGAATCTGTTCGGAAATTATTTGCCGCCGCGAAGAGCGTTGAAGCGCGATCGCTCGAAATCAATCCCCTCGTGCTGACGAAGGCCGGCGATTTTGTGGCCGCCGATTGTCGAATCACGATCGACGATTACGCGGTTACGCGTCATCCCGAATTGAAAATCGAGATCGCGCGCGAATTCGATCATCCGCCGACTCAACTTGAGCGCGTCGCTTACGCGGTCGAACAGAACGATCATCGCGGCACATTTTATTTCGCGCAGCTCGCCACAGCGGCGCCAAAAGAATCAAAAGGGCTGGTTGGCTTTCACGGCGCCGGCGGGGGCGGTTCGATGATGTCTATGGACGCGATCGTGAACGCAGGATTCACCATCGCAAATTTTACCGACACGAGCGGCAATCCATCCGCGTCCAAAGTTTATCGCGCGGCTCGGATTATTTTGGCGCAGCCGGACCTGGTTGGTTATTTCGGATCGGGCTCCGGCGTCGCTAGTCAGGAGCAATATTGGTCGGCTTACGGTCTGGCCAAAGCATTTTGGGAACTCGATCTCGACATTCCGGCGGTGATTCGTCTTGGCGGGAATACCGAAGATCGCGCGGTCGATATTCTGGCGCGAATGTCGAAGCTGTTGCGTGCGCCGGTTGAGGGCTATCGCAAAACGGACACGCCCGCGTTCATCGCCGAACGCTTCGCAAAACTGGTCGCAAATGCCGGCGGCGCAAAATGGAAGCCACGACCAAAACGCATGCCGGAATTCGTCCGCGGTTCGTCCGCCAAAGCGTTTCCGATTAAAGGCGGACGTGTTTGGATCGATATAGCGCGTTGGCGGGATATTCGCGGCTTTATCGAAGTGCAATCCGGCGGTCTCATCGTTGATCGCAATGATGCTCCATTCATTACGCTTCCGGCCGAAGAGTTCGCGAACAAGGATTCCGAGCTGCTTGCGTGTTCGACCGAAAGTCGAATGAACGGCATTGAAGGTTTTTACCTCGACCTCGACGTTCCCGGTCTTGACGAAATTGTCGGAGGGACGCGCTAAATGGCGATCTTGATCGACGAGACCAAACGCGTGCTGGTCCAGGGAATCACCGGTCGCGAAGGTCGCGCGCGCACGCGATTAATGCGCGAATACGGAACAAACGTTGTCGCGGGTGCGACGCCCGGAAAAGGCGGCGAGAATGTTCTGGGCGTCCCGGTCTTCAACACCCCAAGTGACGCGGTGAATTCGTTAGGCAAGATCGATATTTCAGTGCTTTTTGTTCCCGCAGCCGGCGTGAAAGCCGCGGCCATCTCGGCAATTGAGGCTGGAATCAAACTCACTGTGCTCGTGCCGGATCGCGTGCCGGTTTGGGACGCAATGGAGATTGCGGCCGCGGCCAAAGCGAACGGCGCGATGTTTGTAGGCCCGAACACGCTGGGAGTTCTGAGTCCAGGCCGAGCCGTGGTCGGCATGATCGGCGGTCGCGCGGAAAGCGCGCGCCAATGGTTTAAGCCCGGAATTCCCAAAGGCGTTGGAGTCATCAGTCGTTCGGGCGGAATGGCGTCGAGCACAGGGTACTATTTAGGACAAGCCGGCGTGCGCATCTCGACCATCGCGCACATCGGCGGCGATGCGGTCCTCGGAATTCGAATTCCGGACGCGGCGCTAATGTTCGAAGGCGATCCGCTTACCGAAGCGATAGTGATTTTCGGCGAAATCGGTTCGTCCCAGGAAGAAGAGCTCGCCCAGTTGATTCGCGATCGAAAAGTAACAAAGCCGGTGATTGCTTACATCGGTGGAAAGGCCGCGCGCGAAGGAACGCGGTTCAGTCACGCGGGCGCCATCATCGAAGGCGGTCGCGGAACGCACGCCGGAAAAGTGAAAGCTTTGCGCGAAGTGGGCGCGACCGTAGTTGATGCGTTTGGTGAATTACCGAGTGCGGTCGTCGAAATTCTCGGGAAATTGAAAGGACAAAGCCTCATGAGCGAAACCGACAAGAACGCTGTTTGGAACACGGCCGTGACGCGCGTCGAACCGAATCGTGTCGCGGTTCGCGGTTATGACATCGCCGAGCTGATGGGCCGCGTGTCGTTTGGAGCAGCGGTCTATTTGATTTTAACCGGTGAACTGCCGAGCGCGGCCGTCGGACGCTTGATGGACGCGATCCTGGTTTCGTCAATTGATCACGGGGCAACGCCGCCGAGTGCATTGGCTGCGCGAACAACCGCATCCACCGGCGCTTCGCTGAGCGCAGCGGTGGCCGCTGGAATCATGTCGATCAATCGCCATCACGGCGGTGCGATTGAAGATTGCGCACGGCAATTGAAAGCGATCGCCGATCGTGCGACGCGCGAAAAGATTTCAATTGAGGAAGCTGCGAACCGCACGCTCACAGCCATGCGCGAAGCGGGCGAACGCATGTCAGGATTTGGTCATCGCGTCCACACCAAGGACCCACGCACGGCGCGATTGTTCGACCTTGCACGCGAAGCGGGAATCGATGGCGTGCACATGAAAGCGGCCCGGGCGGTCGAGAAATCGTTCGCCGACGCGAAGAAGGCGCTTCCGATCAATGTCGACGGCGCAATTGGCGCAATTCTCGCAGATCTCGGAATGGATCCGGCCGCGTTCAACGGCATTTTCATGATCGCGCGCACGCCGGGACTCGTGGCTCACGTCATCGAAGAACAAACACGCGAGAAACCGATGCGTCGGATCGATCCCGTCAAACATGGCTACGATGGACCGGCATCGAGGAGGATTGAGAATGACGCTGGGTGAGAGGTGGAACGCGCTCTCCGAGCTCGATGATGAAATTCAAGTCTACGAAGCAGCTCAAATAGTTGATCGCTGCGCGATTTTGTTTTACCAACGCGCTCGGAGATCGCGTTCCACTTAAAGTCCACATCATTATGGCAACAACGACTCAACAAAAAACCTATGGCGTGAAGGAAATCGCGAAGCTTTTTCCCAGCCTGCTGAGGATCAAACAGAAGTCATTGCGCGAAAAAGTAGCCGCAGTCTGGAGCGAGGCGATCACCACCGGTTGCGGCGGGAAGGGTTGGACGTTCGCCGAACTGCGCGCAGTGAAGTTCACGCTCCTGGCCGGCGATATCGATATGAAGTTCGTCGAGCACCTCAATTCCTGCGCCCGGCAATGCATCGCCATCGCGGATGTGTTGAAAACATCATTCCGCTGCAGCATTCCGATCCAGCGCGATTATCTGATCGCCGGTGCTTTGCTCGCCGACGTCGGCAAGCCGCTCGAGTACGATAAGGACGCGTCGGGCAAAGTGGTCCAGGGAAAATTCGGCCAGCAACTTCGACACCCGTTCAGCGGCGTCGCCCTTGCCTTCAAGCATGGCATTCCCGCCGAAGTGATGCACATGATCGCGACCCACAGTCACGAAGGCGACAAAGTCGAGCGCTCAATCGAGTCGATCATTTTCCATCACGCCGATTTCGTCGACTTCGATATCGCCAAGCTTCTTGGCAAGCGCGCTGGTAAAAAATAATTGTTACCCGCGAATAACGCGAATAACACTAAAGGAAACGGGAACAAACATACGCCAGAAGAATTCGCGTGTTTCGCGGGCGACTTTCTTGAATTGATCTGAGATTCAGGCGCTTTATTTTAAACGCAAATTGATATGGGCCTGACGCTAGTCGAAAAAATTGCAGCGCGTCACGCGGATGGACTGAAGCCGGGAAGCATCGTTCGCAGCGGCGATTTTATTTCGATTCGCCCGCGCCATGTGATGACGCATGACAACACCGGCGCGGTCATTCCGAAGTTCAAGCAAATCGGCGCGACGAAAATTGCTGATCCTGCGCAACCGGTGTTCGCGATCGATCACGACATCCAAAACACCACGCCGAAGAATCTGGAGAAATACGCCAAAATCGAAGCGTTCGGCGCCGAGCACGGAATCGATTTTTATCCCGCCGGCACCGGCATTTCGCACCAGGTGATGGTCGAGCAAGGTTACGTCGTTCCCGGCGCGTTGGTCGTGGCGAGCGATTCGCATTCGAACTTGTACGGTTCGATGGCGGCACTCGGCACTCCTGTTGTGCGCACCGACGCCGCCAGCATTTGGGCAACCGGCGTCACGTGGTGGCAAGTTCCGCCGGTCGCGAAGGTCGTTCTGAAAGGAAAACTTTCACCCGGCGTTACCGGCAAGGACGTGATCATTGCGTTGTGCGGACTCTTTAATAAAGACGAAGTGCTCAACCACGCGGTGGAATTTCTCGGCGATGGAGTGTCGGCACTTTCCATGTCCGAACGGATGACGATCGCAAACATGACGACCGAATGGGGCGCGCTCGCCGGCGTATTTCCGTTCGATGAAGTGACCGTCAGTTATTTACGTTCGCGAGTTCCCGAATTCACGAATCCGAATCGACCTGGAAAACGCGGCGCAACGAGCCGCTCCGGTTATAGCAACGTCGACATCGACAATTGGTGGAAGGACCGACGCGATATTAGCGCTGATCCGGACGCGGTATACGCGATCGAGTTGGAACTGGATCTCGCGAGCGTCGTGCCCGCATGTTTCCGGGCCGAACGAAGTGAAGACGATGGTCTCGCTTCCGGAGATGGAGCGAAAACGCGTCCCGATCCAAAAGGCGTATTTGCTGTCGTGTGTTAACGCGCGCTTCGAAGATTTGCACGACGCTGCCGAAGTAATCCGCACTCGCGGCGGACAGGTCGCCAACGGCGTTGAATTTTATCTCGCGCCGGCCAGCGCCGAAGTGCAGGCGCAGATCGGAATCGAACGGCGACTGGAAAACGCTGATCGATGCGGGCGCAATTCCGCTTCCGCCCGGTTGCGGCGCTTGCATCGGACTCGGGCGCGGTTTGGTCCAAAAAGGTGAGACTGCGATCAGCGCAACGAACCGCAATTTCAAAGGCCGCATGGGCGATCGCGACGCGCTGGTTTATTTAGGTTCCCCAGCGGTTGTCGCGGCGAGCGCGCTGGCCGGTTTCATTTGCGCGCCCCAAACATTCTCCGAACGCCCCGCTGGAATCGCAATTAGGCGCGCGGAGAAAAAAGCAAAGCCAGCCGGATCGGTCGAAATCATGGATGGTTTTCCACCGGAGGTGCGCGGTCGCGTGTTGTTCATCGACAAAGACAATCTAAACACCGACGGAATTTACGGCAGCAAGCACACCTACCGCGACGACATGACGCCCGAGGAAATGGCGGCCGTCACGTTCGAAAATTACGATCCGAACTTCAACACGCTCTATCAGAAAGGTGATGTGGTGGTCGGCGGGCTCAATTTCGGAAGCGGATCGAGTCGCGAACAGGCGGCCACGGCGCTCAAGTTCAAAGGGATCCCATGTGTTATCGCCGCCAGTTTTTCCGAAACCTACAAGCGCAACGCGTTTAACAACGGTTTCGTCGTCTTCGAATGCCCTGATCTGGTCACGTACCTGCGCGACAATTTGATCCGGCGGCTGCCGAACGCAGCGCCGACCACGGTCGGTCCGGAAATTACGATCGATTACGCGACATCGGTCCTCACTCTCGATGGAAAATCGTTCGCTTTTCCGGCGTTGAGTCCCGCAGCACAGGAATTGATCGTTGCCGGCGGCGCCGAAAATCTCGTCGCATCGCGACTTCGCACTCAGAAGAGTTGAGTCGGATTTTACCACAGAGCACACGGAGGACACCGAGAGGACAGAATCAATTCGTCTGGTCTCTGTGAGCTCCGTGATCTCCGTGGTTAATTCTGGAGCCGTGACTTGCGAGCATTGTCGCCGCCGATAAGATCGACATCTTATGGCGAAATATCGAATTGCTTGGATGCCGGGCGACGGCGTCGGACACGACGTGATGGAGGCGGCGCGAGTCGTTTTGGATCGACTGAAACTCGATGCCGAATACGTGCCCTGCGACATCGGCTGGGAATTTTGGTGCAAGGAAGGCAATGCGCTACCTGATCGCACTGTGGAAGCCTTGAAAGGCACCACCTGCGCGCTTTTCGGCGCGATCACCAGCAAACCCCAATCGGAAGCGAAGGAAGAACTGGCGCCCGAGCTCAAAGACAAAGGGCTCGTCTATTTTTCGCCAATCGTCGGACTGCGGCAGTTGTTCAACCTCCACACCAACATGCGGCCGTGCAAAAGTTATCCGGGCAATCCCCTAAATTTTCGCGGCAATAAAATCACGAACCCGAGCGGCGATGACGTCCTGATCGATCAAGTCGTATTCCGGGAGAACACCGAAGGGATGTACGGGGGCGTCGAATTCTTTCCGTTGCCGGAATCGGTTTATACTGCGCTGTGCGCGAACCCGAAGATGAAGAAGTGGAAGGACAAGGCGGGTCTCGAGAACATCGCGCTCTCCACCCGCATCGTGAGCGTGCAGGGCTGCACCAACATTTGTAAACAAGCGTTCGAATATGCGAAGAAAACCGGACGCAAGCGCGTCACGCTGATCGAGAAACCAAACGTGCTGCGCGAAACGGGCGGCCTAATGATGCGTTGCTTCAAAGACGTCGCCAAAAATTATCCGGACATTCGCGCCGATGACGCCAACATCGACGCGATCTGCATGTGGATGTTCAAGAATCCGCAGGATTACTCGGTGCTCGTGGCCGAAAACATGTTTGGCGATATCGTGAGCGATCTTTGCGCGGGCCTGGTCGGCGGTCTCGGCTTCGCCCCAAGCGCGAACCTGGGCGACAACTATGCTGTATTCGAACCGACGCACGGTTCGGCGCCGAAGTACGCCGGTCAATACAAAGTGAACCCAATCGCGATGCTTTTGACCGCGAAGCTGATGCTCGATTGGTTGAAGGAAAACGACAAGGCCACGCGTTTGGAAAGCGCGATCGCGCGGGTGATCAAGGAAGGCAAAGCGCGCACTTACGATATGGGTGGCAAAGATTCCACGCTCGAGGTCGCAAAGGCCATCGCCGATTACGCCAGCGCTTAAAGGAGGATCAAATCGTCATGGCAAGACAAACGAACGAATCAAAACGTCTCCTTTCGCACGTCATCGCCGAATGGGCTTGCGCGTTGAAATACGAAGATCTTTCGGCGGAAGCGATCCAGGCCGCGAAATTATTCTGGTTCGATTCAATCGGCTGCGCGCTCGGAGGAAGCCAGCAGGATGACGCGAAGATTTTGCTGAAACATCATCGCGCGATGAACAATGGAAACGGCAAAGCGACAGCGTTCGTTTCGGGTTTCAAGACCAATCCGGTCGATGCCGCGTTTCTTAACGGTCACATGATCCGGGCGATGGATTACAACGATATCTATTGGAAAGCGGACCCGTGCCATCCGAGCGATCTCATCGCCGCGCCGCTCGCGCTTTGTGAAAGCGAAGGACTCAGCGGCAAAGATCTGATTCTCGGGACGATCATCGCCTATGAGATCGAAATGCGGCTTTGCGAAATCGGACAACCGGGTGTGCGCGAATACGGTTGGCATCACGCGACATTGAGTGCGTTCGCGGCGCCGATCGCGGCTGGCCGGGTGTTGAATCTAAACGTTGATCAAATGGTTTCGGCGATCGGCATTAGCGCGGCTCGCACGTTTTGTCCGGGCGCGGTGACCGCAGGCAAGCTCACGAACATGAAGAACACTGTGGATCCGTGGGCCGGACGGATGGGCGCGGAAAGCGCGCTGCTCGCTCGCAACGGATTTTCAGGTCCCGAACACATCATCGACGGCAAGGAAGGTCTCTTCGCCGTGTTCCATCATGTTCAATACAAAGGCCAGCCGGCGACCTTCGATGGCGAGGGACTTATCAAAGATTTGCCCACGTCACCAAAATCACATTACCGGATCCTCGACTGCGGCATGAAAAGTTTTCCGATTGAAGCGCTGAGTCACTCGCCGCTCACCGCAATGATGAAGACAATCAAGGAGAACAAGATCAAGGCCGGCGAGGTGAAGGAGATCAAAGTCGAAGTCATTGCGCGCGCAGCGGACATCCTGGGCGATCCGCACAAGTATCGACCCGATTCGAAGGAAACCGCCGACCACTCGTTGCCGTATTGCATGGCCGTTGGACTCGTCGATGGAATGGTGACACCGCTGCAATTCAAAGAGGAGCGCGTGCTCGACAAATCGCTCATTCCGATCATGGACAAAGTGAAAGTGGTCGCGAACGACGAGTTCGAAGCTCTCTTCCCGAAATTCCAGCCGAGCCGCGTCACGATCACGACTAACGACGGCAAACAACACTCAACCCGGGTCGATGTTCCAAAGGGCGATCCGCGCGATCCAATGACCGAAGACGAAATCGCGGTGAAATTTACCGCGCTCGGCGGGGATGTGATCGGCAAAGATCAATGCCAGAAATTGCAGCGTTGTATTATGAACATCGACAGCGCGAAGAATTTTAACGAGCTGTTTGAATTGGCAACCGCTGGCGCCTAGACGCCGCTTGGATGGTGGATCGCGACCTCCGGGCGCGATTCTGAATTGAGTGCGCCTTCGGCGTCATTTTTAACATCGTGCTCGGAGAGCCCGATCCACCTTTAGGTTGTCGCGCTTCCCTCGCCCGCGCCAAACTGAATTCCCTGGGCAAGTGGAAGCTCAGTCGAAAAATTGACCGTGTTCGTCTGGCGGCGCATGTATTGCTTCCAGCAATCGCTTCCGCTCTCGCGCCCGCCGCCGGTATTTTTCTCGCCGCCGAACGCGCCGCCGATTTCCGCGCCGCTGGTCCCAGTATTCACGTTCGCAATTCCGCAATCGCTCCCAACCACACTCACGAACTTCTCCGCTTCGCGCACGTCGTTCGTGAAAATGGAACTGGTCAAACCCTGCGGCACGCCATTCTGGATCGCGATTGCTTCATCAAAATCGCGATACGTCATTAAATAGAGCAGCGGACCGAACGTTTCTTCGTGCACGATCTTGAAATTCGGCTTCGCACTCGCCAGGCAGGGCTTCATGTAGCATCCGCCCGGCAGATCCATGCGCTCGCCGCCGTAAAGAACTTCTCCGCCTTCGGCTTTCAGTTTCTGAATCGAATCCTGCACCATGTCGACGGCACCCTTGTCGATCAACGGTCCCATCAACGTTTTCTTATCGAGCGGATTTCCGATCGGGAGCGATTTGTAAGCGCTCAGTAATTTCGAACGCACTCTCTCGGCGACCGATTCGTGCATGATCACCCGACGCGTTGAAGTGCAACGCTGGCCGGCTGTCCCCACCGCGCCGAAGAAAATCGATTGCGTGGCCATTTCGATGTCGGCGGTCGGGGCAACGATCAGGGCATTGTTGCCGCCGAGTTCCATGATCGTTTTCCCCAATCGGCCGTGAACCGTTTTCGCAACGTTCAATCCCATAGCGACCGAGCCCGTTGCCGAAACCAGCGGAACGCGTGGGTCGTTGGACAATTTTTCGCCGACAGTTTTTCGATCCCCCATCAGCAAACTGAAAATCGCCGGGTCGGCGCCGGTATCGCGGCAAACGCGCTCGGCGATCTTCGTCACTGCAATCGCGGTGAGCGGAGTCTTTTCCGATGGTTTCCAAATAGTCGAGTCGCCGCACACCGCCGCCAGCGCGGCGTTCCACGACCAAACGGCCACTGGAAAATTGAATGCGCTGATCACCGCAACAAGTCCGAGGGGATGCCATTGCTCCATCAACCGATGACTCGGCCGCTCGGATTGGATGGTGAGTCCGTAAAGCATCCGCGATTGGCCGACCGCGAAATCGCAGATGTCGATCATCTCCTGCACTTCGCCCCCGCCTTCGGCGAGAATCTTACCGGTCTCTAGCGTAACGAGCTGACCGAGCTCGTGTTTCAGCTCGCGAAGGGCATTGCCGAGCCGTCGAACCGTCTCTCCGCGCACGGGACCCGGAGTTTTTCGCCATTTCTCAAACGCTTCCTGCGCGCGAGCGATCGTCTTTTTGTAATCGTCGTCTGAAGCGGTCCCAATACTCGCCAATTTTTTGCCATCAATCGGCGAGATCTTGTCGATCTTTGCCCCGCCGCCGCGCCATTCGCCGTCAAAAACCCCCGCGTTGTTCTCGCTGAGCGCGAGTTTCTCAAATACCGATTGCATCGCTATTTCCGTTTCCGGCAATATTGCCGGATCAATCCCATCGCTTCATCGACGACTTTAGCGGTGATGTCGAGCGCCGGGCGAAACCGAATGGAACGCTCACCGGAACGCATCGTCAACACGCCAAGATTGTAAAGACCTTTCCAAAAGCGCTCTCGCGTCTTCCCATCCGGCAGATCGAACGCGATGAATAATCCGCGACCGCGCACGGCGGAAATCATTGGCTCGTATTGCTGCAATTCGCGCAGCTGCTCGAGGAAATAGGAACCCACCTTGGCCGCGTTCTCAACCAGGAATTCCTCTTCAACGATGCGCATGAAATGGGTCGAGCGAACCATATCGGTCAGATTGCCGCCCCAGGTTGAATTCAAACGACTCGGCAGCCGAATCGCATTGTCTTTCACTTCATCCAGTCGCGGCCCGGCCATGATTCCACAAACCTGCGCTTTTTTTCCGAACGCCAGCAGGTCCGGCAAAACGTCGAAATGCTGAGAGCACCACATCTTACCTGTCGTGCCCATGCCGCATTGCACTTCGTCGAAAATCAGCAGTATGTCGTTCTCGTCGCAGATCTCGCGGAGTTTTTTCAACCATTCGCCACGAAAATGATTGTCACCGCCCTCGCCCTGGATCGGCTCGATGATGATGGCGCAGAGGTCGATGTTGCGTTTCGCGATCCAAGCCTGGATTTCCTGCGCGGCTATTTTCTCGCGAGTGATCACCTCTTTTTCGCGTTCCGATTCCGGCAAGGAAAAGTCGATGTGAGGGGACGAAACGCGCGGCCAATCGAACTTGGCGAACAAATCTGTTTTGCGCTTGTCGGTGTTGGTGAGGCTCATGGTGTAGCCGCTGCGCCCATGAAACGCGTGACGAAAATGCAAAATCTCGGTGCCGCGCTCGCCGTGACCCGCCGCCACATTCTTGCGCACTTTCCAATCCATCGCAGCCTTGAGCGTGTTCTCGACCGCGAGCGCCCCGCCCTCGATGAAGAGATAGCGATCGAGCGGCGCTAAACCGGCGACCCGCGCAAACGTGGCCACAAACTCCGCGTAAGCTTCGGAATACACGTCCGAGTTTGCGACCTTCGCTTTCGCTGCCCGAAGAAGATCCTTTTGGACTTCCGGCTCGTCGAAATGCGGGTGATTGAATCCGATCGGCATGGAGCCGAAAAAACCGTAAAGATCGATCAGGCGATGCCCGCTCGCGGCGTCGATGAGATAAGAGCCGCGGCTTTTTTCCAGATCGATAACGATCTTGAAGCCATCGAGCAAAATGTGCTCTTCGAGCACGTTAAGCACGCTTGATGCGTCGAAAGACTTTTTATTTTTGCTCTTACTCCTATGCGGCCGCGAAGTGCTGGCCGCCTCGGTGAGCATGGGCGGCATACTCATCCGTTGAGATTAGCTGTCGCCGCAGGCTTGGTCAACCGAGGTAGGGGCGATTGACCTCGATCGCCATGGCGGTTCGGTGAACCGCCGCTACCTATTTTATCCCCCAGAGGGCGCTCTTATCCGCAGTCGCTTTGGCCAACGCCGCGTTGTATTGGGCAAGCTCCGCCTGATAAGCGATGTTTCCCTGGGCATCGCTGCGAAGAATGTCCCGTTTTTTCAAACGCAACGCCTCGTTCCACTCTGCCAAACGTTGAAATTCGCGGTTATTTGCGATCCGACGTTGTTCCAGCATCGAACCAGTGACTTTTTCGAGTCCATAATGATTTGCCGGCGCTGCCGGGGATTGGGCAGATTTCAAGGCTTCGTGACGATGCAGTTTCGAAAACCCGCCGGGCTGCAAAAGAAAATATGCGAGCAAACATGGAAACACCGCGAGCCGGAAATAACGCGACATCGGTGCGACATCGGGATGATTTAAACGAAACAGGAGCGGTCCGAACGGCAGAAAGACGCCCAGTCCCCACCACACACTTACGCCGAAAGCCGCGCCAATAAGAAGAATGCGACCGATCAAAGCGCACACGACTCCTATCCCAAGAAAAACGAGCCCCGCCACGCGGGCATCTTGAGCAGGGTAAGTGCCAGCAGGTAGCGGCGATTGACCTCAATCGCCATGTGGCGGTTCGGTGAACCGCCTCTACCTAACCATTCCCTCTCGCAGGCTCGCGTGTTTCCCGGCCATCAATTCCTGCGTCAATTGGTAACCGCGTTTGTCGGCGTTTTGGGCGGTGTCGGCAAAATGATGAGCGATCCGCGACTTCGCGGAATTGCAGAAATAATTCGCGACCGACAAGACTTCGTCCGCGGATTCGCCATGATTCATTTTGTACTGAGCAAACGAACAGGTGGCGCTCATCGCGAACAGTTCGGTGGCGATCCCGACAAAACGTGACAGCAGCAGTTGTTCGCGATCGAGCTTCGGGCCGAACCGCGCCATCGCATGAAACAATCCGCGCGCGAGTTTTTTGCTCGTGCGAGCGGCGTAATCGACGTGCTTCTGCAAATCGCGATGGAGACCGTCGATCCTACCGGCGCCGGTGGAGAACCACTGACGCGGATACCAACCGGCGTAAAATTTTCCAGAAGTGAAAACGGCCTTAAGTCGTTCCGACATTGGAAGCGTCGTATTGAAGATCGCGCCGCCGACCTTCAAATGCGGATCGAGCGCTTCGCGAGCGATGAACAACCGCATTATTTCGCTCGAGCCTTCGAAGATCATGTTGATCCGGCAATCGCGCAGGAAGCGTTCGACCGGCACACCCTCTTCGCCGCGTCCTTTCAGCGATTGCGCCGTTTCGTAACCGCGGCCGCCGCGAACCTGCATCGCGTCGTCCGAAATCTTCCAGGTTGTTTCGGTCGACCACATCTTGCACATCGCCGTTTCGATTCGCAGATCCGCGGCTTTGCGATCGACCAGACCGGATGTGAGGAACGTGATCGCTTCCATCGCAAAAACGTTTCCCGCCATCTCCGCAACTTTGCCGGCGATTGCGGAATGTTTTCCGATCGGGCCGCCCCATTGGATTCGTTCGGTTGCCCATTTGCGGCAGATCTCGAGCAGTCGCTTCGACAATCCGACGCACGCCGCCGGAATCGTGAGCCGGCCCGTGTTCAACGTGGTCAGCGCGACTTTCAAACCCTGGCCTTCCTTCGCGATCATGTTTTCGCGCGGCACACGCACGTTGGTGAACTTCACGATGCCGTTGTAAAGCGCGCGCAATCCCATGAACCGGCAGCGATATGTGATCTCCAATCCAGGCGAATCGACATCAACAATGAACGCGGTGATCTGCTTGCGCTCGCGGCCGTTCACCATCTTCGGCGCCGTGACGGCCATCACCACGAGCACGCCGGCCTTGATCAAGTTGGTACACCAGAGTTTTTCGCCGTTAAGGATGAAGGCCGAACCGTCCTCCGTCGGATCGGCGCGCAGACTCATGTTCGCCGGATCGGAGCCCGCGTTCCACTCGGTCAACGCAAACGCGGAAATTTCCTTTCGCGCAACTCGGGGGAGATATTTTTTCTTTTGTTCGTCAGTTCCGAACAACAATAGCGGCTGGGGGACTCCGATCGATTGGTGCGCGGAAACCAGCGCGGTCAGGTTCGCATCCCAACTTCCGAGCAACATGGCAGCGCGGCCATAATTGACCTGGGACAAACCGAGCCCTTCGTACTGTTTCGGGATCTTCACTCCGAACGCGCCCATCGCGAATAGTTCGTCGATGTTCTTCTGGGGAATCTCGCCGGTGCGATCGATTTCATCAGCGTCGACGTTTTCGCGGAGATATTTTTCGAGACTCGCCAAGAACTCTTTTCCGGCCTCGCGGTCTTCGGCGCTTTGCTCCGGCCACGGATAGATTCGATTGAAGTCGTAACGCCCAATAAAAAGATTGCTCGCGAAACTTCCGCGCTCGTCCAGCGGATCGCGCGAAGCTTCCGCCAGCTCAAGCGCCTCACGCTTGCCCTTCGACATCTTGGAAGTGTCGATAACCGAAACGGCTTCGGGTTTGGCCGGTTTCTCGCTGGCCTCGGGGGTGACTGGTTTCTGGGGCGCGTCGAGTGACGATTTCATGACTTGTAGAATTTTGTTCCGTCGTGGGCGTGCTTCTTCAAAATTTCGCACGGCTCAAACTTCTCTTCGCTTTGCGCGAGTCGATTCATTTCATCCACGAGTTTTTTTAAACCAAAATCTTCTGCGAATCGCAGCGGTCCGCCCCGTTGCGGAGCGAAACCGGTTCCTAGAATCATTCCATAATCCGCGTCCTCCGGCGACTCGACGACTTTTTCTTCCACGCAACGCGCTGCTTCGTTGACCATCAGAAACATCAATCGATTCGCCAGATCGACTTCACTATTTGCCTGGCCGGCGCGGCGCCATTGAGCCAGCGATTCGTTAGGCGATTGCGCCTTGCCCTCATATTTATAAAACCCGCTGCCGCCCTTGCGCCCGAGCATCTTCGCTTCGCGCATCTTAGTCAGAATTGCCGGTGCACGATCGCGTTTACCGTAGGCTTTTTCTAAAGTTGTTGCGATGTCAACGGTGACGTCGAGCCCAATCTCGTCGATCAAACGCAACGGACCCATCGGCATACCCCACTTTGTGAGCGCATCATCGATCTTGCCCGCGTCGGTTCCGCCCTCGAAAAGTTCGGCCGCGTCGAGCAGATACGGAAATAGAACGCGATTCACCAGGAATCCAGGGCTGTCGCGCACGACTATCGGGACCTTTGCAACCTGGCGAACAAACGCCAACGAGTGCTCCTTCGTTGTCTCCGACGTTTCCTCGGCAATAACAACCTCGACCAGTTTCATCCGGCTGACCGGGTTGAAGAAATGCAAACCGATCACGTGATCGGGCGAGACCGTGCACCTCGCCAACTCAGTAACTGGCAACGCCGAGGTGTTGGTTGCCACGATCGTTTTTGCCCCCGCCTGCATCGACAACTCGCGGAAGATCTCCTTTTTGATCTCCATCTTTTCCGAAGCGGCCTCGATAATGAATTTCACATCTCGCAATTCCATTGGTGCCGTCGAAGCAACGATGCGCGAGCGCCCTTGCTTCGCCTTTTCCTCGCTCATCAACCCGCGCTTCACCGCGTCGCCATAAACTTTCTCGACGTTGGCCAGACCGCGATCGAGTAACTCGCGATTCACGTCGCGCAGAATCACGGTGACGCCTCGTGAGCTGAGCCACTGCGCAATGCCGGAACCCATCACCCCAGCGCCCACTACGGCTGCGTGCGCGACTTTAGGGAATTCAGTTTTCGAACTGCCCTTCTTGTACTTCTCGGCCAGGAAAAAGTTTCGGATCAGGTTCTGCGTCGATTCTGTTTTGCCAAGATCGACAATCGCCTCCAGTTCCAGGCGAAGCGATTCATCAATCGGATTGGCGTTCCCGGCAGTGATGACACCAAGCGCACGTGCACTCGCGGATTTCGGATCGGACGGGACCGAAGTTTTTGGTTTCACCGATGAAATTTTTGCGGCCGGACGCTTGCCCTCGGCCAGTTTTCGTCGGGCCGCATCGAGAAGCTGCTCGCGCGGCACAACTTCATCCACCAAGCCGAGCTTCAACGCTTCCGCCGCGGAATAAAGTTTCCCTTTCAGGATCACTTCGGCGGCATTGTCTTCGCCAATCAAACGTGGCAATCGCGTGCTGCCGCCCCAGGCCGGAATCAATCCGAGCGTTGTCTCGGGCAGTCCAATTCGCGTTGTCGGTTCCTCCGACGCGACGCGCCAGTCGCACGCCAGGGTAACTTCGTAACCGCCGCCCGCGCACGCCCCGTGGATCGCAGCCACCGTCGGAATTTTCAATGCAGCGATTCGATTGAAGACACGCTGGCCTTCCGCTATGAAGTCGCGCATCTCACCGGTCGGGGCCTGTTTCAAAAGCGTTTTCAAATCGGCGCCGGCAATGAAGATCGATTTCTTTGCCGAGGTAATCATCAAACCGCGAAGCGAATTATCGTGCTCGATCGCATCGACCTGTTCGCTCAGCTCAGCCATGGTCGCGGCGTCGAAAATGTTCGCGCCCGATTCGGGCCGATCGAAGGTCAAAATACAAACGCGGTCGTCACCAATTTCGCGTTGAATAAGGGAGACCGTCGCAACCGAAGCCATCCTATTCATATAGGGTTATTTCCGGCAAATTCCAAGTGCGGAACGATTGCTCTTGATGAAACACAATGTTACAAAACCCGGGCGCGCACGCGGAGGTCATCATGGTCGGCAAACTTTTAGCACCTGAAATCAGGAGTCTGATTGACGCCCGCGATTTCAATTCGTTGCGCGAGTTGTTCAAGGAATGGCCGCCGGTCGAGATCGCGGAAGTGATTCTCGATCTTCCGGAAGACGATCAGGTGATCATCTTTCGCGTCTTACCGGCCGCGCTCGCGGCGGATGTTTTCGAGTATCTCGGCATTGAGGAACAACAGAACCTGCTCAAGGCAATGGCGCACGAACAGGTGGTCGCGATCCTGAACGAAATGTCGCCGGACGACCGCACGGCGTTGCTCGAAGAGTTGCCGAGCGAAGCGGCGCGCAAGCTAATCAAACTGCTCACGCCGGACGAACGCCGGGTCGCGCAGTCGCTTCTTGGTTATCCCGAAGACAGCGTCGGCCGGTTAATGACACCGGACTTCATCGCGGTGCACGAAGATTGGACGGTGCAGCAAGTCCTGGATTTCGTCCGCGAATATGGCCACGACAGCGAGACGTTGAACATCATCTACGTGGTCGACGAGCATAACAAATTGATCGACGACGTTCGGATGCGGGAATTTCTCCTCCGGCCGCTCACCACGAAAGTCAGCGAAATTCGCGACCGCAACTTCGTGTCGCTGAAGGTGACCGATTCCCAGGAAGAAGCGCTTAACCTGTTCCGAAAATACGACCGCGCCGCGCTGCCGGTGCTTGATTCCAACGGCGTCCTGGTCGGGATCGTAACCAGCGACGACATGCTCGACGTCGCCGAAGAACAGGCCACCGAGGACATCCAAAAACTCGGTGGTTTGGAAGCTTTGGATGAGCCCTACACGAGCATTTCGTTTTTCCGGATGGTCAAGAAACGCGCAACCTGGCTCATCATTCTCTTTCTTGGCGAAATGCTCACCGCCACTGCGATGCAGGGTTACAATGGCGAGATCGAGAAAGCCGCGATTCTCGCAATGTTCCTGCCCCTGATCATTTCCAGCGGCGGCAATTCCGGCTCGCAGGCGACAACACTCGTGATTCGCGCGATGGCGCTTGGCGAACTGCGGTTGCGCGATTGGTTTAGCGTCGTCGGAAAGGAACTGCGCGCCGGAGTTGCGCTTGGTTTAGTTCTGGGAACCATCGGCTTTTTTCGAATCAGTCTTTGGCAGTATCTCCACATCTTCGATTACGGACAGTATCACTGGCTCGTGGCCCTCACGGTCGGACTCGCTCTCGTCGGCGTCGTAACTTGGGGAACCATTGGTGGCGCGATGCTTCCCTTCTTGTTGCGTCGGCTCGGATTGGATCCCGCAACGTCATCGGCTCCGTTCGTCGCAACTTTGGTCGATGTGACCGGACTGGTGATTTATTTCAATGTCGCGCTGTTTATTTTGCGCGGCACGCTGCTATGACGCGTTGCCTGTTCGGCGTCGCCATCGTCCTGATCGCCGTTTCATCAGCGCACGCAACGACCAAGGGCCTTAGCCAAATCGTCACGCCGGATTTGCAGGATGAAGGCGATCTTTCGACCAGTTTGCAGATCCAGGACAAGAGGATCGCTAATCCCTACGAACTCCAGGCTGAGCTCGGCCTAACCAAGTGGGCCGAGGTCGCGGTGTTTCGTGGATTTCAACCGGACGACTGGATCTTCGGCACCGAGCTCGGGATTCTGACCAAGGAACCGTTTTTGTTGTCCACTGGATTTATAAACTGGTCACCGCATCTGAATGTCGACCCTCAACCGTACGTCGAAGCCGGCTATTACACCGAGCACCACAAGGCAATCATTGGCGCGATTCACGCCGGCTATAAGAATGAACTGATTCTCGGTTATGCCTACGATTTCAATAAAACCTGGCGTGTGCAGGTCGATTTCCAAAGCGGAAAAGAGAATTCGTCGACCATCGGATTCACCTGCAATCTCACTCGCGATTTTCAATTCAATCCCGCGATTTACTTCAGCAACGACGATCCTCGCCGGATTTTCGGATATATCGTTTTCACCTACACCTTTCATCTTTGGGGAGACAAAGGCGGCAAAGACAAGAGTGAAGCGACCTCGGAAAAATGAGACTGCCGAGCTCGCGTTTATCGGTATTTACTTGGCCACTTCTTTCGTCATGATGTTTTTACTGACCTGATTCCGGATACGGCATGATCTCAATTGGCAGATTCCTCGGACACGACACAAAATTCTATGATCTGCTCGAAGCGAGCGCTCAGCAGGCGGACACGAGCGTCCATCATCTGGTCGATCTGCTGGCGAAGATCGACGGAAAGACTTCCGCGCCCAACCTGGCCGCGTTCGCGGAAAGCCGCCGCGAGGACAAACGTATCACCCAGGAACTGACCGAAGAGCTGACGAAGACTTTTATCACCCCGTTCGAACGCGAAGACATTCAAGCCCTGGCCGCGTCTCTCTACAAAATTCCGAAGACGGTCGAGAAAATCGGCGAGCGAATGTTGATTTCTCCGCAGGATTTGCCGACGCCGAGTTTCGCTAAACAAGTCGAGCTTCTCGATCAAGCTGCCGAAGCAGTCCTCTCGATGGTGAAACAATTGCGCAAAGGAATGAACGTCGGCACCGCGCGCGAGATGAACGCGAAACTGCAAAACATCGAGGGCGAAGCGGACAACCTCGAGCTCGAGCTGTTGCGCGATCTTTACCAGAGCAATTACGACCCCAAACACATTATCTTCTTGCGCGACTTGTACGAATTGCTCGAAAAGGTGATCGATCGCTGCCGCGACGCCGGCAACGTCGTCCTTCAAGTCGTCTTGAAAAACACTTAACCCGCCGCCCCGCCCAGGCGGGGCAAGATCGACATGTTGCTTTTTCTCACAGTCGTTCTTGCCGCAGTCATCTTTGAATACACCAACGGCTTTCACGACGCCGCCAACGCCATCGCCACGGTCGTCTCGACCAAAGTGCTCACGCCGCGGCAGGCGATCGCGATGGCGGCATTTTTCAATTTAACTGGCGCACTTCTCGGCGGGGCCGTCGCTTCCACGGTCGGCAAAGGTCTCGTCGATACCGAAGTCGTCACGATGGGAACTGTGCTCAGCGCGGTGCTGGCCGGATTCATCTGGAACATGCTCACCTGGTGGTTTGGTTTGCCGTCGAGCTCAAGTCACGCGCTCATCGGCGGTTTGTGCGGCGCGGCAGTCGCCACCGCCAAGGGAAATTGGTCGGTCATCAAATGGCATGAAGGACTTTGGCCCAAAGTTGTTCTGCCGATGATCACATCGCCGGTCGCCGGATTTATTCTCGGCGGATTCGTGATGTTTTTATTGTTCGTGATTCTCCATCGGCTCACGCCCCATTTCATCCACAGATTCTTTGGAAGAGCCCAAATCTTGAGCGCCGCGTGGATGGCGCATAGTCACGGGACAAACGACGCCCAAAAAACAATGGGCATCATCACCCTCGCGCTTTTCACCGGCACCAAAGCCGGCCGGTTCGATCATCTCCCGCAGTGGCTTGAATTTTTGCGGACACCGGTCTTTGCGATGCCGCTCTGGGTAAAAGTGCTTTGTGCCGCGACCATGGCTGTCGGCACCGCGGCCGGTGGCTGGCGAATTATTCGCACGCTCGGCCATCGCGTGGTGAAGTTGCAACCGGTCAACGGTTTCGCCGCTGAAACCAGCGCGGCGTTGATCATCCAAGTGGCGAGCATTTACGGCATTCCGCTTTCAACCACTCACGTCATCTCAACGTCGATCATGGGCGTCGGCACGGTGAAACGTTTCAGCGGCATGCGCTGGACCGTGGTCGAACGAATCATCTGGGCCTGGATCTTCACCCTGCCCGCGACCGCCTTGATCGGCTACCTGTTCGAACGCCTCGCCGGCGCATTCTGAATTTTCCGCCGGGATACGCAACTTTCATTAACACCGGGCTTCAGCCCGGTGAAGTTACAACACAATATCGACATAAGCCGTTTCAACGGCTTAGCCTAACCGCGCTGTGTCCCTCCACTGGTACTCCCGCTGTTGGCTGCACTTGATCTGGGGAACTCACGATCGCGAAAAGACTTTGCACAAAGAAGCCGCATCACGCGTGTCACGATTTCTGACCGATTACACAGAGGAAAAGAAGATCTACATGAAGATCAATTACGTGAACGCCGATCATGTTCACGCGCTGATCGATCTGCCAACTAGCAGCTCCATTGAAGACATAGTGCAACTCTTCAAGGGAAGCTCGTCGCACTGGATTAACAGCAACGACATCGTCCAAGGAAAGTTCGCCTGGGGCCGTGGCTATGGCGCATTCTCGGTATCCGAATCGAATTTGCATGCTGTTGCGAGATACATCGCCGGCCAAGAAGAACATCATCGGATGCGCACGTTCGCTGATGAATTGAAGGAATTCATTGAGCGACATGGACTACAACCGCGTCGTTACGAAAGCCGTTGAAACGGCTCAGGCCTTCTCACACTCAGGAGCACCGGCCTAAAGGCCGGTGTTAATGAGACGACTTAAAGGTCGCTCGTACGATTCAACGCCGTAAGTATCGAGCAACTCGAGCACGCTCTGCCGCGCCGTAGCTTTATGCGAAGGCGGGCGCGTATTCGCGCTTTCCGGAAAAGTTTTCTGAACAACTGAAACAACCTCGGCGCGTGAATGCGGCATCCGGAAAGCAGATCTAATGATGCACTGGCCCGACGTGTAAGCGATCAATGACGTGATTCGCTTCGGCAACCGTCTTGCACAGGATAATTGCTTTTCCATCGTCCGTGACTGATGACACGAGAATTGGCGGTTGATTGGGTTCTTCTCGAATTCGTAGTAACACTGGGTGTCTAGACCGAAGCAACTTGCACATCTTGTCAGCATCCCGGTGCTCGGCCGGAGTGAGATCGATCGCAAGAACGAGCTCGCCGGGTGCGTGCTGATCGACTGCTTCAGGACCAACGAACATCGAACGAGACCCGAGCATCTCGACAGTCGAGCCCTTTTTTAGGCAGCCGCTTTGCAACAGAAGAAGCAAAATCAGGGTAACGACAAGACGCATTGAGCTATGAAGACACAGTCCAAATTATCGCGCGCGTGTCATCCTGAGCGCAAGCGAAGGATCTCACAGTTGGAGCGCGGATCACACAAATTACTTGGGGTGATCAGTTACCCCGCAGGAGATCCCTCGTCGTCTTCGCTGACTCGGAATGACAGAGTAGAAACTATTTCTTAATCGGGACCCATTCGTTCCGGGCGCGGGAGTCGGTCACGGCCTGGACGACGCGCATATAGCGGACGCCGTCCTCGAAACTTGGTCGCGGACGGTTGCGGCCTTTTGATTTCACCGCCGAGATGAAATCGTTTTCCACGCTCCACTCTGTCACAAGATCTTTCGGAACATCCACATCTTCCATTTCGCGTCCGCCATATTTCACACTGCGGACCCGTTCGTTGGTGAAATCATAAAGCAACGCGCCGCGGTCCCCGAAAATGCGCAACCTATCGTTGGGCGCGCCGGCGTGGACTCCACTGAATTCGAGTACGCCCTCGGCGCCGTTCTCAAAGGAGCAAAGCACGTTCAACATGTCGGGAACGATGACGTGATAGCCGCGCCGTTCGGCAGTCAGAATTTTGCCCCGCGCGAACACGCCAACAATTTCGCCAAGCCAGCGTTGCATCACTTCCACGTAAATCCCGAGAGTGAGCACGTTGAGTCCGCTGATCTCAATCTTCTGCCGCCAATGCGCCGGCGCTTCCGGATTCAAATACTGTCCGTTGAAACTTTGCATGCGCACGTCATGCGGTTTGCCGATGAAATTTTCAGCCAACAGTTTTTCGATCAGCAGATCGGCGCGCATTCCAAACGGCGGCGGACACAGCATGGTCACCAGCTCGGGAAAACGTTTCGACACGGCGAGCATTTCTTCCGCTTCCGCCAGGTCCATTGCCATTCGCGCCTGACAGAAAACGTGTTTGCCGGCTTCAAGTGCGGAAATCGTCACCGCCGAATGCATGTAAGGCGGTGTGCCAATCCAGATGATGTCGAGATCGGGCAACGCGAGGAGATCAGCCCAGTTCGCCATCGGGGTCGCGCTCGGCAAATTCTCCTTACAAAACTTTTCGCCGCTCTCGTAGGTCGAGTTCGAGACGGCGACGATTTCGACGTCGGGATGTTTTTTCAGCGCGGGCAAATGCCGCGTTTTCACGATGCCTCCTGCCCCGACGATACCGATCCGCAATTTATTCTTTTGCATTATTCAATCTGTCCGCTTTCGATCTTGCACATCGCGTGAGGATTACGCGAGTTCAAGTTTTGACGGAAGTAACCCGGTTTCGTTCAAGTATCGTTTGACAATCCGGGCCTGCGCGGCATCTTGTGCGCCCCTCATCCAAGCACTATGTCTAGAGTTTGTGACATTACCGGTTCGAAGCCAATGCGCGGCAGCACGATTCGCCGCCGCGGTATGGCCAAGAAAAAAGGCGGCGTTGGCCGGCACGTGACCAAGAATGTGCCGCGCTGGTTCTCGCCAAATCTGCACGAGCATCGGGTCTGGGTGCCGGAGCTGAAAAAATTCGTCCGCGTTCGCGTATCTGCGCGCGGGTTGAAGACCATCAATAAGAACGGCGCTTACAAAGCGCTGAAAAAAGCCGGCGCGATCTAGGTAAATGGTGGATCGCGTTGTCCCTAACGCGATCAACGCGCCCGGAGAGCGCGTTCCACCTAACTTCCGCCGATTTCGGTCGGTTGTTCTTCGGTAGGGCGAGACTCTGTCGAGCCCTCATTCGCAGACGACACGGCTACCTCTACAGCTTCTTTCTCATCCGCAGGCGGGGCCCCGGCCTCCACGCGTTGTTCTTTTTCGGCGGCCGACATCTTTGCGATGGCTTCTTCGTTTGCGGGTGCCCCTGCTTCCACAGCATCTTGTTCAGGTTCGGCCGCGTCAGAAGTTTCTTTTTGCTTCGTTTTCGCGCGAGGTAAATCCAGCGAGCCGTCGTTGAACTCAATCACGTAACCCGCATTGATGAGCCAGAGCAGATCAGACGCGAGTGCGAGCTTGGCGCGCTCAACCTCATCACCGGCAAGATTGATAATTAATTTGTCGGCAAGTTCCTTGCGACCAATCCGAGGTTGCGCGGTAATCGCGTCCAGAATTGTCCGAACCTGCGCCGAAACGCCGGCTTCATCGTGCCGGAACTGCCGCGGATACACCGGCGACACAAACAACATCCCGCGTCGATGTCGAAAAATATGCAGGCCGACTTCGCGGAAACGCGCGGCCAGTTCCTGCATCATCGGCGACGGCGATTTCGTTTCGCGGCTCCATTCGTTCTCAATGACTCTGTTCAACACGCGATCGTGCAGGTGGCGGCTGGCCGGACCGTCGACCGTCACCTCTGAAACTGTTCGCACCAGTCCCGGCAAATAATTCGTCTCGAAGTGCCGTTCCGTTTCAGTAGCAGAGGCGAATGTCTGCGGTGGTTGTTCGCGCGAAGTCGAATAGGTCGTCACCTTCCGCGCCTCCTCTTTCCATTTCTCAATTTCGGCCGGATCGGTGACGAGCTGAATCTGCCGTTGGAAATCGCCAAAATTCATCCGGCGGCTGAAACGCTGCTCGTAAAGATTTCGCAGCCGCCGTTGATAATCGTGATGGTTCGTCGGACCCAACAGCGTTCCGCTTAATCGGTCGCGCGCGACATTGGTAAAGTTTCCTTTGATCGGGTCGGTCTCGGTAACCTCGACCTTGTAAAAATCATCCTGAGCGAAACGAAACGCGTTGCGTTCGAGAAAATGACGATCGACCGAAATTGCGCCGTTTTCGCCGAGTTGAAAAAGTGAAACGTCTGCCGGCGGAGTCAGCTTCACATCGTGACGCGGCGCCTTTTCCAGAAAGAGACGCGCGAGCGCGAACAGTGAATACGCAACCGTGCCAGACTTGATTTGCTCGACCACGCTCTCGAACGCGGCCGTCCGCGGAATAAATTTCACGGCAATCGCAGGGAGCGGTTTGTCTGCGACGGGCTGACGATGATCTTTGTGTCGTTGCGGTCCGCGCGGGCCGGGCCGGCGATCATCGCGACGTGGAGGTCTTCGATCACCTCGCGCTGGATGTTCCGAACGTTGCTCTTTCGCGCCCGGCCGATCGAATTCGCGGCGCGGTCCTTCGGGCTTCGAAGTTGGGCGCTGGAAGTTCGGCGTTGGGCGTTTTCTCTGTGGACCACGTCCTTCGCGACGATCCCGCCCACGTCGTTCCTGACGATCTTCGCCACCGTGTTCGGCATAGCGCTGGCCAGGCGGCGGTTCGCTCACCCACGCCGGCAGCATTTTTAAATCGACTAATTCGTCGAGATCGACAGACGCGTCAGCCACAGAAGTTCTCTACGCCAATGCGCAAATAAAACCAGCGCGTTGTGCCGCTGCAGAGCCTAAAAATAGGTGATTGTTTTACTTGCGATGCGGCGGTGGGTGGGTTAACCGTTGCGCCCAACCCAAAAAAGATTTTATGGCGGACAAAACGATTGAAGAAAAGGTCAAGGACATCATCGTCGAGCAACTCGGGGTGAATCCCGAACAGGTGACGCCGGAGGCGTCGTTTATCGAAGATTTGGGCGCCGATTCACTCGACATTGTGGAATTGGTAATGGCTTTCGAAGAAGAGTTTTCCGTGGAGGTTCCGGACGAGGACGCGGAAAAGCTGCAGAAGGTTGGCGACGTAATTAATTACATCAAAGAACGCGCCAAGACTACGGGCGGCGGCGAAACCGGCGGAACCGCCGGCGGTTAATTCGGCTAGCGAAATTCCAACAATTTTCTCGGTGGGCCGGAATTCTCGTCGCCGGAAGTTCCAAATCCCAAACGTCAGGCACCAAGGAATCTTCAAATCAGACGTTTCCGCCGTTGTAACTTGGTGATTGGGTTTTCCCTGGGGTTTGGTGCTTGGGATTTGTTGTTTAATCCTTTGTTGCGCCCGCGCGCAACGCGCCCAGACTAACGACAATGGATTTCGGGCTTTTGCAAAAGCCATTGCTGCACGTCTTCGGACACGACGTTTCGTTTCTTGGGATCATCGCGTTCGTCGTCTGGTTTTCTGTCGGTCTCCTCACGGCGCGTGCCCTCCAGAGCGATGCCGTCCGGCGTTTTTTGAGCCGGTTCAAAATCGAGACCAACCTCATTGCGATCCTGACGACGATCCTGAGCCTGGCCGCGATCGTGTTTTTCACGATGAGCGCCGTCAACGCCGCCGGCGTGCCGCTGTCGTGGAACGCGCCAATGCCGGGCCTGAACCTCAGTTTGTTCCAGATTTTCCTTCTGATCGCATTGTTGATCGCGGTCTTTTGGTTTTCATCGCGCACTAAACGATTCCTGTTCAACCGATTTCTCGCGAAGAGCGGGCTCGATCGCTCGCTGCAATACGCGATCGCCCAGATTGTCAGCAATGTCGTTCTCATCGTCGGCATCTTTATCGTTCTCGATAATGCCGGCATCCATCTCGGCGCCCTGACGGTTTTCGCCGGCGCAGTGGGCGTCGGCGTTGGCTTCGGTTTGCAGAACATCGCCAGCAACTTCATCAGCGGCCTCGTCATCCTGGCCGAGCGGCCAATCACAGTCGGAGACCGGGTGGAAGTCGCCGGTATCGTTGGCCAGGTGCAGCACATTCGCGCCCGCAGCACCGTGATCGTGACCAACGACAACATCACAATGATTGTGCCCAATTCGAAGTTCATCGATTCGCCGGTGACCAACTGGACCTACGGTGATCCGCGGGTGCGTTTTCGCATTCCGATCGGGGTCGCTTATGGCAGCGACATTGAAAAAGTTCGCGCCGCACTGATCGCCGCGGGTAAGGAGAATCCGCACACTTTATCGGACCCAGCGCCGAGTGTGTTCTTGGAAAAATTTGGAGAGAGCTCGATCGAATTCGAGCTGGTAGTGTGGAGCAGCGAGATGAGTTATCGGCCGAGGCGTTACCGCAGCGATTTAAATTTCGCGATTGAAAAGAAACTGCGCGAGGCCGGAATCGAGCTCGCGTTCCCTCAACGCGATATCCATATTCGCAGCGGCGTACTCAAAGTGGAAAACGTGGCCGCGAAGAATCGAGATGGAGCCTGAGCTGGCGATTCCCTTTCCCGAAGGCGTCGCCAAAATTGTCAAAATCAGCGCGCTGGAAGGCAACGAGGCATGGAGGCGAGCCTTTGCCGGCCAGTCCAAAGACCATCGGTTTTACGAGCTGATTGAGCGGACACTTGCTGGCCAGTTCGAGCATTACTACGTGATGCTCGAAGACCGCGCCGGGAAAGTGCGCGCGATCCAGCCAATTTTTTTCGTTCAGCCAAAATTTGGTCGAAGGCGTGCCCGGCAAAATTCGCGAGATTGTCGATCTGCTCCGCAAAAAATTTCCACGTTTTCTCACCATGCGCGTTCTGATGGTCGGAAATGCGGCGGGCGAGGGTCAGCTGGGCGTGATTGTGCCGAACGACGATCAATGGCTGGCCAAAGCGCTGTCCCCAGTCCTTGAGGCGTTCGCCAAGCGCCAAAAAGCTTCACTCATTGTCTGGAAGGATTTTCCGGCGAAGTATCGGCCCGAACTGGCCACGCTTAGTCAAAACAAATACGTCCGCGTACCGAGCATGCCGATGACGAAATTGCGGATCGATTACCGGAATTTTGACGAGTATCTCGCACAAATTGGTTATGTATCGCGCAAGAGTCTGCGGCGAAAATTTCGGAAGGCGGAGCGCGCAACGAAAATCGAGATGGAGGTCGTGACCGACATCACTCCTTATGTCGACGAGATCTTTCCACTTTACCTCCAGGTCCACGAGCGTTCGCCGATGAAATTCGAAGTATTAACTAAAGAATTCTTCGTTCAGATCGGCCAAGCCATGCCCGACCGCGCGCGTTTTTTTATCTGGCGTCAGTCGGGCAAAATCATCGCGTTCAGCCTTTGCCTTGTTTCCGGCGACACAATCCATGACGAGTGCCTCGGGCTTGATTATGCGGTCGCGTTCGAACTTTATCTTTATTTTTACACCCTTCGTGACGTGATCAGCTGGGCCATGGCTCAGGGAATTCGTTATTATTCAAGCGGTCCGCTCAACTACGACCCGAAGCTGCATCTTGGCCACGAGCTGGCGCCGCTCGATCTCTACGTGATGCACACCAAGGCGATGGTTGAATCCGATTTTCCAGTTCGCGGTCAAATATCTTGAACCGACGCGACACGATCCGGTCTTGAAAAAATTTCCAAACGCAGATCAGCTTTGAATTTTCGGTTGGCAAGGTCCGAGCCGGACTGGCATTAAGCGGCTTGCCCGTGACTGAATTCGCTCAAGATGACAAACAATCGACCGTCCGGTTTTTTCAATCCCTGGTTTCAGTTCGTCCTGAACATCATCGGAGTCGTCGTGTATGAGTTACTGTTGAAGGCTGGCGCTTCGGCCACGGCCGATTCCACAAAAAGCTGGTCGTGGATCGGCATCAACGCCCTCGAATCGCCGCTCACCTGGTTGGCGATCGCAGTGATCATCGTGGACCTGGTGATCTGGCTCTACATTTTGAAATACATCCCGCTCTCCATCGCGTTTCCTTTGTCGCGGACGGTTGACGTGCTCGTGCCGATTAGCTGCTGGCTGATTCTTAAAGAGACAATTTCGCCTTTGCGATGGTGTGGCATCGCCCTCGTGATTATCGGGCTGGTCATTGTTGCCAAGCCCGCGGCCGAATTGGAGGAACGTTTATGACGTGCGCAGGCCCTCGTCTTCATTCTGAGTTGGCTGGCCACGTTTGTCGCCGGTCAGCTTCTTTTCAAAAAGGCGATGGATCCTGTCGAGCGCCATTGGATTCCGGAATCGGCAGGACCATCTTCACTTTGGGCGCTGGGATCTCGGTGATGACTATTTCGTTTTGTCTAAATCTCGGCCTGCTTCAGCGTTTCGACCTCAGCTATCTTTATCCGTTCCAGGGTTCAAGCATCATCATCATCGCTGTGTTGGCAGCGATAATTTTGAAAGAAAAGTTAACCCCGCGACTGATCGCGGGCACGTTATTGATCGCCGCCGGCGTCGTGCTCGTTTCAATGAGTTAACGCCGGCCACAATCGCTCAAGCGTGGAGAAGTTTACCTCTTGAATTTTTTCCTGCCCCGGCAAGTCGAGCTTCGGATGATCCCAATTTGAGGCGAATTCCTGTTTCCAGCGCGCGTACTTCGGTTTGGAATACGCGCCGCAAATGTCGCCGGCAATGATTTGGTTGTGTTCGCGCAATTTCGCCAGCGCCCACTCAAGATCCTCGACACGTAAATCGACCGTTCTCCCAATTCGTGAGCGCTGAGTCCGCGTCCCAGACAATCCATATCGATTGTCACATAAACATTCGCGCCTTGAAGATCGGCCGCGAACCTCTCGAAATGCTCGCGCCAATTCTCGCGCAAGATCGCACCCGGCCGTTGTCGATCTTTTATTGGACGATCATCGGCCCAAGGATGGACTTCGAGCTCGCCTTCGCGCTGCGCCCGACGATTGGCGAAAATATTGTGCGGCCACCAGCATTCGAAATTTCCGCAGCCCCAAATCGCGATGTGTTTCAAAAGCGGAAGCTCAAGCGCGCGATTGATCCAGCCGCCACAGGCCCATTTCGGCGGACGAATGTCCCAATCGGGATGATTATCGAAAGAGACAAGGAGGAACGGTTGGTCCACCCGACGAACCCAAAGCGCGCTTAAATAATGATAATCGCCCGAGCCGTAGAGAATGAACGGCGCGACGCGCTCCGAGAACTCGCGATAGAACTCTTCGACGACCCGCGGCGGTGCACAAAAACGCAAACGCGGTCCCCATTCGAGCGCGTCGATGGTAGGGAGATTCAGCGGCTTATCTCGCCATGCATCGTCGAGATTGAGATGGAGTCCGACGCTCAGAAACGAATTATTTGGGGATGCGAGATTTAAACCGGGTGTCGCTTTCTTTGGCCATCCGAAGATTTTCCGCAACCTCGGTCAAAGTCGGATCGAGACGCAGCGCCTCCTCGTACTGAATGATTGCCTGTGATGTTCGGCCTTCCTGTAAAAGCAAACTGCCAAAGTTACTGTGAACGTCAGCGCGTTTCGGATCGAGGCGCGTCGCTTCCACAAAATGCGATTCCGCCCCTTTAAGGTCACCCTTGGTGAAAAGCGCAGTTGCCAGCTCGGAATGAGCATCGGCAAGCTTTGGATCGACATCCAGCGCGCGTTGGTATTGCGCGATCGCCGCATCGAGCTCGCCTCGTTTGTCCAGAAACGCTGCGTAGGTGTACTTCAGCCGGGCCGATTTCGGACTTAATCGAATCGCAGTCTGATATTCGGCGCGCGCTTCTTCAGTCCGGCCGAGTCGTTCGAGAGCGTAAGCATATCCGGAATGAATACTGCCGTTGTTCGGATCGAGTTGGATTGCTTTCTCGTAATTTTGTAAGGCTTCATCGAACTTCGACTTCGACTCGTAAAGCTGGCCAAGATTGATGTAGACTTTCGTATAACTCGGATCGAATCGCAGGGCGGTGTCATATTCTTTCTCCGCCTCATCAAGATGGCTAACCATTTGCAATGAGGCCCCGTAGTTGAAATGCGCCCGGGCGCTCGACGGTAAATCGGATGCAACATAACCATTTCGCTCTGCTTCGGGCGCAGAGCGATAAACTTTGCCGAACCACATCGCGCCCAGGGGAAGCACAAACGCGACCCCCCATTTCGCCCCGTGAATTGCCCAGCCTGGAAGAAGACCACTCAAGCTTACGTCCGCCGTGCCGCCGGCGAGTCCGAGCGATTGACGCGTCGATTTCTCGCGGACCTTCCAAATGAACCCGTCATAATAAAAATGCAGCAGCCCGGAGGCGGCGACGACACCGGTCAACAGGCGCGTCAGTGCCTCCATCCCGATGTGCGAATTCAGGTAACCGATCGAGCCGTAGGCAAAAACCAACCCGACGTACAATCCAATCAACGATCCGCTACGGCGAAAGATGAACCGCATGAATCCGCCGATGGAACTGTCCTTTTCCACACGATTGCGGTTGTAAATCCAAACCAGCGACAAGTATTGGACGTCGTGAAAAACTTCGAACAATGCGATGCCGGCAAGAATATTGGTAACGCCGTTATTGCAATACCACCAGAACGCGATGCTGGTGGCAAAGAGCGCCAGCTTTACCGGATTCTGCCGAGTTCCGGCGATCCACGTCCGAACGTAATTGCCAAACCACAGAACCGCCACCGCAATCGCAGCAACCAGAAAAGTCTGTTGCAGAATGTGAATCGCGATCGGCGAAATGAACGGCAGGCCGCAACCGTAGAACCCCTCAAGCGTGTCGGTCATTCGCGCCGGGGAAAGGATGACGCCCGCGGCGAACCAGACCCCGCACATTGCGAAATCAAGCCGGCGAGTCAGTCCGGCAAACGAACCCAGTTTCGCGTCGTAGATCCGCCCAAAACCATAGGTCTGCATCATCCCGTGCCAGACGCCCCATAGAAACACAATCATCACCACCGGATTGGTTTTAATGTCCCAAAAATAAAAACCAACGCACACGGTCAGGAGAAAGATGGGAGCGAGGATGAACCGCCACCGAAAACGCTCAAACAACGCGCGATCACCGTAGGCGCGAATCATTCCCGGCAGGTGGTGGCCCATTGCGCCGAACGCCGCGACGAACAAATAAATATCCTGCGCGCTCCACCGCGCCTGCGCCGCCATGAAAAGCGGAATGATAAGCAGCGGAGTTCCGACGTAAAGAATCAGGTCGCGCCAGCTGTCGAGAATCCAAACATTGCGTTTGGGCACTACCGCCGTCACCGGTGGGACGGTTTCCGGACGCGAGAATGCGGTGACGTGCTGCATGGCCGTGGCGGGGCTCTATTTTCCTCAGATCGGCGGGAAAATCAATTCCATGCTGACTACGGCGTCGGTCATGAGAACCGATATCTGCTGCGGCCATTTTCAGGCTCCAACGCGAAAATAAAGTGAGATTTATGAATCGAACTCAAACCGCAGAGCTAAAAAAACACGAAAAGAGCACGATTTCTTTTGCGTTGTCACGCGATGCCTTCCGTGTCTTCGCCCGAAAAGCATCCGCGGTCTTGGGAAGTGCGTGGGCATCTGCCGCGGCCATTCTCATCATCGTCGTGTGGGCGACGACCGGACCGATGTTCCACTTTTCCGACACGTGGCAACTGATCATCAACACCGGGACGACCATCGTCACTTTTCTCATGGTGTTTTTGATTCAAAACACGCAGAACCGCGACGCCAAGGCGGTGCATTTAAAACTCGACGAGATCATTCGTGCTCTCAAAAAAGCACGTAACGAACTGGTCGACCTTGAAGAGCTTTCCGACGAGGAATTGGGCAGGTTAGAAGATCAATTCAGACGTTTACGCACAAAAGCGGAGAATCAGGGAACTAATATGCGTCACGTCGAGCCCGAAGCGCTTGAAGCTGAGCGCTAATTCAAGCCTCTTCCGGTTTCTGAAGAAAAACTCGTTCCCGAGAGTTAGCATGTTGTCTCAGATATTCTTCTGGATAAACATCGACATTGATACGATGACGGCCGCGTGGCCCTTCTTCCCGCCGAGCGGCCCGCTGCTGGGAGTAAGGCCTAAACTACCGGAACCAACAAAAGCATAACCGGCCGGTGCGCTCCACCCGCTTGTCAAAAAGAGATACTCACTCGAAAAATTTCCGTCCGGACCAAATTTTTTTTTTTTTTTAAAAAAAAAAAAAAAATTTTTTGTGCTCCTTTTGGAACGCCTTGTGTTCCTGCTGGACCTGTTGCACCGGCAGGACCTTGAGGTACGGTAGGACCGCGGCTCCGGTGTCACCTTTTTCCTTTGGACTGCGACCCTGTGGGCCAGCAGGTCCATGTGATCCGGCAGGACCCTCGTCCCTTGTGGTCCGTGGACGGGGACTTGCGGACCGGGAACACAGGCTACGTCCGAAGTACCGAGCTGACCGTTCGAATCGACGACCACAGCTTTCGGATTACTCAAAGTCACTCCGTTGATTCCGGCGATCAAAGTGGCTAGTCTGCAGACTCGGATTGCCGATGCGAATTGTATTCGTTTCGTCTGGCGAATCGCTGTTGAATTAATTTGACTGCCGGGGTTGAGTTGCCGATGTCGATGTTGTAATTGCCGGTGGTGAGATATTTCCCGCCCGCGCGAAATCCGATTGCGATGTTGAAGTTGCCGGTGGTGTTGCTTAAGAGCGCGTTAAAACCGTTCGCAGTGTTAAGCCCGAGGCGGTATTAATGAATAAAGCGCGTAAGCACCGCTGGCGGTGTTGCTGCTCGGTGTTATAATAGAGCGCACTGAAATCCATTGGCGACGTTATCGGAGCCGGTGGTGTTGCTATAGAGCGCGTTAGCGCCATTGGCAGTGTTTTCGCAGCAAGTGGTGTTGTAAGTGAGCGCGTTACGGAGCCGGTGGCCGTGTTGTAATTGCCAGTGATGTTGCTACTGAGCGCGAACGTGCCGTTGGCAGTGTTGCGGGCGCACTCAGTATTGGTAGCAAGCGCAAAAGGCCACTGGCTATGTTTTGGAAGCAGGTGGTGTTGCTATAGAGCGCTTCAATGCCGATGGCGGTATTGAAGTCACCGCTGTTGTTTTTTTTTTTTTTTTTTTTTTTTTTTTTTTTTTTTTTTTTTTTTTTTTTTTTTTTTTTTTTTTTTTTTTTTTTTTTTTTTTTTTTTTTTTTTTTTTTTTTTTTTTTTTTTTTTTTTTTTTTTTTTTTTTTTTTTTTTTTTTTTTTTTTTTTTTTTTTTTTTTTTTTTTTTTTTTTTTTTTTTTTTTTTTTTTTTTTTTTTTTTTTTTTTTTTTTTTTTTTTTTTTTTTTTTTTTTTTTTTTTTTTTTTTTTTTTTTTTTTTTTTTTTTTTTTTTTTTTTTTTTTTTTTTTTTTTTTTTTTTTTTTTTTTTTTTTTTTTTTTTTTTTTTTTTTTTTTTTTTTTTTTTTTTTTTTTTTTTTTTTTTTTTTTTTTTTTTTTTTTTTTTTTTTTTTTTTTTTTTTTTTTTTTTTTTTTTTTTTTTTTTTTTTTTTTTTTTTTTTTTTTTTTTTTTTTTTTTTTTTTTTTTTTTTTTTTTTTTTTTTTTTTTTTTTTTTTTTTTTTTTTTTTTTTTTTTTTTTTTTTTTTTTTTTTTTTTTTTTTTTTTTTTTTTTTTTTTTTTTTTTTTTTTTTTTTTTTTTTTTTTTTTTTTTTTTTTTTTTTTTTTTTTTTTTTTTTTTTTTTTTTTTTTTTTTTTTTTTTTTTTTTTTTTTTTTTTTTTTTTTTTTTTTTTTTTTTTTTTTTTTTTTTTTTTTTTTTTTTTTTTTTTTTTTTTTTTTTTTTTTTTTTTTTTTTTTTTTTTTTTTTTTTTTTTTTTTTTTTTTTTTTTTTTTTTTTTTTTTTTTTTTTTTTTTTTTTTTTTTTTTTTTTTTTTTTTTTTTTTTTTTTTTTTTTTTTTTTTTTTTTTTTTTTTTTTTTTTTTTTTTTTTTTTTTTTTTTTTTTTTTTTTTTTTTTTTTTTTTTTTTTTTTTTTTTTTTTTTTTTTTTTTTTTTTTTTTTTTTTTTTTTTTTTTTTTTTTTTTTTTTTTTTTTTTTTTTTTTTTTTTTTTTTTTTTTTTTTTTTTTTTTTTTTTTTTTTTTTTTTTTTTTTTTTTTTTTTTTTTTTTTTTTTTTTTTTTTTTTTTTTTTTTTTTTTTTTTTTTTTTTTTTTTTTTTTTTTTTTTTTTTTTTTTTTTTTTTTTTTTTTTTTTTTTTTTTTTTTTTTTTTTTTTTTTTTTTTTTTTTTTTTTTTTTTTTTTTTTTTTTTTTTTTTTTTTTTTTTTTTTTTTTTTTTTTTTTTTTTTTTTTTTTTTTTTTTTTTTTTTTTTTTTTTTTTTTTTTTTTTTTTTTTTTTTTTTTTTTTTTTTTTTTTTTTTTTTTTTTTTTTTTTTTTTTTTTTTTTTTTTTTTTTTTTTTTTTTTTTTTTTTTTTTTTTTTTTTTTTTTTTTTTTTTTTTTTTTTTTTTTTTTTTTTTTTTTTTTTTTTTTTTTTTTTTTTTTTTTTTTTTTTTTTTTTTTTTTTTTTTTTTTTTTTTTTTTTTTTTTTTTTTTTTTTTTTTTTTTTTTTTTTTTTTTTTTTTTTTTTTTTTTTTTTTTTTTTTTTTTTTTTTTTTTTTTTTTTTTTTTTTTTTTTTTTTTTTTTTTTTTTTTTTTTTTTTTTTTTTTTTTTTTTTTTTTTTTTTTTTTTTTTTTTTTTTTTTTTTTTTTTTTTTTTTTTTTTTTTTTTTTTTTTTTTTTTTTTTTTTTTTTTTTTTTTTTTTTTTTTTTTTTTTTTTTTTTTTTTTTTTTTTTTTTTTTTTTTTTTTTTTTTTTTTTTTTTTTTTTTTTTTTTTTTTTTTTTTTTTTTTTTTTTTTTTTTTTTTTTTTTTTTTTTTTTTTTTTTTTTTTTTTTTTTTTTTTTTTTTTTTTTTTTTTTTTTTTTTTTTTTTTTTTTTTTTTTTTTTTTTTTTTTTTTTTTTTTTTTTTTTTTTCATGGCCGTATTGGCATTGCCGGTATTGAACTGGAGCGTGTCAACGCCATTGGCGGTGTTGAAGCTGCCGCTTACGTTCCGCAAGAGCGATTGGTAACCGGTGGCCGTGTTGCGCATGCCAGTTGTATTGCTAAAGAGCGCGTTAAAACCCATTGCCTAGTTGTTGGCGCCGCTAGTGTTGCTCGCGAGCGCTCCGCTGCCTTCCGCTGTGTTGCCATTCCCCAGGTCGCCATCTAGCGTCGGGGTTGGAGTTGCAGTCGGAACGGGCGTCACCGTCGGGCTAGGATTTGGAGTCGGCGTGGGAGTTGGTATGACGCGATGACCGCGCGCTTGAGCCGTTGACGACAAAGTAAGACCCGCCAGCGCGACAGCGAGAAAAATTTCGGGATGCAAGATCGACAGGATCGAACTAACCAGGCTTCGGGATAGGATTTTTGGTTTCATACTTCTACCCATCCAAGCGCCAAAGCCGCCCGAAACTGATCATTGAATCTCTTTCCGGGGAGGATCTCTGTCGTTTTTTACATCGTCTCATTGGCTATTTTGTGTTCAGATCTTACTCATGGGGCCTCCTTCACTTTCCCCCCCAAATCACTGATTTGCTGGCGGAAACCGGTTACTGGAAAAGCGCGCAACTGGATGAAGTCGCGCCGCTGGTTTATGAGGAACTGCGCCGGCTCGCCCATACTTATATGAGCGGCGAGCGACCCGACCACACTTTGCAGACGACCGCGCTGGTGAACGAGGCCTACCTGCGCCTGGCCGAACGCACCAAGGCGCACTGGCAGGATCGCACTCACTTCTTTGCCGGGGCAGCCCGCATGATGCGGCACATCCTGGTCGATCACGCGCGGCGCCGGCAGCGGGCGAAACGGGGCTCGGGCGCAGTCAATGTCGAACTAATTGAAACGGCCGCGCTCGTCGAAGAGCAGGCCGAACACGTGGTCGCTTTGAATGAAGCGCTGGAACGACTCGCCCAACTGGGTCAACGCGCCAGTCAGGTAGTCGAGTTGAAGTATTTCGGCGGTATGACCTACGACGAGATCGCCGAGGTGCTGAGCATCTCCGGCATCACCGTCCGCCGGGACTGGGAATTTGCGAAAGCGTGGTTGCACAAAGAACTCGCTAGGCCTTGATCGCAACATGAGCTCGGCGCAACTGCACAGGCTGAAAGAAATCTTTCACTCCGCGCAACAATTGCGGCCTAACGAGAGATCGGCTTTTCTCGACAAGAACTGCGGCAACGATACGGAACTGCGACGCGAGATTGACGCCCTACTGAAGTCGAGTCAGGAGGCGGACGGATTCATGGTGGATCCACCGGCACAGCTGGCCGCCGAAGTTTTCGGTGAGGCGGAAATTCCGGCTGCAACCGGCAGAACGATCGGTCACTACAAACTGCTCGAGCGCATCGGCACCGGCGGAATGGGCGAGGTTTACCTCGCGGAGCGAGCGGACCAGCAGTTCAAGATGCAGGTGGCGATCAAGCTGATTAAACGGGGCATGGACACCGAGTCGGTGCTGCGGCGCTTTCAACACGAACGGCAAATACTGGCTTCGCTCAAACATCCAAACATCGCCCACCTCCTCGACGGCGGGGAAACCGAAGATGGCCTGCCCTATTTCGTCATTGAGCACGTAAAGGGAGAGCGGATCGATCGTTACGCGAAGGAAAAGAATCTCGCTCTCAATGAACGGCTGGAATTATTCCGCCAGGTTTGCGGCGCAGTTTCCTATGCGCATCAACATCTCGTCGTGCACCGCGACCTCAAGCCTTCCAACATTCTGGTTACTCTGGAGGGCGTACCCAAGCTCTTGGATTTCGGCATCGCTAAAATCATCCAAGTCGATGACGGCGCAGCGACACTCGCGACCATCACAGCCATGCCCGCGATGACGCCGGAGTACGCCAGCCCGGAGCAAGTACGCGGTGAGCCGATGACGACGGCGAGTGACGTCTATTCGCTGGGTGTGGTTTTGTATCAGTTGCTGACTGGGCAATTGCCCTATCGGTTCACGAGTCAGTCGCCTTATGACGTGGCGCGCGTGATCACGGAGCAGGAACCAACGCGTCCCAGCACCGCGGTTAAAAGTCGTGAATTCGTCCGATTCGCGATTCACTGTTCACCTTTCACGATCTCTTCGCGGCGATCTCGACAACATTGTGCTCCTAGCCTTGCGCAAAGAGCCGGCGCGCCGTTACCAATCGGTTGAACAATTCTCGGAAGACATCCGGCGGCATTTGGAGGAGCGGCCCGTCCACGCACGCAAGGATACCGCAGGCTATCGAACCGCCAAATTCGTGCGGCGGAACAAGCTAGCTCTCGCTGCCGCTGCGCTCGTGCTCGTTAGTCTGATTGGCGGCATCATTGCGACAAGCTGGCAGGCGCGCATTGCCACGCGGGAGAAGGCTCGCGCCGAGCGGCGTTTCAACGAGGTGCGCAAGCTGGCGAACAGCGTTTTGTTCGATTATCACGATGCCATCAAATCTTTGCCCGGCGCGACCAAGGTGCGGGAGCGATTGGTCAAGGATGCTCTCAATTACCTCGACAGTCTGGCGGGCGAAGCCCACGGTGACCCTGGGTTGCAGCGCGAACTCGCGGCCGCTTACGAGCGAGTGGGCGACGTGCGCGGAGGAATATCGAGCGGAAGTCTTCTCGACAAAGCCGGCGCGATGGAGAGTTACACGAAGGCGTTGAGGATTCGCGAAGTCCTCATCGCGGCGAACCCCGGTGACGCGCAGGCTCGGCGCGACCTCGCCAGCAGCCACCAAAAAATCGGGTTCCTGCTGTTGGACACGGAGGAGGAAAACAATGGATACGAGCATCTTCGGAAAGCCCTTGCGCTCTACCTCGATCTCACGCGGGAACAGCCCGGCAATGAAGAGCTCCAGCTTGAGCTCGCCGGTACTCGCAATCAGCTCGGAGCGGCGCTGGAGAAGCGTGGCGATCTTGCCGGCGCACTTGAACAACATCGCGCAGCCCTGGCCGATCGGCGAAAAGCTTGCCGCCAGCAATCCGCAAGACGCAAGGTATCGTCGCGAACTCTGGTCTAGCCAGGACAAAGTCGGATACATCCTGTCGGAGCAGCGCGACATCGCTGGCGCCATTGAGGCCAATAGCAAGGCGCTAGCGTTGGGAAAAGAGTTACTCGCGGAGGATCCAATAAACGCTGACTACCGCCGCCGCCTTGTGGTGACCTACCAGCATGGGGGCGACTTTCGCAAAGGGAGTGATAAGGCGGGCGCGCTGGAGGATTTCCTCACCGCGGCAGCGCTCGATGAAGAATTACTCGTCGCCGATCCAGGTAATGCGTTAACCCGTAAGGATCTCGCATATACACACAAGAGAATAGCCGACTTCCTGGTCGAGCTGGCGGATAATTCTCAAGCTCTCCTGCACTTCAACAAAGCGCTGGAGAGTTATGAAAAGGTGGCAGCAGACGCTCCGGCAGATTTAATCTCGCAATTCCTGGTCGCCACTTGTCGCGGTGGCATGGCTCATATGCAGGCGCGGCTTGGCCAGGTTGATCCCGCGCTCGAAGAATGTCGCAAGGCGCTCGCTCTGCTCCAGGAAATTACTGGAGGCAAGACAGCGCCATCTCGGGAGAGGGCAAGCGTACGAATATCTTGGTTATGCATATGTCGATCTTGCTACGTTTCCAAAAGCATCGCCTAACGAAAAGAGGGAGCGCATGATGGCTGCTCGCGACATGTTTCGCCAAACCCTAGCTGTCCTCGACGACTTGCGAAGCCGAGGCATCCTGGGCTCGAACAAGCAGTGGGCCACAGAAATCGCCGGCGAGATCGCCAAATGCGAAACAGCTTTGGGGAAGTGATGAATGACTCCTCGCCTTCTCGCACCAAAATCGACATCGGCGAATCGACTCGTTAGGCTGAACGCGCCTCGCCGGTACGAATGAATTTCTTTCCGCTCGGACAAAGATCGAAAATCTCGCAAGATCGACAATCGGGTTTGCGCGCATAACAGCGCCGGCGTCCGTGCCAGATCAGCCAATGACTCCAAACCGCCCAATTCTTCTGCGGGACGAGCTTCATCAGGTCCTGCTCAATTTTCTCAGGATCTTTGTGTTTCGTTAGGCCCAGCCGCTGCGACAACCTGATCACATGGGTGTCGACGACAATTCCTTCGTTGATCCCGAACGCGTTTCCTAAAACCACGTTCGCAGTTTTGCGTCCGACGCCCGGCAGCTCGCGCAAATTCTCCATCGAGTTCGGAACTTTGCCGCCAAACTTTTTCGCGATCGCTGCTGTCGCACCGCGAATACTTTTCGCTTTGTTGTTGAAGAAACCTGTCGACTTGATTGCGTTCTCCAATTCGCTCGGCGGCGCGTTGGCATAATCTTTCGCGCTCCGATATTTCCTGAACAGTAGCGGCGTGACCATGTTCACGCGCTTGTCGGTGCATTGCGCCGAAAGAATCGTCGCGATCAACAACTCAAGCGGCGTTCTGAAATTCAGTTCGGTGTGCGCGTCCGGATAAACTTTCGGCCAAACTTTGATCAGTTCTTTGACGCGATCGCGCGCAGTCATGGTTTGTCATCCTGAACGAAGCTGATTCAGCGTGCGAAGCAATTGTAGGGCAAGCGGTCGCCGCGGCGACCTTGCCGTCTCAAAGGCTGGCAGGCGGAGCGCCTGCCCTACAATGCCGGGATTAGCCTTGTTGCGCGAAGCGCTCGAGTTTCTGCGCCAGCTCGGGAGGAACGTGGGCCACGATGATCGCGTCGCTGCCTTCGTAGTTTAGTTCCAGCACGTGGCCAACACGATGGATCTCAGCGATCAATGCCGACTCGCTTGCCGGAATCTTGAATCGCGAGCGCAATCGCCATGCACTCAACGCGTCCTGCAGTGCCTGCACCAGCTGGTTGACGTTTTCGCCAGTGCGCGCGGAAATCGCGACGCTGCCGGGAAAACGCCTGACGTACGTGTCCATCAGGTCGCGATTCGACACCTTGTCGATCTTGTTGAACACGATCACGGTCTGCTTGCCGAACGCGTTCAGCTCTTTGGTCACTTTTTCGACCGCTTCGATCTGATCGTCCACCCGCGGATGCGAAAGATCGACGACATGAATGAGCAAATCGGCTTCGCTCACTTCTTCGAGGGTCGCCTTGAACGATTCGATCAGAGTATGCGGAAGTTTGCGTAGAAATCCGACGGTGTCGGTGAGTAGCACTCGCTGCTTATTCGGCAAAACGAAGCTGCGCGTTGTCGGATCGAGCGTAGCGAAGAGTTTGTTTTCCGCGACAACGTCCGCGCCGGTGAGCAAATTCAGTAGCGTCGACTTGCCGGCGTTCGTGTAACCAACCACGGCAGCGACCGGCCACTGATGACGCTTGCGTCCCTGCCGTTGAACGGCGCGCGTTTTGCGAACTGCTTCCAGTTCGCGCTCGAGTCGCGCGATTCGTTCCTGGACGCGGCGGCGGTCCACTTCCAATTGGGTTTCACCCGGACCGCGCGTGCCGATGCCGCCAGTTTGGCGCGACAAGTGATCCCACATTCGCGTTAGTCGCGGCAACAAGTATTGCAATTGCGCCAATTCGATTTGCAATCGGCCCTCGCGACTTCGCGCGCGTTGCGCGAAAATGTCGAGAATCAGCTGGGTGCGATCGAGCACTTTGCGCGAGAGCAGATTTTCCAGATTGCGTCCCTGCGCGGGTGAAAGCTCGTCATCAAAAATCACCGACGTGACTTCTCGATCCTGGAAGGAATGCTTGATCGCTTCGGCTTTGCCTTTGCCGATGTAGTAAGGCGCAGTCGGCCGATCCAGCTTTTGCGTGATCGTGTCCACCACTTCCGCGCCGGCCGAGCTGGCCAGCTCCGCCAGCTCTTCGAGCGAATCCCGGAGGTCCCATTTCGAGACGCCTTGTTTTTCGAGACCGATTAAGAGAGCGCGCTCGTGATTTTTTTTCGGACGTGTTTCAATCATTCCCTGCGGGACTCCCAAACGTCTTCGCGAGTTGCGAAATCCGTCTCACAGCTTCGACGTGATTCAGAAGCGATAAATTCAGCAGTTGAAAATTAGTTTGCTGCCGAAACCAGGTCAACTGTCTTTTGGCGTAGCGACGCGTCGCTTGTTGAATCGCAGCCACGCACTGCAACATCGACATCTTGCCATCGAGCATCGCGCGAATCTCGCGCATGCCGATCATCTTCGAAGCTGTTTCGCCCGGCTTGCCGGCAGCACTCACTTCTTCGATCACCCCGCCTTCAAACATCGTTTCCACGCGGCGATTGATCCGCTGATAAAGATCGTCGCGATCTCGAAAAACAAACGCGCCATGAGTTGTTTCGGTTTGCGATGTGGTGCGTTGCACCGACGCCGGTTTCCCGGTGAGCATGCAAATTTCAATCGCTCGAACCAGTCGCCGTCGGTTTTTCAGGTCGATCGTTTTTGCGATCGCGGGATCGAGTCCGCGCATTTTTTTCTGCAAATCGGCCAGACTTGACGCGTTTAAATGCGCTCGCAAACGCGGATCCGCGGAGGGGACGACCGAAAGGCCATGCGTTAGCGCTTTGATGTAAAGACCACTTCCGCCGACAACGATCGCCAATTTTCCGCGCGAATGAATTTCGCTGATCGCTTGCAGCGCGAGTTTTCGGAATTTTTCGGCGTTCATCTCTTCCAAGATCGACACCGTGCCGACGAGATGGTGCGGAACCTTGGCAAGTATAGCGTGGTCCGGTTTCGCTGTTAGCAAATCGAAGCCTCGATAAATTTGAAACGCATCCGCGCTTACAATTTCGGCATCGAGCTCGCGCGCGACGTCGGCTGCGAGGTCGGATTTGCCAGTCGCGGTTGGCCCGACCATGAAAAACAAGTTTTTCATGAATGACGAAGCACGAATGTCGAAGGTCGAAGGAAGCCCGAAGTCCGAATGACGAAAAATATTCGGGCTTCGGTATTCGGAGTTGTTTCGTAATTCGTCATTCGAATTTCGTCATTGGGGCAGTGAAAGCAAAACGAGAGATGCCCGACCGACGAGCATCTCCCGCTGATAAATTTCGAACGCGCCGATGTTACTCGTGCGAATGTTCGCTCGAGTGTTCGCTCGATTTGGCGCCGCTGACTACGAGCTTGCGCCCAAGGAATTCCTTGTCGTGCAATTCTTCCACCGCGCGCTTGGCTTCCTCGACCGTCTGCATTGAGACGAAGGCGAAGCCTTTTGAGCGCTGATTGTGGCGATAGCTCACCACCTCGGCGTTCTGAACGTGGCCGACGCCGTTGAAGAGCTCGAACAGATCGCTCTCGGTCGCGTCGAATGACAAATTGCCAACGTAAAGACGCGGCGAAGTCACTTCGATCGACTCAGGCTTGCGTTGTGGCCGCGGCTCGCGTTGGTGCTGCGGTTGTTGCTGATGTTGATGCTGGCCGTTACGCGACGGCGTAGCCGATTTTCTTTGGCCACCGTCGTTTCCTCCAAAAAATGCGACGATGCGTTGCCAAAATGTTTTCTGCTTCGGAGTCTGCGTGCGTTGTTGGTCTTGGAAACGCCCGCGCCCTCCCCGACGTCGAGAGCGACCGCGTCCGTGACGCTGGCCTTTCCCGTATGAATGCGAGTTCATGTTGATCCTTATTTGTTAAGTTGTTCACTGGGTGGAGCGCATCCAACGATGCACGGTCCGCGGCTCGCGAATCCCGAAAGGTCCACAAGTCGCAATCAGTCTGCGACGCCGCTGGAAACTCCACCTCGTCACACTGGAAATAGATCTGTCTCCGGATGCAGCCCGTATTGCTCAGCCAATCAAATCGCGAAGATGACGAACCTCGCTTCATACTCTTAGCCTCAATAGAACGGATGCGAGATCGATCAGACTCCCAGCATCTACGGGGCGATTATCGTCCGCTCATCCGGGGTTTGCAAGGGGAAGAAAATATCAACTCGAAGGGCGAATCCAGGCGTCACGTATTGAATACAGGCGGGATTTCAAATATTCGCGCAGCCGCTCGCCGCGAATCGGTTTGGCAAAATGCCGAAGAGTTCTTTGGCTCAATCTTGGCTGGTATCCAAACTCCGGCATCAGGTCGCGGCAATGGCGCTCCACCCAACCGATCTCGTCTTCGCTCAATTCGCGTTCCCAACGCGACGCCGGCGCGGCATTGATCTTCGAAAACGCGATTTGTGCGGCTGAATTTCCGCCCCACGGCTCACCAATTTTCGTTGGGCTCAAAACAACCTCGGGGTCGAATTGAATATTCAAATAATTACAAACCTCTTTCATCACCGTTGCTGGTTCGCTGACGAGTTGTTCGAACTGAACGAATAGTCCCGGCACATCTCCAGCCCGAACCCTGAGGGCCAGCTTCGCCGCGACGCGCCAGTGCGCGATCACGTAATAAGCCGAAAAGCGCTTCGTCCGGCGGGTTTTCTCCAGCGCGATCTGCGTCGCCAGGATTGCGCGCGGATCGCGCAGCGTGACCAGTAACTTCGCATTCGGAAAGCGCGCGAAGATTTCGTAGACGTGATTTCGGTTCGCGGGCGTCTTTTCGACCCAGCATTTGATGCGGTCGGGCGCCACGCCAATTGTCGTCGCGTATGCTTCCGCCATCAGCGCGAGCAAATCGCGTTGTGCGTTTGCGGGGTCGAATGCAACTCGCTCGAAGGTTTCCTGAAACTTCCGCTGTGGAAAGTTTTTGTATTGGTGCTCGCGCCATTTTGCTTCGCCGCCGAAGAGCACGCGCGAGAAAGATTGTTTGGTCAGGTATTCAAATTGCACTCGCCGTCCGGCATCGCGATATTTTCGCAACACGGTTGGGAAATAGGCCGTCTCCTGCGGGAGAACTAAAAGCTCCGGATGGTTATCGAGCAGCGCGGCGACAAGCGTTGTTCCCGATTTCGCCTGACCGGCGATAAAACAAGCACGCTGATCGAATGGGACATTTTCCATCGGCCTCTGCATGATCGACATTTTCGTGCGGGTCTGGGCCCCGAGCTGTCATCCCGAGCGCAAGCGAGGGATCTCACAGTCGGAGCGAAGATCACACAACTGAATCAGCGTGATCCCCGAGTTTATGGGAGATCCTTCACTCCGTTCAGGATGACAAACCGTCATTTTGGAGCGCGCGATTTCAAAAACCAATCCACAAATTTCGGCAAACCGTCGTCGAATTTCGTCTTCGGGTTGTACCCAAGAAGTTTGCGCGCTTTAGAAATGTCGGCGCAGGTCAACGGCATATCGCCCGGCTGTTCCGGCAACCGATTGATCTTCGCTTTCTTGCCAAGTGTCTTCTCGATCGCCGCGATCAAATCTTTGAGCTGAATCGTGTCGCTCTCACCCAAATTGAAAACGTCGAACGCCGGGCCGTCGTATTTTAGCGCAGCCATCGTTCCCTGAATGATGTCGTCGATGTAGGTGTAATCGCGACGTGTGCTGCCATCGCCGAATTGATCGATCGGCTGACCCGCACGGATTTTTCGGGTGAACTGATGAATCGCGAGATCGGGTCGTTGTCGCGCGCCGTAAACCGTGAAGTAGCGAAGCGCAACGATCCGCATTTTGTAGAGATGCGAGTAGGTCGAGCAGAGAAACTCGCCCGCAATTTTCGTGGCTGCGTACGGACTCAACGTTTGAGCCAGATGTTCCTGTTCTGAAAACGGAACTTTCTTTGCCGCACCGTAAACTGACGAGCTGGACGCGAAGATGAATCGTTTAACTCCACTCGCCCGGGCCGCTTCGAGCAAATGCAGCGTGCCCGCCACGTTGGTGTCGTAGTAAAGCTGCGGCTGTTGAATCGATGGCCGAACCCCCGCACGCGCGGCCAAATGGAAAATTGCTTCGAATTTCTCATCTCGGAAAACATTTCCAACTTTGTCGGCGTCGCGGAGATCGACGTCGTGCAGTCGGATGTCTTTCGCAAACGCGGAAATATTCTGTCGCTTGATTTGCGGATCGTAAAAATCGTTGAAGTCGTCGACGATAACGACGTCATGTCCATCGGTGAGAAGCCTTTCGACCAGATGCGAGCCGATGAATCCAGCGCCGCCTGTAACGAGAACTTTCATTTCGTTGCAACTTCAACCACGAAGGGCACGAAGTGCACGAAGAAAATTGCTGATTTTATTTTCATGCTTCGTGTTCTTCGTGATCTTCGTGGTTGAATGAACATAGATAACTGCAGCGCGCTCATCACCGGCGCTTCTGCGGGAATTGGCCGCGAGTTCGCGCGACAGCTGGCATCGCGTTCGCGAACTCTCGTGCTCGTCGCCCGGCGCGAGCAACGATTGAACGAACTGCGCGAAGAACTTCGGAATCTTAACGCGCAGCTACAAGTTCATACCCGCGTTGTCGATCTTTGCGAAACAACGCAAATCGACGAACTCGTTCGCTGGCTCGAGCAAAACAGGATCGAGATCGACTTCTTGATTAACAATGCCGGATTGGGCGACTATGGATCGATCGCAACGAGCGATCCGGAGCGAGACGACCGAATCATTCAAGTAAACGTCACAGCGCTTAGCTTGCTTACTCGCCGTCTGCTTCCGCAAATGATCGCAAAAAGACACGGTGCGATTTTGAATGTGAGCTCATCGGCCGGTTTTCTCCCGATTCCCGGCATGGCTGTTTACGCAGCGACCAAAGCGTACGTGAATAGTTTCTCGGAAGCGCTCCGCGCTGAATTGCGCGGCACTGGCGTGACCGTGACTGCGCTTTGTCCGGGCCCGGTCCACACCGAATTCGGAGACGTCGCGAAACGTCCCGGTGGTGAACCCGAACACGGCCCTGAGTTTCTTTACGTTTCGGTGGAGAAAACAGCACGCGACGCTCTCGCCGCGGTCGAAGCCGATCGCCCACTGGTCATTCCGGGTATGTTCATGAAACTCGGAATGTTCCTCGTCCGCGTCACGCCGATGCCGATCTTACGTTTGGCGTGGCTGCTAGGCGCGAGGAGATAAAACAAAAGCGGCGGTCGCAATGACCGCCGCCGTCAAGTTCATTGCAGGCGAGACGCCTACCTCCACAGAAAATTAGGAGGACTTGTAAGTTATGTGGCAGCCGTAGGGTTTCGTTTGGGCGTTGGAAACCGCCTTGCCGCCGAGCGCTTCGTCGAGCGCGGCCTTCACGTAGTTGGTCGAGCTCGGGATGTCGGCCGGATTCGGCGTGGCTTTGCTGTCGATCGCGCCTTCGTAAACAATCTTACCGTCCGGCCCGACGATCACCATGTTGGGCGTGTTCTTGGCCCCGTAAAGCTTCGCAACCTTGCTTTCTGGATCGAGCAAAAGCGCGGTTTGTTTCGTTTTCCACGAATCCATGATTTTCTTAGCTTGATCGGCCGTGATGTTGCCTTCGGAGCCGGGCGCATTGGAATCAATGGTCAGCCAGACAACGCCTTTGCCGGTGTATTCAGCCTGCAGTTTTTGCATGTTGTCGCTGCCGTAATGTTTCTTCACAAACGGGCATTCGGGATTGAACCATTCGAGCACAACGTATTTGCCCCTGTATTCCGAGAGCGATTGCGTCTTGCCGTTGGCGTCCGGCGCAGAGAATTCCGGCGCGGCGCTGCCAACCGATGGGACATCGGACGCGTAGAGCGCGCTGGCGGCGAGTGTAGTGATTGCGGTTAGGAGTAGTTTTGTTTTCATAAATTATCGGGAAGCGACAGTGATGGTTTCGAGTTTATTGAGAAGAATATTCTTAGTGAGCAACTCCGGAAAGACAATCGGCTCCTGCGACTTCCCCGGGTAAAGCACGTATAATGGGACACCCGGGCGGCCGAATTGTTGAAGCAATTTTGTGATAACCGGGTCGCCATTGGTCCAATCGGCCTTCAATTTCACCACGCTGTGACGCTGAAATGCATCGCGGACTTCGGAATTCTCCAGAACCGCCTTCTCGTTGAACTTGCAGGTAAGACACCACGCGGCGGTGAAATCGACGAATACGGCGTGGCCCTGATCGCGCTCGGACTGTAATCGCTCGGGCGTGAACGGTTGCCAGTCACCCTGTTGAATTTGGACCAGGTCAGGGGTCGCAGCGTGGAATTTATTGCCAATGAAATAAACGCCAGAGCCGAACAAGAGTAAGAGCATGAGCAAGAGCGCGACGCTTCGCTTCAACGCGGACGCGGTCGGCGTCATGAACGCGCCTTTCATCCAGCAGGCGATCGCTACGATTAACAAAAAGCAGCTCGCCCAGATTGCGCCTTCGAGGCCGCGTTGCGCGCCGAGCACGTAAATTAGAAACAGCAGCGTGGCGAGCAAAAGAAAGCCCATGAACTGTTTCACGTGCACCATCCAGGCACCCGGCTGCGGCAGAAACTTCATCCACGCTGGTTGCGCACTGAGAAGAAAATAAGGCGCGCTCATTCCAGCAGCCACGGAGACGAACATTAACAAGATAACTGCGGACGATTGGGTGAAAGCGAAGCCGATGGCTGGGCCGAGAAACGGCGCGGTGCACGGCGTGGCCAGCGCGGTCGCGAACAAACCTTGAAAGAATGAGCCCGCTTCGCCTTCGCGCTCAGCCGAATGAAGCATGCGATGCGTCAATACCTGTGGGAGGGTGATTTCAAATACGCCAAACAAATCGAGCGCGAAAACGAGAACGATTACGCTCAGGGCGAGAACGAAATACGGATTCGTGAATTGAGCCGCCCAGGTGATTTGGTGACCCGCCGCCTTCAGCGCAATGAGCAACGACGCCAGGCCGACGAACCAGACAAAGATTCCGGCGATGAACGCGATGCCGTTGCGCAAAACTCCTCGTCGATCCTTACCGGCGTGTTTAATAAAACCGAAAATCTTGAGTGAGATCACCGGAAGCACGCACGGCATAAGATTCAAAATGAAGCCACCGATGAATCCGAAAAACAGAAACGTGGCGAGTCCACGCGACGGTTGCGCAATTGACGTGGCTGCGGCGATTTGGGTCGCGCCAAGTTCCCACGCAGACCGCTCGTCTCCGTTTTCGTGCTGCGCGAAAACAATCAAACCCGGCATCGACGATAAACTCGTGTCCGCCGACTCAATTGGAATTTTAAACGAGATCTCGCTTCCCGTGCGCGATTCGACGCTCGGGTGGCCGACAACGGTGTTTCCTTGCGGTAGAGGAAAAAAATCGATCGCTTGGTAATTGGCGATCTGTTCGCCGGTAATCTTGAGAGCGAGATCATTGCCGGTGCGACTCCAGGATTCAGTTGCGGTTTTCGAATCCGGAAATCTTTGAGGAAGCAAACGGCGGTAACGCGCGAACAGGTCGGTATTCTTCGATTCAGCTGAGGTTGAGGTTGGCAATTCGAGCGCAAGATTCGCGCTGCCTGGAATGCAGATCTTTTCGCACACGAGCCAATCGGCTTGCGCAGAAAGTTTTATCGAAGCGTCGTCGATCTTGGCCGGCGGCGTGATTTCCTGGATCAGGAGAACTTCATCCTGGTAACCGTAAGTCAGGATGTCGCCTGGATCGATTGTCTTCAGCGGGATTGGCCATTGAATCTCGCCCACTTTCCAGGCGGGCGGCAAATTCCATTTGATCTCGGTCGGCAACCCGGCGTCTCCGGAATATTTCCAATAAGTGTGCCAGCCGGGCGCCATTCGGAGAAGCAGACCAACGCTGAACGGCTTTCCCGGAACAATCGCGGAGGAGTTGGCGACCAGCGAAGCTTTGACCAACTCCTTGCCCTGATAGGTTTGGCCAATCGCGGAATGCGCTAATAAAATCGAGGAGGCCGCAATTGAGAGTTGGCGTAACGAGAGCATCCTTAAAATTACCATTGGCGTGACTTCGCGGCAAAGTGGCTGGCTCGCATCATGCTGCGAAGTATGACATGCGCGGTCTGCTAACGTTCATTGCCATCGCCGGTATCGGTGGTGGGTTGTTCCTCTGGCAGAAGCAGGCCGAGCAAAAAGCTGCGGCGGCCGAACAGCCATTGGCACAAGCAACGCCGGCGCCTCGTCAAACTTACGAGCACGATTGGGCGAAGCATTCGCTCGACACAACGCATTCGGTCATTGATCAGATCCAGCACCAGCGAAAAGACGACGACCTTAAAGACGCGGTCGGACGGCGTTAGACTGGGAATCGCCTAGAGAGTGCAGCGAATTTACTTCGCCGGATGACTCGTTGAGTCGCCCAACTGCGCGTGAATGGCGGACTTCAGATCGTCCGCCGAAATTGCTTGCGAAACGTCAGCGGCCGCTGCGGCTTCTTCGTTGTGACCTAGCTGCGTCAAGTCGTGCACCAATTCCCCATCGCCATTGAATACGACATCGCGTCCAGTCTGGTCATCATGCTGGACGTGAAATCGTCCATGATTGATGCCGACCAGCGGAATGAACTGATCGTTATTGTGCTCGACGAAAAGAATCTCGCGATCGCCGACTTTGAATTTGGGGGTGTCGGTAACTTCCATCGTCTCGTCACCAACGGTACCGCCAAGCATGCGGATGGTGTAGGACGTACCGGCCTGACCTTTCACGCTGTCTTCAATGTTAAACGTGACGTAGGTCTCGATGTGGCGTTGGCCGCCCTCGCCTTCCCAAACGGAACGAGAATCGGTGACGGTTCCCTGAAAGATGACTTCGGCCTGCTTAACGAGCTGCTCAAAGGTTGGCGGTATGACTGTTGTTGCCGAAACGCGCGCGAATGCGAGACCGATGCAGATGAGCGGGAGAGAGTGTTTGATTTTCATGTGAAGAAGAAAGGTTGGTGGTTTATCTCGTTAACGACACGGACGCGCTGGTTGGTCGAGCGACGAAATATCCGGAACCCGAAGTCAGGGTCATTGTTGCCGTCTTGGCGCGCTTTGCGGCAGTCAATTCCGTCAATGTGACCGTCGCCGAACTTGCGCCCGCCTGAATCGTGACCTGACCTGGTGTCCCACTGAGCGAGTAATTGGAACCCAACACGGCGTTGCCACTCATTTTATACCGCACGGTAATCGTGTTTGCCGGTGGCGTTGACGTAGAAATTGTGAACACCGCCGCCCCGCCGGATTGAATGCTGCTTGGAGAAACCGAGATCGTTACAGACACTGTGGAGGGAGTGGGCGTCGGCGTCACGGACGGCGTCGGCGTGGGTGTAGCGCTAGGCGTGGGCGTTGGTGTGGCACTCGGAGTTGGGCTTGGCGAAGGAGTAGGAGTTGGCACCGGTGTTGGCGTTGGCGTTGGCGTCGGACTCGGCGTGGGTGTCGGCGTCGGTGAACCACTTGGGGCTCCATACAGCGATTGTATGCCGGCAATATCGTCGGCTTGAAGCGTGTACGAATTGTTAATGTACGCGTTCATGATCGCGGTCGAAACGGTTGAATGCGCCATCCCGAGAAGGTGCCCGCTTTCGTGAAGCGCGACGCGCTGAATATCGTACGCGGACTGCAAACTACCGCGATAGGAATCCCATGGCTGAGCGGTGTTAAACACGATGTCCGCTTCGGTCATCGTCGATCCGGAATAGCTGTAATAGGTGACCGCCAGGGTACCCGACCCAAAGGTGTGACCAAAAAAAGTACTGCCAAAGGACATCGAATTGATGCGGTCGCCCGAGACGATCGGCGCGGTCGAATTCATCACCCGATTCACTTGCAGGCTTCCCATCACTTGGTTCCACAGATCCAGCGCAGGTGAGACCGCCGAATTCCAGGAAGTGTTGCCATCGCTGAGCGTTCTGCCGGCAGAACCGAGCTCCAACTGGATTGTTGGGTTAGAGCCGTTTGGCCATTTTGGCCCTTCGAGCGCATAGGCCTGAACTGCCTTGGGCAAAGTTGCGCAGAGCAGCATCGTTCCCAGCAAGGCGATCGCTGTTTTTGAATGAAAAGTCGGTCGGTTAACAAGCAGAGGGGTCATATTTTCTATGCTTGCTAGAAAAGCAATATCCGTGCGCGGCAACACCTCAAACCGAGAGAAAATCCTATGGAACGATAAAGATCTTCTGGGTGTCTGGATCTTTGACTTTGCTTCCCGGTGCGTAGCCGCTCACATCGATGTATCCCCCGTTGCTCTTGAACGGATTGAACACGAGACCGGGTCTTCCCGGGACAGCTTTCGCCACCGGGAATTGAGACGCACTTGCCGTCGAAGGAGTTGTCTTGGCCGCACTGGGTTTGGACGTCGCACTCGAGGGTCGTTGGCTCGATTTCCGTGACGCAGTGCGCGGAGTTGGGGAAGGCACCGGCAGCGGTCGGCCCGGATTAGTGACGTCTGTGTTCGGAGCTGGAGTCGGCTCGGGTGAATGAAACACGTAACGAACGGGCGACGTAATTGCGCGACCGATTCCGCATCCGGTCAGGCCGATTGCGATTACTGCGACTGATGCAATCGCCGTCCATCTCCAATTCATCGCGTTCTTATAAGTCGGCTTTTCTTTAACGCAACAAATCGGTTACCAGTTGCTCAATATCCGCCGCGGTCGTCGCCCACGAGCACATCAAGCGATAAACATCAGGCTCGATGAATTTGTAAAAACGCCAACCGCGTGAGTGCAAACTGCGCGTGAGGGAACCGGAAAGCCGAACGAAGACGGCGTTCGCTTCTACTGGAAACACAACGTCGAGCGGGGCTTCACGCCGCAGGCGATCAGCGAGACCGCGCGCCATCGTGTTTGCGTGATTCGCGTTGTTCAACCAAACGCCGTCCGTCAACAGACGAAGCCAGGGCGCGGCCAGGAACCGCATCTTCGATGCTAATTGTCCAGCTTGCTTCACTCGATAATCAAATTCGCGTGCGAGTTTTTTGTCGAAAAAAATAACTAACTCACCGGCCGCCAAGCCATTCTTTGTTCCGCCGAAACAGAGAACGTCGACGCCGCGGCGCCAGGTAACTTCCTTTGGCGCGCACTTCAACGTCGCAATCGCATTTGCGAACCGTGCGCCGTCCATGTGCAAAAACATTTCATGTTTCAGGGCTACGGCAGAGACCGCCTCAATCTCGTCGCGCGAATAAATCGTCCCCAACTCGGTTGCTTGAGTAATACTGATCACCCGCGGTTTATGCGCGTGCAATTCGGGTTGACGCGCAATCACCGTTTCGACTTCACCAAGGTCGATCTTTCCGGCAGCGCCGCCAACGAGCAGTAGCTTCGAACCGCGAGTAAAAAATTCGGGAGCTCCGCATTCGTCCGTTTGAATGTGCGCTTGTTGGTGACAAACAACGCTGTGAAAAGATTGGCAAAGCTGGGCCAGCGCGAGCGCGTTTGCCGCCGTGCCATTGAAGACGAGGTAGCTATCGCAATCAGTTTCGAAAGTGTCGCGAACCAATTCACGGAGACGGCGCATCCATTCGTCATCGCCATACGATTCGGCAGCTCCGTGATTCACTTCTTCGAGCGCAGCCAACACCTCGGGACAGACACCCATGGTATTGTCGCTCGCGAACTGATGGTGCTCCTGCGGTTTCTCCATTGCGATTCCTTGCTAACCGAGTTCGGAGCGGGCGGCAAATCGCAATCCGACAAAGGAAGATTGCCTGACGGGCCCGAGCCCCAGGGCCTGCAGGGCCCGCCAGACAAATCACTCTAACTGCTCCCTGAATCTGAGCCGCACTGAGGCGGCTTTAATCCCAACATTCGGAATTCACCCCTAAAGTGACCGTATCTCGGGGTAAATGTTTCCCCGGCTGGAATATATTCCTCGCCTTTACCTCGGATTATCGCGCGATTAGCTTTCAGTCATGGGCGCGCTCCAGACGGAAATCGAACGACGCGGCGACCGCATTTTTGAGCTGGTCGACCAACATCCCGAACCGCTTTTCAGCAAGGCCGGATTTTATCAACGAATGATGGCGCTCTCGATGCGCGACGAGCATTTCAAAGTGCAGCTCTTTCGCTTTGTCGATGTTCTTGCGTCGCTTCATCGCGGCACGGACATCGTCCAGCATCTTGACGAATACTTTGCGAACATGCGAAACGGTTACGAATCGTTGATTCGAACCGGGGTCCGCGCGGCCTGGATTGCGCCATGGATCAGCGGGCAGTTGTTGCGCTGGAACGTGTCTGGCATGGCGCGGCAGTTCATCGCCGGAAGAAATCCGCAGGACGTTTTGAAAACGCTTCGGAAAAGACGTGCCCGGGGAATCGGATTCACCGTCGATTTGCTGGGCGAAGCAGTCGTTAGCGAAACAGAAGCGACCGAATACACGACGCGCTGTCTCGAGCTGCTTGAATATCTTGGCCGCGAAACGCAGGGCTGGACCGACCCGCTCGGCGAAAATTCCGATTTGTTCCCAGTCGTTAATCTCTCGGTAAAAATCTCCGCGCTCTATTCGCAGATGAATCCGGCCGCGCCGGCAGACGCAATCGCGCACCTTGCACCGAAGCTGCGGCCGATCTTGCGGCGAGCGCGCGAACTGGGCGCGTTCGTGAACTTCGACATGGAAGGCTTCGCTCATAAAAACGCGACGCTGGAGTTGTTCAAAACGCTTTTCAACGAATCCGAATTTCGTGATTGGCCTCACGTCGGGATTGTTGTTCAGGCCTATTTGGGCGACGCGGAAGAGGACTTATGGGAGCTTCTGGATTGGGGCCGCAATCGCGGTGTGCGATTCGCCGTTCGATTAGTGAAAGGCGCCTACTGGGATTTTGAGAAAATAAAATCGCGCCAGAACGGCTGGTCTTGCCCGGTGTTTCTGCAAAAACCGGAAAGCGACCGCAATTTCGAAGTGCTCACCCGGATTCTGCTTGAAAACGAATCGATCGTGACCGCGGCGTTCGGCTCCCATAACGTTCGCAGCATTGCTCATGCGCAGGCGGTGGCGGACCAACTCGGCATCGACCGCAGTCGATTCGAATTCCAATTGCTCTACGGTATGGCCGGTCCGGTCAAACGCGCCTTGGTTGAAATGGGTTATCGCGTTCGCGAATATTGTCCGGTCGGCGAACTGTTGCCCGGAATGTCCTATCTCGTGCGCCGGCTGCTCGAGAACACGTCAAACGAGGGATTCCTTCGCGCGAAGTTTTCGGAGAAGGTATCCGAAGCCGAACTGCTGCGTGATCCCGCCGAACTTGTGACGCAAAGTCCAAATGGCGCGCGACATGTCGAGGTCAGCAGTAACGGCGCTTCCCTCGACACGTCTCCCGGCGATACTTACGAAAACGCGCCGCTCGTGAATTTCGCCTACGAACAAAATCAGGAACGCATGCGCGCTGCGATCGAGCACATGCGCACGCAGCTTGGCCAGAAATATCCGATCATCATCAACGGCGAGAAAATCTGGACCGACAAAACGATCGCGTCGATCAATCCAAGTAATCCCGACCAAGTCGTCGGCCATGTGGCTGAAGCCGGAATTCCTGAAACGGACCGCGCGGTCAAAGTTGCGCGCGACGCGTTCGACAAATGGAGCCGGACCTCATTTGAAACACGTTGCCGACTGCTGGAGCGAGCCGCCGACATTATGCAACGTCGGCGCTACGAACTTTCGGCGTTGGAAGTTTTCGAAGTTGGTAAAGCCTGGGCTGAAGCAGATGGCGACATTCGCGAGGCGATGGACTTCTGCATGTTTTACGCGCAACAGATGCGTTTGATCGGCCGGCCGCGGCTCACTCAACACGTGCTCGGCGAGGAGAGCTACCTGCACTACTGGCCGCGCGGTGTCGCTTTCGTAGTCGCCCCCTGGAATTTTCCGATGGCGATCCTGACCGGTATGACCACGGCTGCGCTTGTCACCGGCAACACCGTCATTATTAAACCGGCGGAACAATCAGCCGTGATCGGTTCGATGTTGATGGAAATTTTCGAGGAAGCCGGCGTTCCGCGCGGTGTTTTAAATTTTCTACCCGGCAAGGGCTCTGTTATCGGGCAGCATTTGGTCGACCACAAGGATGTCGATCTTATCGCCTTCACCGGTTCGCGCGAAGTTGGACTGCGAATTTGGGAGAGCGCCGGAAAAACGCGCGAAGGCCAGCGCGAGCTCAAACGCGTGATCTGCGAGATGGGCGGCAAGAACGCGGTGATCATTGATTCCGACGCGGACCTCGATGAGGCCATTTTGGACACAATTTATTCCGCCTTCGGTTACCAGGGACAAAAATGTTCGGCCTGTTCGCGGCTGATCATTTTGGAGGACATTTATCCGCGCGCGATCGAGCGTTTGCTGAACGCGGCCGCGAGTTTGCACGTCGGAAATCCGGAGGACCCAGCCGTCACCGTCGGTCCCGTGATCGACGGCGCGGCCCACAAACGAATTCTGGAATACATCGACATTGGGAAACAAGAAGCGCGTTTAGCGTTCCAAAGGGCGGACGTTCCCGCGCAAGGTTATTTCATTCCGCCGACAATCTTCACCAACGTCAGTCCCCAAACGAAAATCGCGTGCGAAGAGATCTTCGGGCCAGTGCTCAGCGTCATCAAAGTGCGCGATCTCGATGAAGCGTTCGAGGTCGCGAATGGCACCGATTTCGCCCTGACTGCGGGATTCTTCTCCCGGAGTCCCGCCAATATCGAACGGGCGAAGGCTGAAATCTGCGCCGGGAATGTTTACATCAACCGTTCATGCACCGGCGCGGTGGTCGGTCGTCATCCGTTCGGCGGATTCAAAATGAGCGGCGGCGGGACCAAGGCCGGCGGTGCGGATTATCTCTTGCAGTTTGTTGTCCCCCGCGTTGTGACGGAAAACATCATGCGGCACGGATTCGCGCCGGAAACGACTCCGCAATATCGCGACGAGTTTCTCTGGCCGCCGCGGCACTAACTGAGTCGTCAGTTTTTGCGATACATCTGCACGATGGTCACGATCATGTAGATCACCGGCCAAGCTGCAGTGGCCAGGATAATTGCGAATACCACCATCTCGGTGGCGCGCTCGCGCGCCGATTCAATTAAATATTCGCGACCAAGATTGTGGCGACGGAATTGCCCATCATCATTCGACCAATAGCGTCCCCAACCGCTGAAACCGGAATGTAAGAAATAATCCGTTCTTGGAAATCGCGGGCCTTCAATCTCCGGTTTCGGCTTCACTCCCTTCACTTCATAGCTTGGTTCGTTCCAAGTTCAATCAACGGATTGAATTGTTCGTTGCGGCTCATTCGCCGGAACATCAGGCGAATACCCAAATGCGTGTTCTCATAATACTCCCTTCTGTGTAATTTCGTTTCACCGACTATGCTTTACGTCGTCGCTACGCCGATCGGAAATCTTGGCGACATCACGATGCGTGCTCTCGAAATTTTGAAGGATGTCGATCTTGTTGCGGCCGAAGACACTCGGCACTCGGGAATTTTGTTGAAACATTACCAGATCCATAAACCGCTGATCAGTTATCACGAGCACAACGAAGCGATGCGGACCGCGCAATTGGTCGAACGACTCGCCGCCGGCGAAAAAATCGCGCTGATCAGCGACGCGGGAATTCCCGGAATTTCCGATCCCGGCGCGCGACTGATCCGTGAATGCATTAAGCGCGCGCTGCCGTTCACGATTATTCCCGGACCATCGTCGATTCCGACCGCGCTTGTCGGCTCTGGATTTTCGACGGAGAAATTCTTCTTTGGTGGATTCCTTCCGATCAAGAGCGGTCGGCGGGAACGCGAACTGCGCTCGGCCGCGACGCGCGAAGAAACGTCGATCTACTTTGAATCGCCTTATCGCCTTATCAAAACTCTCAAGGCGTCGATCGACATTCTGGTGGAACGACAACTTTGTGTCGCGCGAGAGCTAACCAAGAAATTTGAGGAATTCCGGCGCGGCACCGCGGCGGAACTGCTCGCACACTACGAAACGCACCCTCCGAAAGGGGAGATCGTACTGGTGATAGGTGGAACGCGTTCTCCGTAACGCGTTCATCGCGCTCAGAGCGCGCGATTTACCTTTCGCCTTGCCAAGCCAGACGTTCTGTGAGACTTTTCGCGGCTTTTTCTCCCCGGAAGTGCTGATTTTATGACTTACGCAATTATCAAGACCGGTGGCCGGCAGTATCGGGTCGCGGAAGGCGACACGGTGGATGTCGATCTTCTCGACGTTGAACCAGGCAAAACGGCTACGTTCGAGGTCTTAATGCACATCGACGGGGGCAAGATCGGCGATGGCGGCAAGGTCACGGCCGAAGTGATCGAGCAGCGGAAAGACAAAAAAGTCATCGCATTCAAATACAGGCGCCGCAAAGGATATCACCGCACGGTTGGTCACCGCCGCAAACTTACCCGGGTGAAAATCAAGAGCATCACCGGCGGCTCCAAATCAAAGAAGGCGTAGTCTCAACTTCTCAACAACTCAACCTTTCAACTTCTTCCAATGGCACACAAAAAAGGACAGGGTAGCGTTAAGAACGGTCGTGATAGCGTCAGCAAACGCCTTGGGGTCAAAAGATTTGGCAGCGAAACGGTTGTGGCTGGTAACATCATCGTCCGCCAGCGCGGCACGAAATTTATGCCAGGCAAAAACGTCGGTCTCGGCCGCGACTACACGATCTTCGCGTTGATCGACGGTAGCGTCCGATTCGATCGCGGCGGGCGTCGCGTCAACATCGATCCGATTCCGGCGAAATAACTTCCCCTTCCCGATTCGCCGCGACTGCGGTATAACGGAGCGTTTTTATGAGATATCGCACGTTCATTTTGTTTGGCGCGCCCGGCAGCGGCAAAGGGACGCAGGGGAAAACGCTCGGCACGATTCCGCGTTATTACCACTGTCCGTGCGGCGATGTTTTTCGCTCGATCGATACCCGCACACCGCTTGGCAAAGCGTTCTTGCAATACTCGAGCAAAGGTCAGCTCGTCCCGGACGACATCACCGTCGAACTTTGGAAAGAAGCAATCGACGCCGCGGTTGACGCCCACAAGTTCAAACCGGACATCGACATTCTCGTCCTCGACGGAATTCCGCGGAACGTAAACCAGGCCAAAATCATGCGGGACATGATCGACGTGGAAAAACTCTTTCACCTCGCCTGCCCCGATCGTGAAACGTTGTTTCAACGGTTGAAAAAGCGCGCGCTCAAGGACAATCGCCTCGACGATGCGAACGAGGAAGTCATCCAGAGGCGGCTCGACATTTACGAAACGGAATCGAAACCCGTGCTGAAGCACTATCCAAAGGAATGCATTGCGGTCGTTGACGCGATGCAACCGCCCGCGAAAGTGTTGTTCGACATTCTAGCGAGTGTAAATGGAATCAAGAGTGAACCAGTCCCAGCACGAGCAGCAGCGACCGCCGCAGTCGCAGTTTGAGAATTTCACCGCCTCGAGTCTTTATTGCGAAAAATGCCACGCGGCGACGCCTGTCCGCGAGCGGTTGCTGTTAGTTCTGCCCGACAAAGAGATTTTCGATTATCTCTGCACCGAGTGCGGCTCTTCCGTGGGACAACGCGAAGTGACGGCCGGGGAAAAAATGACGGCCCAGGCAATGCCATCCCGGAAACGTTACCTTCCCCTTAAACCTCGAGTTCGTTAAGCCAGAAAAAGTGCGCATTGTTTTCATCGGCACCGGCGAAATCGGCGTGCCGGCGCTGCGCGCGCTCCAAAAGTCAGAGTACGAGCTCATTGGGGTCGTGACTCAGCCCGACAAACCCGTCGGCCGCGAACAAAAGATCACAGCACCGCCGGTTAAAGTTGCAATCTCTGGCAGCAACATTCCAATTCTGCAACCGGCGAAGATCAAGGATGCAGCTGCGATCGAGCAAATTCGAGTGTTCGGGCCGGACGTCATCGTAGTGATGGCTTACGGACAAATTCTGCCGCGCTCTGTCCTCGAGATTCCAAAAATCGCGTGTTTGAATCTGCACGCGTCGCTTTTGCCGCGGTGGCGCGGAGCAGCACCGATTCAGGCCGCCATTGCCGCCGGCGATCGCGAAACCGGGATCACTGTGATGTACATGGATGAAGGTCTCGACACCGGCGACATATTGCTGCAGCGCAAAATCGACATCCTGCCGACGGATACCGGGAGTTCACTGCACGATCGCTTGGCCGAAATTGCGCCGGAAGCGCTGTTGGAATCCTTGCGATTGCTCGCCACCGGAGAAGCTCCGCGAATTCCGCAAGACAAAGCACTCGCGAGTTACGCGCCGAAATTAAATCGCGATGACGGCAGAATTGATTGGAAAGAATCTGCTGAGATAATTCAACGAAGAATCCGGGCATTCAATTCATGGCCCGGAGCGTTCGCGTGGGTCAGCGATAACTCGGGACGTGAGTTAAAGTTAAAGGTCTTCAGCGCCCAAATCGTTAACAAGAACGGAAGGCCCGGCGAGATTTTGTGCACGGACAACCGCGGATTAGTGATAGCCGCAGGCGAGAATGCCCTCTCGCTGCACAAAGTTCAGCTGGAGGGAAAGTGGCGAATGAGTGCTGACGACTTTGTTCGCGGGCATGCTCGATTGCTCCAGCGAAAGTTTAAATGAGTCATTTTTCTTTCAAAACCCCTCAGCCTCCTGTTTCATTCTCGCTGCGATGAAGACCGAAGCGCCGGCCTACAAACGTATTGTGCTCAAGTTGAGCGGCGAGGCGCTTCAGGATCGCGGCGCGCAGACCAAGGAAAATATCTCGCCTGCGATTGTGCGGGAGATTGCCGAGCGCATCAAGGAGGTCAGTCAGCTCGGAGTCCAGATAGCGATCGTGATCGGCGGCGGAAATATCTGGCGTGGTTCGTCGGCGGCGCTGCGCGGAATGGACCGGACGACCGCGGATTACATGGGAATGCTGGCGACGGTCATCAACGCTCTGGCATTGCGCAGCGCGCTGACCCAACTCGGCGTCGAAGCCCGCGTCCAAACGGCGATCGAAATGAAGAACGTGGCCGAGCCATTTATTCTCGGACGCGCGGTCCGTCACCTTGAGCTTGGCCGCGTGGTCATTTTCGCGGCGGGCACCGGCAATCCTTATTTTTCGACCGACACGACTGCGGCGTTACGCGCGAGCGAGATCGGCGCTGATGTAGTTTTGAAAGCAACGAAAGTAGACGGCATCTATGATCGCGATCCGACCAAAGACCCGAATGCGAAACGGTTCGACCGAGTTAGCTTTGCTGAAGCGCTGACCAAACGCCTGCAGGTGATGGATTCGACCGCGTTCAGTCTTTGCATGGACAACAAGATCCCGATCGTTGTATTCGACATGTATAAATCGGGAATTTTACGCGACGCAGTGCTCGGCCGAAAGGTGGGCACGCTCGTTTGCGACGAAACAGAGACCAAGTAAAAATTTACCCGTATGAGCAGAGACGACATCATCCTCGAAGCCGAAATGTCGATGGAAAAAAGCGTCGACTATCTGGTGCACGAATTTTCAGGCGTGCGGACGGGCAAAGCGTCACCGGCACTGGTGGAGAACATCGATGTCCAAGCCTACGGATCGACCATGAAACTCAAACAACTCGCGCTCATCACAACGCCCGAAACGCGTCTGCTGGTGTTACAACCATTCGATGCCAGCACCGTTCAGGACATTGAACGGGCGTTGAAGGAATCGAAAATCGGCATTACACCGGCGGTCGATGGGAAAATCATTCGACTGCCGATTCCTGAGTTGTCGGAGGAGCGGCGCAAGGAATTGGCAAAGTCTTTAGGAAAAATGGCCGAGGAAGCGCGGGTCCACGTTCGCGGCAACCGGCGCAACGCGCTCGATGCAGCGAAAAAACTAAAGACCGGCGGAGGAATCAGCGAAGACGAAATGAGTGACGTTGAAGACCAGATCCAGAAGTTGACCGACCGTTTCGTCAAATCAATCGACGATCATCTCAAGCACAAAGAGACTGAGATCATGAAGGTGTGAAGAGATTTAACGATTCAGCGATTTAATGATTTAGCGAATCAGGACAGAGCCTCGGACTGTTAATTCACTAAATCGCTAAGTAGCGACAAGCCGACTACAGGCGGACTAAGTCCAAAAGAAACTGGCACCAGAGATAAATCATCCCGCGCCAGGAATACTTCACGTCACCTTCCGGCGTTGGTTTGAGCACGCCTTTATGGATGTTATGCGCGATCTGTTCGCGTAGATCGCGCTCCATTTCTTTCTCGATCTTTTCCTCGTCCAACGCCTCGATCGCGTCGACCTGAATATTGTTCTTCCGCAAAAACACGCGGTGGCTCTGATAAAGCTGCCAGAACGATTGGTCCGGTCGCTCGCGATTGATGCGAAACTGCGGCGTTAATTTCAAACCGTAAGACAGCGGGTAATTCCATGTCGTCCAAATGATGCCGCTCCGCGCTCGCGACGAAATTCGCAAATAATAAAACGAGAGATCGTGCTGCTCGTTTAAACAGATAGTGGCCTGCGCGCGATCTTCAGCTTTATAAAACAGCCGGAAAAATTGCCGATAGTCTTCCCAGTCCCAGCCGGCATCGGTCACGTGCACGAACCCTTCATTCTCAATCTCTCGCGTGATCTCGTTCAGCGTCGGAAATGTATCGCTCGATGGCGGGGATTTTGGCCGGAGCTGTTTTTCTTTCGGTAAACGCAACGCCCGAATGCGAGTGAGAATTTCCACCCACGGCAGGAAAAACCAGGCTGCGGCAGCCGCCGCGCCCAGGAGGTGACTGTCAGTGATAAAATAGACGAGCAGGTAGGAAACGATCAGGATCGCGATAGCGCCGGCCTTTTGCGAAAATGAGCTTTGAAAACTCCGGAGCGCGACCGCGAGCGCTCCCACCCCGAGGAGGATAAAAAGCTTGAAAAGCATTAGGGATGGATTTCGTGCTTGGTCAGGAACTTCTCCAGCTGGTCGGTGTCAAAATTGGCCAGGACATGGTCGCCTGCCACAAACGTCGGCACGTAAGTTTGCTCCGAAAGCTGCTTCATTTCCTCGTAAGCCTGCCGGTCTTCGCCAACATCGATTGCCACGAACTTATAGCCGCGCGATTCCAAATATTCCTTGGCGTCAATGCACCACGAACACCATTCGCGGCTGTAGAGCTTTAATTCCATGAGCGGCGGAAATAAACGCGGTGCGGCGTGACCCGTCAATGGGCTCGCTCAATAGGACTTCGCCCAGATCACGCGCTTGGCGCTTGGTTCACCGGTAAAAATGCATTTCCCCGGTTCGTCTTCCTCAAACGGCACCGCTCGGATCGTTACTTTGAGATCGTCCTTGATTTGTTCTTCGACTTTGCGTGAGCCGTTCCAGTGCGCGAGGGCAAAGCCGCCATGAATTTCAGGCTTGTTCCGATTTTTGGCGGTAAAGAATTCGTAAAACTCCTCCTTCGATTCGATCACCCGCGTGTTCTCCTCCTGAAACTTTGTCGCACGGTCATAGAGGTCTTGCTGGATCGATGTCAGCATTTCGGAAGCGGTCGCTGCGAATTCCTGGATCGACATCGATTGTTTCGATTTGATCGGTTGGTCGCGCCGGGAAACTTCGACTGAACTTTTCTCCAGGTCGCGAGGACCGATTTCAACCCTGATCGGCACGCCTTTCTTGATCCACTCCCAGCTTTTCGCGCCACCGCCCAGATCGCGTTTATCTACTTCCACTTCAATCGGCGAATCCGCAAAATGCTTTCCCCTCAACTGAAGCGCAAGCGCGTCGCAAGTTTCCAAAACCTTTGCCCGCGTTTCCTCTTTCGGTGTGATCGGCAAAATCACGATTTGGGTCGGGGCAATTCGTGGCGGCAAAACCAGGCCGTCATCATCGCCGTGCATCATGACGACTGTTCCAACCATGCGGGTGGTCATTCCCCAGCTGGTGGTCCAGCCAAATTCCTGTTTGCCGTCACGGTTTTGAAATTGGATTCCACTCGCCTTTGCAAAATTCTGTCCGAGGAAATGCGAAGTGCCGGCCTGGATCGCTTTTCGGTCCTGGACCATCGCTTCGAGCGTCAGGGTTTCGACCGCACCCGGAAACCTTTCACTTTCGGATTTCGCGCCGGTGAACACCGGGACGGCGAGATGTTCACGTGCAAACTTGGCGTAGACCTCGAGAATCAGCATCGTTTCGGCACGCGCCTGCTGTTCCGTTTCGTGAACGGTGTGGCCTTCCTGCCAGAGAAATTCGGTTGTGCGGAGGAACAAACGCGGCCGCATTTCCCATCGGACCACATTGGCCCATTGGTTTAAGAGAATTGGAAGATCGCGATACGATTGCACCCATTTGGCGTAGCTGGCACCGATGATCGTTTCGGAAGTCGGCCGGACCACGAGCGGTTCGCTAAGAGGGCTACCGGGTTTCAATTTGCCATCGGCGCCGGCTTCCAGCCGGGTGTGCGTGACGACGGCACACTCTTTGGCAAACCCTTCAACGTGCTCGGCTTCCCTTGCAAAGTAACTCAACGGAATGAACAATGGAAAATAAGCGTTGCGGTGACCGGTGGCCCGAAACATCGCATCTAGCTGATGTTGCATGTTCTCCCAAATCCCGTAACCCCACGGTCGAATCACCATGCAACCGCGGACATCGCTCGGTTCGGCCAGCTCAGCCGCGCGAACGACTTGCTGATACCATTCGGGAAAATCCTGGTCGCGCCGCGGACTGATGGCGGTTTTTTGTTCGGGCGTCTTTGTCATCGAAGAGAACGAATTAAGCTTGGCTGGCCGAATTGGCTAGCTGCCTTTTTTGTAACCTTTTCGCGGAGCCACTGTCTCTATTTCAAGATATGAACATCAAATCACTGATCACCGTGTCGATCCTGATTGGCACCCTCCACCTTTCTCCGATTGTGTTTGGACAAGGCACCAATGAAAGCGCACCGGGCCGCGGCGGCAGGTGGCAACAACGATTGGCAAACCTGTCTCCACAGGAGCGCGAGAAATTGAAAACCGCGCGACAACAGGCAATGCAGGACTCGAGTGTCCAGGCCGCTCACGAAAAAATGCGACAAGCCCGTAAGGAATTTGTCAGTTCGATGCATGCTGCGATGCTCAAAGCCGATCCATCGATTCAGCCAATTCTCGACAAAATTCCGAGGCCTGGCCGCGGGGACCGCGAGGAAGATTAATCAGAGGCAGCGATCGTCAGCGTGACACCAGTGTGTCGGCGCTCTCGGCGTATCCGCCGGCAAAATCGATCGTGCAGACCGTGCGATATCTCGCGTGCGGACCGGAAGCCGCGCCGGCATAATTGAATTTGGGACTGAAAATGTTTTTGCGATGTCCGCGTGATCGGACTCCGTCGTCGATGATCAATGCCAACACGACCCCGCGGGCAGTTTTCTGGCTGTAGGAAATGTTTTCGCCCCAACTGAAACTCCACGAACCGTAACGACTGATTCGCTGCCCCGGAGCTGCTGTGATCATTTCCGTCATGTCCGAGCTGCCCGGCGACCTGTTCCACGCAATGATCGGCCGCGGCACGACACATTCCCGGCGAAAGCGTTAACGGCGGAAGCGGGCGGGCTTTGTCCAAAAACCGCACCGCTTCGTCGACCGCACGTCCCTGTTCGATCATATGAAACGAGCGCGATTCGGCTGCAAATGTGGCGTAGAGCTTGGGATTTTCGCGGGCTAGATTGAGCTCGCGGATAACGGCGGTTGCCGAGATCTGCTCAGGCTCAGTGGGGGGAGAATTTTCTTTGGCGGGAGCGAAATTGGCGATAAAAAGAGCGGTGGCTGCGAGTAGAATTACGAGGCGCATTATAATTTCCATAAAGCACCTTTAATGCCCGAAAAGCGCCTGATTCCTCCGGTTGACAGTCGCCCCCTTGGCCAGTAGCTTCCGTGCCCTTTTCCGAACGCCGATGAAAACTTTTTCCGCCAAGGCCAATGAGGTCGACCGCAAATGGTGGCTGATTGACGCCAAAGATCAGGTGCTTGGCCATGTTGCCGTTAAAGCTGCGACACTGTTGCGGGGAAAAGAGAAGGCGATTTTCACCCCACACGTCGACACCGGTGATTTCGTGATTGTGATTAACGCCGACAAAGTCCGCGTATCAGGCAAGAAAGAGGAAAAGAAAACCTTCATGAGTTTTTCGGGATACGTCGGCGGACATAAATCCGAGAACGTCGGTTCCCGCCGCGTTCGCCATCCTGAACTGTTGGTTGAACGTGCGGTCCGCGGAATGATCCCGCACAACCGCTTGGGTCGCGCTGTTTACCGGAAACTAAAGGTTTATAAGGGCGAATCGCACCCGCATAGCGCGCAGCAGCCGCAATCAGTCAAGCTCGCCTAACGAATTATTTTTATGGCTCAAACGCAGGAATTTATCGCCACTGGTCGCCGCAAGACTTCAGTTGCGCGCATTCGAATGACTCCGGGTAGCGGCAAGATCGACGTCAACGGCCGCAATTTCGAAGATTACTTCCCAAGCGTGCCGCTGCAGAACGTTGTGCTGCAACCATTACAGTCGGCGAAGGTGGTAAACACCTACGACGTCTCTGTTAATGCCAGCGGCGGCGGTGTGGCCGGTCAGGCGGGAGCAGTGCGACTGGCAATTGCCCGCGCCTTGCTGCAAACGGATCCAAATATCAGGGGCGGATTGAAGCGCGAGGGCCTGCTGCGACGCGATCCTCGGATGAAGGAGCGCAAGAAATCTGGCCAGCCAGGCGCACGCAAACGCTTCCAGTTTTCGAAGCGGTAATTCTATATTGGTAGGGGCGATTACGCTCCCGCCAGTGCATTCGATAATGTTCCCTAGTTGTTAGACTTTGCCGCAACGCTTCCGCTTTTGCGGCAATTGAATTGACCTTAATCGCCCCAGGCGGTTCAGTGAATGGAGGTGGCGGGGGCCGAGCGACATCGACGGGAAAGCCCGAGAGGGTGAGCGAGTGGGAACGAGCGAATCAACCGCCCCCCTACTTGGGCCTCGTTGGCGTCGGCGCGCCTGTTGAAGGCTGCGGAGGTACTGCTGGTGCCGGCGCCGCGATCATCGGAGGAACGGCGGGAGCCCCTGTTGCAGATGCAGGCTTCGGTTGCTCCGGCGGTTTCAAAGAACGTAAATGGCGCATCGCTTCTGCCGCCCAAACCGTTTCGATTCGATCATCGCGTCCGGCTTCAGCCGACTGACCAGGCATTCGATATTTCGTTAGAATTTCTTCGCAAACCCGTCGCGCGTCTTCGATTCGGTTTTTCGCTTTCAATAGCGGAACCTGAGAAATCATTGCCAGTGGTGCACTAAAACTGTTTGGATACTTGACGGCGACCTGTTGGTAAATCGCCAGCGCTTCGTCGTTCTTGCCCATCGCCTCCAGATTCCCTGCCATGATCAACTGCGCTGTCGGCGCGAACTCGTGCTCCGGGTTCTTGTCGATGAAGGACTGTAAAGTCGTGTTGGCCTCAACGAATTTCTTTTCGTTCCTCTGTTTCTCCGCCAGAAGAAGGTAGGCGCTTGCCCCGGCCGGCGTGCCTGCATAACGCGCGATGACATCCTGATACTCCTCGGCCGTCTTCGCGTTCCCCAGTAGTTCAGCCGCTTTTGAGTCGCGGTGATTGGCATAGAAACGATAACCGGCAAATCCGACCATTGCAAAAAGCGCAATAATCAGCGCGGCCGCAATTTCCTTTTGGAATCGCAACCAGAAAACGTGCGCTTCAACGGAGGCGTCCTGGGTCGTTGGCGAAGCTGTTGGCATGGTGGATGTCGATCTTGAACAAGCCGATCTGGCCTGCGCGAGTGTGCTCTATGCCACGCGAAACGTTACCGCGCAAGGCAACGTCACGTCTGAATCCGGCTTTTCGGAAGCCTCACTCTGGGCGAACGGTAGGTATCAGGAACGCCGCTCGCGGCGTGAACGGATGTGACTGACCATATCGACATACGCTCGCCAAATTTTTTTCGGACGACTAAAATTTACGTATGAATGCTTTCATGAATTTCTTGCCGTGGATGATCGGACCGGACGGCCAGCCGAACGATTTAACGTTGCTGCAGCTTTGTTTGCGTGCCTTCATCATTTTCATTCTTGGCCTGGCCATGGTCCGGATTGGCGATCGGCGCTCGCTCTCGGAAAAAACGGGCTTCGACACCTTGTTCCTCGTTTTGCTGGGCGCCACCCTTGCCCGGGCCATCAACGGCGGCGCTGCTTTTCTCACGACGATTGGTTGCGCGATTTTTCTGATGTTAGTTCATCGAATTTTCGCGTTCATTGCCTGTCGCTCGCACGCTTTCGGTAAGCTAATCAAAGGCAACGATGTCGTCCTGGTCACCGACGGCCAGATCGATTGGAAAGCGATGAAACGCCATCTCGTCTCAAAACATGACCTCGAGGAAGATCTTCGACTCTCTGCCCAAACCGAGAAAATATCGGAAATCCGCGTGGCGCGTCTCGAACGCAGCGGCGACATCAGCTTTATCGAAAAAGAGTCTTAAGATCGGTACTTTCTAAATTCACCATTGGACGTTCAGCATTCGGCGTTGGACGTTTCTTTGTGATTCCGCACGACAAGCTTTTCACTCCGGGGCCAGTCGAGGTTTCAGCGAAAACGCTGGCCGCGTTTTCGCGTCCGATGATCGGACATCGCGGCGAAGATTTTGAGAATCTCTACCAGGATATTCATCCCAAATTGCAAACGCTTTTTGGAACCAAGCAGCCGGTCTTTCTTTCAACGTCATCGGCGTGGGGCGTGATGGAAGCGTCGATTCGAAACCTGGTCGATCGCGGCGTGCTTTGCTGCATGTGCGGCGCGTTCTCCGACAAATGGCTCGATGTCGCGCAGCGCTGCGGAAAAAACGCCGAGCCCCAGCAGGTCGAATGGGGAAAACACATCGACCCCAAAGAAATCGATCGCGCGCTCGCGTCCGGAAAGTTCGACACCGTCACGCTCATTCACAACGAGACTTCAACTGGGGCGATGAATCCACTACCGGAGATATGCTGCACGCTCGCGAAATATCCGGATGTGATTCTCGTCCTGGATACGGTCTCGTCGTTTTCCGGCACGACGATCGACATGGACGCGCTTGGCATCGACGTAATGCTCACCGGATCGCAAAAAGCGCTCGCTCTCCCGCCCGGGTTTTCATTGTTTTCTGTTTCCGAAAAAGGCTTCGCCCGTGCGGAGAAGCAGAAAGATCGCGGCTACTACTTCGATTTTCTTGAGTTCAAAAAACAACAAACGAATTGGATGACTCCGACGACGCCGAGCATCGGACATATTTTCGCGCTGCAATCAAAACTCAACGAAATCTTCGAAGAAGGAGTTGAAGCTCGGTATACGCGACACGAGCGCACCAACGCCCTCGTGCACGAGTGGGTGAAACGAACCGGATTCGATTTCTTTGCCCAAGACGGCTTTCGATCAAAAACGCTCACTTGCGTGGCGAACAAGAAAGGCGTCGACGTTCTCGCGTTCGCGAAGAAGCTGCGCGAGCAACATCATCTCGTCATCGATCCCGGCTACGGCAAACTTCGCGGTAAAACGTTTCGCCTCTCCAACATGGGCGACGAAACCGAGGAAACCGTTTCACATCTGCTCGCTTGCTTGGACGATGTTCTGAAATAAAAAGCGAAGGGCGCCTTCGTTTCCGAAAGCGCCCTTCATATTTAGATGGCGGTAAGCCGAATTCTGTCGTGGATGATCATTTATCTAAGCGACATACCCGAGGATCAAATCGGACCGGCTGTCCTACCTCTGTTTTGTCTTGCACCGCACGGGGTTTTTCGTGCCTCGCGAATTGCTCCGCGAGCGGTGAGCTCTTACCTCGCCTTTTCACCCTTACCTGCGCTTCTTTCAAAGAACCGGCGGTGTCTTTTCTGTGACACTTTCCGTCAACCCCGACTTGGGTCGGAGCTGCCCGCGTATTCTACGCGGCATGCTGCCGTATGGTGTTCGGACTTTCCTCCAGCAAATCCCGCAAACGCGGGATTCACCAGCGATCATCTGCCATCGGTCGTATTCTAGCACATCCCGGTCTCACTGCATTTGTGGGGAGGCATCAGGGAGATGATCCGCCGATTCCAACCAGGGCAAGATGGGTCCCGTCCTCCGACAGTCGAAGGTGCAATGGCCATGAGGCCTTATTATCGACGTGGTAAGAGCACTTCAAATCACGCGTCTCTGGGTCGAAGCTTTGGATGTAGGTTGTCGGGTACTTTCGCTCCCGCTTGCCGCCCAGCTCGTTGATCCGCGAGACCTCCTCCATCGTCAGACCGGTCCGTTCAGCGTAAAAGGAAATCGGGAACGGGCCAAGATCGTTGGGGAAAACCAAGGCGAGATTCTTCCACTTTTCCTGACTCTTCGAAGTTCGAACGAACAGACAAGCCGACGGAGGATCAATCACCACCAGTAGGGGTCCGGCTTGATAAACCTGCGGCTCGACTCCGTCTGACACATCCCCAAACCATTCGATCTCAGCCGACCCCGGCGGGCGGTATCCGGTGCGCTGCGAAAAACCGTGTTCGCTCCGACTGCGCTGTTCTCCGTCGATGATTAAACTGCCGTGATTCGCCAAGGGTATTTCTCGCCGAAGAACAATCTGCGACTCTTTGTTGAACAGCGACACGCCGACGAACAGTGCGACGACGCCAAGGATCGGCAGCACGACCACAATCCCGGCCACGATAATGCCTATCTTGATTCCACGAGACATCTGTCGCCCTCAGGCTGCAAGCTCTGTACCATCGAAAGAAATCTCATCCCAAGCACTGCTGAAATTTCTCCGCAATATTTTTGACCGCACAGTTGCCGATCCTATAGTGAATTTCCCCAGAATTAGCTCAACCGAAGGACTTACCTATGCCACTTGCAGTTGGAACCAAAGCGCCTGATTTCACTTTATCGACCAAGACCGCGGAGGGACCGAAGCAGATTAAACTCAGCGACAATTTTGGAAAGAAGAACGCCGTGCTGCTTTTCTTTCCGATGGCCTTTACCGGCACCTGCACGGAAGAAATGTGCAGCACAACCAGGGAGCTCCCGAGTTACAACGGGATGGGCGCTGTTGTTTACGGGATCAGCGGCGATAATCCATTCGCGCAGGAGGCCTGGGCGAAGAAGGAAAACATCGATGTAACGCTGCTGAGCGATTACGAGCACAAAGTCGCCAAAGACTACGGCGTTGTTTACGATTCTTTCCTGCCACAAATCAATCTCGGCATGGGCGGTGTCCCGAAGCGGTCCGCGTTCGTGATCGATAAGAGCGGCGTCATCCAATACGCGGAGAGCAACGACGACGCGAAGCAGCTGCCCAATTTCGACAAGATCAAAGCGAAACTGACGGAGCTAAAATGAATTTGTCATTCCGAGCGGAGCGAGGAATCTCACAGTCGAAGCCTGGATCACACAAATTAAATTGGGTGATCGCCCGATCCTGTGGGAGATCCTTCGCATCCGCTCAGGATGACAGAATGTGAAATGAGCGACGAATTCAAAACACTAGAGAAATTCGACGCCGGTAACGGCCGCGAAGGATTTTTGTTTTCGTTGCCTGCGTTGGAAGAACAAAACGTGGGTAAAATTTCGCGACTGCCCGTGAGCATCCGGATCGTTCTCGAATCAGTCCTCCGAAATTGTGACGGCAAAAAGGTGCGGCGCAAAGACGTCGAGACATTGGCGAATTGGAACGCGAAGAAGCCGGCGAATGAAGAAATTCCGTTCGTGGTCGCGCGAATCGTTCTGCAGGATTTCACCGGCGTGCCACTGGTTGTCGATCTTGCGGCGATGCGCAGCGCGGTGAAACAAGTCGGAGGCGATCCGAAAATCATCGAACCGCTGGTGCCCGTCGATCTGGTGGTCGACCATTCCGTCCAGGTCGATTTCTTCGGGTCGGTGCGCGCGTTGCAGTTGAATCTCGACATGGAGTTCAAACGCAATCGCGAGCGCTACCAGTTTTTGAAGTGGGGCCAGCAGGCATTCAAAACTTTCCAACTCATCCCGCCCGGCATCGGAATCGTTCACCAGGTGAACCTCGAATACCTCGCCAAAGGCGTGCAGCACGCCAGGGTCGACAATCGCGAAGTTTATTATCCCGACACCCTGGTTGGAACCGATTCGCACACCACGATGATCAACGGGCTCGGCGTAGTCGGCTGGGGCGTGGGGGGAATTGAAGCCGAAGCCGGAATGCTTGGCCAACCGGTTTACTTTTTAACGCCGGAAGTCGTGGGCGTACACCTAACTGGCAAATTGCGCGAAGGCGTGACCGCGACCGATCTCGTACTGCACATCACCGAGATGCTGCGCGCGCAAAAAGTGGTCGGCAAGTTCGTCGAGTTTTACGGGGAAGGCGCGGCCTCGTTGCCGGTACCGGACCGCGCGACCATCGGCAACATGTCGCCGGAGTACGGAGCGACCATGGGATTTTTTCCGATTGATGGCGAATCGGTCGCGTATTTACGCGCGACGGGCCGCACCGATGAGCAATGCGCCGCGTTCGAGAATTATTTCAAAGCTCAAAACATGTTCGGAATGCCGCGAAAAGGCGATATCGATTACAGCGTCGATCTCGAATTAAATCTTGGCGAGGTGCAACCGGCGGTGGCCGGACCGAAACGTCCGCAGGACCGGATCAATTTGCCCGCGCTGGGCGAAACGTTTCGCTCGCTTTTGAAAAAACCGGTTAAGGACGGCGGTTACGGAAAACAAGATGTCGATCTTACAGCAAAGCATCTTGTCGAGCTGAACGGCAGCGCGCCGCGTGACGAAGATATGCCCAACCTCGAGCCGGGCGAAGAGCGCAACAAGGCCGAGATGGTGACAAATAGACCGACGCCGGACACCGCACAGGAAATTGAAGGCGCTAGTGCCGATCCGTTTCGTCATGGCCAGAGCGAAATCGGACACGGGACTGTTTTGATCGCCGCGATCACGAGCTGCACGAACACCAGTAATCCAAGCGTGATGCTGGCGGCAGGCTTGTTGGCCAAGAAAGCGGTCGAACGCGGTCTCAAGGTCGACCCCGCGGTGAAAACTTCGCTCGCGCCGGGCTCGCGCGTTGTCACCGATTATCTCGACAAGACCGGGCTGCAAAAATATCTCGACCAGCTCGGATTCAATCTCGTCGGTTACGGCTGCACGACTTGCATTGGAAATTCCGGGCCGCTTCATCCGAACATCGAGAAAGCGATCAACAATTACGATTTGGTCGCTGCGTCCGTGCTTTCGGGAAATCGGAACTTCGAAGCGCGCGTCCATCAGAACATCAAAGCGAATTTCCTGATGTCACCGCCGCTAGTAGTCGCGTTCGCCCTCGCCGGGCGTGTCGATGTCGATCTTAGCAAAGAGCCGATCGGCAAAGACAAAGATGGGAAAGAAACCTTCCTGCGCGATCTCTGGCCGTCGCTCACTGAGATTCGCGATGCGATGCAATCGGCGCTCAAGCCAGAAGTCTTTCGAAAGCTTTATCGCGATTTCGCGGATCAAAACCCGAAGTGGAACGAAATCCCGTCGAGCACCGGCGAAGTTTATCAATGGGACGAGGAGAGCGATTACATTCACGAGCCGCCATTCTTTAAAGATTTCTCGATGAAGGTCGGCAAAATCGAAAACATCCTCAACGCGCGAGCGCTCGGAATTTTCGGCGACTCGGTCACCACCGATCACATTTCGCCCGCAGGTGCCGTTAAACCGACATCGCCAGCCGGGAAGTATCTGATTTCGAGGGGAATCAAGCCGGAAGATTTCAACAGCTACGGTTCGCGGCGCGGAAACGATCTGGTGATGACTCGCGGTACATTCGCAAATGTCCGGATTAAGAACCTGATGGTGCCGGGAACCGAGGGTGGCGTTACAAAATATTTCCCGAACGGCAATGACGGCGAGGTGATGTCAATCTTCGATGCGGCGATGAAGTATGAGGAGGGCAAGACACCACTGGTGATTCTGGCGGGCACCGAATATGGAACCGGTTCGTCACGCGACTGGGCTGCGAAAGGGACGCGCTTGCTGGGAGTAAAAGCAGTGGTCGCCGCGAGCTTCGAACGAATCCACCGCTCGAATCTGGTCGGCATGGGCGTTTTGCCGCTGCAATTCCAAGAAGGCACGAACGCGCAGACACTCGGCCTCGATGGTTCCGAGAAATTTTCGATCACCGGTTTATCGGACTCGATTCAACCCGGGCAGGAACTGAAGCTTGAGATTCACAGCAAAGACGGCGAATCAAAATCAGTTTCGGTCAGACTGCGGATCGATACCCCGATCGAGGTCGATTATTACCGGCATGGCGGCATTTTGCAGTTTGTGCTACGCCAACTGCTCGCGAAGTAACACCTGGATTGGCGAGCCTTCCGCGATGAAGGCGGAGCGCGGGACAACGCTCAACGATTCAACAAACTGGTTGCCGTAAAGTGTGCCGACATCTGCTTTGAATTCAAACGTATCGGCATTCCAAATCTTCCATCGCGGATGCTCGACGCGGTATTCACTGCAGCCACCGCGAACAGAGGTATAGCCCCAGTAGTGTTCCGTGATGAATTCGGCATGCGAGCCGGCGGGAATTGGCTGCGGTTCGCCACCCGCGATCATCTTTAGTGATTCCCATTTTCGACCCCGCTGCCAGGAATATTCCACGCTTAATCGGAGATCGACGTGATCGATCTGGTGCTTCATCGGCAGAGCAAGGTATGGCTCACCGTAAAATGTGCGCGCAATGGTTGCGATGGCGCGTTTGGGAACGAGCTCACGAACAAAGACGACGCCGCGCCGCCAGGTATCGGCGGATTTCCTCCGAACATAAAATCGCAGGTTCACTTCCTCGAAATCGCGATGCAAGGGCACGGGCAGCCCGAGTAGTCGCGTATCGAGGAACAAAAAACCAACGACACTCAGAAAGGTCTCCCCATTATCGAAGTCGATTTCGGTTCCAGGCGGAACCAGCGGCGCCACGATCTTTGGATCGACAACGTAGTTGAGCATGGCGAGATATCGCCAGTTCGCGGTGAGAAAAGGTCGCACCGCAGAAATATGCGATCGCGCTCACAGACCGCCGCTACAGCTTAATGCAGCAACTTTTCGAGGCTCGGATCCGGCTCCGCACCCAAGGCTATAGCGCGGACGTAATGCGCTTTGGCCTGCTCTTTCGAAGGGGGCGACGAGGTCGCGTAGATCACCGCCAGATTGAAATGGGCGTCGGCGTAATTTGGATTCTCATTGATCGCTTCGAGCAGTTCCTTTTCGGCTGCTTCCTGCCAACCTTTTTGGCTCGCGGTGATGCCGAGGTAATTGTGCGCCATCGGGCTCTTCGGATTGAGACCGAGAGATTTCGTTAACTCCGTCAGGGCGCTATCGAATTTTGCCTGGCGATAGTAAACGATGCCGAGTGTCGTGTGGGTGAATTCGTCGCTCGGTGATAGCGTGACCGCCTTTTTCAAGGTCAACTCCGCGGCCTTGAGTTTGCCGGTGCGGAAATAAACGACGCCAAGATTCGACAGAGAATAAAGATTATTCGGAGTCTTGGTCAGGATCTCCTGATAAATTTTCTCGGCAGTGTGATATTTCCCTTTATCGAAACTTTGCTTGGCCTGCCAAGCGAGATCGACAACATCCGGAGGAACGTTCGGCTTAAAGATCGCGGGAATGGTATAATTCGATGGCGCTGGCGGCGAGTCGGTCGACATCGTTGCTTCCATAGCTGGAGAAGCTGCGGCAGCGGACGGCGTCGAAGGAGTCGACGGTCTGGTCGTGTTTTTGGCGAAAGTGAAGCTGGCCTTGACCGCGCCTGGATTCTCGTCGGAAATCGAAACGACCGGTTGTCTAAGCAGGGCGAGCTCGTCAGTCGTCAACCGGGTAACTGGCTGGGCGAGCAACTGGATCTGCTGTGTCAACGTTTCCGACTTGATTTGCAACTTGTCGAACTCAGCCAGCATCAGTTTCTTCGCCTGATCGCGCCGCGCTTCTTCCTGGCGTTCACGAACAATGATATTGCGCAACATCTCGTTTTCCTTGGTCAGCTTGGCCGTTTCTTCCGGAGTCGCGCCCACCAATTTGACCTGCTCGAGCTGTTTGCCCGCGTCGTCGAGCTGTGAGCGCAATTGCGCGACCGTAATCTGGTAATCTTTGTTCTGCTTCTGACTTGCGGCCAACTGTGATTGAAGATCCGTAATTTGTTTCCTTACGTCCGCGAGTTCTTTCTCCTTCTTCGGTTTGTCCTCCCCGATCTCGCGAACGGTCTTTTCCGCATCAGCTAATTTCTGTTTCAGATCAGAATTTTCGGCGACGAGAACTTCAACCCGTTGCTGAGTGTCCTTTAAACCTTTCAATTTCACCACCGCGTCATCGCGCTCCTTGTTCGCGCTCGCGACTTTTTGATCGGCTTCGGTTGCTCGCGTATTTGCTTCGTCGCGTTCTTTCGCGGCAGCGGCGCGTTGTTGATCGGCAGACGTCACTTTCGCAGTCGCGTCGTCCCGTTCCTTTTCCGCGACGGTGCGACCTTGTTGCGCTGAAGACAACGCTTTCTTTAATTCGCCAATCTCGGATTTCAACGCTTCCTGCGCCTTATTGTCCTTCGAGCCCGCGTCCGCGGTCTTTTTCAATGAAGCCTGCGCCTGCGCCAACTGATCGCGAACCTGCTTCTCGGCCGTCTTTGCCTTGTCCAGATCGCCCTGCGCTTTGCCGAGCTGCGATTTTGTTTCATCGAATCGGCCGTTTAACGCTTGTTTTTCATTTTCAGCTGCGCTCATCACGCTCCGCGACTTCTGAAGCTCGGCTTCAAGTTGGTCGACCCGATCACGGAGCTTTTTCGTCGCCTGCTCGATCGCGACTTCGTTCGGCGTGCTGGCCGGCATAGGCTTTGGAGCAGCTGGTGGCGGGATGGGCGCGCTTACAACCTTTTCCTTTGGAACTGAAACTTGGGGCGGTGGGCCTTGCGCGGGCGCGATCGCAGTTTCTACGGGCGGCTCGGATGACGCCCCCAAACTTTCCTGCGTCCCAGCCTTGTCTTGCACCCGGAGGATGCTCTCGCTGACTTTGCGACCGCGGTAATCGACAATGGCCGACTGCCAATCCGGGTGCGCCTTACGCAATTGCTCGAGCAACGTCCCGGCAAAACGATATTTCGCGAGAGCGGCCTTAAACTGGTTCTCGTGCTCCAGTTTTTCACCCTGCTGAGCCGTCATGTAGGCCTTGAGAAATGCTTCGCTAGGGTCGTCCGCCTGGGCCAGCAAGGCGGGCGACGCAGTCCATAAAGCGAAAGCGGCGAGCAAGATCCGGCCGGTTTTCATAGGGGGGCGCAGGGCCGGATGATAACAAATGGACCGTGGGTTGCAACGAAACGATGGGGCATCGATTTCAGATGAAGCGGAGATTGTGCCACGCGCCCCATCTTCCGGCCGGTGTTTGCAATCGCGCGTCTAAAAACTAGAATCTGAGTCCGCGATGGTGGTCGTAGCTCAATGGTAGAGCCCCAGATTGTGGTTCTGGTTGTTGCGGGTTCGAGTCCCGTCGACCACCCGGCTTTTTCAGAAGTGATCAGTGAAAAGTGGTTTGTTTCCGAACTGATCACTGGTCACTATTTTACTTCTCACTTCCGCAACGTGTCTGTAGCTCAACTGGATAGAGCAGCTGACTTCGGATCAGCAGGTTGGGGGTTCGAATCCCTCCAGGCACGCGCTTCTCTTGAATCGATGCAGCTTGGGCGATGCGGATAACAGCTTTTCATCGCGCGATTCTGCTGATCGCTACCGCAATCGCCATGATCGCCGCATTATGGTGGAAATGCCGGTTTGACCCGGCAATAAACTTTCTGCCAAGCGACAGTGGCGCGGAGTGGATCGTTTTTCCGTCACCAATTCAAGCCGGCGCACACAAGATTGCGATACTCGACGCAACGTTCCGGCGTGAATTTCAAATCGCCAATCTTCCAAAATTGACGCCGCTCGAAATTCGCGCGGCGCGGCGAGTTGAGTTGAAGATAAATGGCACACCCATCGAAGTCGGAACGCCTCGGAATTGGAAGGATGTCGCAACACTCGATGTCGCCGGCTTTTTACAAATCGGTCCGAACAAAATTGAAGCGCGCGTCTTCAACGACGAGGCCCCACCAGCCCTCTGGCTTCGGTTATCGGCCGATGATTTACAATTGCGGAGCGATACAAACTGGGACGCATCGTTCGCCGGGTCGGCCTGGCGAAAGACAATAATCGCGGCCGAGCCAAGACATCCGCAGCCCGGAAACTTGCTGGCGGGCGGCGAAAAAATTCTCGCAGTGTTGCCGAAGATCTGGCCGGCATGGCTAGCTTTCGCTGTGGTTGCCGCGCTCTGCGCCTGGCGTGGAGATCGGTTGATGGCTTCGATCTCAAGAAAACCGTCAATCCGGATCTTCATTTTCGCCGGCGTTGCTGCCCTGGCCTGGGCCGTCCTGTTTTGGAACAACACGCGATTGTTGCCATTTCACTGCGGCTACGATTCAACGGACCACATCGCCTATATTAAGTACATTCAGGAGCAACGGGCACTGCCTTTGCCAACCGAAGGCTTCGAAGCGTTTCAAGCGCCGCTTTACTACGCCCTCTCAGCTGCGGCTCTTTCAGTCGCCGGATTGACCGTAGCTAATCCAGGATCAATCGCGCTCCTGAGAGCACTCACCATGTGCTTTGGAATCGCGCACTTCCTGATCGTTTTGCTTTGTTTGCGCCTGTTGTTTCCGGCGCGTCCGGGTACTCAATTAATCGGTCTGTTGCTCGCAGCGTTTCTGCCGATGCAATTGTATCTATCCCATTATCCGACCAACGAAACGCTCGCTGCCGCGTTGGTCAGTCTGGCAATTTACTTTGGTCTTCGGATTTTGAAAAAGGACGCGGCCTCCGTCTGGGAATTCTGCGGACTCGGCTTGTGCGTCGGGGCGGCAATATTGACGAAGGCCACCGCCCTTCTGCTTGTCCCTCCGTTGTTGGGCGCGCTCATACTAAAAATGACGCGCGACAAAGTCAGTTTACGTACCGCGTCTTCGATGCTTGGAGCAACACTCGCGGCCCTCTTCGCGATGTGCGGTTGGTATTACATCTGGATCTGGAAACATTTCGGGACACCGGTTGTCGGAAACTGGGAGCGGCGCTTCGGGTTCAATTGGTGGCAGGATCCGGGATTTCACACAGGCATTCAGTACTTCAGGTTTGGCGGAGCCTTGATCGATCCACTTTTCAGTGGTTACAACAGTTTTGCCGATGGAATTTTCTCCACCTTGTGGGGCGATGGCCTCGGCGGTGGCTTGTCGGACATGCTTTCGCGGACACCGTGGAACTACGATCTGATGATTGGCGGCTATTGGCTCGCCTTAATTCCAACTTTGCTCATCGTGGCTGGCGCCGCGATCGCGACTCGCAGATTTATTTGCCAATCTTCGACAGAATGGTTTCTGCTGATCGGTTTCTCCACAGCTGTTGTGGTCGCTTTGATCTTCATGACGTTGCGCGTTGCATCCTATGCCCAAGTCAAAGCGTTCTACGGATTATCGACGCTGGTGCCGCTTTGCGCGTTCGGTGCGGTCGGTTGGGAAAAAATTCAGAGAGCGCGCCGTTTACCGCGATTAGCTCTCGCATCTTTGTTGGCCGTTTGGGCCATGAATAGTTTTTTCGCGTTCTGGATTCGGGATTCGGCGATGCAGCACGTTTACGCCGGACGTCGATTGATCACTGAGCATCGCCTAGACGCTGCTGCCGACGAAGCACTGCAGGCGATTACAAGGGACCCTTCGAATTCAATCGCTCAATGCTTTTGTGGAGCAATCTTGGATGAAGCCAACAAAAATGGCGAAGCAAAAGATCATTTGGAGCGGGGTATCGAACTCGATCCGACCAACGATCAATGTCGGCTCCAAATGGCGATAGATCTCGCCGACAAAGGCGATTTTAATCAAGCCATGTCAATCGCCGGTCGCGTCGCTCAAGTTAAACCGGAAAATTCGCGCGCCTACGATGTCTGGTTCACGTACGCGCGAGAGCTTCGACGGACAGACGAGGCGATGGCTGTTGCACGCGATGCACTTGCTATTTCGCCCTACGACGCGGACTTGCATTATCGCTTTGGGCTGGCCGCGGGCGAAGCTGGAGACCTTTCGACTGCGGCCCCCCAGTTCGCTTACGCGCTCCTCCTTCAGCCGAGCCGCACTGAAATTGAGGAGAAACTTCATCTTGCGCTGGTGTTCGCTGCAAAAAGCGGCAATGCACCGAACCAGCTTTCGGCGATTGCATCGGCGGCTCCCGATTCACCGATATTGCTCGATGAGCTGGCCTGGCTTCTGGCAACGAATCCAAACTCCGCCGCACGAAACGGTGACGAAGCGCTCCAACTGAGTGAGCGTGCTTGTCTGTTGACCACACGAACGCGCCCAAAATTTTTGGCGACATTGGCTGCTGCGTACGCCGAAACCGGCAGATTTTCGGACGGAGTAGCAACAGCGCAACAGGCTATTTCTCTCGCTAGGACGTCGGGCGACACGTCTGCATCGGAGCTTGCGGAGAAATTGCTCGACGCATTGCAAGATCAGCAGCCATATCGAGAAGAGCCGACGCCATGAAAGCTTCAACGGGCAGAACTGAACTGGATGCGATGATCGTTGAGATCGAACTGACTTTGGTAAGCATCATTCAGGGCGTCGCGTTGACCGTTCTGATCGAAAGCTCACGAGACATAATCACTGAATTGAGATTCATCTCCTGGCCTTACGTTCTGTCCGGCCTGTTTGTGATTTTTATTTTTTGGTCGCGCGCGGTTCTGCACATCATCACTTTGATCCGGTGGCCGCTGGAGTTTGGGCACAACTTTCTTTACATCGGCTGCGCTCTGGTTGAAGCCGTGTCTTTCGCTCAACTAGGCAACCCTGCAAACTGGTTCTCATTCGGCGCGGCCTTTATCGCCGCGGGTTGGGTCCTGTTTTTCTACGACCTGCGGCTAATTCACGCCCGTCAACACGACAGCGCTGGTCAGGCCGGAAATCGCCTGTACGACTGCGTGAAACGAGACCAATGGCTTAACCTGGTGCTACTCCTTCCGGCTGTCTTCATCCTCAATGTTTTTTGCGCGATCTGCATCCGAACATGGCCCGCCACTTTTCTCGCCGGCAACGCGCACCTTTGGTTGATCGCGATCCAGGTCATTGGTTTCGCGGGTTATCTGTTGTACGTCGTCCGATTTTATCTAAAACTCGCGCCGTTAATCGCTGACGCGCACCGCGAATGGCACGGCAAGGCCGACAGCCGCGATTAATCCAGATTCGGCGCTCCTACAAACCGCTCAGCGCTTGCCTGGCTTTTTCTACGTTCGACGTCCGCAGCACAATGGTCCCTTTAGGCGCTGTCGCACCGCTGGCAAAATACGCGTACTCGATGTTGACTTCGGCGCGTGAAAGCGCGTCGGCAATTCTCGCCAAAACGCCGAGCTCATTCGTCGCATCGATGAACAGAACGTCGTGCTCGAATGCGAGCACGCCCCGCTCTCCCAAAAGCATTAGCGCTTTCGTCGGATCACTCACGATCATTCGAACCACCGCATGATCGACCGTGTCCGAAACGGTGAGCGCGTGGATGTTAATCCCCGCTTTGGCCAACGCTTCGCACACTCGGGCAAGTGCTCCGGGGCGATTTTCAAGAAACACTGCGAGTTGAGTCGTCGTTTCCAGGGAGAGGATCTTTTTCATCTTGATTCAAAATTGCCCGAAGCGCGGGTTCTGACAACCTAACAAATTCAATCTCCGACCTATTCGCCAACTGCTGCGGTAGATGCCATTGTCGACCCGACCATGAACAAATTGGCAGACGCCAGTGCGCTGGATTCGACAAAACCTCCTGTGACAGTCGGCTTTTTCACTGCCTGCGGTATCGTGATCGCAAATATCATCGGCAGCGGCATTTTCACGAGCCTCGGATTTCAACTCATTGATATTCAGTCGGGATTTCCGCTTTTGATGCTTTGGATTGTAGGCGGAATCGCTGCGCTTTGCGGGGCGCTTTGCTATGGTGAGCTAAGCGCGGCGCTGCCTCGGTCCGGCGGCGAGTATCATTTCCTATCGGAGATCTATCATCCGGCGGTCGGATTCATGGCCGGATTTGTTTCGGCGACGGTCGGATTCGCCGCACCGGTCGCGCTCGCGGCCATGGCATTCGGGAAATATTTTCACGGCGTTTTCAATTCCGGTTCGCCTCTCGTGCTTTCTTTCGCCCTCGTTTGGATCGTCACCCTTTTTCATTTTGGAAATCTTCGACGCGGTAGCGCATTCCAGAACCTCTGGACGATCGTTAAACTACTTTTGATCGCTACCCTGATTGGCGCGGGATTCCTTATTCAACCAAAGCAACCAATCAGTTTTTTTCCAGCCGCCGGCGACACAACGTCGATTTTCAGCGGTGCATTCGCAGTCTCCCTTGTTTACGTGATGTATTCCTATTCCGGCTGGAACGCATCCAGTTACATCATTAGCGAAGTAAAACGGCCGGAGCGCACGGTACCGCGGTCGTTAATTGTCGGCACTCTTGTGGTAGCGGCTGCTTATGTTTTTTTGAATGCGGTTTTTTTAACCACAACGCCCGAATCGGAAATGCGCGGTCAGCTAGAGGTCGGATTGATCGCGGGGAAACACATCTTTGGCGAAAATGGTGGACGCGTCGTTGGCGCAATCATCTGCCTCGGTCTGATTTCCGCCGTCAGTTCGATGACGTGGATCGGTCCGCGCGTCACGATGTCGATGGGCGAAGATCACTGGTTGCTTCGCTTTCTCGGACGCAAGAACGCCTTCGGAGTTCCAGCTAACGCTGTGATCGTTCAATTGCTGATCGTGAATGTGTTGTTGTTGACGCGCAGCTTCGAGCTGGTCGTCGTCTACATTCAGTTCGCACTGCTGCTTTGCTCGCTCCTCACCGTGCTCGGCGTGTTCGTGTTGCGCGTAACCCGTCCGAATATTTCGCGTCCTTACCGCGTCTGGTTATATCCAATGCCGCCACTCATCTTCGCTGTAATCACCGTGTGGATGATGGTTTATCTCATCGCTTCGAAGACGACCGAGTCCATCGCCGGACTCGTTACCGCAATGGTCGGCTTCCTGCTTTACTTTTGTGCCGGCAAACGCGTCTCTCCTCGCCAATGAAACATTTCCGGGTCGTACAAATCATTTTCGCTACCCTGCCGATCGTTGCTCTGCTTTCGAGTAGCGCAACGGCCATGAAGTGGCCGTGGCAGCGCGATACTCCGACACCGGCACCGACCGTCGCGCCAGCACAAATTGAGGGGCCGGTGCAACCAACGGGGCCACCGCCACCGGACGATACGGCGCGCTTTCTCGCCGGGATGCCGCTTCCAAAAAATTCGCCGCTTGCTTCGCTAACGAATGACCCGGCATGGCAGGAACACGCAGCAAATTTTGAAAAAGCGTTCGCTAAACTGAATACCCGCCAGCTCGCAAAACTGCATGTTTGGGAGACCCAATATTTTGCCGAGGCGCAGGAACACATTCCAGTTGCCTTTTACATGTTCAGCGGTCCCGATTTTCTATACGTCGACCAGTTTTTCCCGAAGGCCGACGTTTACATTTTATGCGGAAAAGAAGCGCTCGGTCCGCCACCGGATCCGTTGCGCGCCGGAAATCTCGCTGCCGCTTTCCATAACCTCGAGGAAGCAATGCATTCCTCGCTTCGTTTTAGTTTCTTCATCACCAAAGACATGAAGGTGGATCTGCAATCACAGGAACTGAAGGGAACAATCCCGATCCTTTACGTGTTTCTGGCGCGCGCCGACAAATCGATCAAAGACGTGACCTACGGTTCGCTCAACGGAAGCGGCGATTTTCAGCAAAGCAGGCCCGGCAGCGGCGGCACTCCCGGCGTTCGGATCCAGTACATCGATAATCACTCCGGTCAGGAGCAAACACTTTATTATTTCACCACCGATATCTCCGATAGCGGAATTTCGTCGTCGCCGGGATTTCTTCGATTTTGCGACAAGTTCGGTGTCGGCGGCAGTTTTCTGAAGGCGTCTTCCTATCTGATGTTCGAGAATGGCTTCAACCGCATCCGTAATTTCATTATGGATCACAGTAAAACTATAATTCAGGACGACTCAGGAATTCCGCTTACCTATTTCAATCGCGATAAATGGAATATTCGCGTCTTTGGTAATTACATCGGCCCGATCGAGATTTTTAAACAACACTACCAGCCGAAGCTGAAGGAGATTTTTGACCAAACTTCGCCCCCGCCAATCGATTTTAATTTCGGATACCGCTGGAACTACAAGGAAAGCAATCTCATCATCGCCAGCCGGCTTTGATTACTCCTGGAACCGGCGAAACCAGGAATAGGGAAACACATCGCCCGGACAGTCGGTCGGCCAACGCGGCGGATTGATGTCGCGATGCGGTTTCACGATCGGCCAATGATCGCCGACTTTGCCGCAGCGCTGACGAAGATAGCGAATCAGTTCCTCACAACAATCGAGCTGCGCACGGGTCGGTTGATCGCGGTTGAAATCACCAACCAAACAAATGCCGAGCGCGATGTTGTTCAGATAATCGCTGTGGACGTGGCCGCCATTAATCTGCCGGCGCCAGCGATCGCCAATTTCGACCTGGCCGTTGCCGGTCGAAGTGCCGTTGCCGATCACGAAATGGTAAGCGAGCCCGTTCTGCATTCGGCGAAAATGCCGGTGGTAGTAATCGAACGCGGCAGCGTTGCCCTGACGTGTTCCGCTGTTGTGCACGACGATATACTGCCAGCGGCTGCGCGCGACCGGCGCGCGATCAATTTGATTACGGACCGAAGCCGTCAAATAACGATAACCCGCGCCGCTACTGCTGCTTTGCCCGCCGCCACCGAATAACCGGGCCCAAAATCCGTGCGGTTTTTCGTACCCGGACTTTTCGATCGTTAATTGTTCCGGCTCCTGGACAGGCGCTGCTGGTGCGGCTAAGGCAGACTTCGCTCTCAGCACTGGCGAAGGAGGCGCAGCAGGGCTTGGAACCGCTATCGCGCGGGGCGGTGGCGCTGTTGCTCGGGCTTCCGGAGTTTCAGACGGCTTTGACGAACTCTTCTTCTTTGGCGCCGGTGAGTCCGAACCGGAATGGCCCTTTCCTGGAGTCGTTTTCTTTTTCTTTTTTCCTTTTGGCGAACTTTCCTTCGCCGCAGATTTCTTCGGTTTTGGGTGTGCTGTTGCTTCCGGAGTCTCGCTTGGGTTTGGAGATGCTTCCTTCGCTGAAGATTTTTTGGCTTTTGGTTTTGACGCCACTTCTGGTGTTTCACCTGGAGTGGGCGACGCTTCTGACTCTTCAGTAGAAGCTTTCTTAGCTTTCGCCTTTTTCTTTGGAGACGGAGATGCTGATGCGGCTTTCTTTTTCTTGGCCGGTGAGACTTTAGATTTCGGCGCAGGCGCCGGCGATTTCTCACTGGACGATGAATCAACGGCGCGAGCTTTCAGAATCGGTTTGCCTTCATCCGTTTGCTGAGCTTGAGAAACGAAGACGGCAATGAGCGCGCTAAGCGCGAACAAAATTGTCAGCCAGACCCGCGAGCGAACCACTGAGCGCAGCGTAACAGACTGTTTCGCGCGATCAACCGATCAAAACTGAATCACGCAGGCTGAACCGCTGCCTCGGTGGCTTCGATTTTGCGATGACGCTCGCGTTCACGGCGAAGAATCGCATTGAGTTTTCCGCCCAAAAGCAGAAACAAACAGGTGAGATACATCCAGGTGAGCAAAATAATGATCGACGCCAACGCCAGATAAGTCGCGTCGTAACGGCTGTAACGAGCAACGTAGAGCTGGAACAATTTCGTGACGGTGATCCACCCAATCGAGAAAAAGATCGCGCCGGGAAGGGCCTGCCTGATCGTCAGATAATTTTCCGGCGTCAGCAGATACAGGACGAGCGCGAGTCCAATCAACGCGATCAATGTCAAGGGGAGGCTCAGGTAAGTGACCCAGACTTGAAGCGGCACCTTGAGTTGAAAATTGACCTCAGCAACGCCCGCGAGGGTCTCGCCAAAGACGATTGCGTTGAAACAGACCAGGATGACAATGCCAAACCAAAACAGCAGCAAAAACGAAATAATATACTTCGACCACCAATTGCGTGGCTCGGCTACGCCATAAGTGTGACTGAGCGCCTTGGAGATTGTCGCGATAAAAACGGTTCCGCAGTAAATGCCGAGTAGAATTCCCGCGTTTGCAATGAACCCGCTGGAACCGGTCACGACGACACTTGCCGCGGCCGCGTCCAGAATGTCCTGCACTTTGGGGTCCGGCGGCAAAAAGCTTTTCAGGACTCCGAAGATTCCATGCAACTTCGCGGGATCCGTTCCGAAGAGGCCGAGCAAGTGCCAAAGAAAGAGCAACACCGGCGCGAGCGCGATCAACAGCGTATAAGCCATCTGCGCCGCGAGACCGGTTGTGTTATCGGTCGCAGTCTCCCAGATCAGGCGCCGGATGATTCGCCAGATAGCTTGCAAGATTTTCACGCGCACAAGTTTACTTTGCCGACCGGAAATATCCATTAAAGTTCCGTCGCGGTTGTAGCCGCCCCGCTCTGTCGGGGCGAATTTTTCGGTACACGGCGACAGAGCGCCGTGGCTACAACATTTTTCGCCTCACACCGTGAAAAGAATTTTGATTCTCACCGCCGGCTTTGGCGAAGGTCACAACAGTGCCGCCAGGGGCCTTCGCGCTGGTCTCGCCAGGATCGCGCCACAGGTGGAAGTCGAATTGCGGGATCTTTTTCCGGAGACGTTCGGCGTACTAAACGAAATTGTCCGGCGCGCCTATATCGGGCTAATCAACCGTTGGCCGCGATCCTGGCGTTACGTTTATGACTGGCTCGATCGCAAAAAAGATTTCGAACAAAGATTCCAAAAGTTTCGCGGCCTGAAAAAGAATCTGGGCCGCCTGCTCGACCGGTTTCAGCCGGACGTCGTGGTATCGACTTTTCCGCCCTACCCGTACTTGTTGGATCAAATCCTCGGGGACGATCATAGCTGCAGAAACGTCGCGATCGTAACCGACTCGATCACGGTCAACGCAATTTGGTATCACGCGCCGGCGGACTACTTCGTGGTTGCGAACCAACAGAGCGCAGCGGTCGTTCACCACGGCGGCGTCCCGCCCGAAAAGATCAAAGTATTGGGTTTTCCCGTCAGTCCGCGGTTCGCAGACTTCCAAAAAGATCGACCACTGCCGAACGGCACTTGGCCGCGAGTGCTCTATGTCATTAATGCCGGTACTAGCCGCGCGCCCGACCTCGTTCGAAAGCTTCTCGCGCTGAACATTCAGCTGACAGTAACAGTTGGCCGGGACGAAAAACTTCGGCACGCGATTGAAGCTGCCGTAGGCGATCGAAAGATCGATATCTACGGCTGGACCGATGAGATGCCTCGCCTGCTTTGCGAAAATCACCTGCTCATCGGCAAAGCCGGCGGCGCGACCGTGCAGGAAACGATCGCAGCGGCGTGTCCCATGATCATCAACCACGTGGTATCCGGCCAGGAAGAAGGCAATGCGCAACTGATTGTTGAAACCAAATCGGGCGTGATCGCGCTCTCGAACGATGAAGTTTTCTCGCAAGTACAGCGTGCATTCGCGAATGGCGCCGAACAGTGGCTGGAATGGTCTGCCAATATTTCAGCGCTCAGCCGGCCGCGTGCTTCAGTCGAAATTGCCGAATTTCTGCTGTCGATCTAGGATCGAAAGACCTGTTCGCCTCCGACGTAAGTGCGAATTACTTCGAGCTCGGGAGAAATAACAACCAAATCGGCGTGGCCACCGATTTTAAGTTGCCCTTTGTTGTTTAAACCAATCCCGAATGCCGGCGTGTCTGTGGCCATCACAATTGCTTCGTGCAATGGCACGCCGACTTTCGTGACCATCGTTCGGACGAGATCGATCATGCGGGACGCGCTTCCAGCCAAGGCAGAGCGGTCTGCCAGCAAACAAACCCCTGCTTCGGTAACACATTTCGTTCCATAAAGAGAGAACTTGGAGCCATCCGGCAAGCCGGCGCCGGCAGTTGCATCCGTGACGAGACAAATGCCGCGAACACGCTTTGCCCGATATAACATTTTCATCAGTGTCGGCGAAACGTGGTGACCGTCGGCGATCAATTCGCAGATGATTTCCGGTTCGCTCATCGCGAATTCGAGTAAGCCGGCAACGCGATCGATTCCACGGCGACGCGTGCTCGACATGCAATTGAAGGTGTGGGTCACGCTTCGCATTCCGCGCTCGAAAGCCAAGCGAGCGTCGTCTTCCCAGGCATCGCTGTGACCGCCGCTGATGCTTACGCCGTTTTCGCGAAGTCGATCGATGAGCTCCATTGCGCCCAGCAGCTCGGGCGCGAGTGTCATTCGCCTGATAACATCGCAGTGTTCGAGCAAGGGACCGTAAGCCTTGGGGGTTGGCTTGCGCATCAGACTCGCGCGTTGTGCCCCGGCTTTCGCTTTCGAAACGAAGGGACCCTCCACATGCACGCCGGCAAGTTGTTTTATCGATTTGCCCGCATCGCGCACCGCCTTAACGGCATCGATAATCGCCTTGATGGGCGCTGTTGCTGTGGTGAGCAGAAGCGAAGTCGTGCCGCCAGTCGCGTGGTAATCGCAAATCGCGCGAAACGCATCGACGTTTGCATCCATCGTATCGCGACCCATTGCGCCATGAACGTGAAGATCGATAAATCCGGGCGCGAGATAATTGCCTTGGAGATCGACAATCTGTTCGCCCATCGCCGGAGCTTGCGAGCGAATCGCGGTGATCAATCCTTCTTCGACGAGCAAATCAAGGCCGTCACGGACGCCGTTCGGGAATATCAACCGCCCGTTCTTAAAGATCATTGTATGGGAAGAATTGCGTTTGCTTCGGGCAAAGTCCATCCTCCTCTCTCGGGATGGACCGCTTGAGTCAATCAGCCAGCGCGAGCGAACGGTCCGGTGTCCATTTCAGGCTGGCGCGAATTGTATGATGGATTCGTTCCGGATTTTCGAGTAACGAAATTGTTGCGAAAGGGATTATTCCGCTGGTGGAAAGCCGAACTCACGAACGTCCGACTAATGTTTGCCTCGCCGATCCCGGAGTCGCCGAAGAAAACATCCGCGGTATCGACGGCCCAGGCGTCGTGACCGGAGGCAAACGACGCTGGTGGCGCGATTTTGCCGTTCACGGAATCTTTTGGCGACGATTTGTTGATTGGGGGGTGCGGACCTTGCCAACCATGTTACATCGGCCGCTAATTTGGACCGCAGCCTGCCTGTTCTTCTTCATTGCCGTGCCGGCGCGGAAAGCGCTCTTGCGAAATCTGCGCCTGGTCCACCCGGGCTCGTGGTGGGTGATGAATTATCTTCGCGTGATTCGCGTGTTCGCGAATTTTGGTTGGTCGCTAACGGACGCGGTCGCCTATCGATCAAAGAAGGGACGATTCCGATACGAAATCGAGGGCGGCAGATTCTTGGACAAACTCGGATCTGCTAAAGGAGCAATCGTTCTGACTGCGCACATGGGCAGCTACGACCTGGGCGCCGCGCTCTTCGCAGAGAGGTTCGACCGCCCGATCCGCATGGTCCGTGCGCCGGAACCGGACGAGCTGGCGGCCAAACATGTCGATCTTGCGCTGCGGGAGTCTAGCTCCGGTGGCGTGAAAGTCGGTTACAGTGACGACGGGACTGCGCTCGCGGTCGATTTACTCAGTGCGCTGCGAGCGGGCGAAATCATTTCGATCCAAGGCGACCGCGTAGTCGGCGAAGTTGCGCGCGTCCCGGTTAACTTTTCCGGTCGCGAAATTTGTCTGCCGAATGGCCCATTCATCCTCTCGCTCGTCTCTGAAACTCCGATTTATCCGCTTTTCATTGTCCGGACCGGTTATCGAAAATACAAAATCGTCGCGCGCGAACCGATTCTTTGCGCGCGGATCAACGCGTCGCGCGACGAAATAATCGCGGCGGCGATGCAACGGTGGGCCGAAGTGTTGCAGGAAATTGGCCGCGCTTATTGGCCCCAGTGGTTCGCGTTTACGTCTCTCGTCTAGGCCGGATTAATGAACTGGAAATACCACTGGACGAATTTGCTGCCGAAAAACAGCCAGATCAGCGCGCCGAGCGCGAGGTAGGGACCGAAGGGCAACTTGGCGGACCAAACGCGCTTGCCGATCAGGAGCGTGGTCAATCCCATAATCGAACCAACAACCGAACCGGCAAAAATACTGAACAGCACGCCGCGCCAACCTAAGAACGCACCGATGGCGGCCAAAAATTTCAGGTCGCCGCGACCCATCGCTTCCCGAGGAATTTCCAACTCCCGCGCAACACCCGAGATTTGATCGATGGTATCAAGTAGAAATTCTTCGTCAGCCGCTCGGACACGATTGTAATGAAATTCGAGAACTTCGGGTCCAAACGCGCGATGGTCGATTTTCGCTTCGTCGCAATGAAGGAGGAGACGGTCTTTTTCCCGGGCGAAGTAGTCGCTCCATAAACTGCGTTCTTCGCCAACCACAAAATCGGCATCGTCGCCGTGCCGGATCCATTCAAACGGCGTTGGGGCGTCGAGCTCGATTCGTTTTTTCCCAAACGCGATTTTGCCGCCCTCGAGCACGATCCAAAGAATGACGTAACCGAGCGCCGCGGCGAGCACTGACCGAACAACCGCAGCGACGCGCGTGTCCGCATCCATCAATTGCGGCACCAGAATACTGGCCACGATTCCGACAATTGCTCCGCCGATCGTGACCTGATCGGGAATGATGAAATGCTCGAGGTCAACGAACGTCGCGACGATCAGGATAGAAACAAAAATCCAGTATGCGATGGCGATCTGCCAGGGAAAAAATTCCCAAACCGCGAGAAAGAGCAACGCGGTCAACAGTTCGACGCCAAAATATCGAAACGCGATCCTTGCGCCGCAGTGAGCACAACGACCGCGCAAGAGGAGCCAGCTGAGAAGCGGGACATTTTGTTGCCACGGGATGGGTGCGTGGCAGGCCGGACAGAACGACCGCCGTGGCTTGTTCACCGAAATGTCACGTGGCAGCCGATAGATGGCGACGTTCAAGAACGAGCCAATTACCGCGCCAAGGACGAACGCGACAACAGCGAACAAATTGTAGTAAGAAGCGATTTCCACGCGATCAGGTTGGACGCGGTCGCGACGCACGCCGCTCCATGATCCAGGCGATCCAAATGCAGCTCTCGTAGAGCAGAGCCATCGGCAGCGCCATTGCGACCAACGTCAACAAATCGGGAGTCGGCGCAATGATTGCAGCCAGGATAAAAATTAACACGAAAGCGTACGGTCGGGTTCGGGCCATGAACTTGTAAGTGATGAGACCAAAGTAAACCAACGCCAGCACGACGACCGGCAATTCAAAAGCGAGTCCGAAGCCAAGAACGAACTTCGTCACGAACGAATAATACTGCTGCACGGTCCAAGTCGGCGCCCAGCCTAAGGATTGCGTATCACGAAAGAAAAAGAGAATCGTCTTCGGCAATAACCAAAAATAACAGACGAAGACGCCGAGCAAAAAAAGGCCAAAGCTTCCAATAATTGCGGGCAGCAGGAAACGTTTCTCCACGGCGGTAAGCGCAGGCAAAATAAATTCGGCCAAGAAATAAAGAAGCAACGGAAAGGACACGACAATCCCGGCATAGAACGCGAGATGGAACGAAATCACGATCGAGTCGGTAATACCGAGCGCCTTCAGGGCCCCAACTTGCGGATCGACACCGTGCAACGGCGCCTGCATCACCCGCACCAGCGTTTGCCTAAAGAGCAAACAAACGATCATCGCGGTAAAGACGGCAATCGCCATTTTGACAACGGTCCAGCGCAAGTCCTCGAGATGCTCGAGAAATGGCTTTGACGTTTCGCTCTCGGGCAGGTCGCGAAACTTAAAGATATCGCGCAGCGTCATGGCGAGTTACTTCGGGCCGAGTGAGATCAGGCCGCGGGCGGCCAGACGCGCGCAGATCGCAAGCGTGTTCGAGTCGCGGATCTCGTTTTGCGCGATCATTCGGCCCAATTCGGCGACGTCTACTGCCCGACATTCAAGGATCGCCTCGCCCTCTTCGCGGCTGTGCACTTGAGCACGTCGAACCGGACGGACCAGAAAAAAATAGCAATGCTCGTTGGTCAGTCCGGCTGAAGTGAAGAAAAAGCCGAGCGGAATTACTTCGCCACCAGGCGCGAGGTCGTAACCCGTCTCCTCGTGCAACTCGCGCAACGCGACCGTTTCGATTTCCTTTGCGTTGGCTTCCGGGTTGTCGATCTGACCGGCCGGCATCGACCAAATCGCCGCGCGAATGGGGATGCGCTCCTCTTTGATCAGCAAAAACTTTCCGTCCGGCGTTACGGGCGCTATCACAACGGCGGGTTTCCGTTGGATCGTTGTCCAAGTTCGGGGTTCGGGAGAAGAGGGTATTTGAACTTTCTCTGTGACTACCTGCAAATGCGGGTTCTCAAATTCCGTTTGGGCTTGGATTGTTTTCCAACCGTCACCGTCCTGTACCAGCTTGCTTCGTCTCACTCTGGAAGATTATCCGCGAAGCTGTTTCCGCCAACGTTTGATCTGGGCCTTGACGTTTTCCGGCGACGGCGCCCCGATGGCCCGGCGCGCGGACAGGGAGCGTTGAACGTCGAAAATCTTGGCGACATCGGCACCGAACAATTGCGAAAGCTTTTTCAATTTGCTCAATGGAGTAGCGCTGAGGCCGGTTCCTTTTTCCATGGCTTCGGCAACGAGCCGGCCCACGATCTCATGCGCTTTGCGGAACGGCATCCCCTTTCCCACCAGATATTCGGCAAGATCGGTCGCGAGAAGGCTGGGATCTGTGGCCGCTTGCTTCATTCTCTCCCGATTGATCTTCATTTTCGGAACCATCGCTGAAAACACTTCCAGCGCGGCACTTACCGTATCGACCGAATCAAATAACGCTTCTTTGTCTTCCTGAAGGTCGCGGTTGTAAGAGGACGGAAGCCCTTTCAACGTCGTCAAGATCGACACCAAATTGCCGTAGAGACGGCCGGTTTTGCCGCGAGTCAGCTCGGCGATGTCCGGATTTTTCTTTTGCGGCATCAGACTCGAACCGGTGGAAAATTCTTCACTGAATTCGACGAAACCAAACTCGCTGGTGTTCCAAAGGATGAGGTCCTCGCTGAAGCGAGAGAGATGCAATCCAATCATCGCCAGACAAAAAATGAACTCGCAGACGAAATCGCGATCGCTCACGGCGTCGAGACTGTTCTGACTGACCTGCGAAAACTTCAGATCACGAGCGATTGATTCGCGATCGAGCACAATGGTCGAACCGGCGAGAGCAGCTGACCCAAGCGGCAAAACGTCTGTTCGCTTTAAACAATCGCTAAGACGTTCGGAATCCCGGCACAGGCTCTCGATGTGGCCCAACAGGTAATGCGGAAACAACACCGGCTGGGCACGCTGGAGATGGGTGTATCCAGGCATAACAACTCCGAGATGTTTCTTCGCCAAATCGAGCAGTGACTGCTGCAGGTTTTTGAGTTGCAAACGCGTCCGATCAATCTCGTTCTTGACGTAGAGACGCAAGTCGAGCGCGATCTGATCGTTGCGGCTACGCGCGGTGTGCAGTTTCGCGCCTGTCTCGCCGATCTTTTTTGTCAGAGCGCTTTCAATATTCATGTGCACATCCTCAAGCGACGCGTCCCATGAAAAGTTTCCCGAAGCGATTTCACGCTCGATTTCACGCAGGCCGTGTTCGATTTTTTTCTTTTCATCGGCAGAGATGATTCCAGCCTGTGCCAGCGCTCCGGCATGCGCAATCGAACCGGCAATGTCGTGCCGGTAAAGGCGACGATCGAAGGACTGTGATTCACTGTAACGGGCTGCAATCCTCGCCATGGATTTGCGAAATCGTCCCTTGCGCATTGGATCAATCCAGCGAAGCGCGGCGAGTTACCGTCACCGACGCATAAGCAGCGTCCTTTAGAACAAATTTACGGACCTCGAGACAAACTTTTCGAATACGGAATTTCCGCAAGAGATGGGCGCTAAGATCGTTCGCCAAGGTTTCGAGAAGTTTCGGGGACTGTCGCGCTAAATATGATTTTGTTTCCCGACAAAGAACAGCGTAATCGACCGTCCGGCTGACAGCGTCTTTAACGTCACGAAGATCTCGCGCCGGCCATGCCGTGATGTTGAGAACGAGACGCTGGCGCTTCGCCCGTTCGGCGTTCGATACGCCCACGTGCGCACGCACCTTCAGCTGTTCGATGTGAATTTCGTGTTCGGCCTCGATTCGCATGCTTGGTCTTGTATTATCTACTCCACGGCAAAACTTGCCTTATCCGGCGAATCTTTCCCAGAACTTCGAGGAGCGAAAGTAGTAATACTCAATAGCTCACAGCTTCCAGCCAAGAGGAGAAAAGAAGCCCTGCTGGGGCACGGCACCGGCAGCGGTTTTAGCCGACTCGAAAGCGAACATCACGAACGATCCTTGCGCCGAAGCGCTGCTTCAATTTACGCACAATCTCGATCTTGGAGATCTGCTCTAGCTCGTAATGCAATGCGGGCTGTAGTACCCGCACGTAGAGAACGCCTTCGCGTAATGCAACCGGCGTGGAATGCGCAGCAATAAACTCACCGACGATCTTGCTCCAAGCCTCCGCGATTTCGGTCTCGTGCAATCGTTCTTTCAAGCCGAGCCGCTGCATCAGAGACGGTAAAATTTCAGCCGGCGCCGCCCAGCGATAGTGCGCGACGGTTTTTTCCGGCAGACCGCGCCATTCGGCGATAATCTTGGCGCGAAGTGAGGGCTTCATTGCGGAATTAGATTCCTCGACTCTGCGAGGAATGACAAGGTCGATCCGCCAAAGGATCGATTCATCGCCGCGGGAAACCGTCGATCAATACCGGCGGCGCATGTTGCTCGGCAGAATATTCAACTCCGTGCGATACTTTGCCACGGTGCGGCGCGCGATCGGGATGCCGCGCTTACTCAAAATCTCGACGATTTCCTTGTCACTAAGAGGCGAATTGCCAGCTTCGGTTTTAACGAGATCGAGGATCGCTTCCTTCACACTCGTGTTGCTCATCGATTCACCAGTCGCGGTCTGGTAACCCGGTGTGAAGAAATATTTCATTTCGAACACGCCCTGAGGGGTGGACATATATTTTCCCGAAATGGCTCGACTGACCGTCGTTTCATGAACCCCGACAGCGTCCGCGATTTGCACCATGGTCATCGGTTTCAAAAATGCGGAGCCCTTGTCGAAAAATTCGCGCTGCCGTTTCACGATCTCGTGGGCAATGTTGGAAATGGTCTGCTGGCGTTGGTGAATCGATTTGATCAGAAATTTTCCGCTTCGGATCTTGTCGCGAATGTAATCCTTCACATCATTGCCGTTGCGGTCCTGCGCCATGATATCTTTGTAAGTATTACTGATGCGCAGGTGCGGAATTTGTTCGCCGTTGAGAATGACCTGATAGTTGCCATTCACCTTTTCGACGGTGACGTCCGGAAGGACGTAATTTTTTGGAGCTTCGGCGAATATCGCGCCGGGCCGCGGATCGAGCTGGGCAATGTTGTTGGCGCATTTCTGCACTTGCTCGACGCCGATTCCGATTCGTCGCGCAATTTCCGGGAACCGGCGTTTGCCTAAATCCTGCATATGATCGGCGATGATTTTGTACTCGAGGCTGTTTTGCCGGCCTTCGCGTTTGAGTTGAATAAGCAGACAGTCGCGCAAGTCTCTCGCGCCCACGCCTGGCGGATGGAAGCTTTGGATCAACGTCAGCATGTTCTCGAAATCCTCTTTCGGGATTCCAGTATTGAGCGCCATCTCCTCCGGTGTCGTTTGCAGAAATCCGTTATCGTCGATATTCCCGATGATCAACTCCGCCGTCTTGCGATCGTCAGCGTTCAAGACGTTTTGATTGAGTTGTCCCATCAAGTGCTGCTGGAGCGTCTCCTGGGTAGGGATTGAATCGAAGAAGAACTGCCGTTTTTCTTCCGCTTCCTGCGAGCGCCCGCTGTAGCTGCTCGATTGCGCCATGTAATCGCGCCACTCGTCGTCGAGCTTCGCAAGTCTATCGAATTCCTCCTTAAAGTTATCGTCGGGCGCGGCTTCGGATTCGGGCGGTGCGTCTGGATTTGGCGGATCAGCTAATTCCTCCAGGACCGGATTGGTCTCCATTTCCTGCTGAACCAGGTTCCGCAGTTCGAGCAACGGCGCCTGGAGAATCAGGAGACTTTGCTGGAGCTGGGGAGCAAGAACCTGTTGCAGAGAAAGGTTCTGCGTCTGATGCATCCCAGGTCCGGCCATATTGTGGAGTGTACTGTCGGGCGACTGGCTGGCAAGCAGGTTACGGGCCGCGCACACTACACGTTCCCGAATTCGAAGCGAGTGGCTATCTCGGAACGTGAATTGCTACTCTGAGCGATCATCCGCTTCTCGCCGAAATGAACAAAGCTTTTCTCTTAATCACGGCCACGCTTATGGCCGTAACCGCCGGCGTCGCTCAAACGCCCGACGCCAACCAGGAGGCGAAACTCCTCGAACTGGTCAAAGAAGTGCAAACGCAACAGGTCCAACTTGCCGCGAACCAAGCCAAAATTGAAGAAAAACTCACAGCGCTTTCGGAAGCAATCCGAACCGCGCGAATCTATACAAAGAGGGAGAAATGATGCGCTTTTTGAAACTTTTCGCTCTCGTCGTGATCGTCGCGTTCAGTGCAGCGAGAGCGCAGTCCCCGGCGCCGATCATCGTTCAAGCGGCTTCGGCCGCTCCGGCGACATCCACATCGCCTGCAACAGTCACGGCCGCGGTGAGCTCGGTTCCGGATGCGATCATACTGCTCGAGCAGGTCAAAGCCGCGAATGACGAAGTGCTCGCCAAACAAAAGGCCGCATTGGAACGGCTCGACGAATTGCAGGAAGCCGCCGATCAGCTCCGCATCTTCGCGAAGCGCGGCTAATTCAAGTCACGCCCTCGCGGGCGCTACTTCTTCTTCGGCTCGATCTTGCGATAGAGCGTTGCCATACTGATTCCAAGCATGTTGGCTGCTTTTTCGCGCGAATCATTGCAGTGCTGGAGCGTGGCTTCGATGTAATTCCGCTCCTGCTGCTGCACGAAATCGTCCAGCGTCTGTCCTACCGGCATGTTCGCGATCGCTTGGTCGATCTTGCTGTCGTGAGCGTGGTCGACAATGTGGGGCGGCAAATCGGCCGGCAAAATCAGATCATTTTCGCATAAGGCCCACGCGCGTTCGATCGCGTTCTCAAGTTCGCGCACGTTTCCCGGATAGTGATAGTGACAGAGAATGTCGACCGCGACAGGATCGATCTTTTTCGGTTCGCCTCCCGTCGCGCTGGCTTGTTTCTGCAAAAAATGATTCACCAACAACGGAACGTCCTCGAGGCGCTCCCGCAATGCCGGGATTTCAATCGGGATGACTGCGAGTCGGTAATATAAATCTTCGCGAAACGTTCCGTCCTTCAATTTGGGTTGAAGCCGCTCATTCGTGGCGCCGATCACTCGAACGTTGACTGGTGAACTCTTATTGTCACCCACCCGGCGAACTTCGCGCTCCTGCAAAACACGGAGAAGTTTCGTCTGCAGCTGCGGAGCCATCGAGTTCACTTCGTCGAGGAAAATTGTTCCCAAATTCGCTTCCTCAAACAGTCCACGCTTGTCCACGACTGCGCCGGTGAACGATCCCTTCTTGTGACCGAACAATTCCGACTCGAGCAAGTTCTCCGGCAGCGCGCTGCAGTTGATCGCCACAAACGGATGATGCTGGCGATTACTGTTGAAATGAAGACCACGCGCCACCAGTTCTTTCCCGGTGCCGCTCTCACCGACGATCAGCACCGTGCTGTCGGTATCGGCGACCTTGCTGATCAAGTTGTAAACCTGCTGCATCTTTCCGCTGGTGCCGATGATGTTCTCAAGCTTGTGCTTCTCCTTGAGCTCTTTGCGGAGATAAGTGACCTCACCTACCGCCGCTTGATAATCGAGCGCCATCTGAATGCGCGTCTGCAGCTCGTCGATCTTGAACGGCTTCAAAATGTAATCCCGCGCGCCCATCTTCATCGCCTGCACCGCGGTCTCGGCCGATCCAAACGCCGTGATCAGGATCACAGAAGTTTGGCGTTGATGCTCGCGGACGTGTCGCAACACATCGAACCCGGTCATCGTTTCCATCTTGATGTCCGTGATAACGACCTCGGGCTGAATCGCGTCGAGCTGCTCGATTGCCTTAGAGGGCGCGTTGAATGGGAAGACTTGGTGTCCTTTTTCGCGGCAGAGGGTCACGATCACCTCTACCATCGCCGGTTCGTCATCGATGATTACGATTTTAGCCATCGGAAATCTCAGCGCGGAGAATATTTCAGTTTTGAGAAAAAGAAAGCGATTTTGAGAATTTGCTTGGTCAAGGCAAAATCGTGCCGCCAATCATCGACCAACTGATCGACTGATCAAACGCCACGATTTCATCGTAAATGGACGCCGAGCCTCCGCAAGGCACCGCGATCAAATCTGCGAGAAAATTTGTCCGAATTTTGCCAAGTGCGTTCTCCTCGCGCAACGCGCGCGCGGGATTTACCGTGACCATTTGCAAAATTTCCTCCGGCGAAATGCCGGAAAACTCTCTCTGCGACGTGCGCATCTCCGCGAACAGACTCAAATCATCATTGCTCGCCAGACTGTCCGTTGCCAGACAAACGTTAAAGCCAATCTGGCGCAACTTCATGAACTGAAACGGCGAATGCCCGAAATACTCGTGACTACGCGGACAATGAATCACCGAGAATTTTCCCGGTAATTTCGCCAATGAATCGAAATCGGTCCCAGCAAGCTCGTTCAAATGGACGACGAGGTAGCGGAGATTGACTCCAATCGGTCCGACCCGGACTGGCTTTTGCGGGCGGTTGGGTGAACCGTCCCTAGCAAATAAATCCAAAAAAAGATCCAACGGCGTCGCACTACCGCAGTCCTTCATGTCACGACCGATCTCTTTCAAGAATTCGTAAAGTGCTCCCCTCGCATTTCGAAACATCTCCACCTCTTCACATGATTCGGCCAAGTGTGTCGTCAGCAAAACGTTTTCACGCTGGGCGACTTCTTCACATCGCCGATACAAATTCGCTGACGCCGTGAATGGCGCATGCGGCGCGAGGCCCCATTGCCCGGCCGAGTTCAATTGATTAACCGCAAGATCGACAATTTCATCGACTCGGCTCGAATCGCGCACGTCGATCAGTTCCGCGAACCACCAGGTCCGAATCGGTGGTTCGATTCGCGAAATCAATTCCGGAAACGCCGTCAGGTTCGCGATTGTCGTGGTGCCGAATCGCTTTGCTTCGGCGAAACCGTCGTTGATCGACACGACGTAATCTTCCGCTGAAAGCTTCGCTTTCTCCGCATTGATCGCGCGGATCCAGTCCGTAAATGATTCTTGCCGCGGAATTCTCCCGCGCAGACAGGTGTAATCGAGGTGACAATGAGCATTGATCAACCCGGGCAAGAGCGCTTGCTCGCCAAGATCAACAATCTCTTCGCGCGAATGTTTTTCGCTGATATCAGGAAACGGTCCAACATCGACGATACGGCCCCCTGAAACTACGACCGCGCCGTTGTCGATTGGCGGGCCATCCATGGTCACGACAACTCGCGCACGGATGATCATTCTTGCTTCGTCTCAGCTTTGACGATTTTGCGGCATTCGGCGACGAGGAGATTGCACGCTTCCTGACAAAGCAACGGAACTGCCTGTTCGCCCCCGCCAGTTTGATCAAGCGCTGGATCAAACTTGTCCGGCGGCAAACTCTTGGATGGAACGGTCTCCTGACCATCGCGCTTCCATAAAATCGTCCGCAAACAGCCGCCATTCGATCGGCAGAAATTCCCAACCACATCGTCGATCTGTTCGTCGGAAATCTTCGCGGCAACCCGATACATTCCCGATTGCCGGTTCAACGTGTCGCGCAGCGGCGTTGTTGTCAGGCGATCTTCTTTCCACGCGCTGAGCATCGCTAATCTTCCCGGATAGAGATAATCGAGCGCATGTTGCAACTCCCGAAGATTGCTGACTTCTAATCGCCAGCCGCGCCGCAGGCTCGGCGACGTCTTCAGAGCGCGATAAGTTCCGGCATCGTCGTATCGCGCAATCTCGATCGTGTCTTCCGGTTTCCGAAAGATCTTAAGACTGGCGCAGCCTTTATCATCTCGATGACAAAGCGCGAACCCATTGTTAGTTCGTTGAATCAGGACCTGACCGATCACTGTCCGGTCGTTCAACGCCGCAGCGAGCGCTGTCTCGATCGGGTCCGGCATTGCGCCAGCTAAGCCAAACAATGCGCGATCAGACCCGCCGCGCGCTCGAGAAATTGTCGATCTTCTTCGCCGAATGCGTTCACCTTATCGCTTTCGGCGTCCAGCATTCCGACGACGTGGCGATTCTCGCACTTAAGCGGAATGATGATCTCCGACCGGGTCGTGTGAAATGTCGGCAGGTAACGTTTGTCCTTGTGCACATCGCCGACCACGATCGGTTTGCCCGATTCCATTGCCGCGCCGCACAGACCTTGGCTGACTGGAAAACGCGGATAGGCCGGCGGCTCGTTGCCGGTGCCCGCCAGAATCACAAACTCGTTCTTCACGATCTTGTAAATCGCGATGAAGCGGTAATCGCGCGCGGCCCGGATCATTTCCGCGACCTGTTTTATACTCTTCTTCGTGCAGCCGCTGGCCAGAACATAAGCTCCGATGTCTTGGAGCTTCTTCAGGGTATCGGCATGCATTGGAAGGGCAGAAAGGAAAGCGAGACCGGGCCTGTTTGCAACCCCCTTGATCAATTCTTAAGTCATTCGCCGCGACCTGCAGCGGCCGCCTGCTCCACGATGATATCCGCCACCCGTGGATCGGTGCCTATGGAGCTGGCGTAAAAGAGCGCGCGATCATCGATCTGGTAAGGCCCACGCCTGAAAATATCGCTGCCTTTATGTCCGGCAGCCGCCAATACCTCGTTTCCGATTCCAAGCAACACGGGAATGTCTTCATAGCTGTGCAGCCCGTCCGAAATGAAAAATGGAACGACCACCACGTTGGGCGTGTTTGTCAGAATCCTCCAATCCGAAACCATCGGAAACTCTTCCATGTAAACGTTTAACACATTGGCATAGCAGCCGAGCGCGCGGATTTTTTCCGCTTCGCGCTTTGCCGCTGCTGCGCTGTTCTCATTCAAATCGGTTCCGTGAGCGACGATTAACAAACTGGTCGCGCTTTCCGGAATGGTCGGAGCGATTTCTCTTGCGCGCTGCACCAGCAAGTCCGTCATCAGCGGATGATTGCCTACCGGCTCGGAGTAAAACCACGTTTGCTCGTCCGAGCGTTTGGTGACTTTCGCGTTCAATTCAAGCTCCCGCGGGATGACCGTTTGGGTGAAGTAACCTTCACTGATGAAGTTCGGCACGACGCACACCTCGCGAATTGCTCGTGGATCGAACAAAAAACGGGCGTCGCGCAAACTCGGTTCCTCCTTCCAAAACGCGCACTGGACGTCGGCAAAGATATTTCGCCGCCGGATTTCAGCCGCGTGAGCCAGGGTCGGCGCACTAGAATCCGGATTCACAGTTGAACCATGACCAACGATCAACAAACCGGCGTCAGGTTTGCTTTCCACGCCTCATAATTAACCACGAAGAGCACGAAGGGCACGAAGCTTTCAACAAAATATCCTTCGTGATCTTCGTGTCCTTCGTGGTAAAATTTCGCGATGAAATTTCGGACTTACAAAAACACCGATCTAACAGTAAGCGAAGTTGGCTTCGGACTTTGGACGATCTCGACCGGATGGTGGGGAAATTTCACCGAGGGCGAAGCGATTGCGCTGATGCATAAGGCGTTTGACCTGGGCGTGACCCTGTTCGACGCCGCCGACACTTACGGTAACGGCCTGAGCGAAGAATTGATCGCCAAAGCATTCCCACAACAGCGCGACGAAATCGTCATCGCGACCAAAGTCGGCTATGATTTCGTGCATCACGGCGAGGCGCGCGGCCGCGGTCAGCGCGAAATTCCACAGGATTTTTCGCCGGCGGCAATCGAGCGCGCAACCGACGCCGCGTTGAAGCGATTAAAGACCGATCGCATCGATTTGCTGCAATTGCACAACATCCGGATGGAGCAGATTTACGACGATGCTCTCTGGAAAGCGGTCGAAAAACTAAAGGGGTCCGGAAAGATTCGTTATTACGGCATCGCGCTCGGTCCCGCAATCGGCTGGCTTTACGAAGGCGTGAATTGCATTCGCGAACGCGACGTCACCAGCATTCAGCACATTTATAACATGCTCGAGCAACATCCGGGGCGTGCAATGCAGGACGTGGCGACCGAAACCGGCAAGGACACGATGTTCCTCATTCGCGTGACACATTCCTCCGGGATGTTGGAAGGCAATTACACCGCCGACACGGTTTTTCCGCCGGCCGATCACCGCAGTCATCGTCCGCGCAGCTGGCTGCTCAATGGCATCAAAAAGATCGACAAATTACGGTTCCTGGAAAATTCCAACCGCACGCTCGGCCAGGCGGCTTTACTCTGGTTACTTGCGGACGACCGTGTCGCTTCCACGTTGCCAAACATCTACAACGAAGAGCAGCTGATTGAATTCGCCAAAGCGCCGGATTGTCCACCACTCATGGCCGACGATCTGGCGAAAATCGAGAATCTTTATTCCGAAAATTTCGGCCTCGAACCCGAAGAACCGAAGTTCAAGGGAACGATGGTTCCGGAAGAAACCGCCGCGGCCTAGTCCGAATCGTCTTCTTCCACCGGTTGGGCGCGGCGAACCTGCTGATTTGATTCTCGCCGGGAACGGTTCGTCTCTGGCGCTTTGTAGATGTCCTTGAAAATATCAGCGATCATCGGCGCCGCGGTGGTGCCGCCGTGGACTTTGCTGCCAACTTCTCCTTCATAGACGGCGGAAAACGCGTACCGCGGTTCGGTCGCCGGCAAAAATCCCGCAAACCACGCAGCGGTGCGCTCCTTGTTCTTCGGACCCCACTGGGCGGTCCCCGTCTTTCCTGCAACTTCAACGCCGTCCAGCTCTGCTTCGTGGCCGGTGCCGTTAGTTCCGTTGACGACATCGATCATTCCCTTGCGAACTTCTTCCATGGTTGCCTCAGAGACATCCAGGGTGCGTTTTTCGCGCAATTCGTACGCGGTAACAATTTGTTGATCGACCGATTGGACCTGGCGAACGAGTCGCGTTTGATAAAACTTGCCCCCGTTGGCAATGATGGCCATTGCCTGCGCCATCTGTAGCGGCGTTACCTGGGTATCGCCCTGCCCGATCGACAAGTTTGCAATATCGCCGTTGAGAATCTTGCGGCCGTGAGTCGCTTTCATGTAGTCGTCGTTCGGAACTCGCCCTTCCGCTTCGCTCCGCAAGGGAATGCCGCACTTCGCGCCAAAACCAAGCCTGAGCGCCCAATCGATGATCGGTTCCGCTCCGGTTTTGATTCCAACCTGATAGAACCACGTGTCGCATGATTGGGTGAGCGCCTCGACAAAATTCATCGCGCCCTGGTCTCCCTTTTTCCAATTATGAAACGTGAGGTTGCCAATCTGGATAGCGGGTACGCACTGGTAGAGATCGTCGGAACGGACCGCTCCGGTCTCGAGCGCGGCAATACCAACTGCAACTTTGAACGTTGAGCCTGGCGGATAAGAAGAACGAAAGGCGCGCGCCAGAAGCGGGATATCGGGATCGTCCTGCAGCTGCTTGAATTTCTCAGCTGAAATCGAGGGGACAAAAACATTGGGATCGTAAGTGGGCCACGACGCCATCGCGAGAATGTCCCCATCCGTCGGATCGACAATCACGATCGCGCCGCGCTTGGCCCGCGCCGCCAGCGCTTTTTCCGCGAGCTGTTGAAGCCGCAAATCCAGTGTCGTAACAATGTTGTTTCCCGGCACCGCAGGTTTGATCAGCTTCTCGGAAGTCTTTCGGCCATCCTTATCGAACGTCAGTTTGTATTCGCCGTGTTTGCCGGTCAGGAGGTCGTTGAAGGTTTGCTCAAGTCCGTCGCGTCCTTCGGTTTCGGGCCAGAGCGTTTCGTGATTGTCGATGATTCCGTCTAGGTTGCGCCCAGTCTTTCCGGTGTAGCCGATAATGTGACCGGCCGCTTTGCCATTCGGATAGACACGAACGTAAGTTGACCGCACAACCAGCGAATCTTTCGAGCGGTCCTTGACTGCTTCGTACTCCGATTGAGTGAGGTTCTGCGCAATTATCAACGGCATGATGCCGCGGTTGTGGTAGTGACGCAGGATCGCGTCGTCGGAAATCTTGATTGCGCGTCCGGTTAATTTTGCCGCCTTGTCGATCTTTTCTCGCGCGAATGCGATTGCTTTGGGATCAGTAAAATCCAGCGGCGTCGGAAAACTAATCGCGAGATTGTAGCTGACCTTGTTTTGAGCGAGCGGCAGACCGGTGCGGTCCGTAATCTGTCCACGCGGCGCCGGAATATCTAAAATGTAAGTGCGCGCGAGCTTCTGGGTTTCGAAAGTCGGGACGATCGTTTCTTCGTCGCCGGTCGGCGCCAGGCTCGGGCTCGGTGTTGCAGATGGCACCATCCCCTGTGCGAAAATGAAATCCGAGACGCACATCGCGCCGAAAATTATCGCCCAACCCTTCATCGCAAGATCGACATCTTCCGTTGCGAATCGTCCCCGTCAATGCCGTTGCAGGAAGCGGTGGACTTCTTCCGCCAACTTGGGTCCGATTCCTTCCGTCGCGGCGATCTGCTCGACGCTGGCTTTGCGCAGACGATTGACCGACCCGAATTTTCGCAGCAGCAAGCTTTTCCGGTTCTGACTTACACCGAGACAGTCATCCAAAATGCTTTCATCGATTCGCTTTTTGAGCAACAATTGATGATACGCATTCGCGAAACGGTGCGCTTCGTCCCGGATCCGTTGAAGCAAGTGCAACGCACCGGAGTCCTCGGGCAACTGCAGCGGCATCGCGCGACCCGGCCGGTAAATCTCCTCGTGCTCCTTGGCCAGGCCGATGATCGCCAAGTCATGGAGACCGAGTCGCTGCAATTCGCGACAGGCTGATGAGAGTTGGCCCTTGCCGCCATCGACGATGATCAAATCCGGCAAACGGACCGGAACGAATTGTGGATTACGGATCTCTGTTTGCGGATAGGTCTCGAGCCGGCGCGCAGTGTCGAACGCATTTTCTTGCGAATGTTGAGGCGAAAGATCGACATCTTCTCTATCCGCGTTCGGCGCTCCGCTCTCCGCAATTCCTAGCAACACGCGCGAATATCGTCGCCGCACAACTTCAGCCATGCTGGCGAAATCATCCTGCCCTTCCACCGTGCGCACGCGGTACCGCCGGTAACAATTTTTGTCGGGCACGCCGTCGCGAAAGCAAACCATCGAAGCGACAACGTGGGTCGTGGAAATATTCGAGATGTCGAAACACTCCATTACTCGCGGCGGACGCGGCAGCTGTAGCGCTTCACCGAGTGCCTGCACATCGGCCATCGGATCGATCGCGCTAGGCAACGTTCCTCGCGTAAAACGGCGGGTCGACCTGGTCGTCTGGCGCACATCGTCAATCATGTTCCGCAGTTCGGCCGCTTTCTCGAAATCCATTTTTTCGGCGGCCTTGCGCATTTCCGCGTCTAACAGGTCGATCATCTCGCGCGATTGGCCCTCCAGAAACTCGCACGCCTGCACAACGCGCTCGCGATATTGTTCTGCGGTGATTTCGCTCAAACGCACCGGGACCTGATAAGTAGACGATTTTAATTCGCGCTCGCTGGGCGCACCACGGCCGAAGGTAAGCACGCCAAATTTCTTTCGCATCAAATTCAGCGTCTGCCGCAGCGCCCCTGCCGCCGCGAACGGCCCAAAATACCGCGAGGTATCGTTTTTCTTAAGCCGCGTCAGTCGAAAGCGGGGCCATTCTTCCGACACGTCTACCTTCACCAGCAGAAATCGTTTGTCATCGCGAAACGAAATATTATAGCGCGGGCGATATTCCTTGATCAGTTTGCCCTCCAACAAGACCGATTCGGCTTCGCTGCGAACAATGTGGGTTTCGAAATCCCACGTCGCCTCCAGCATTGCGCGCGTTTTCAAATCAGCCTGAGCCATTTTCGAAGGCAGGAAGTAAGAGCTCACTCGCTTTCGAAGATCCCGCGCCTTGCCGACATAAATCACGCGATTGAACCGGTCGCGCATCAAGTACACCCCCGGCTTGTGCGGGACGTCCCGCACCTTCTCTTGCAAATCGGGTTTTTGTTTTCTTGCTACCGCCATTGAATCAGCGCGCAATCTACGCGCCGGAGGCAGAATCGACAATCGGGCTGTAGCCACCACCCGGTGGGCGGCGCCCTTCGCGCAGTGAAGCGGCTACAAAGACTAGGCTGGTCGTCGCCGTGGCAGCGCGGACTGCACCATCATCAACTCGCTCACGTTTTCAGGGGTAAGCAGGCCGACCAAACGTTTCATGCTGTCGAGCACGGGCACGGCCGGGCAATTGCATTCCTGCATGATCCTGAATGCTTCCTCGAATCGAGTGCCAGTCGTCACTGTTGGAATATCGCGCCGCATCACATCCCCAACTCGAATGTTCGAGTCGTCTTTGCGTAACGCTGCGATCAAATCGTGCCGAGTCAAAATTCCCGCGACGCTTCCGCTTTCATCGAGCACGGGGAAATCATGCTGCGAGGTCGCAAGCAATGCATCGATTGCCTCCTGTAACGTCGCTGTTGCCGGCAACGTGCGAAACTCGCGCACCATTGCGCTCGAAACTGGAAATCGACGAGAGACATCGCGCATCTGCGCGAGGGCTGCTTCCTGGGAAGCGCCGAGATAAACAAAAAGCGCGATGAAGATCAGAAAAGGATTGGAAGGATACAGTCCCGGAATCCCGAAGAGACCGACAATTCCAAAAAGGAAAGCGAACGCTTGACCCACTGTTGCGGCGATTTGAGTAGCTCGCGCGTAGGCCAACCGTGTTGCGAGCAAAGCACGGAGCACACGGCCGCCATCCATTGGAAATGCCGGAATCAGATTAAACAACAACAGGTAAACGTTGAGTTTGAAAATGTTCAGCACCAGGTCGTCGCCTCGAATGGAGGTTCCGAGATCGGCCGTGCCCCGTGCCGTAATGACCGCGAGCAGCGATAACGCAATGATTGCAGTCACCGCCGGTCCGGCCGCAGCGATCACCAGTTCCTGTTTCGGTTCTTCCGGGATTCGTTCCAGTCGAGCTACGCCGCCGATCGGCAGGAGGGTGATATCGGGTGTGTTGATGCCGTAGGCTTTTGCAGCGAGTGCATGACCAAATTCGTGCAGCACCACGCACAAGAACAACAGCAGCACAAAAATCGCCGCCGACGCCGAGCTGAGCGCCACCCAAAGGATTAACAAAAGAAACGTGACGTGGATGCGTAACTGGATCCCGGCAACACGCAGGATCGGAATGGACCAGCTCATAAACAGATTCTCGTTGCTCTTTTGATCGCGCGCCACAAGTGTTGAAGACGGCCCGTCCGCACCTGACACTGGTCATGAATGCAGATTGTCGACGTTGCGATTGTCGGGGGCGGCCCGGCTGGATCAACCTGCGCCGCATTTTGTGCGGCCGCCGGACTGCGGACCGTCTTGATCGAGCGCGAGAAATTTCCGCGCGAGAAAGTCTGTGGCGACTGCATTAACCCGGCGTGCTTGCCCATCCTCCAACGGCTCGGCATCGCAACAGATCTGCCCAAATGCCCCCACGCGTTTGTCGATTGGGTGGATTTCATCACGATTGGCGGCCGCAAATTGCGCACGAATCTTCCAACAAGCGCAAATCAGATGATTACGATCAAGAGGAGCATTCTCGATGATCGGCTGCTGAACCGCGCCCGTGAAGTCGGGACCCAAGTTCATACCGAAGCGACAGTTGTAACCCTTCGCAAAACGCGTGAACGCGACTGGAAGATCGACATCGTGCGGGAAATGTTTCGCGCTCGCGTACTGGTTGGAGCCGATGGGCGTAATTCAACTGTAGCGCGGCTTTGCAACTTGCTTCCGCGCCCCGAGCGCGAACGAATCGCGCTTCAGGCGCACGTTCCCCTACCACCCGCCTTTGGAAAGCGCATCGTCTTACAGCTTCTGCCGGAAGGTTACTCTGGCCAGGCACCCGTTAATGAAAACGAGCTTAACCTTTGTCTTGTCGGAACACCGCCAACAATCGTTTCTCTGCGAGCGTGGGCGGAACGCGAGTTCAAACTGCCGGGCGATCAACAGTGGCGCACAATCACTCCGCTCACGCGCGCGCCTATTCCCTCCGTGCATGAAAATTTATTTTTCATTGGCGATGCTGCGCGAGTCGTCGAGCCGTTTACGGGTGAAGGAATCTATTATGCGCTGCGATCAGGCGAGCTTGCCGCAAACGCAATCGTGAAAATCATCCGAGACGAAGGTCGCGAGTTGGCAACGAAAGAGTTTGTTCGCGCTCATCGCGCGATGTATCGCGGGCGGTTGTGGATCAACCAACTCGCACGTGAAGTTGTGTTACATCCCCGAGTTGCCTCAAAGCTGATGGACATTACTCCAATCAGCGGACCGGTCCTACGATCGCTAACCCGCAAAATCGTCAGATCGACTGCCGCGCCGCTTTGACCGTGTTCGACATCAGCATGGCGATCGTCATCGGTCCGACACCACCCGGAACTGGAGTGATCGCCTTTGCCTTGGGCGCGACTTCCTCAAACGCAACGTCGCCCACCAGCCGATAACCGCGCTTATCGCTATTATCGTTCACGCGATTGATTCCGACGTCGATCACGCAAGCGCCTTCGCGAACGTGACTCGCTTTTACAAAATGCGCCCGGCCGATCGCGGCAATTAGAATATCGGCCGAGCGGGTAATCTCTTCGAGATTCTTGCTACGCGAATGAACGACCGTCACGGTCGCGTCGCCGCCTTTGGCTTTTTGCATGAGCAACAGGGCGACCGGTTTCCCCACGATCATGCTTCGACCGAGCACAACGACGTGCGCACCGGCGATGTCGATCTTGCTTTCGATAAGCAAACGTTGAACCCCAAGCGGAGTGCACGGGACAAATCCGGTTGGATCACCCATCGCGAGTTTGGCGACATTAAGTGGATGAAAGCCGTCAATGTCTTTGGCCGGATCAAGGGCGCGGACAATCGCAGCCTCGTCAATCTGCTTTGGCGGCGGCGATTGCACGAGAATTCCGTGAATCGCGGGATCGCGGTTGAGTTCTTCGACGCGCGCCAATAATTCCGTCTGACCCGTCGACTCCGGCAGCTCGAGCTTAACGGAGTGAAGGCCGAGCTCGCGGCTCATCTTGTCTTTCGAGCGCACATAAGCGCGCGATGCCGGATCATCGCCGACCAGGACCACCGCTAGGCCCGGTGTAACCCCTTTTGATTTCAGCGCAGCGATTTCGGTCCGAAGGTCGACATAAACTCTTTCGGCAATCGCGCGACCATCTATCAAATTTGCCATCTCGCGAAAGTAAACGAGCTAACGGCGCTCAACCAGCGACATCATCGCGTTTTGCAAACGCAATCGTTCGGCTTCAAATTCTTCGTCGTTGGACGTTGGCGTGATTCTTTTCGGTTGACCGATAATCACGCGCACTTTTGAGAACGGCCGCGGAATGATAAATCGGTCCCAGCTTTTGACCCGCCAACAGCTCGAATACTCCATGTTGATCGGCAAAACTGTCGCCCCGGTTTTTTGCGCCAGGAAAATAATGCCTGGTCCAAGTTCATAAGCTGGACCGCGCGGGCCGTCCGGCGTGATTACGACGTCTCCACCTTTCGCGAGAACGTCGCTGAGTTGAAGCAGCCCGGTGGCGCCGAGTTTCGAACTCGAGCCGCGAACCACGTCGTAGTCGAAGCGATGGATCGCATCGCTCAGCAGATTACCGTCACGACTGGCGCTGATCAGCGCGGCACCGTGGCGACTTGGAAAGAAGCGGCGCAGGACCAGTGGAAAAATCAGCAATCGGTTGTGCCAGAGTGCGCCAATATAATTTTCCACGACAGGTTGTCCGACAATTCCAGCACGGTCGTCGATTTCAAATCGGAGCGTGCGCCCAAGCATCTTCAAAAGTTGGAATCCAAACGCGATCAACCATCGCGCTGTTCGGCCTTCGATCTTCAAGATTTTCTACGTACGCGGCGCCCCGCCGTTTTATCGGCCCAGCGGTATGCGCGCGGACTCGGCAGACCGATTTGATCGAGAATTCGCCAGACTACAGTGTCTGCAACATCGCTGACTGACGCCGGCCGGCTGTAGAAAGATGGGATCGCCGGCAGGACGACCGCGCCGGCTTCGAGGAGCGTGGCCACATTGCGCGCGTGAATCAGGTTCCATGGTGTCTCGCGCGGGACGACGACGAGTTTGCGGCGCTCCTTCAAGAAAACATCGGCTGCGCGGAGGAGGGCGCTGTCGCTCGAACCCGAGGCAATGCGGCCGAGTGTTGCCATCGAACAGGGCACAATGACCATGGCATCGAATTTCGCGGAGCCGCTGACAAACGGAACGTTGAGATCATTCTCGGAATGTTGCGCGATTTCCTTTGGGATCTTGATCGAACCAAGTTCCTGTTTTGCAACTTGTCTGGCGTAGCCGCTCATCACCAGATGAACCTCGTTTGCGGTCGGATCGATCTGGTCCAGCAACCTTTGCAGGTAAATCGAGCCGCTCGCGCCCGTAGCGGCGATCACAAGTTTCATCGGAGAAGAGTTTGAATTTAATCGGTTAAGGGGGCAATAAGATACACGATGGTTAAGAAACTGTTACACACCCGTTATCGGGTGAAGGACCTGGAGAAGACGGTCAACTTTTACAAGGACGTGCTCGGACTGCAAGAAACGCGGCGACACACTTCCGGGCGCGGATCCCAATTGGTTTTTTTCAAAGCGCCCCAAAGCGATGAGGAAATCGAAATCTGCAAATTCGACGAGAGCGGACCGGTCGTAGTCGGTCCAGACCTCACGCATCTCGCGTTCGAAGTGGATGATCTCGAAAAATTCGCGCGCGAATCGGCGGCAAAAGGCTATCCCCTTTCCGACGGCCCTCACAAAACATCTGGTGGCAGCGCGATTGCGTTCATCGATGCGCCTGAAGGCTACGAAATTGAACTGATCCAGCGGGGAAAAGATCTCTAGCTGCTTGCACGGATCGGATCTTTATCGCTAATTTCCCGCCCATGAGTCGCTGGTATCACACCGGTTTCGCCCTTTGCGCGGTCGGCTTTGCCGCTTTCTGCTTTGCCGCTGAGCCGACTTCGATCTCGCCGGACGAGGATAATTCAAACGAAATTCGGCCAACCGGCGTTCCGCACCGCCAGTACGCGAAAGCCAAATCGTCGGCGACTGCGACTTCAGATTCGGACTCTGACGCCGCCTCGACCGCAACTCCACGAACGCGACGGGCGCGACGGGCAACGACGCAACATCGCGATTCAGACGACGATTCAATTCCAACCCAAACCGTCCCCGGCTCGATTCCGAAGACAACGGCCAATTCCGTGATCGTGATCAATGCGAGCAGCGGTCAAGTGCTCTACGAAAAGAATGCGGACGCGATGCGAGCGCCCGCCAGCACAACGAAACTCCTAACCGGCCTGATTGTCGCTGAAAGCGGTAGTCTCGATCGGCCGGTAACGGTGCAACAAACCGACACTCTGGCGGAGCCGGTCAAACTGAATATCAAACCGGGGGACACCTATTCACGCATCGATCTTTTGCGCGCATTGCTGGTGAAAAGCCCGAACGATGTTGCGCGTTGTCTGGCACGCGACAACGCCGGTAGCATTGAAGCGTTCGCAGAAAAGATGAACCAGCGCGCGTTCACCATCGGCGCGCGCAACTCGCGCTGGGTAAATCCGAACGGACTGCCCGATGCTCGCCAGTATTCGACTGCTCGCGATCTTTCAACGATCGCGCGCGTCGCGTATGCGAATCCCCTCATCCGCTCCATCGTTTGCCTGCCCCAATTGAATTTCCGATACGCCAATGGGCGAACCCGGGAACTGGAAAATACCAACAAGCTTCTAAAGCGATTGCCCTACTGCAATGGCATGAAGACCGGATATACCGAGGCTGCAGGCAAATGCTTGATCGCCAGCGGATCGAAGCCGGGCAAAGACATCATCGTCGTTGTGCTTGGGGACAGCCACTCCGGTGTCTGGCGCGATGCAGGCGCGCTCCTCGCATGGGCGCTTTGGAATCCGTCCGCTGGCTAATCGCCGACTAGCCGGCTCCGCTGATACGAGGCGAATTAGGTGAGGCCTGTTAAGGCGTGCGGGATGCCGCCCAGTAACGCAGCAATGGGCTGGGCATCAAAGCTGGATTGTGATCGACACTATCCGGAGCATCCGCGGGAACATCTTCGGGACCTTCCGCTGGCGGCGCCGGCTCTTCACCGGGAACGCCGGGTTCGGTCGCGTTGCTAGCGTACTTCGCCGTCAAGCGCTGCTCGAGAGACTGATTGGCAGCTGTCGTCTGGGAAGTGGACGAGCAAGCTGGAAGGAGCGCGAGACCGAGCAAACAGAAGGCGATTTCAATTTTCATGGTGCGGAAAAAGTAATTCAGTTACGCGTTTATAATTACTATAATCCGGCGATCAATGGCAAGTACTTTTTTTTACCCTACAAAAATCGACTCAAAATGGGGCCCAGCTTGTCAATCGATCGCCTTCGGCCAGAGGCTCCGTTCCGTCGTCATGGCGGCATCCAGGGCCGAATGCTCCGGCCAGTTCGGCTCGGTCGGTATTCGGGGGATCGCTTCTAACAGAACCTTCTTTGCCGCCTCCGCGTTGGCGGTTAAATGCCCGAATACGGTCTGCGCCGACACCGGCTCTTCGTCCTCCTTCCAGCAGTCGTAATCGGTGATCATGGCCATTGTGGCCAGGGCGATTTCGGCCTCTCGGGCCAGTTTCGCCTCCGGCAAATTCGTCATGCCGATCACGTCAAAACCGTGCCGGCGGTTCAACTCCGATTCCGCGCGGGTCGAAAACGCGGGGCCATCCATATTCACATAAGTGCCGCCGTCGTGAATCGTGACACCGACCTTCCTCGCCGACTCGGCCAGCAGGCTCCGCAGTTGAATGCTGATCGGCTCGGCGAAAGAAATATGGGCCGCAATGCCTTCCCCGAAAAACGTGTGAGTCGCGCGCGTACTCGTGCGGTCGTAAAACTGCGACGGAAGCAGAATGTCCCGCGGTTTGTACTTTTCCTGCAAACTGCCGACTGCCGTAACGGCGATGATCCAACGCACGTTGAGAGAGCGCAGCGCATAAATATTGGCGCGATGATTCAGTTCGTGCGGCAAAATTCGATGACCGCGCCCGTGCCTGGGCAAAAAATAAACCTGCCGCCCGTTAACGGTCCCGCCGATCAATACGTCGGACGGCGAACCAAAAGGTGTATCGAGTTTATGTTCGGTTGCATCCCGCAGCTGCTCCATTTGATACAGGCCGCTTCCGCCTATGATGCCGATGGCGGCTACTTTCTCTTTCATTCCGGCGCCAATTAAATCGGAAAGATCGACATGTTGAAAAGGGCATAATCTCAACGTGGCGGAGATGACGCGCCGGTGTATTATTTCGCCCGCCAATGCCCAAGTTTTTCATCAAAACCTACGGCTGCCAGATGAACGAACGCGACTCGGAACAAGTCGCGCATTCGCTTATTGAACGCGGCTACGAACGCGCCGACACCGAGTCGGACGCCGACGTGGTGTTGCTTAACACCTGCAGCGTCCGCGACATGGCGGACCAAAAGGCGCTCGGCAAGATGGGAATGCTTGGACACATCGCCAGGGAACGGCCGCATGTCGTTTTTGGTTTTCTGGGATGCATGGCCCAAGCACGGGGCGCAACGCTTCTAAAAAATTTGCCCCACGTCGATCTCGTCGTTGGCACGCAGAAGTTTCATCGAGTAGCTGATTACGTCGCCGATGCGCTCGCAAGAAAGCGCGATCGCGCCATGGACGATCCGCGATTCTCAATTGTTGACGTTGAACAAGAAACAGGATCTCAATCAACGATTCGCAACCAGGAGCTCGCCCCAAAACAGGCGACCGCGTTTGCCTCGATCATGCAGGGGTGCAACATGCACTGCACATTTTGCATCGTCCCGCAGACGCGTGGTGCCGAACGCAGCCGTCCGATTGAGGAAATCGTCGCCGAGGTTGGCGAGCTAGTTTCTCGCGGCGTAAAGGACGTGACCCTGCTCGGCCAAATTGTGAATCTCTATGGTCGCCACGAGTTTCCAAAAATCGACAATAAGAGCCCGTTCGTGCAATTGCTCGAAGCCGTCCACGATATCGACGGTTTGGAGCGGCTCAGATTTACTTCTCCTCATCCGATCGGTTTTCGGAAAGATCTAATCGGTGCCTATCAGCGTCTGCCGAAATTGGTCGATCATCTCCATCTGCCGGTGCAATCCGGTTCGAACAGGATCCTGAAGGCCATGCATCGCACCTACACGGCCGAAAAATACCTTGATCTGATTCGACATGTTCGCGAAGTCCGAGAAGGCATTGCGATCACAACTGACATCATCGTCGGATTTCCGGGCGAAACCGACGACGATTACCAACAAACCAGAAAACTCGTGGAGCAGGTCCAATTTGATAACGCGTTCGTGTTCCGTTATTCACCGCGACGCGATACGCCTGCGGCTGACCTGTCCGATCAGATCGACGAAAGCATGAAAGAAGCGCGCAATCACGATTTGCTTGAGGTTGTCGACGACAGCGCACGAAGAATCAACGAGCGCCTGGTCGGTCGCACGGTAGAAGTCCTTTGCGAAGGTCCTAGCAAAACGAATCCGTCCCGTTTGATGGGACGCACTCGCACCAACAAAATCGTTTTGTTCGAAACTGACCAAGATGCGATCGGCTCACTTGTCGACGTTCGCATTGAACGTGCGACCGGATTCAGCCTTTACGGAACCCTCATCGCCGCCGAAATACACCCTTCAACAATCGCGGCATGATCTACGACGTTAGTCTCCACACCATCGGCATCGTCGCCGGTGCGCTGCTTCTCGTCATTAGTCTGCCGGGCTTCATCAAGCCGGCGGCGGTCCAAAACTGGTTGAAGAGTCTGCCGCGATCCCGAGTCGCCGGAGTTGTGTTGCTGACCATCGTTCTTGTCTGGTCGTTCTGGCTGCTCGCGACCATGGAAATGGGCGAGTTCTCCAATTTTCGCAAGCCGCTACTGATCGTGTTGCCAATCGGTTACCTTCTGGTGATTCGATTCGTTGACGAATTTCTCGCCGTCCGCGCGCTTGGAATTCTCTGTCTGCTCACCGCCGAGCCGTTGCTGGAAGCCGCCTTCTTTCGATACGAAGCCAGTCGCCTGTTCCTGACCGTCCTCGCTTATTTGCTGATCATCGCCGGTCTTTTTTGGGTCACGATGCCGTATTTGCTGCGCGATCAGATTAACTGGAGCAGCCGAACGAGCGCACGCTGGCACGCGATCCACGGCATCACCGCACTCTACGGCATCGCAATCCTCGCCTCCGCGTTTACGCAGTACTAAGCTCGCGTCTTGAACCGGATCCTGGTGATTCGCGGTGGCGCGATCGGTGATTTCATCCTCACTTTGCCGGCGATCAAAGCCTTGCGGGACGCATATCCTGGCGCCCGCATCGAAATACTCGGATACAAACATATCGCGGTCCTTGCTGAGAGTCAGTTTTACGCCGAGCGCGTGCGCTCGATCGAATCGGCGCACCTTTCGAGATTCTTTGCTAAAGATGCTGATCTCCCGATTGAGCTGACTATTTACTTCGCCGATTTCGATCTGATCGTCAGTTATCTCTACGACCCGGATTCAATCTTCGAAACCAATCTACGACGCAGCGGCGCCAAGAAAATTGTCCGGGGGCCATTCAAAATTGAAGGCGGCCCTTATGCGGCCCGCCAACTCTCTCAGCCGATCGAAGACCTGGGCTTATCCATCTCAGGTGTTGCGCCGAAGATTTTCCCGTCAGAGGAAGATCGATATCGTGCCAAAGAATTTCTCAGCGGGTTCAGTCGGCCGATTGTTGCATTTCATCCCGGAAGCGGAAGCGACACGAAAAACTGGCCCCTTCAAAACTGGATCAATCTCGGAAATCATTTCCTGGGAAATTTCGCCGGATCACTTTTGGTCGTCGGAGGCGAGGCAGACCAGGATCAAGTCCGCGAACTCGAGTCAATTTGGCAAAGTTCGCGCGTTCGATTCGCAAAGGGTCTGCCGCTGCCTGAATTAGCAGCGTTGCTGCAGGACACGATCTTCGTCGGACACGACAGCGGCATTTCGCACTTGGCCGCAGCCGCCGGCGCAAATTGTGTTCTCATGTTCGGGCCGACCGATCCCGCGATTTGGGCGCCCGTAAATACAAATGCCCGCGTCCTTCGCGCTCCGAGCGGAGATTTGGCCCGCCTCGATACCGATATCGTGCGCGTAGCGCTGGATCAGGCGTTGGCACAATATCCCTCGCACTGATGTGCTCGAACGAAGGATATTAATCTAGGAGCTGATGCGCATCGGCATCAGCACGTAGAGAAACGGTGTTTGTATCTTCAAGACGCCCGGGCTCATCTCATCGATGAGGTCGAGAAAGACTTCGTCCTCAGTCAGCGCACGCAACGGCGCCATGAAGAATTCCGGATTGAAGGCGATCGAGAAATCACGCCCCTTGTACTGCACCGGGAGCGATTCCTTGGCTTCACCGACTTCCGGCGTGTTTGCGGTAATATCGATGTTGTTCTTGCTAAAATTGAGTTTAATCGAGTTCGATTTCTCGCTGGCCAAAAGCGACACCCGGCGCAACAAATTCAAAAACGTCTCTCGCTCCAAGGTTACACGTTCCTTCGCTTCGCCAGGGATTACCTGTTTGTAGTTCGGATAATTTCCCTCGATCAATTTCGAAACCAGCAGCGTCTTGCTTAAATCAAAGGCGATCTGGCCGCTGGCCACGCTCACTTTTACGTCGCCCTCGTCGGTCAGAAGCCGCTGCAACTCGGTCACGGCTTTCGTCGGAACGATGATGTCGGTTTCCTGGCTGCGAGGGATCTCCAATTCGATGTCGACCATCGCGAGGCGGCGGCCGTCTGTAGCGACGAGGGTGAGCTTGTTGTCCTTGAAACTGAACAGCAGACCATTGAGGACGTAGCGGGTCTCGTCCGTCGAGATCGCGTAAGAAGTTTTGCGCAAACCGTCTCGCAAATCCTTTTGCCGGATCGTGACTACCTTCGCTTCTTCAAATTTCGGCAACGGCGGAAATTCCTCTTCCGGCAAGCCGAGGATCTTAAAAAAGCTCTGGCCGCTACGAATCGAAGCTGCGTTTTTCCCATCGACATCGATCTGGATCTCGCTGGCGGGCAATTCGCGAACAATGTTGAACAAGCGTCGCGCAGGTAGCGTTGTCGCACCCTCTTTCTCAATCTCAGCCTCAAAGCTTCCCCGGACCCCGACATCCAAATCGGTAGTTGTCAGATGCACCGCGCCATCGCTGGCTTGAAGCAACACGTTTGAAAGAATCGGCAGCGTCGTGCGAGTGCTGACGACATTTTGAACCTGTTGCAAACCTTCCAGCAGCTTTTCTTTAGTGACGCTAAACTTCATGGGGACAAATCTGGCTAAGATGTTAGGCGGCCTGTCTTATTCGGCAACCGCAAAGTCTTGTGCGCTCGGATCGACAGGTACACTCAGCGTTGCAGAGAGCTATCGATGAACGAAATCGTTTGCCGGAGGTTGTCTTGTTCCTTCATCCGCTTCTTCACCAATTTGCACGCGTGAAGAACCGTGCCGTGATCGCGCCCCCCAAATGCATCTCCGATTTCGTTCAGCGAAGATTTGGTCAATTCCCGCGCGAGATACATCGCCACCTGCCGCGGAAAGGCGATGCTGGCCGGTCGGCGTTTGCTCGTCATATCGGCAAGGCGCACGTCGAAATGCTCGGCCACTTTGCGCTGGATTTGCTCGATCGTGATCGAAGTCCGCGCTTCCTCCTGCAGAATGTCCTTGAGCAAATGCTCGATCACTTCCTGGGTGAGCGCCTTTCCGCTGAGTGAGGCGAACGACGCGACGCGCATCAGCGCGCCCTCGAGCCGCCGCACGTTGCTGCGGATTCGATTGGCGAGAAATTCGAAGATCTCATCCGGCAGTTTGATCTGCATCCCGCGCGCTTTTTTGCGCAAAATCGCAAGGCGCGTTTCGATCGCAGGCGGCTGAAGCTCCGCGGTCAGGCCCCATTCGAACCGCGAAACCAATCGGTGCTCGAGATTGGCGATTTCGGACGCCGGCCGATCACTCGAGAGCACGATTTGCTTATGGCCATCAAAGAGGGTGTTGAAGGTGTGGAAAAATTCCTCCTGTGAACGTTCCTTGCCGCCGAGGAACTGAATGTCGTCGATGCACAGCAGATCCGCCTGGCGATAACGTTTGCGGAATTTCACCAGATTGTTGTGCTGGATCGCATCGATGAACTCGTTGATGAACAGTTCGCTCGAAAGATAAATCACCTTCGTGTTTTTCTTCTTCGCGAGCACGTATTGGCCGATTGCCTGCATCAAGTGCGTCTTGCCAAGGCCGACACCGCCGTAAATGAAAAGCGGATTGTAAGTGCGCGCCGGCGATTGGGCGACGGCAAGCGCGGCCCCATGCGCAATGTCGTTGTTCGGGCCAATGACAAACGATTCAAACGTGTTTCGCGGGTTGAGTCCGAACGAAGTCGTGCTCGCCGGTTTTGCATCCCGGCCCGGTTCGGTCTGTCTTGAAACTCCGATCGACTCGGCATCTTCGACCGGTGACTCCGACGAGATGAACTTGATCTCGCGCGGTTCGCCTAGCGCCGTTACCACCGCCGCTTCCAGCGCCACCATGTGATTACTCTCGATCCAGTATTGGTAGATGTTGTTTGGCACGCGAAAACTGAGCGTCTTCGATGTGACTCCGGCCAATTCGACCGCGGAGAACCAACGTTTATACGTGTCGGCGCTGACGTGCGGTTTGAGGGCGGCCGAGAGTTTCTGCCAAAGGTGCGTACATTTCTCGTCCATGGGAGTTGTTAACAGTGTTACACAATCGCCACAAAGGTGGTTATGAGAGGGAATTCGTGCTTCTTTCCAAGGCACCGCTTTGATAGATGCGCCTCGGCACGAAGCATCGGAAACCGGTTTAAATTGCCAAAATTGCCAAAATACGAGGGGGAATGCGACTTTCCCGGACGAGCAATTAACCGTTCCGTAACAGGATCTACGTCTCGTTCATCGTTTCTATTTACCGGGGTTAAGGCCTTGCTCATTCTAGGGAATCAAATCTTTCTTAGACATGTTCACATCTTATTCACACGTGCCTCCCTTTCGTCCCCTGCCGCGGGCTTGAGATTAGAAATCGTGCTCAACATCGACAAGAAAAAATCTGAACTTTATTTTTCTTTGCTGGTCAAAAAATTCTTGACGAAAAAAGTAAATCGAGCGTGTCCCAAGCAACAAAATTTTTCGTCTCATCGCGCGTCCGATCTCATCCGCGCTCGGCATTTTCTTTGCTCAAACCGACTGTTAATGTCTGGTTTCGGATTCCCATCAACATGTCGCGCGTCCTGATCTCAGCTTTCTTGCTGTTTGCCGCAGTCTCAACCGTGCGAAGCGCCGAGGAATTACTGCCCCCGTTTGGATTTCGCTGGAACGATACGATGTCGCGCGTTGAAGCGGTGCTCAAAGGCGCGAAGGCGACCATTGTTTCTCGCGAGAAAAAGGAGAATCGCGAGGTCTGGACGGTGGAAGGTCTTGTCCACCCCGGGCTGAAGCGAACGCTCTTCACTTTCAAAGGCGGCGCGCTCTTCGGCGTTGAACTTCAATACGAATATCCGGATTGGTCGATCGAACGTTACAACGAACGCATGGGAGAAATCCGCCGGTACTTCGACGCCAAATACGGCACCGGTAAATTAGTTTCTCGCACCCGCGATACCGATTCGGATGTCATTCAAACTCTGGTCGGCTATCAATGGACAATCGGTGCAACGATGCTGGAACTGTTCTATTTTTCCGCCCAGCACGATCAGCTGGTGTTCCGCACGATCTCGGTCGATTACAAAGCGCTCTGAGTCAGAGCGTTGTCTCCGCAACCGCGCGCTGTCGATGTTTCATCCCGCGCTGGGTTTCCTTTTGCAGCCGCTTCAGTCTGCTCGCCAAACCGATCTTCGCCGCCGAGCTCATTCGATCGATGAACAAAATCCCGTTAAGATGATCGACCTCGTGTTGAATCGCGCGCGCCAGGAATCCTGTCGTTTCGATTTCGATTGAGTTGCCATCCAGATCCTGTCCGCATAGAACAATTGATTTTGCTCGTGAAATCTCGCCCGTGATTTCGGGGAAACTGAGGCATCCCTCAGTGCCCGTTTCGGTCTCGCCGCCCAAATCAACCCTTGGATTAATTAACACCAGCGGCATCGCGATTTTCGGGTCGATCTCCGTCCCGTTTAGCTTCATCGTCGTCGGCCGGTCCTCGACCTGCGACACATCGAGCACGGTCAGCTGAATCGGTTCGCCGACTTGTTGCGCCGCCAGTCCAACCCCGTTGGCCGCGTGCATCGTCTCGATCATGTTGGCGGCAAGCTGGCGAATCCGATCATTAATCTGGTCGATCCGTTTCCCATTCGCCCGCAATACCGGGTCCCCGTACTGCACGATCTCCAGCTTCATTTTTCGCCGCGGGTAAACGCCGGAAGATTTTTCACGCCCGCCAGTTTCAGCGCGTCCATCACTTTCACAATAATCCCGAACGACGCCTTCTTGTCCGCTTGCAGCGCGAGCGAAGTGCGACGCGTTTCGGACAAGTTGCGGACGGCGTTCTCCAAATCCTCCACCGCAATGATTTTGCCGTCGAGTTTGATTTCATCGTTTTCGTTCACCGTGAGGAGTGCGTGCTCAAGCTCGGCCGGCGCGCTCGTTGCGGTTTTCGATTCCGGCAAATTGATCTGCACCTCCGGCTGATCCTTTTTGAAAGTTGTCGAAACGACGAAAAAGATCAGAAGGATGGTCAGGATGTCGACCAGCGAGACAATGATGATCGACGGCGCGCGACGCTTACGAACGGCGAATTTCACGGATGTTGATGAGGACTCACGCCATCGGCGCGATTTCGGGGGTCGCGGGTTGGACCGGAGTAAACGGTTGCGCCGGTGCTTGCATCGGCACCTGTCGCGCACCCGCGACCCGGCCGTAATAACACTTTGAAAGGAGATCAGTCACCAGCGATTCCATTTCCACGGAAAGGACTTCGACTTTTTTCGAGAAGTAAACGAACCCGATCATGCTCGGCACGGCAATTCCCAGCCCGAACACGGTGCAGTTGAGCGCTTCGGAAATTCCGCGCGCGATCATCTTCGGATCAGCCGATCCGGCGCTCACGCCGAGACTGGCAAAGACGTGCACCAGACCTGAAACCGTCCCGATCAAGCCAATCAGCGGCGCAATGCCGATAATGACTTCTAAAACAACCAGTCCGCGTTCAAGTCGGACCATCTCGTAGCGAGCGCGCGTCTGCACCGCTTCGACGTTTTCAGAGCGCGGCCAGCGCAAATGCGCCAGCGCCACTCGCAGGATCCGCGCCAGCGATGAACCGTCGTGCTGCACCATTCGAAAGAGCCGTTCCGGATTTCCGCCGGGCGCGAGTCGCTCCATTTCGCTTTCGATCGTCAGCGGCAACACGTGTTTTTCCCGTAACGCCAACGTCCGCAAAATAATCACAGTGAGAGCGACGATCGAGCAGATTAGGAGCGGCCACATGAAGACGCCGCCCTTGGTAAAAAATCCCGCGACGGTTTCAAATACGTTCGACATCAGTTTGGAAACATCGTGAAGGTGATTTGCTCGTCCAAGCCTTCCGGAGGTAGCGTGGTGGCCACGTCTTCAGGAATCGGCGGCATTTGGATCTCGATGATAGATTGAAGACACACGTTGGCAAAAGCTTCGTTAGAGCTGTTACTGACGACCTTGAGATTCTTCACTCGACCGCTCCGGTCAATGGAAAAGACAACCTGGGCCGTCCCCAGGTTCACCAAATCCATTTTCCCGGCGACGTATGCATACCAGCGCGAACCGATCGCATCCTGAATCATTTTTTCGTAGCGACCCAGTGGAGTGCCGATGGCGTTTACCGATGAAATGCCGCGGTTTGAAATCGATCCGGCAGAACGCGTGCGCTCTTTCAACGGTTGATAACTCGATCTCGGTTGTTGCGGCTTTGTCGTGACAGTCGGACGCGGTGTCGGGGTTGAAGTCAACATGGCCAACTCATCGTTCTTCGAAACTGGCGTGGGTTGCACCGTGGGCTGCGGTGTTGCTGATTGCTGCGGCGCCGTACTCGGTTGCGGCTGCGCGCCTTCGCTAGGCAACGAGTATGGATGCGTGTCCAAATCGAAGTTCGGTCGATCTTTTCCTTCCTGAGTCGGGATGGGCATATCTGCACTCGCCGCACCCTGACTCGCCGCGATCGAGTTGGCGTTTGACTCGAACGTCTTATCCTTAGGTGCCTCGGTTTGTTTCGACTCGTCGTTCGGAACAAACATCGTGTTCTTCGTCGGCGCCGGTGTCGCCGAAAGGTCGACAAAGCTGAGCTCCACCGGCTTGTCCTCTTCGGCTACCGAAAAAGGCGAATAGAGCAGACCGCCGTATACCGCGAGCGAGTACCCGATCAGCAAATGGATGACAACGGCGATCAAAAGCGCCCAGAAAACTTTACGCATCTCCTGTTTTCGCTCGTCCGCGTCATCTGCTGAATGACCGATGATGAACTCTGCCGTGGTCATGAATTCAGAACCGAAACATTATCGCACGCCCGAGAGGGTGACAAACGACCTGTTCGCCGCTTCTTGTTAGTCTTCGTCCTACTCTTACGCGCGTGATGAAACAGATATTGCTGAGCGTATCCACCATGGGTCCCAAAGTATTCCTCTGTGAACGCCCGCAGCCGCGCCGCGTTCAATCTTCGCGCACGCGGAAAATACTTTTCCCGCAGGACCCGCTCGATCCAAACGTCGATCGGGAAAGCGCGTAATCGCTCGTAGGCAAAGAGCATCACACAGTTAGCAACCTTTGCGCCCACACCAGGCAGCGCGCATAATCGCGCTCGGAGATCGAGATCTGAAAGCTGCGTTAGCGTTGCAAGGTCGACATCGCCGGAGGCGATATGTCGCGCAGTAGCCAACAAGTTCTTTGCCCGATAACCAAGAGCGCATTTGCGCAGTTCGATTTCTGAGCTCGCCGCAATTCCTTCGACTGATGGAAAACTGTAGACGATTTGCTTGTCTATTTTGAGCGGTTCACCAAATCGCTCCCGCAGCTTCTTCGAAATCTGTCGAATGTGGGCCACCTGTTTCATCGACGAACAAATGAATGTCGCGAGACATTCCCACATCGGTTGCCGAATAATTCGCAGGCCGCGACAGAAATCACGTGCCGCGTTCATCAACGGATCGTTAGGAAGCGACGCGCAAATTTCAGCGAGTGGATGGTCGAGAGCGAAGTAGTGTCCGATCGTTTCGGGGAGCGCACGCGCCTCGCGTGCTGACGACGGCGCCTCGCCGGCGTGAACTTTCAAAGAATCCCCCTGCTGTTGCACATAAAACGCTCGTTTGGCAATCGTCCCCGTGAACCCGTCGCCTGACTTCTCCCAGTGAAAGACCTGCCCAGAATCGAGCGTCATCGCCAAGTCAAAGTGTGGAGCAGGAATCTCAACCGACTTCATCGCAATCTTCTCGCCACAGATTAACACGGATGAATCACAGATGACGGGTTCGGTTCTCCATTTCTTTATCTGTGTAAATCTGTGCACATCTGTGGCTAAGTAACGGCCATCATGGACGCGCGACTGGCGATCGATAGCGGAGTTCTCCTGATCTATTTCGTCGTCATTATTTCTATCGGCCTGTTCATGGGTCGGAAGGAGCGCGATCTCGCCGATTTTGCGCTGGGCCGTCGGCAAATTGCCTGGTGGGCGATTCTCGCCTCGCTCATCGCCGCCGAAACCAGCGCCGGAACATTTTTCGGCACGCCCGGCGAGGGTTTCACCTTTCGCAACTACACCTATTTGCAGCTCGCACTCGGCACGATCATCGCCCGTATCCTGGTCAGCTACATTTTCATTAAGCCCTACTACGACTACAAAGTTTATTCGATTTACGAATATCTGACCGCGCGCTTCGGCGTCGGCACGAAAAACGCCGCGTCCGCTGTCTTTCTTTTCACACGATTGCTCGCTTCCGGAGCCCGTTTGTATGTCGCCGCCATCGCGCTTGCGCTCGGTTACGAAATGGTTCGCGGAGTTCGCCCAAACCAGACCGAAACGCTTTTTATCTACATCGGCGCGATCGCCGTCATCGTCATTTTGACCGCGGTCTATACCACGTTGGGAGGCATTAAGGCCGTCATCTGGACCGACGTGATCCAGGCTTCGATCATGATCGGCAGCGCGCTGGTCGCGGTGGGCTTGCTTTACTTTTCAATTCCAGGTGGTTGGCACGAGATCGTCGCCCGGCATGGTGGGTTTCACGTTTCTGATTTCATCACCACCGGCCTCGATCCCACAAAAAATGACTGGGCGAAATGGAAAGGCATGTTTGCGATCGAGTACACAATTTTCGCCGGACTGATCGGTTCGACGTTTATGACGATGTCCACTCACGGCACCGATCAGGATATGGTGCAGCGAATGTTAACCGCGCCCGATGTGCGCCGCAGCCGACGCTCGCTGATCATGTCCGGTCTGGCCGACATTCCAATCGCGTTCACATTTCTCAGCATCGGGGTGTTGCTTTGGGTTTTTTACCAAACGCACAACGATCCGACGTTGCCGAAAACGCCGAACGAGATTTTCTGTCATTACATTCTTTACGAGATGCCCGTCGGCATTCGCGGTCTGCTTCTCGCTGGAATTTTCGCGACCGCAATGGGTTCGCTCAGGTACTGCAATCAACGCGCTCGCCACCAGTTTTACCCGTGATTGGTACGAGCATTACATCAATCGAGCGTCGACACCGGAAGAAAGCTTGCGCGCCGTTCGCTGGGCGACGGTTGTATTCTCTGCCCTGATGATCGTCGTCGCAGCCACCACGGCTTACGTCGTGATCGTTTACCCAAACGTCCGGATCATTCCGATTGTGCTCGGAATTTACGGTTACACTTATGGCTCCGTCCTCGGTATTTTCCTCGTGGGAATGTTGACTAAGTCTCGCGGCAACTGTCGCGGCAACCTCGTTGCGATGACAATCGGATTCATCGTGGTCACGTTCCTGAGCGGATTACCGAACAACATCGCCGCGATTTTCGGGACGACGCTTTACCAACAGCCCGATTGGCTGCCGGTGATGGAATTTCCCTGGTGGATCTGCTTCGGAACGATCGTCACTTTTTTGGTGGCGGTTCTTTTCCGGACTGCCGCGAAACAAGACGAGGTAACGCTAAAGAATTGACTGACCAGTGCACGCCAATTAGCTGCTATCTTTCCAAGTCCTAAACCACGAAAAATCTTATGCATGTTGTGACTGACAAATGTAACGGTTGCAAGTTCACCGACTGTGTAGAGGTCTGCCCGGTGGCGTGCTTCTACGAGATGGACAAGCAGCTGGTCATTCACGCAGACGACTGCATTGATTGCACAGCCTGCGTAGATGTGTGTCCGGTGCACGCGATCTACGCGGAAGCCGACGTTCCGGCGGAATTTGCCAAAAACACCGAATTCAACACTACCCAGGCCGCGCAGCTGAAGGATTCGGGTGCGTCGGCAATCACAGTTAAAAAGGAAGCTCTGCCCGGCGCGGCGGAACGAAGAAAAGCCCTCGGTTATTAAGGCTCTTTTCGTTGCTGCGATTTATCCGCTTCGAGTTTGATTCTCAATTCGCGCAACTGGCGCGGATCGACATCGGCCGGCGATTGAGACATCAAGTCCATCCCGCGATTATTTTTCGGGAACGCCATCACGTCGCGAATTGAGTGTGCGCCGCAAATCAGCATCACCAAACGATCGAGTCCGAGCGCGATTCCGCCATGCGGCGGCGCGCCAAGACGCAACGCGCGCAACAAGTGACCAAACATTGCCTGGCGATCTTCCGGACTGATCCCGAGCACCCCGAACATCTTGTCTTGCAACTGCGTCTCATGAATCCGGATGCTGCCACCGCCGATCTCAACACCGTTGAGCACCACGTCGTAAGCGTCCGCCCGGACGTCAGCCAATTTGGATTTGTCCTCCAGCAACCCAATGTCTTCAGCCTTCGGACGAGTGAACGGATGATGCATTGCATTCCATTTGTTTTCCTCCGCGCTGAACTGCAACAGCGGAAAATCTGTCACCCAAAGGAAATCCAGGTCCGAGCCGGACTGGCCTTCGCTGCCCTTGAGCAGTTGCTGCATCTCAGCGATTCGCAATCTCAAGCGCCCGAGCACTTCGCAGGCGATCTCCCATTTGTCGGCGCCGAACAAAATCAAATCGCCCTCTTCGATTTTCAGTTTGGATCTGAGCGCGGCCTTTTCAGCATCGCTGAAAAATTTTACGATCGGCGACTTCCATTCGCCACCTTCCACTTTGATGAACGCGAGTCCTTTGGCGCCGAAAGTCTTGGCGATCTCAGCTAGCTCGTCGCTCTGGCCGATCGTGAGCGAGGCAAAATTCTTGGCATTGATCGCCTTTACCACCCCGCCGGCGTCAATCGCTCCGCGGAAAACCTTGAAACTGCTGCCGCGGAAATCATCGCTGAGGTCGGCTAACTCCATCCCAAACCGGCGGTCCGGCTTATCGCTGCCATACCGGCCAACCGCGTCCCGATAACTCAAGCGATCGAACGGCGTCTTGATATCGAGGTCGCGGGTCGCTTTAAAAATCGCGGCCAGCATTCCTTCGGTGAGCGCGAAAATATCGTTCGGCTCTACGAATGAAGCTTCAATGTCGATCTGCGTGAACTCCGGCTGTCGATCGGCCCGCATATCTTCGTCCCGAAAACATTTCGCGATCTGGAAATATTTTTCGAAGCCGGCAACCTGAAGAAGCTGTTTGTATTGCTGCGGCGCCTGAGGCAGCGCGTAGAATTTCCCAGGCACCAGTCGGCTCGGCACCAAAAAATCGCGCGCGCCTTCCGGGGTGCTCTTCGACAAAATCGGCGTCTCGATCTCGAGGTAGCCCTGCGAATCCATGTAATCGCGGGTCGCTTTCGCCGCGCGGTGTCGAATTCGCAAATTACGCGATAACTCCGGCCGGCGCAGATCGTAATACCGATAGGTCAGCCGCAAATCTTCGTTGTGGATTTCGGCGTCAATCGGAAATGGCAAATCGTCCGCTCGATTGAGAACCTTCAGGGCGGCCGGAATCACTTCGACATCACCTGTCGCGAGCTTCGGATTTTCCGTTCCGGGCACGCGCGGCGCGACTTTGCCGGTCACCTGAATGACGTCTTCGCTCCGCAAGTGATGTGCTTCCTTGGCAAGCGTGGCATTCTCTTCCGGCCGAAAAACCACCTGCGTCAGTCCTTCGCGATCTCGCAGGTCGATGAATATCACTCCGCCGTGATCGCGCGAGACGTGGACCCAACCAGCAAGCGTAACTTCGCGGTCGATGTCAGTCTTGCGAAGCGAATTGCAATTTGTTGTGCGATACATGGTCAAACGGGGCCCGAGACGGTGAAGAATTTTGCCACGCTGTCCAGCACCGCTTCGCCCGCAATCAATGATTCTTCGCGCGTACTCAGGTTTTTCGCTTTCACCTGCGGCCACTCGTCGCCGTAGAGAAGCGCGATCCGCGCTCCCGCATTTTCGGCATTTTGAAATTGCTTTGCGACCTTTTCGGCGGTGAGCGGATAATCGACACGATAACCGGCGTCGCGCAGCTCTTGCACGTGCTCCAACGCATCAGCACGCCGCTCCTCCTTGGCAATCACAACGTAGATGTCGATCTTGTTCTGTTCTTTGACCGCGGCTTCCAATTTCTCCCGCGTCGCAGGCCTCTCGCGTAGCAGTTCACCGAGGACGACGTCGCCCATCGCGAACCCGAGCGCGGGCATCGAAACGGCGCCATCGCTCAATTGCGCGATCAAATTGTCGTAGCGCCCGCCACCCGCGATCGCGCGCAATTTTCCAGCGCGATCGAACACTTCGAAAACCGTGCCCGTGTAGTAGGCGAGTCCGCGAACAATTTTGACGTCAATGTCGACAAAACCGGCGAGACCGCGCGCTCCGAGTCCATCAACCAACCGGTCCAGTTTGCTGCTGCGGCCGCCTTTGTCGAAAACCGAGAATACCGGGCCGGCGAGCTTTCCAAGTTTTTCCTCTGTTTTCTCGCGCGGCTCGCGGCCAGACTTGTCGATGATTTGCAGAATCTCCTCCCATTGTTCCGTCGGCAGTTTTTGTTGCCGCAGAAAATCGGTCCAAAATTCGCGATCGCTGATTCGCACCACGAAATCTTGTTCGGTAAGTCCAAAGGAGCGCAGGATGTCGATGCAAAGCGCAATCAGCTCGATGTCGGCGGCGAAATCATTTTCTCCGATGATGTCGCAATTCAGTTGATAATGTTCGCGCAAGCGTCCGCGCTGTTGCTTTTCGTAACGAAAAAATTGCCCGATCGAAAACCACTTGAGCGGTTTCTTGAAGGCGCGTTCATGCGCGGCAACCACGCGAGCCAGTGTAGGCGTTAGCTCGGGCCGCATCGAAACTTCCCGGTTGCCTTTGTCGGTGAAATTGAAAAGCTGATCGACAATCTCGGCGCCGCTTTTTTTCCGATAAAGCTCGGTCGGCTCCAATACGGGGCCGTCCCATTCCACGAATCCGTACCGTCGAGCAACTTTGCGCCACTGGGCGAAAAGGTGATTTCGGGTCGCACAATCCTCGGGCAGGAAATCTCGAAAACCTGGAAGCGTTTGCATTATTTCAAAAACCGGACAGCCGACTCGGCGCGAACCATTTATGGCGCAGCGGTCGAATAAATCGCCACTGCGGGGAGTCAAACTTCTTCACAACAAAGAGCATTGGGTAACCAAAGCAAACAACAACTATGAAAGAAAACACATTAGCGAAAATATTGGCCGTGGCTTGCGGCTTGGTCGCCGTCACCGCGATGGCCCAAACATCTACGACGGTCACAACAACCAAAGACGCTGCGACAGGAACTGCCGTCACCGAGAGCAGCACAACCACCGCGGCCGGAACAATCACCACTTACACGCCCGAGAGCGATTCCCTGATGCTCCGGGCGGGAACAACCGGCACTCCGGTGCGGTACTATTACAACCGGGAAACGACTGTGGTCGATCCGGAAGGACATACCGTGACTTGGTCAGCGGTGCGTCCTGACGTCCCCGCGACGGTTTATTATGTCCGCGAAGGGGATCGGATGATCGTGCGCAAGGTCGTGTTGAGTAAACCTACGGTCGTGGAAAAGGAAACCACCACAACGACGACAACGACACAGAAGCCCTAAAACGCTTGATCGATAGTCAATCAATTCGAAGCGCCCGTGAAGAAATTCGCGGGCGCTTCTTCTTTCAGGTAGAGGCGGTTGATTCGCTTTCTCCCGAAAGCTCACCGTTGGTGCTGTGTCCATGTCGTCGCCTCCCGGCAACTCCATTCACCGAACCGCCATAGTGCCAGTCCGGCTCGGACCGATTGAGGTCAATCGCCTCTACCTAATCGCCATATCCGCGCGGAAACTTCTGATGCCATTTCCACGCGCTTTCAATGATCGCATCCAGTGACTGAAATTGCGGCTTCCAGCCAAGCTCGCGTTTTATCTTTTCCGAGGTTGCGATCAACCGCGGCGGATCTCCAGCCCGGCGCGGCTTCTCCACGACGTCGATCTTGCGCCCCGTAATTTTGCGGCAGGATTCCACCACTTGTCGCACACTGGCGCCGCCGCCAGTTCCGAGATTGTAAAACTCACTCTTGGATGAATCGAGAGCCAGCATGTGAGCCTGGGCGAGATCAATAATGTGGATGTAATCGCGGATGCAGGTGCCGTCCGGCGTCTCGTAATCGGTGCCGAAGATTTCCACGTTTGCCTTTTCGCCAAGCGCAACTTTGAGCACGTTCGGAATCAAATGCGTCTCGCATCGATGGTCCTCCCCAAAATTCGCCGACGCCCCGGCGGCGTTGAAGTAACGAAGTGAAACGAATTTCACTCCGTGGATTTGATCGTACCAGCGGAGAATTTTTTCGAAGACCAGTTTCGATTCGCCGTAGGGGTTAATCGGCTGTTTCGGAGTCTTTTCTTCGATGGGAAGCATTTCGGGCGGGCCAAAGATGGCGCACGTCGACGAGAAAATTATTTTGCGAACGTCGGCTGCCACCATCCCGTCCAGAAGATTGAGACCGTTCGCAACATTGTTCCGAAAATATTTCGATGGATTTTGCATCGACTCGCCGACCAGCGCGTTGGCCGCGAAATGCATGACCGCATCCGGCTTTTGTTTCGACAGCGTCTTCTCGATTAATTGCCGATCCTGCAGATCGCCTTCGGTGAAATGAGCCCGGGAATCGATCGCTGCGCGATGTCCCTCACTCAGGTTGTCGAAAATCGAAACCTGGTGGCCTTCATCAAGCAGAAGCTCGGCGCAAACGCTGCCGATGTAACCGGCGCCACCGACGACGAGAATCTTCATCGTCGTGAAAATCGGCCGCCTACGCCTTTAATCAATCCAAAGTGCGGCTCGCGGAAGTTTTAGGCTTCGATGTTTTTGCGGAGGATTGTGAACCGCTCGAAGCGATCTTTTTAGATTTCTTCAAAACTTTTGTCGCGTCTGCGACAGCCACAGGTCTTGAAGGAGTTTTGTTTTGCAGGGCGACGAGCATCTGTTGGACCTGCGGGAATTTGGCACGTGGTGTGAGCACCTCGAGGCTCTTTTGGTCTGAGCCCCATTGCAGCACGTCGATATCGACACTACGCACTCCCCAGCGCTTCATTTCCAATTTCGTCGGTTTGTAGAGATCGATCGTATTCGACCCGACGAGGGCCGTCCCATAGTCATCGATGATGAATTCTTCGCGCGTACTGCAGATTCTGAATCGCGTGCCGAGCGGGAAACGCGACCAATCCGCCGCCGCGCTCATCACGTGACGGCCGGACAGATATTTGCCGAGCGCGTTCTGAATGCCGCCTTTCTCTTTTCGGGTGTAGGCCGTAGTCCGGACATTAGGCATACGACCGAGATGGGAGTTTGCGGCTTCTACAGCTGCCAACGGTTTCTGCACAATCGTTTGTTCAGCGCAGCCGACGAGAAAACAGATAACAGCAAGAGCTATTGTAAGGTTAAGGCTTTTTGACATTTGCAACACCGCGCTCAGATAGCACCGAAGCGCGGAGTGGCAAGCGAATAATTACGCGTTCGCAATTTTATCTTTTTGCCGCCCAACATCTTCTAGCTGGGCAAATAACAGCAAAAAGCGCGCTCGCCGCAAAAATTACTCACAACTTATTCACTAAGCGCGCGGCAATTCCGTTGTGCAATGCGGACAGCGCGTCGCTTTGATCGGAATCGACATCGTGCAGGCCGGGCAATCTTTTACCATCGGCGCAGCAGTCGGTGACGGCTTCTTCATCTTGTTCATCGCCTTCACCACCAGAAAAATGCAGAGGGCGACGATCAAGAAATTAATTATCAATGTAATGAAGTTACCGTAGTTCCACGTGACCGCGCCCGCCTTGGCCGCATCGGCCGGCGTGTTGAAGACGCCTCCGCCGGGTGCATCCTTGAGAATCATAAACTTGTTGGAAAAATCGAGGCCGCCGACCAGCAATCCGATCGGTGGCATCAAAATGTCTTTGACCAACGAGTTAACGATTCCGCCGAACGCCGCGCCGATGATGACGCCTACAGCGAGATCGATTGCGTTACCTTTGACGGCAAATTCTTTGAATTCCCTCCACATACCGGCTGTTTAACTACTCGATAACGATGTTCACAAGCTTTTTTGGGACAACCACCACCTTGAGAACATCCTTACCGGCAATGAGTTCCGCGATTTTCGGGTTCGCTAGCGCCGCGGCTTTCATTTCATCTTCCGTGGCCGAGATCGACATCATCATTCGGTCACGAACTTTTCCGTTTACCTGGATGACAATCTCTACCTCATCTTCGATCAGGAATTTTTCGTCGTAAGACGGCCAAGGTTGTTCGGCAATACCGCCGGGCGACTTCGACTTTTCCCACAACTCGGAGCTCAGATGGGGCGCGAATGGATTGAGCAAGACCAGAAACGTTCGCATCGCCGACACCGGGATGACGTCGGTCCCGCGTTGCGGGATAAACGCGTTCACGAAAATCATCATCTGTGATATCGCGGTGTTGAAACCGAGTGACTCGATGTCTTCCGTCACTTTTTTGATCGTGGCATGAAGGATCTTGTTCTGCGGTTTCGTTAGATCGACATCTTTCAATGCTGGCGACAGTTGCCATTCGCCTGCCTGGTTTTCGGTCATCATCAATCGCCAGACCCGCGCGAGAAATCGGGAGACGCCTTCGACGCCGCGCATACTCCACGGTTTCATCTGCTCCAGCGGCCCCATGAACATTTCGTACAAGCGAAATGCGTCTGCGCCATACTGCTCGATGACGTCGTCGGGGTTTACAATGTTTCCGCGCGACTTCGACATTTTCTGACCGTCTTCGCCGAGAATGATGCCCTGATTTACGAGGCGCTGGAAAGGCTCGGGTTTCGACAGGTATCCGAGATCGAAAAGGACTTTGTGCCAGAAGCGCGCGTAAAGCAGATGCAGAACGGCATGCTCCGTTCCCCCAACATAAAGATCGACGGTGCCGGGATGATTTCCGCTCGCCCAATATTTCTCGGCTTCTTCCCCAACGAAGCGCTTGTCGTTCTGCGGGTCACAAAATCGTAAGTAATACCAACACGATCCTGCCCACTGCGGCATTACGTTTAATTCGCGCGTCGCCTTGTCCGAGTAATGGATCCAATCCTTTGCCTTGGCTAACGGCGGTTCGCCGGTCCCGGTCGGCTTGTAATCTTCCAGCGGCGGCGGCACGACGGGGAGCTCAGATTCATCAAGCGCCCGATGTTTTCGATCCTGCCCGTCCCGCTCGGATTCCCAAACAACTGGGAACGGTTCGCCCCAGTAACGCTGCCGCGAGAAAAGCCAGTCTCGAAGTTTGTAATTGATCGCGCGCTTTCCGAATCCGCGCTCCTCCAACCAACTGGTGATCTTTCGTATCGCTTCGCGCGAAGATAATCCATCGATGATTGGCGAATTGATCGCGATTCCATCGCCGATGAATCCCACTGGATTTTCATCGCCCGGGGGTTGAACAACCTGCCGAATCGGCAGATCGAACTTCCGCGCAAACTCGAGATCGCGCTCATCGTGCGCCGGAACTGCCTGGATCGCGCCGGTGCCGTAGCCAAGCAGCACGTAATCGGCAATCCAGATCGGAATCTTCTCTTCGCTGGCAGGATTGATCGCGAAAGCTCCGGTAAAGACGCCGGTTTTTTCTTTCGAAAGCTCGGTCCGTTCGAGATCGCTTTTACGCGCGGTCCGTTCGCGATATTCGCGCACTGCCGGCCACTGCTCTTCAGCGACGATTTGATCGACGAGAAAATGCTCCGGCGCGAGGACCATGTAGGTCGCGCCGTAGAGAGTGTCCGGACGCGTCGTAAAAACGCGAATACGCGCATCGTGATTGTCTATTTTGAAATCAATCTCCGCGCCTTCGCTGCGGCCGATCCAGTTTCGTTGAAGCAACTTGATCCCTTCCGGCCAATCAAGCCCTTCGAGCTCGTCGATCAATCGCTCGGCGTAAGCCGTTATCCGCAACATCCATTGCCGCATTGGACGGCGGACCACCGGAAATCCGCCAACTTCGCTCTTGCCGTCGACAACTTCTTCGTTGGCCAGAACGGTTCCGAGTTCCTGACACCAATTCACCGGGACATCGGCCACGTAGGCCAATCTGCTTCGCTGGATGAATCGCTCTCGCTCGTCTTCAGACATTCCAATCGAGGCGCGACGGGTCCCGACCAAATAAGCGTTGTCCGTCCACTCATGCTCGCGCCGCGGCTTTTGCGACAACGCATCTTTCAATAATTCGATCGGCTGTGCGTTGTTCAGTTCGTAGTCAAAATAATGTTGTAGATCTTCAGAAAAATCCACTGCGTCCATTTGAAGTAACCCGGATCGGTCGTGTTGATCTCGCGCTGCCAGTCATAAGAAAAACCGATCCGCTTTAGCTGCGATTTGAATTTTGCGACGTTTTCGCGGGTGGTGATCGCAGGATGCTGGCCGCTCTTGATCGCGTATTGCTCGGCCGGCAAACCGAACGCATCCCAGCCCATCGGATGCAAAACGTTAAATCCGCGCATCCGTTTGTAGCGCGCAATAATGTCGGTAGCGGTGTAGCCCTCCGGATGGCCGACATGTAATCCGGCGCCGCTCGGATAGGGAAACATGTCGAGCACGTAGAACTTCGACTTCTTGAGATCGAAATTCTTCTCGCCGGGATTCGCCGCGTGAAAGATCTGGCGCTCGTCCCAGATTTTCTGCCACTTCGGCTCAATCTGGTCGAAAGGATAAGGTTTGCGGCGTTCGCTGCTCATCGGATTATCAATCAGGAAAGCAGGAAAACAGGAAAATGGAATTGGTTCTTGCGACGCGCAACGCCCATAAGACGCGTGAATTTCGCGAACTACTCGGAAATCAATTCGAGATTAGCGATCTCGCGTCGCTTGCCGCGCTCGCGCTACCTGAAGAAACAGGCAGCACATTCGAACAGAACGCAATCTTGAAAGCGGTGGCTATTTCGAGAGTGGTCGACAAACTCGTGATCGCGGACGATTCCGGACTCGAGGTCGATGCCCTTAATGGCGCGCCGGGAATTTATTCGGCGCGCTACGCAGGCGAGAAAGCCGGCGACGACGCTAATCTCGACAAGTTACTGCAAGAACTAAGAAATGCAGCGGAGCGGTCGGCGCGTTTTCGCTGCGTCATCGCACTCGCGGGTGCGGGAAAAGTTCTGGGAACCGTCGAGGGCGTCGTTGACGGAACAATAGTCGATCAACCACGCGGAATTGGTGGTTTCGGTTACGATCCAGTTTTTCAACCAACCGGTTTGGACCTAACCTTCGCCGAAATGGCTCCGCAACTAAAAAACAGAATCAGTCACCGGGGCAAAGCGGTTGCGGCGCTACGCGAAGGATTGCGCGAAATGACGAACTAATGCGGCGGTGGCGGGGCCCCTGGTGGTGCTCCCGGAGGCGCTCCAGGTCCACCTCCGCCCGGTGTGGCGGCACGAATCTGATAACCCACCTTCTGAATACCAGCCCGCCGAACTTCGTCCAGCACCCGGATCACGTCGCCGTGGAGCGCCATGCCCTCAGCACTGATTGAAACCTTGATGTTAGGGTTGGCCGCGTGAAGTTGGAACAGCCGCGGCATCACCTGATCGTCCGTCACATATTGCCCGTCGAAACTGACCGTGTTACCAGCGCCGATACGAACGGAGACGAAGTCCTTCGGCAGGCTAGGCGGCGGAACGTTTGCCGATGGCAGTGCAACTTTGATTCCTTTCATGTGGGTCTGGCTCAGACTGACCATCATGAAACTCGCCAACAGAAAGAACATGATGTCGATCAGGGGAATGATTTCGATCCGGGCGTGCTTCTTAGGAATTGGAGACGAGACGCGCATAATTAATAAGAAGCTCCTGTCATCGTATAGGTAATGGGCACTTTCACTTTTGGTGCAGCGGCCCCAGGTCTAAATCGCCAGCGCCGAAAGGTACTGGTGGTTGAATTATCAAGAACCGGACTGCCGATGCTCTGCGCCATGGTCGCATCAGTCACGTTGCCGCTCGCGACGTCGACGGTCAGCAGGCAAACACCGCTGCCCGTCTGGTGACGACTGCGCGCTTCGTATGGGTACTCAGGTTTCGGCGCAAAAATCGCGACCGCCTTTGCTCCGGTGATAGACATTGTTCCAGTCACCCCTTGTGGCGCTTTTACCGGGCCTGTCGGCCGATTCGTTTTCGGCGGTGGCGGTTTTTCCTCGTGGAATTCCGGGGCGACTTCCGGAATTGGCGGCGGCTCCTGAATTGGTATGTCTTCCGGAGGTGGCGTCGGTTGATCTTCCGGTTGCAGTTGCGCCTCCACTGTGGCGGTTGGAATTTGCGACAGATCGATAGCCGGCGGCTCGTGTTTCATTCCCGCGATCACAACCGACGCCGCCTCTATCAACACGGCCCCGGCGAAGGCGGCCCAAAATTGCCAGCTAGGTGGTGGTTTATATAACAGTGGTGCAGCCATGACTACGGTCCTGCTGAAGGTCCAGGCATGCCTTTGAGTGCCTCGCTCTTAATCTCAAAGGCAACCTTGTAGAATCCGACCGACCGCAGCGTATCGAGCACTCGGATGATGTTGAAGTGAACGGTGTCGGCGTCGCCGCGGATGAATACCTTGGCCTCAGGATTTTCATCGTGCACTTTCTTCAACCTGGCTGCGAGATCTTCGTAACTCCGCATTTCCTCTTTATCGAAATACGGATGACCATCGCGGTCCACTGACACACTGATGTACTCGTTCTTGGCTTGCGTTTCGCCGGTTTGGCCAGTGGGCAGATTCACCTTCATGCCCTTCATGTGCACCTGGCTCAAGCTCACCATCATGAAGCTCGCCAGCAGAAAGAACATGATGTCGATCAACGGAATGATCTCGATCCGAGCTTTGTGGTGCGGGATGGGTGAGCTGACGCGCATAATCTTCTAGATCGATGAGCCTTTGGTCGAACTCGGGGATGACGATCCGTGAGGAACCGCAACTTCTTCGTGATGTCCTTTGTTTTGCGCTTCCAACATAACTTCGAGGTTCGTGGCCCCGGTTTGCAGTTCGAACTCTAAGTTAGACACGCGCGACGTGAAAAAGTTAAACGGAATCAGCGAGAAGATCGCGATACCGAGGCCGCAAGCAGTCGCGATGAGCGCCTCCGCGATACCGCCGGTGACCGCGACGACCGCGATTTCTTCAGTACCAAGCGCGCCGAACGCCTTGATCAACCCGGTGACCGTTCCCAACAAACCGAGCAATGGCGCGAGGGTCACCAATGTGTCCATCACAACCAGGAACCGGCCGGCGCGTTTGATCTCAATACCCGCCGCAACTTGCAACGCGCCCTGCAACGACGCGTGTTGATGGTTCAAACCGTTCCAAATCATGCGCAGAACCGGATCGCGGGAATCGCGCGACAGTCGGGACGCTTCCGCCACGTCGCCAACTTCGATCGCGGTGAAAACCTTCTCGATCCGCTTCGGATCCCGTCGGAACCAACGGCCGCTCCACCAGAAGACACGTTCGATCACCACGGTCAGCGCGACGATCGACACAATCAGAATCGGCCACATGACAGGGCCGCCCTGGTTAAACTTATCGATAAAATAGTTCCCCGTGACCTTTGTCTCGTACAAGTGGGCAGCGGGAGCCGCAGAGGCGCTTGGCGCCGGAGCTAACGTCGCAGTTACGCTGGTTCCCGGCGCGGGTATTCCCGGTGCGCCGGGTGACATTCCTGGGGCGCCCGGCGGCATTCCACCAGGAGGCGGTTGACCCGGGGCTCCGGGTTGTTGCGCGGGCATTCCTGGTTGTTGAGCTGGAGCTCCCGGTTGCGCGCCTGCGGGATTCATCGGGGCGCCCGCGGCGGGCGGCGCATTTTGTGGCGGAGGCGGCGGTTGCTGCCCGGGCCGCTGTGGCGGCTGAGCAAACGCAGTCAGCGCGATCATGCTGAGACAGAGACTTAGGAATGTTTTCATAATTTCGGCGGAGTTGAATTAACTGCTCGGTACATCCGTTTTATCCCAAAAGGTTTGGACGCGAGTCGAGCAAAACTTTTCACTTTTCTTTGGTGGACGCTCTCCAGGCAAGCGCCACTTAATATTCGCATTAGCCACGCTCGCAGGATGTAACGTCCAAAGGCAAAATGGACGCAACCTTGTGAAATGGATCAGCGCGCGGTCACGCGGTTGCGCAACGGGGGCCAATCATCGATTCGCGCTTCCAACTGATCACCCGCTCGAATCGGTCCGACACCAGACGGAGTTCCCGTCAGGATCACGTCGCCGGGGAGCAAAGTGAGAGACTGGCTGGCGAACGAAACAATCTCGGCCGGCGGGTAAATCATCTGACTCGTTCGAGCTTTTTGACGCACCTCTCCGTTCTGTCGCAATTCAAGCGACAAATCGCGCACATCGACATCCGTGTAAACAAACGGACCGATCGGAGTGTAGGTATCGAACGATTTGCAGCGCCCAAACTGTTTCTCCGACTTCTGCAAATCCCGATCGCTGATGTCCACACCAACTGTGTACCCGAAAATGTAGTCGTTCGCTTTTTCAACTGGAACGTTTTTCGCCGTTTTTCCGATCACGATTCCCAGCTCCGTCTCGTAGTCGGTTGGATGATCAGGAAACGCGATCTCGATTGTGCCGTTGTGCGGCAGCAATGAAGTCGGCGCCTTGAACCAAATCAGCGGCGTTCCAAGCGGCGTACGCTTCATTTCAGCAATGTGGTCTGCGTAATTCAGTCCCACCGCGATCAGCTTCGATGGCGCAACGGGCAGGCCAACAACAACGTCCGCCAGCTTCCGTACCTCGCCGATCGGTTCCACGTCGATCCAGTATGGCTTTGCCAAGACGTGGGCCTCATCGCCACGAACCTCGCCGTAGAAGAATTGTTTTCCTGATTTAAATCCGCCGAACGTTCTCATGCGTTGTCAGATTACAGGTGGGGGCGATTTACCTCAATCGCTCATGGGCGATTCGGTCAACCGTCACTACCTTGGGACTACCGCCACAAAATCACGCACCGGTTTCAATTCGGCGATCGAAAACGTGCCTCCGTTCGTTCTCTTGAACCAGAATGCGCTTGATGAGCCTCCGTCCAGGTTCAGTGCGCGCTGAATTTTGAAATCCGGAATCGTGACGATGGCAAGAATGTTCGACAAGTCGGCCAGAGTCACGTCCGAGCAAAACCCTAACGCCGCTTTGTCACCCCCAACCGCGGCAAATGTCCGGCGAGCGGCCTTGGTCGATTCCAAACCGCGCACTGATTTCCCAAGATCGACGATCATCGGGCCGCATTCGACTGCGGCGTCCGGCTTTTGATTCAGGGAAAATTCGGACACGCGTGAGATTTGAACTTTTTTTCCGGTCGAACTGAGTACTCCTGAGAGCAAACGCGCCTTTTGCAGAGGCGCGGTCAATTTTCCATCAACAATCAATAATCCGATCGGCCGGTATTCGGGATCAAAATAACCACCGTTGACCCCGGCGAGGAAATTCCCGCGCGCCATTACATCCTCCAGGTCGGACCGCGGTTCAGAAGATTGATCGACAATTCGAAGGCGACACGATTTGGTGGAAAAAATCGCCAACTCCAGGGAAGCACGGTCTCCGCTGCTTGAATCCTCTACCACCACGTAACGGTGCTCGAGTCCACGCGACGGTGATGGCTCCGACTGACTGGATATTTGGTTCCACTGCGCGTTCGCAGTGGAGACAAAGAGAACGAAAATTCCGGCGCTAAGCTTTGGCACCGTACTTATCGAGCAAAGCTTGAAAACGCGGATCCTTCCTAATCGGATCCCAAACCGGATCCAATTTCAGAATGGCCACCGTCACCTGGCCTGGGCGCTGCAGTAAACCGTCAAGAAGAGCAACCGCATCGGTCGCGTCGCCAAAGATGGCGTGAATCTCCGCCGCCGATTGAGTAATCTGCGGGCCATCAAAAGCGTCTTTGCTTTCGGGCAACAATTCTTGAGCGCGCTTGATTTCGGCAAGGGCCGCCTCTTTCTGGCCGAGCCAGGCTAGCGCTTCAGCCAGTCGTGAGTGGGCCCCGGCATCGTCCGGAGTCTGCCTGATGTCATCCTCGGCATAACGCTTCGCCCTTTCAAAGACCTCGCGCGCTCCGGCTGCATCACCGATCGCCTTTTTCGCGACACCAATCATTACATATTTGCCGCACAGTGCGCCGGGATACGCCGTGATCAACGAATCTGAGAGCTTGTCCGCGACACCCGCGGCCTCGCTAAACTGACGCAAGAAAATAAGCATCTGCGCGCGACCGGCTACCAGTTGGGTCTGGATCTCCGGACTCAATTTGCTTGAATCGGCTTCGTCTATGAATTTCTGCGCCAGAGAGAAATCGCCTTTCTCGTCAATGGCAACCTTGCACTTGATCTCCATGAGACCGAACGCATTCGGGGCAATCGCCAGCCCGCGGTCCAAGATCTTGTTTGCCGCGTCCCAGTTTCGCTGCATTTGATAATTAATGGCGAGGTTTTGCATCGACCAAGTATCCTTTGGATTAAGGGCAACTGCCTTTTCCAAGCTGGCGTTCGACTCATTCCATTTGCCCTGACGCCGTTGAATGGCGCCGAGCGCAAGATAAACCTCGGATTCGTTAGGTAATCCACGCTGCGCGATCTCGAATTCACCCGCTGCGGCTTCAAAGTTGTTGTCGATGTAATAATAAACAAATCCGAGGGCGAGATGCGCTTCGGGCAGGTCCGGCTGCAATTGGACTGCCCGCACCGCCAACGAACGCGCCTTCTCCCGTCGCGCCGGTGACCGCCCGAATGAGTGGACGATCCAGCTTTCCAGTTGGGAATAGCGTGCGAACGCCAGTGCGAAGTTGGGATCCAGCGTGATAGCACGCTCGTACGTCTCTTCGCCCTGCTTTAGTTTCGCCAAATCCTCGTATGAGCTGCTCTGCAGATCGTGCGCTCGAACGTAGGCAAGGTAAGCTTCACTGTTCTGGGTTGGCTTGCTCTCAATCTGCGCCTTTTCCGTTGGCGAAAGCTTGGCTTGCAATTCGTTCGCGATCTTCTGGGCGAGGTCGGTCTGAATGGCGAAGACGTCCGTCAAATCGCGATCGTAATCGCTGGCCCAGATATGTTCGTCAGTGGTCGCGTCGATTAATTGCACGTTGACGCGAACCCGATTGCCCGCGCGGCGGACGCTGCCTTCCAGGATCGTCCCAACTCCAAGCGCTTTCCCAATCTCCCGTACGCTTTGCTTCGCGCCGCGATACGGCATCACCGAAGTGCGTGAAATTACTTTCAAGTCACCGATCTTCGACAAATTCGTGAGGATGTCGTCCTGAACGCCGTCCGCGAAGTAGGCGTTTTCTTTTTCGTCGCTGAGATTTTCAAACGGCAGGACTGCGATCGATTTGTCGACCTTGCGGGCAACCGCGTGCGGAAGAACAAAGAATCCGACACCAGCGGAAATAATGACACCGGCTGCGGCAAGCATAAACAGATTGCGACGACGGTGGGTGGTCGGCGCGGTTTGGATGGCGGCGCTGGATGTGCGTCGGATTCCGGCTGGCGTGATGTCGAACACCCAAGCGAGAACCAGTGCAACCGGGAATCCAAACAGCAAAAGCGCGATAACGACTCGAATGACAGAGTTGGAGATGTCGAAAACAGGAAGGACTTGAGCGAGACCCTGAGCCAGGGCCCAACCTGCCACGACGTAGGCAATCGCGACGCGGTAGACTTTTCGCCGCTTCAGCTCTTCAAAGAAGCCGTCCATAGGAACAGACTCAGGTGCGTTAACGTTCAACGGCAACCGTTAGACAGGCAAATGAAAGGTGTCGTTCACTTAACCCCAGTGGCGAACACAGTTTGGAAATGGGGATTATCTTTCTCTCGGGAAACCACCGACACCTCGACCTCACGAAACCCGGCGCCTTCCAGCAACTGATGGAGCCGCACCTCGCTAAAACCGAGCCAGCGATCCGAGTAAAGCTTTCGTGCCTTTTCGAAGTTGTGGGAGAGCAAATCGAGCACAACGATCCGGCCGTTCTTCTTTAGAATTCGATGCGCCGATTGGACCGCTCGCTCCGGTTTAATGGCGTGATGCAACGCCTGACTCAACAAAACAAGATCGACGCTCTCCTTTGCAATCGGCGGGTCTTCGATGTCGCCAAGCCGGTATTCGAGATTTTTGAACCCATGTTCCCTGGCCAGCTTTGAACCGAACTTGACCATTTTGGGTGAATTATCGACGGCAATTACTTTGCGCGCGTTGCCGGCCAGCAACTGGGAAAGCGTCCCCTCGCCCGCGCCCAGATCGACAATGGTTAAGCGCGGAACCAGCGAGATCAGAGCGTGAGACAAAGCTTTCCAGGAACGGCCCGGCACATAACTGCGCCCGAATTTTCCCGCAAGCTGATCGAAATATTCGCGCGCTTTGTCCTGACGTTTGCGCAGCGCAAGCTTTAGGGCTGTCCGGTCGCGCGCGGTTTCGGGAACTTCGCGCGCAAGGAGCTGCAGAATTTCCTGGATTCGACCGCGCGGGCCGTTTTTCCCCGCGGTTTTGGTTGCGCCGTAATAAACGTTCTTGCCGGCCCGGCGATCTTCGACGACACCCGCCCGCTTCATTTGCGCGAGATGACTCGAAATGCGGGATTGGCCCATGCCGAGAATTTGCTGGAGCTCTGCGACCGACAGCTCCTCCTGCTCGAGCAGTAAAAGCAGTCGCAAACGGGTCGAATCGGCCAGAAGCCGGAGCAAATTAATCGTTGACGACATTCTCCAAGCAAACGATATATCTACGTATCATGATTGGTCAATATGTTGTGCTGACCCTGATCTCCGTTCTCGTCCCTCGTCACTAGTCACTCATCACTTCTTCTTATGTCGCGTCGTTACATCTTTTCTTCCGAATCCGTCGGCGAAGGCCATCCTGACAAAGTTTGCGACACCATTTCCGATGCAGTCCTCGATGCCTGTATCCAACAGGACCGAAACAGCCGCGTCGCATGTGAGACCTACGCCAAGAGCAACATCGTCATCGTAGGCGGCGAAATCACGATTCCGAATCTGCACGAGGACAAGCCGCTCGAAAGCGTCATCCCGATTTCGAAGATAGTGCGCGATACCGTCCGCGAGATTGGTTATGTGAACGACGACGATGTTTTCCACGCCGATAAGATCGCGATTCAAAATATTCTCACAAAACAGTCGCCCGACATTGCCCAAGGCGTGGACGCGTGCGCGGCCGAAGGAAAAGACACCGCCGAACAAGGAGCGGGCGATCAGGGATTGATGTTTGGTTTTGCCTGCAACGAAACGCCCGAGCTGATGCCGGCGCCGATCATGTTCGCCCATCGACTTGGCCGCGAGCTCACCCGAATTCGCAAGAGCGGCAAGGTCGGTTGGTTAAGACCGGATGCGAAATCGCAGGTCTCGGTGATTTACGAAGACGGAAAGCCAATCGGCATTTCGTGCGTCGTGGTTTCAACTCAGCACACCCGCGATGTGAAGCATTCCGAGATCCGCAGTTTCGTGATTGAGGAAGTAATCAAAAAAGTCTTGCCGAAACAAATGTTGAACGACGACACGCAGTTTCTGGTAAATCCGACCGGCAATTTCGTGGTCGGCGGACCACAAGGCGACACTGGCCTGACCGGACGCAAAATTATTGTCGATAGTTATGGCGGAATGGGCCGCCACGGCGGCGGAGCGTTTTCCGGAAAAGATCCGAGCAAAGTCGATCGCAGCGCGGCTTACATGGGGCGCTGGGTCGCGAAGAACGTTGTCGCCGCAGGTCTTGCCTCGAAATGCGAAGTGCAATTCGCCTATGCCATCGGCCACCCGAAACCGCTCAGCGTTCACATCGACACTTTCGGCACCCACACCGTCGACGAGGAAGCGATCGAGCGCGCGGTCCTTGGCACATTCAGTTTCAAACCAGCCGATATCATCAAGCAGCTCGATTTGCTCCGGCCGATTTACTCAAAGACCACCAATTACGGACACTTCGGCAAAATCGACGATCCCGATATCACCTGGGAAAAAGCCGACAAGGCCGAGGCGCTGAAGAAAGCCGCTAAATAATTTATGGGAACGACAACGACCGAAACCAAAACGAAGCAGGATTACAAAGTCGCCGACATTTCGCTGGCGGAATTCGGCCGCAAAGAAATTTCGATCGCGGAAAAGGAAATGCCGGGATTGATGTCAATCCGCGAAAAATACGCGCCGCAAAAGCCGTTCGCCGGCGTGCGCATCACCGGTTCGTTGCATATGACGATCCAGACTGCGGTGTTGATTGAAACACTTATCGATCTTGGCGCGACCGTGCGTTGGGCTTCCTGCAATATTTTTTCGACCCAGGACCATGCTGCGGCAGCGATCGCCAAGGCCGGCATCTCTGTCTTCGCGTGGAAGGGCGAATCGCTCGAGGATTATTGGTGGTGCACCTATCGCGCGATTTCGCACCCCGAGAGCAAAGGCCCGCAGTTAATCGTAGATGATGGCGGCGACGCGACCTTGCTAATCCACAAGGGTTACGAGCTCGAAGAGGGCAGCGACTGGGCAAAATCGAAATCGGCGAACAAAGAGGAGCAAGTCATCAAGGATTTGCTGCTCGAAGTGCAACGCGAGAATCCGTATCGCTGGCATGAGATTGCGAAAGACTGGCGCGGCGTTTCGGAGGAAACGACTACGGGCGTGCATCGCCTTTACAAAATGGCGCAGGAAAACCGGCTCCTGGTGCCCGCGATCAACGTCAACGATTCGGTCACCAAATCGAAATTCGATAATCTCTACGGCTGCCGGCATTCGTTGGTCGACGGATTGAATCGCGCGCTGGACGTGATGATCGCCGGCAAAGTCGCGGTGGTATGCGGTTACGGCGACGTGGGGAAAGGTTGCGCGCAATCGCTCCGCGGCCAGGGCGCCCGCGTCGTGATCACGGAGATCGACCCGATCAACGCGCTACAGGCTGCGATGGAGGGTTACGAAGTTACGACGATCGAGAATACGCTCGGCCGTGGCGACATTTATATAAGCGCCACCGGCAACACGGATGTGATCACGTTCGAGCATATGCAAAAAATGAAAGACCAGGCCGTGGTTGGCAACATCGGTCACTTCGACAACGAGATTCAGGTCGACGCGCTCAGCTCCGCCAAAGGGGTGGAGCGAACGAACATCAAACCGCAAGTCGACAAGTACGCGTTCCCGGACGGCCACGAAATCTTCCTCTTGTCCGAAGGCAGATTGCTAAATCTCGGTAACGCCACCGGGCATCCGAGCTTCGTGATGTCGAACTCATTTTCGAACCAGGTGCTGGCACAGCTCGATCTGTGGAAAAACCGAGAGAATTACAAACCGGGCGTTTACGTTTTATCCAAAAAACTCGATGAAGAAGTCGCGCGCCTGCATTTGGAGAAAATCGGCGTGAAACTGACCAAGCTTTCGCAGAAACAAGCCGATTATCTTGGCATATCTGTCGACGGCCCGTTCAAGTCAGAGCACTATCGGTATTGATCCGCTCGCAATCTCGGCGCCGCCTCCTTAGGCGGAGGCATAATAAGCCGAAGAGCGAACTCAACACGAAGACGGTGACTGTCGGTTCAGGCACCGCCCGAATCGCCACCACATCGAAGAACGCTGTGTTGTCTGCGCCGTTTGGCACTGATTCGAAAGTCAAAGTATGACTGCCTGAACCAGCAACGAAATCAAAGGAACGCAGCGTGAACGGTTGCCCGGTGGCGGTCGTATCATTCCCGATGACAAGTGAATCAAGCAAGACTTCATAGCCAAGATTGCCTGCCGTGCCTTGGACATTGTCCGAGCGTCCCGCAACCAAATACGAAAGCTCATAAGTTCCGGGAAGGCTGAACACAATTGACTGAGAGAACGCGCCCGGATTAGTGGCCGACTGCAAAAAGGCGTACTGCGTGCCATCCGGCGCAGCCGGTCCGAAGAACCCCGCGCCAGGCGCATTGATGATCCCCGAATTAGCAACGAATGCCCAGGTGGCTCCAGCCGGATCATACACGAATGTATTCGAACTCAGCGCCGGCGTTTCGAAACTATCATTCGCGACGATCTGACCAAAGCTGGAAGCGAGTGTGGACAGCCAAATTGCCGCCGATGCTGTTAATCCTGCCGCTCTGCTCATCACGTGCACCTACTTTAGATGGACGACCGGTGTCAAATTCCTTTCGGCAATGAAATTGTCGAACGGTCTTCCTACCAGAAGGACCTCTGCATTTCGACCTGCGTGGCTTCCACGTAACTGCAGTCCGGCGTTTTCCCGCGCCGCCATTTGCCGATAACTCGAACGCTGCGGCGGGAATGAACGGCGTCCTCCAGAATTTTCGATTCCCGCCACGGCGCGGCGAGGGCGATCGATGCCGACCTGCCGGTGTGAAAAATAAATACGATTTGGGATGCGCATGATTCGCCCGGATACAACGTGACCGTTCCGACTCCATCGAATTCGCCGCCGCCTCGCGCGGCGTTCGGTCGCACCGCAACGGGCTTTGCTCGTTCCGGCTCGCCGCAACTCGCAAGCAATAACGCAGCGAAGAGAAGAAAGATAATTCGAAGCGGTCTCATTGTTTTTCTTCGATGAACTTCTGACCGTTCCAAGTGACGCGGTGTAAGTTCTTTTTCGTTTTTCCGTCCGGTGATTTTGATTCGACGTACTCATCCGCACGAATCGAAAACGGAGAAAAAGCTCCGATGATGACGAGAAGGATCGAAATTCTTTGCATTCGTCCGATTAAGAACGCGACGGTCATAGACCGCCGCTACAACTCTAGCTCACCGTTACGCTGACCGCGTCACTCGCTTGGCCGACTTCTTTGCCGTTCAAAATCGCGCGAGCCGTGTATTTGAGTTCGCCTTCGCCGGGCGAAGTATCGATCGCCGGTGTGCGAAAGTAGAACCCAACCTTTACCGGAGATTTATCGCCTTTGCCCTGGCGATAAAGATTGATCCCAGAAACGCCGCCGCCGGCTTTCCGAAATGGGATCGTAATAAAGTTCCCGGTTTGACGCGCGCGGCCGAGCTCGGCCTTGTATTTGGCAGCATCAAATTTCTCGGTATCGATCCTGAGCTTACCGGCGATATCGGCGTTGAACTTCGGGTGTGACTTGATTCGTTCGACGCGCGCCTGCCGCCGGGTGTCGATTCCCGGTCGCACTGGAGTCGGCGCGTTGCCCCCACGAGGAAGATCGACAAAGTCGCCGGATGACTGTCCGCTCAACACCGCGTTGCCGGCGTGCGCCGGATCTGCATCGATGTCGGGCCCCAGCGTCGTCAAAATATGGACCGCGTATTTTGCATCGTTAACGGCATTTGTGATCTCGGCCTCACTGAAGTCGAATTCAGTTCCGACCTTCGGAAACTCGGTGGCAAAATTGCGATACCAGTCGATCCGGCCGGCGCTGTCAGCAGGAAAATATGATTTGCTCATCGGTGTGTCGGCCCTGCGGATCGTTTTACAAGACCGACGAAGGTGCGTCAATTCCGTTCGCGTTGCGTCTGAATGAATTGCGCGAGAGCGCGACTCTCATCATCCGACGCCGCCTGCAAATTGCGCAGCATTTTGTCCTGATCTTCGCGCGAACGATTCTGGCCAAGCTTAAACTTCGCTTCCAGGTGCGTGATATCGATCTTGAAACCGACAATCGCTTGCAGCATTTGGTCGATTTCATGATCCGATAACGGAATCGTCCACGGCTTTGGCATCGCGGATTCATATTTTGCGGTCGTGTCGAACACGATCCGTTTCAATTCCGCTTCATTAACCAGAGTTGGTTTTCCGTAGACGTGAACGACCGCGTAGTTCCAGGTGGGCACCGTGTGTTGCTGCTCGTACCACGACGGCGAGATGTAAGCGTGCGGTCCATGAAAAATGCAGAGCACTTCGTGGCCGGTCGCAAATTGCTTCCATTGATTGTTCGCTCGCGCCATGTGACTGCGCAGAACGCTTCCTTTTTCATCGAGCAAGACCGGCAGATGACTCGTGATGATTTTTCCGTCGTCGCTCGTGACCAACGTGGCAAAGCCGTGCCCGTGGATGAACGCATTGATCGCTGGCTGATCTTCAACGCGGTTGAATGATGGGATATACATGACTGAAAATTCGAATAACGAAATTCCAATTTCGAAACAATGTTCAAAAAGCAAATGACCGAAACGATTTTTGCACTTAGAACTTATCACTGGTCACTGCAAACTGCTCACTGCTCATGAAGAACCGCCAGGCTGCTCTCATCTTTATCTTGGTCACCGTGACCCTCGATATTCTGGCGATGGGTTTGATCATTCCGGTTTTGCCCAAACTGATTCTCGATTTTCTCGGCGGCCGCATGACGGACGCGGCGACATGGAGCGCGCGTTTCGCGGTAGTGTTCGCGTTGATGCAGTTCGTATTTTCGCCAGTGCTCGGCGTCTTGTCGGACCGCTTAGGCCGGCGGCCGATCATTTTGCTGTCGAACCTTGGACTTGGGCTCGACTACGTGGTGATGGCGCTGTCGCCGACGATTGGGTGGCTTTTTCTTGGTCGCATCATCTCCGGAATCACAACCTCAAGCATTCCAACGGCGATGGCTTACATTGCCGACGTCACGCCAAAAGAGAAACGTGCCGGCGCTTTCGGAATGATTGGTGTCGCGTTCGGCGTGGGATTTACGTTTGGACCGGCCATTGGCGGACTGGTTGGCGACGTCAACCCGCGTCTGGCGTTTTGGGTGGCTGCCGGTTTGAGTCTGGCCAACTGGCTTTGGGGGTTTCTGTTCGTCCCGGAATCGTTGCCTCGGGAGCAACGGAAGGAATTTGCTCTGCGGCGCGCCAACCCACTGGGCTCGCTCGTTTTGCTGCGATCGCATCCCGAGTTATGGCGACTGGCGACGATTCAATTTCTTGCCTACACCGCGCACAACGTTTTCAGCGTTTGGGCTCTCTACGCGATTTATCGATATGCCTGGAACCAAAAGTGGATCGGGCTTTCGCTAATGGTGGTCGGCATTTGCACTGCTGCGATCTCGGGCGGCCTGACGGGTCGAATGGTAAAACGTTTCGGCGAGAAACGGACGCTCTACACCGGTCAATTCTTTGGCGGCGCCGGAATGTTTGTTGCCGGTTGGGCGCGAAATAGTGCGGCATATCTCGCATCGATCCCGATCATTTCGCTCTGGAACATCGCCATGCCGGCAGCGCAATCGATGATGACTCATCGCGTCAGCGAGCGCGAACAAGGCGAACTACAAGGCGCGATCCAAAGCATGCGCTCGATCACTTTCATTATCGGGCCGTGGGTATTTCTAAAAGTCTTCGGCTGGTTTATTGATCCGAAGCATTCAGTGCATCTGCCGGGCGCGCCTTACTATCTGGCCGCCGCCCTTTTATTCACGGCGATGTTAATGTCGACCCGGATCAAACAAGCGCCCGCGATTTCAACAGGAGCCGGCAGCACACCCCCCGAGGCGCCGCCTGAAATCACAGCGACCGGCGCCGCGCCGATCGCTTCTCAAGAAAACATTTGAGGAATCCGGCTGTATCGGCGATTGAGTCGACGTGAGAGCCGCCGCGCGTTGCCTAATCGTCGCAATCGCGATCTCCTCGTGGTTCGCGATTTCCAACCATTGTGCGATCAGCGCGGCCGCAACGAAAGCAACGACCGCGCAGAGCGAGTGCCCATTTCACTCCAAGCCGGCAAAGCCTCAACCAAAGCCGGCCACGACCGAGTGCTGCAAGGTCCTTCGAGCGATCGCGATCACGCCGGCGAAGAATGTCGCGCCGGCGGTTGTCGATTTTTCCTTTTGTGAGTTCGTCGTTCTGGCGCCGCAAAAGATTTCGTTCGCCCAAGCGACGCTCGACACCGGACCGCCCGGAAAAACACTGTTTGCAGTATTGAGTCGAAGTTTGCGCGCGCACGCTCCGCCGTTGTTCGCCTGACGCGATCCGCGATCGCGGAACCTTTCCTGTGGTGGCAGGCGTCTCGCCTGCTTAATCAAATCGCAATCGGTGCGCCTGCCGCTACAGATTTATGACACGCCGAATTCTAATCTTGATCGCTAGCGCGACGATGTTGCTCGCGCTCAGCGCGAAGGTAGGGGCGATTGACCTCAATCGCCCGAACTCTCCGGATAAAGGGAGAGAGGAGAAGCAGCTCTACACCTGCACGATGCATCCCGAGATCGTACGCGCTGAGCCCGGCAAGTGTCCCAAATGTGGAATGACACTAGTGCCGCTCAAGGAGAACGGAAAACGCCCACCTGTCCGTAGTAGCCTTGGCGAAGGCGGAACACCGAACGCCCAACATGCAACATCGAAATCAGAACACGGGACGCACAACGCAGATGGAATGGCGATGCCCGAACATCGGTCGCATGAGTCGCATCTGTCCCACGAACACATGGAAATGACGATGCATTCTTCGATCAACGTCGCCGATCCGATGAATCGCGAGGGTTCGGGCACCAGTTGGATCCCCGATTCGTCTCCAATGTACGGCTACATGAGAATGTTTGGCGACGACATGTTGATGCTGCACGGCGCGATTTTTCCACGCTACACCAACGTCAGCAGCGACCGCGGCGACGACCGGATCGATTCGCCAAACTGGATTATGGCGATGTATTCGCACCCGTTCAGCGATACGACGCAGCTCGGTTTACGCGCGATGATGAGTCTCGACCCGCTCACTGAAGGCGGCCGGGGTTACCCGTTGCTGCTGCAAAGCGGCGAATCCTGGCACGATCAGCCGCTACATGATCGACAACATCCGCACGATCTGTTCGACGAACTGTCATTTTCACTTTCGCAAAAACTGAATGCCGATCTTAGCGGCTACATTTATTTCGGTTATCCCGGCGAGCCCGCGCTCGGTCCGCCAACGTTCATGCACCGACCGAGCGCAATGGACGACCCGGACGCGCCAATCGGGCATCACTGGCAGGATTCAACCCACGTGACATTTGGCGTCGCAACAGCCGGCGTGCAATGGAAGAACGTCAAAGTCGAAGGCAGCATCTTCACTGGACGGGAACCGGACGAAAACCGCTACGACTTCGATCGACCGCGGTTCGATTCGTTCAGCGGCAGAATTTCATGGAACCCGACTCCTGACCTCGCGCTCCAGGTTTCGCACGCTTACATCGAAAGCCCCGAAGCGCTTGAGCCGAGTGTGAATCGGCACCGAACAACGGCATCCACCATATATAATAAGAGACTCGGAGCTGACTCGAATTGGGCAACGTCGTTGGTTTGGGGACAGAACAACGACACCCGCGAAGGAAAAACGGAGTCCGTTCTGCTTGAGACCGACTATCAGCGCGAACGCGACACCATTTACGGGCGTTGGGAATGGGTCCAAAAGTCGGGCCACGAGCTCGTGCTCGCCCAACGCGACTTGGATGAAATCTTTTCGGTCAACGCCGTTTCAATCGGTTACGTTCGCGATCTTTCCCACGGCAACGAGATCGACATCGGCCTCGGCGGGCAGTTTTCTCTCGATTTCTGGCCGGGCGAGCTCGACCGCTACTACGGCGAAGGGCCCGGCTACGGATTCCAAATCTTCCTGCGCGTCCGGCCGTCCCTTCATTCGCACGAGGGCGCGATGAAATGATCCCTTAACCGCCAAGCTTCGCGATGATGCCGTCGAGGATTCGGCTTAACGCGACGAGCGCGACCGAGCAGAAAATTCCCTTCGCCAAAATGTACCAGGCGATTGCTTCGTTCTCGAACTTGCCGTCGAATACCTTGTTCCCGAGGAGAAAGGCATAGACGCATATCACAAAAACAATCAGGGCGGCGGGCATTGCGACTGACTTAATGGATTTCATGGGAGCGATGTTTACTGGCTAAAGTTCGGTGCCCGAAGCCGAAACTTTCAAAAAAACTGTAGCGGCGGTCTACGACCGCCGGATGAAAATTCGACGCTCATAGAGCGCCGCTACAGAAGAATCGTTGTCATCGCGCACGAGTTGCGTGAAAATTCCCCCCGTCATGCATCGTCTCCCGAAGATCAGTTATCACGACATCGAACGGATCATTGAGTTCGATTTCGTGCGCGCAACCGAGGCCGCTGCACTCAACTCGCTCCGCTGGCTTGGACGCGGTGACAAGGAATCGGCGGATGCCGCAGCCTGCGACGCGATGCGCGGCATGTTCGATCTCATGAACATTTGCGGCGAAGTCGTCATCGGTGAAGGGATCAAAGACGACGCGCCCGGAATTTTCAAAGGCGAACAACTCGGGACCTGGGTGCCCGGCGCGCCGCAGTTCGACATCGCCATCGATCCCATCGACGGCACGACCAATATTTCCAAAGGCGCGCCAAACTCGATCAGTTGTATCGCGGCGGCCAGTCCGAAGGAGGAAATCAAAGTCGCGCTCCGCGATATCCCATCGTTTTACATGTCGAAGCTCGCTTATGGGCCGCGGGTGATCGATTACATGAAGAAGCGCGGCGATTCCCTTCACATCGAGATGCCAGTTTCCGAAATGCTCGCGATCGTTGCGCGTGCGACCGACAAGCGAGTGCAGGATGTCGCTGTCATGATGCTTGACCGGCCGCGCCACAAGGAAATCGTCGAACAAATTCGTGGATGCGGCGGGTCGCTGCGGATGATAGGTGACGGCGACATCGCGGCGGCCATGGCCCCATCTCTGCCCGAGAGCGAGATCGATCTCTACATGGGCATCGGCGGTTCGCCGGAAGCGGTGCTCGCTTCTGCGGGAATCAAATGTCTCGGCGGCGAAATGCAGGCCAAAATGTGGCCGCGCGATGAAAAAGAGAAGAAACAGCTCATCGCCGACGGTTGGGAAAAGGATCTCAGCCGGGTTTATACCGCCGACGATCTCGCTCAAGGCGAAAACATTATCTTTTGCGCAACTGGCATTAGCGACAGTGCCCTTCTACGCGGGGTGAAATCGAAGGGCACCACCGCGATCACCCATTCAATTTTGATGCGCGCGAAGAGCAAGACCGTCCGGTTGATTCGCACCCTGCATAATTTGCAGAACAAGACGATCCGGCTGCGCTCGGACAATCGCGAACACCTGATTTAGGTAGGGGCGGTTGATTCGCTCGTTCCCACTCGCTCACCCTCTCGGGCTTGCCCGTCTATGTCGCTCGGCTGCCGCCGGCTCCATTCACCGAACCGCCATGGCGATTGAGGTCAATCGCCGCTACCAAACTGCTCGACATCGCTGCTGCGATTAGTTCAAGATCGACATCAAACCTTCGCCGCTTATGAGACAGATACCCAAAACTGAATTGTCGCCGGACAACGGCTGCGTCATCGACATGAAATGGAAACTCGGGTCGCTCGGTTACCATGCGAGCGGCGCGGGCAAGGTGGCCGTCGAGCCGAACAAGGAAATCATCCGTCTGCCGGAGCTCGTGCTTTACGATCATATCGGGTTCAAAGGCGCTTACGCTCGAACCAATCTCAGTTTTCACTACGTCGGCGATTATTGGAACGATCGGATGAGCTGTATCATCGTGGTTAGCGGCGTCTGGCGATTTTACCGGGACGAATATTACAAAGGCCCCTACTGGGACCTCGGCCCCGGTTACTACGAAAGTTTCTTCGCCGCCAAAGGACCGGACGACGTCGTCAGCTCCTTCCAGTGCATCGCGCTGACGTGATCGATCGCGAATGAGGTCGGACCCTTCCGACGAACTCATACGCTCGTGAAGCTCGCGATTCGATTAATGATCGTCGCTGCATCTTTTTTCGCACGTGACGACTTAAGTCAGCGGGTCACTAATTCAAAAACATTTTCGGCGCAGCCCCAGGACAGGGTGAAGCCGGAGCCGCCGTGCCCGTAGTTGTGAATGACGGTGCGCCCGTCGCGAAGTTTTTCCTCTTCAAGACGCACGCCTGATTTTCGAAAAGGGCGGAGACCAACACGTTCGCGCAACACGCGCGGCCTTTCGATTTCCAAAACGCGACTGCATTCGGCAACGATCGCCTCTTTCGTCTTCGGATCGGGAGTGAGATCGTCGTTGACGTCGTTCGTGCCGCCGAACACGCAATCGTTCGTGCGCGGGATCGCGTACATGAGCGGCGCGTCGTCGCACACGATCGCGCATTTCAAATTGTCCGGCTTCGGAACGATCGCGACCTGGCCGCGGTGCGGTTCGAGATCGGAATCGCGCGCCAGCTCACGCGCACCGATCCCGGCGCAATTGATCACTACATCGAATTCTGGATCGACATCGTCGAGTTTATCGAGACGAACGCCGCTCATGATTTTGCCGCCGCCCTTTTGAAATCGGTTGGCGAGATAATCAAGGTAAATCGTCGTGTCCATAAGTGGGACGCGAAGGGCAAATCCGTCTGAGAAGTTGTAGCCACCGGCCTGTGGCCGGTCAGCAACCGCGCGCCCGCCTTCGCATTGCTCCGGCGTGGCGGGCAGCGCCGTGGCTACACCGCCCAATTTGTGAGCCCAATCCGGAACCTCGATCGAACCGGTCCGACAATATTGGCGGAGCTCAATCATCGACACGCCGCAACTGGGATCTTTTATGAGATCGACAAGCACGTTGTAGGTCGCGAGTGCCCACGGAATCACTTTGTCGGCGGGTTCGGCGTCGTAGGGAAACCAAAGCGCAGCCGCGGCGCCGGAAGTGGTTTGAGTGCCGACTTGTTCGGCAAAGATTTTTACGGAAAATCCGCGCTCGGCGAAGAGAACGCCACAGGTCAGGCCAGAAACGCCTCCGCCAATTATCGCTACGGATTTCGCCATGGGAAATTTGTAGTGGCGGCTGTCCTCAGCCGCAAGGAACGTGACGTTCCATCCAGTTGCGCCGAACATCGCGCGACGGAGCGCGCGATCCACCTTAAACGGAATCGATTGCGCTAAAATTTCAGACCGAATAATATCGGCGCGTGAAATTTTGGATCGCGCTTTTGTTTTCGATCGCAATCGCCACGCGCATGGTGGCACAACCGGTGGTGAGCGAATCGAAGTTCGCAGATGTCGATCATCTCAAGGTCCATTACACGAATTACGGCAAAGGCGAGACTGCGCTGGTTCTTGTTCACGGCTGGGCGTGCGACGAAACCATCTGGAGCGAGCAAGCACCCGCGCTCGCTGAAAAAATCTGCGTGATCACAATCGATCTACCCGGTCACGGTCAAAGCGACAAACCGCAGGGAATCGAATACGACAAAGATCTCTACACGCGGGCGATCGACGGGGTGATCAAGAACGCCGGGGTGAAATCAGCGATCTTGGTTGGTCACAGCAACGGCACGCCGTTCACCCGGGAATATTACCGAAAGTTTCCGGCGAAAGTGAGAGCGATCGTTGTGGTCGAAGGGCCGCTGCACGCGTTTTTCGATCGCGACACGATGGAAAAATTCGTCGTGCCGTTGAAGGGCGACAATTATCCCGAAGCGGCTGGCCGGGTAATCGCAGGAATGACGAAACCGATCAAGGACGCGGCGCTGCGGGACAAAATCACCGCGTTGATGCTGAAGACGCCGCAGCATGTGGCCGTGAGCGAATTCGAAGCCACGGTGGATGAGGATTTGTGGAAGGAAGACAAGATCGACGTGCCGGTGCTAATGATTTTGGCGAAACAACCGGCATGGTCGCCCGAGTACGAGCAGTTCGTGCGGAAACTGGCGCCGAAACTCGACTATCAAGTCTGGGAGAATGTCTCCCATTTCCTGATGATGGAGAAACCGCGCGAATTCAACGCCGCGGTCCTGGCATTCTTGGAAAAGAATGGATTGGTCGCGCCAAAGGGCTCGTAAGGCGGCCGCGATTCGATTAGATTGGAACGAATGGTTTCACTGAATCGAAACGGACTCAGCGACAAGGTTCTCGAAGGCAAACGAATTTCGCCGGACGAGGCGATGACACTTTATCGTTTGCCGCTGGGAGAGCTCGGCGCACTGGCAAACGCGCGCCGAAACCTGGCCAAGGAAAAAAGTTACGCCGGACGTGGACGCGAGATCGTGACTTACATCGCCGACCGCAACATCAATTACACAAACGTCTGCAACGTTTACTGCAAATTCTGCGCATTTTATCGGACTGAGCGCGACGAAGATCATTACGTGCTTTCGCTGGAGCAGATTGATCAGAAGCTGGACGAACTTTCAGCCGCGGGCGGTGTTCAAATCCTGATGCAAGGCGGGCATCATCCGAAATTGCCGTTTCAGTGGTATGTCGATCTCCTCCAACACATCAAAACGAAATATCCGCACATCAATATTCACGGATTCAGCCCGCCGGAGTTTCAACATTTCGCCGAAACTTTCCAGATGCCTCTGCGTGAAGTGATTTCCGAATTCAAAAGAGCCGGGCTCGGCTCGATTCCTGGCGGCGGCGGCGAGATCCTGGTCGACCGCGTCCGCAAAAAAATCTCGCCGCTAAAGATCAACAGCGACCAGTGGCTGGAAGTGATGCAAGTGGCGCACGAGCTCGGGTTGAAATCGAGCGCGACGATGATGTTCGGACATGTGGAGACAGTCGAGGAGCGTATCGAACATTTGCAGCGAATTCGCGATCAACAGGATCGCAGCTGCGGTTTCACCGCATTCATTTGCTGGACCTTTCAGCCGCAACACACGGTCTTAAAGGTCCAAAATCCGACGGGCGTCGCGGAATATTTGAGGATGCAGGCGTTATCTCGCATTTTTTTGGACAACGTCGACAACATCCAGAGCTCGTGGGTGACACAGGGACCCGGAATCGGTCAGGTCGCGCTCAAATATGGAGCGAACGACTTCGGTTCGGTGATGATGGAGGAGAACGTAGTGAGCGCGGCGGGGACGACATTTCGCTTAAACGCGGAGGACATTGAATCGTTGATTCGCGAGGCCGGATACGAACCGCACCGGCGAAATAATTCCTACGAACTGTTGAACTGAACCGGATTTCGCGCTGTCTATGAGGACGCCGTAGCCACTCCTTAACTATCTTAACCATCTTCGACGAAATTCCTGCCTTGACGATCACCGCCTTCTCCTCTAATTGCCGCCTGTCCCGCGCCGTCTTCTGCGCTGCGCGGGATTCGGCATTTTGATTGTTATGAGAGAATCCTGGGGCATGGGGCGGGGCTGGACGTTAGCGATGGTTTTCGCCGTCTCCGCAATCTGGTTTGGCGCCGCATCGGCCGCCCACGGGCAAGGCGCGCCTATTATCCGTTCAATTGAGATCCAATACTCGGGTCCGGCGACCGTCAGCAAGGACCGGATCCTTGCCCAAATCCGGACTGCGGTCGGTCAGCCCTACTCGGATTCAATAGTCGAGGACGACATTCGTAATCTTTACAAAACCGGAGGGATTCAAAACGTGCGCATCTTTGCGCAACCCGAAGGCGATGGCGTCAAAGTGATCGTTGCGGTCCAGACCCGGCCGGTGATTCGCGAGCTTGTGATCGACGGTGCACAGAAAGTGAGCGCGAAAAAATTGCGCAAGGAGATTGCGGTCAAACTGAATGCGCCGGTTAACGAAGACGATCTGCAGAAGGCCCGAACCAAGATCGTCGACATTTACCAAAGCAAAGGCTTCACCGACGTAACGGTCGATTTTCGCACCGAACCGATCGATGAGAGCAAGGGCACGGCGCGCGTGATTTACACCGTGAACGAGGGCGCGAAGGGAGCAGTGCAGCAGATTCAGTTCGAAGGCAACGACCATTTCAGCAGCAAGATTTTGCGAAAGCAGATGAAGACCCGCGGCAAGACGTTAATCGCGTTCATTGATAAATCGGGGCGACTGGATGAAGCGCAGCTCCAGCAGGACCTCGATAAGGTCAAAGAATTTTACGAAACCCACGGTTACATCGACGCGGACGTGCAGGAGATTAGTCGGGAGCGAAGAAAAGGCGGCCCGCTCATCATCAAGGTCGGAGTCAAGGAGGGCATTCAGTATCACGTCGGCAGACTCACGTTCTCCGGCGAGAAACAAACTACCGAAACAAAGATCCGGGCGTTGGTGAAAATGAAGGAAGGCAGCGTTTACTCGCCCAAACAATTGCACGATGACGCCAAGGCGGTCGCAGACGGTTACGGCAGCGGTGGTTACGTCGATCTCGTGATTCTGCCGGAAGGCACGCCGGCCGGTCCCGGATTAATCGATGTCCATTACAAGATCGAAGAAGGAAATCGGTCCTTCATCGAGCGGATCAACATTGTCGGGAATACGCGAACCAAGGACAAGGTCATCCGGCGCGAAATTCTGGTGAAGCCGGGCGACGTGTTCAACACTGTCCGGGTCGAGACGACGAAGAAGCGTCTCGAAAATCTCGGTTACTTCTCGAAGGTTGAGACCTATCCGGACGAAACCGGCGTCGAAGGCCGGAAAGATCTGGTCGTGCAAGTTGAAGAAAAGCGCACCGGCTCGCTCAACTTCGGCGCTGGTTATAGCACGATCGATTCATTGATTGGGTTCGTCGAACTGACGCAGGGCAATTTCGATATCGGGAACTGGCCGGGTCTCACCGGTGCCGGGCAAAAATTCCGCGCCAAGGCGCAAGTCGGAAGCCAGCGAAAAGATTTCGTTGTCGCCTTAACCGAGCCGTGGTTCCTCGACCGGCCACTTTCTCTTGGCGGGCAGGCGTTTTACTCAGACGCGAGTTATCTGAGCTCAGTTTACGATCAACGAAACTACGGCTTTTCTCTTGAATTACGAAAGCCGCTGTTCTCGTGGGTTTACGGAATACTTGATTACAGTTTGCAGAATTATGAGATCTACAACGTCGCTGGTGGAGTTTCGCCGGAGATCACGGCCGAAGAAGGAACCACCACCAAAAGCATGGTCTCAACAAGTCTTGTCTGGGATCGGCGGGACAATCCCTTTTTAACCCGAAAAGGCGAACGAATTTCGATCACGCCATTTGTTGCCGGAGGCCCTCTCGGCGGTAACGAAAAGGTTTATGGATTGGACGTCGAAGCGACCAAATATTGGCGGGTTTGGAAGGACGTCATTTTCTTGGTAGACGCCGAAGCATCGACTATAGATGTGTGGGATAAAGCTGAAACGACCGTCATTCCCGCTTTCATCCCTTGCAAGGTTAACACGCCGGGTTGCGGTTCCAACGGGACTAAGGAGAACCCCAACGCTTTCTTCGGAGACGTAGTGACGGGTCCCCATACGGTGTTGGGTAAGGACGCGATGGGAAACCCTTGCAAACTCGGAACAACAGGTTGCGTTCCAATAACGGAACCCTTCGATGTACGCATTCCAGCCGTCCCGATTTACGATCGGCTTTATCTGGGTGGTGCCAATAACTTGCGTGGTTTCCAATTTCGCGACATCAGCCCGAAGGATACCAATAATCAGCCGATCGGTGGTCAAACGATGTGGCGGGCCACTGGCGAAATTACATTTCCCGTCGTCGAGAAAGCCCGGTTCGCCATATTTTCAGACGTAGGTGCAGTCAATGCCGGTCCGTGGACATTTGGCGATGAGATGATCGCAATTCCGCGGGGCCCTAACCAGATCGCGACATTCATATACCAGTCGAAGCAAGCGAAATTGGGCCTTGGCCCACCTCCGTCCCCGCTTACCCCCCGACGCACGGTCGATAGCATGGGTTCCGATTTCGGTGTGGGCGTGCGTTTGGATTTGCCGATCGGGCCGCTGCGACTCGATTACGGTTTCCCAATCAACAACGCTGGAAATGCCAGCCATGGGCACCTGAATTTCAGCGTTGGCTACCAGTTTTAACCCCTAATATTGGCACTTGCGGTCTGGCCGGTTTCCGTCGACTTGTTTACCCCTTCTTATGAAAAAATTGCTGTTTTTGACGCTTGCTTCCTTACTCGTCCTGCCAGTAGCCGTCCGGGCGCAAGGAATGAAAATTGGGACGGTGGACATGAACAAGACCTTCCGGGAATACAACAAAACCAAGGATGCCGAGGCGAAGATTAACGACGCCAAGAACCAGGCGAAGAAAGAATACGACGAACGCGCCGACGCCTACAAGAAGGCCCTGGACGATGTCAACAATCTCAACAAGCAACTTGAAGCTCCGGCCCTGAGCGCGGACGCCAAAGCCCAGAAAGCCAAGGAGCGCGACGACAAAATTTCCAACATCAAAAACATGGAGCGTGAGATCACGGAGTTTCGCCAAACTCGTGAGCGTCAGCTTCAGGAGCAAGCGCTTCGAATGCGCGAAGGCATCGTCAAAGAGATTACCGATGTCGTGATGGAAAGAGTCAAATCGAATAACCTCGACCTGGTGTTCGACAAGTCCGGAAACAGTCTCAACGGCGTGCCGGTGCTGATGTATTCGCGGGACAGCGTCGATTTCACCAACGATGTGATCGGCGTTCTCAACAAGCCCGGCCGGCCTAGCTCAGTCAATACGAGCATGACGAGTCCGGCAGCCGCCGCTTCGGCAACACCAAAGAAACCTTAATCGCAGTTTCGAATTCGAAAACACACGCGGGAGCAAGCTCGCGTGTGTTTTTTGTGTACCGGCATGGAATCTGGACTAAGTTGCGATCGATCGACACAGTGAAATATCGACAGCAGCTATTTCTCGCGTTTGGCGCTTTAGGGCTCGGCTTGGTTGCGACTATTTCCGCAGCGCCAAGCTGGGAAGCCACCATCACTAAAGATCCGCCCGGAAACTTTTCCGAACTGCGACCAGTACGGACAACATATCACTTCGGCTGGTCGGGAATCACGGCCGGCAAAGGCGACATGCACTTCAGCAAGGAGGGCGGCAAACGGTTCCAGCTCGAAGCGACCGGTGGAACCACAGGTTTCGTGCGCGCTTTGTGGAAACTGGATGCGACCTACCGCGGACTTGCGAATGCAGAAACACTTCGCCCGATCGAAAGCAAACAGATCGAAGCCTATCGCCGAAAAAAAATCACAACCGAGTTAAATTTCACCGATTCAGGCGTGACCCGCACCCGTTCCGAAACCGGATCAAAAGACAATAAACCGAAACCGTTCAATTTTCCCGGCCTGTTCGACCTTCACGGCGCGATGCTTTACCTGCGAAGTCAGCCGCTCAATGATCACGCCGTCTATCGAATCGTTGTCTACCCGGCCACTTCCGCGTACCTGGCAACGGTGACCGTGCTGGGCCGCGAACGAATATCTGTCCATGCCGGAAGTTACAACGCAATCAAGTTCGACGTTCAATTGAAACGCCTTGGCAAGGACCTCGAATTGGAGCCGCACCGTAAATTTCGCCGGGCGACTGTCTGGGTGTCTGACGATGAAAACCGAATCCCGCTGCGGATCGAAGCGCAGATTTTTGTGGGGACCGTCTTCGCGGAACTTTACGCCGTGTCTTTCGACTGACCTGATAACGTCGAGGCAGGCGTAAAATCGACGCTGCGCCAAACGTCAGCGTTCGCGAATCCACTCGCCCCGCACTGGTTCTTGCGAAGGGCGGCGGCGCGGAACGTAAACCGGTCTGTTTCCGCCGGGCAACAATTCGAGAGCGGCGAGCGTCTCCAGATCGAGTCTGCCGGTGACCGGCACGTGCACGCGCGCCTGATAAGCGCGCAATGAGAATTCGAAATCCGGCCCGACTGAACCATCAATTGGCCCGCGATAAAGCCCGCGCTGCGCCAAAACGTTCTGCGCAGAGACAATAATGTTACGCTGAACTTGCGGCGGCGCCGTTTCAAACGGGGTGCCTGCAAAATTCTCCGCCGGCCCCGCTGGAACCACCTCATCGTCACGCTGGGACGGTGGCTGACGGCCTGGTGGTGGTTGGGGAAATGGCTGGCCGGTCATCGGATTCGTCGGCGCCTGCGTTTGTTCGGGTTCTGGTTCCTGCTTCAAGGGCGCTCTCAAATCGGACGTGTTGGGCGCCGCGGTCGGCGATGCTTTCACAACCTCGCGTCTGCCGGAAGAATTCACACCGAGGGCTTTCAGCGTTTCGTCGTTGAGGTCGCCCGTAATCTGCAATCCGTTGCGGATTTGGTAACGCCGAATCGCCGCAGTGGTGTCGGCATCTTTGTTACCCGTCACCTCACCATAATAGAGCCCTTCGTCCTTCAACCCTTGTTGCACGCTCTCGACCACCGGATCGGCAAAAAGCGTCGCGACCGGCAGGATCAGGATCAGAACCGCAGTTTGGAGTTTCATATGGTTGCTAGCTTTGACGCCGAATTTTTCGACCTATTCAGGGACGCGGATCGGTTACGGCGAGTGGCAATTGCCGCTCTCCGAGGACGTCTCGATAGCGCAGGATGCCTTCGCTAATCGCCGCCGCCATTTGCTCGCGATAATCGTTGCTCTCCAGTTTTGTCAGGTCCTCTTTATTCAAAAACCCTCCTTCCACCAAAATGGCCGGCACACTCACATTTGCGATCACGAAGAATTGTTCGGCCTTTGTTCCCCGGTCCGGCGCTTTGGTTCGCGCAATCATTGCTTCTTGAATGAATCGGGCCAGGCTCTGACTCGCTAAAGTTGGCGATTCTGCGGCTGGTCCTTGGAAGAAAGGAATCCACGAAACAAGACGTGGGGCCGGCGCGGTTTGATGCTCGGCGTAATAAGTCTCAATTCCACTAACCGGCTTTTTGCTTTCGTTGAAATGGATGCTGACGAAAATACAATCGCGCGCTCGATTGGTGACCGCCGCGCGATCTTGAAGCGAAACATAGCTGTCCCCTACTCGCGTCATCAACGTCGCTAGGCCCTGCGCCTGCAGCAATCGGTCCACGCGTTGCGCGATGTCGAGAGTAAGGTCCTTCTCGTAAATCGCTCCGCAAATCGCGCCCGAATCCTGTCCGCCGTGGCCAGGATCCAGAACCACGAGCGTGAAAGGAGAGGTAGCGCCGGTTCGTCCGGATGAAGTTGCCTGGCGCGGAGTTAGAAGAAATTGCCACCAGACAAAGGAGGCCACCATCAAGGCCAGGCCTAACCACGCGACAACGTTCTTCACCGCGCCGCCGAAACCGGATTGCGCTCGAGACATCGTTACCTTTGCAGGTTGGAGCGCAGTTCTTCTTCCGACCAAGATTCGGTAACGAATCGCGCTGCGATTATCGCGCTCGAGTACCGCCGCTTCGATCCCGGAGTCAGCGAGCTGCTCATCTCGATGTTTGCGAATCACGTCGTGATTGGGCAATTCCTTGATCTCGCTTTCACCCAGTGCCAGGCGACCAACGCTCCACGCGTCCGCCGCCACCGTTATCGCATCCGAAAGGACCGCGTCGGTAACGTGATTTTGTTGCAGGAATTTTTCCATGAGTTCCGTGGACAAATTCGTTCCACTCAGAACCGCGAAGCGTTGCCGAGGCTGGGCGGTGGGACCGCCGGCCGCAATCGAACCATCGTAATCGACCCGCAAAAACAAATCCTCTTTCGGACTCGACCCGATCTCGGCGAACAGCAATCGCGCCAGGTAGGGCGGACCGTAAACTTGTTCGAACGCCGCCTTCAGCACCGGACTAAGCGAATAATGCGCAAGGCGTCGCAACGAAACATCCGCTGCCGAGCGGGTGAAACCTTCCGTGCTCGCCAGTTCAATTGCCGCTAGTCGCAATCGCTCGATATCGCCCGGATGGCCAATCGCTCCCATCGCGATGCGATCGTAAATCTCATAAATCTTTTGCCGCGAACGCCGTCCAACGGTCAGGAAAAGTATGCCGTCACGATATCCGACCGCTGCGATCGGACTGCCTTGCGCGAGTTGGGTCTCAACGTACTCACGACGATTCGCGATCGCCTCTACCCAACGATACGGTTCTTCGATCATGCGACCTTCCGCTTGAAAATTCCGGCGACCTTTTCGTCAGGCAAGGTGGTGATGCCATCACCGGATACGATTTTGATCAGCGGAAAAATTTTCCCACTGCGATCGACGCCACCCGTCGCGGTGTCTCCCTCTGCCGCAGTATCCAATGCGCGCAACGCGATCGCCACCGCTTCCTCATGGTCCAATTCCTTCAGTTTCTTCGTGCCCCAGTTATTTTCGTAATACAAAATTCCCCGCACTGCCGGGGAACCCGACCCGGTCGCGGCATAATCGGCCACTTCGAATTGCGCGCCCATCGCATCATAAAAATAAAGGCGCGCTTCCGGTTTTGAATTCGCGTCGTAGGTCGCAAAGATCGGTACCACCACCCCAACGCCTTGCATCACGAAACCAAAGTTGTCCCGCAGCAATTTGGAAAGAGCACGCACTTTTCCGTCCACGCTCATTTCCTGCAGTTGCGTCCGCCGAAAATATTGAAACGAATGTTCGAGCACACGCGCCATTTCCCAGGCCGTTGCCGGTACCCCCGCGATCGCCATAATTGAATGGCGGTCGATTTCCAAAACTTTGTCCGCACGATCGTAAACGACAGTATTGCCCGCGGTCGCTCGCCGATCGCCCGCTACCAGCACGCCGCCGGAAAATTTAAACGCAAGAATCGTGGTTGATTCCGTCGGCACAAATGAATGACCGCCGGCCGCGTTGGTCACTTCCGGGGCGCTTTGCAACAGTCCTTTACGGCGAAGCAATGCTGGAAAATCTTCGCTGCCGCCCGAAAAATTCGGATCAAGCGCCAGAGGTGGCTTATCCATTATTGCCCCGTGCGCTGCCGGTAGCGCTTCGATTGGTTGGGGTCCACCTTGCGCATTTTTTTGAGTAAATCCTTGGTGTCTGGACGGGAAACGTCCGGCGAACGTGGTCCCCCTTCGTCCCCCTGCTTCGGACCCCACGGAGCGGGATCAAACGGCTTTTGCACGCGCTCCGGCATGCAAAAAATTTAAGGAGAAATAGGGTAAAGGCAAGCAGGGTCGCCGGCAGGATTCCACTCTGCTTGCCAGTGCCAGCGGCTGATGGCAAAATCCAAGTCCGATGAAATTGCGCGCCGCGACAGTTTTAGCCATGGCCGTGCTGGCGGGATTTGCGATGCCTCACAGCTTCGCCCAAACCATGGCGCCGACGCCCAACCCGGCAGTTAGCCAGGCAGCCCAGCTCCAGGAACTCACTAAAAAGATCGAAGAGCAGAACGCGAAGATCGATATGCTTTCGCAGGAAATTCTCAAACTTCAGCTCGAAATCACCAATCATCGGCCCGGGGTAATGATCGGTGAAGGCGCGCCCGCGAGTTCAACCTCCACTTCGACCGCAAGTTCGACATCGAACATGACCCCAGATCCTTCGGGCAAATCCGGTAACGGAAACAGTCACGTTGTTGCCCGCGGCGAGACGCTCACGTCCATCGCGAAAACGTACGGCGTCAGCGTGAGCGAGCTCCAGAAATACAATCACATCGATAATCCGCTGAAATTGCTGGCCGGCCAGACGCTTCTGATCCCGCCGTCACCGATTCCCTCACCATCTTCGTCCGGCGAATAGGTGGATCGGCCGCTCCGGGGGCGATTCTAAAATTAATCGCGACTTCGCCGCCACTTAGTAACATCGAGCGACGGAGCGCTCGATCCACCCTAGATCGATATCTGCTGGTCCGGCGACTCGATCGGCGCCTCCAATTGCGCGTCGGCACCATCAATATCGGGTCGCGAGTCGAGCAAACTTTGTTCGCACAACCGGGCGTATTTTCCGCCGTGCGCGATTAAGTCCTCATGCGTGCCGCGTTCGATGATGCGGCCATGATCGAGAACGAGAATTTGATCGGCGTGAACAATGGTCGAAAGCCGATGCGCAATTACAATCGAGGTTCGGTTCGCCATCAAATGCTCAAGGGCTTCTTGAATCAATCTTTCTGTCCCCGTGTCCACGCTTGCCGTCGCCTCATCGAGAATCAAAATCGGCGGATCTTTCAGCAACGCCCGCGCGATTGAGAGCCTTTGCTTTTCTCCCACGCTCAATTTCACGCCGCGCTCGCCGACGACGCTCCCCAATTTGTTAGGCAAACGGTCGACGAAATCGCGCGCATTCGCTGCGTCCAGCGCTCGCCAAAGCTCGGCGTCGCTGGCGCTCGGCTTCCCCATCAGGAGATTTTCACGGACCGGTCCGTTGAACAGAAAACTCTCTTGCGTCACTACACCGATGGATTCGCGTAAAGCGCGCAAGTCATAATCACGGACCGATTTTCCGTCGATCAGAATCTGCCCGCTGTCGAATTCGTAAAACCGAACGAGCACATTTACCAGAGTGGATTTACCCGCACCGGTCGAGCCAACCAGCGCGATTGTCTCGCCAGGTCGTGCATGAAACGAAATGTGATTCAGGGCAAGACGCGAGTCGTTGTTATAACTGAAGCTGACGTTCTCGTAGCGCACATCACCGGCAATCGCTGATATCGATCCGGTCGTCAGCCAGCCGGTCTCGACTGGTTCGTCCATGATCTCGAAAACGCGTTCACCGGCAGCGCGGCCGGCCTGAAGCAGTTGATTGAGTTGATGCAGCTTCCCGACCGGCTCATAAAGAAAACCACTCAGCAACAGAAACGCGCCGAGATCGCCCAGTTGCATCGTGCCAGCGAGAACAGCGCGGGTTCCTACAAGCACGGTAACGATCACGCCAAGCGTGCCGATCAAATACATCGATGGATTGTAAGAGGCCCATACTTTCATTACGATCAGCGTGGCCCGACGCAATTCATCGCTGACGCGGTTGAATCGCTGATGTTCCTCTTTTTCGCGGGCAAAGCTTCGGATCTGCCGAATGCCGGAAAGATTGTCATGCAGGAGCGCGTTCATGGCGGACGAAGCCCGGCGTTGCAATCGATATCGCCGGTGCGCGGTCAGGGTGTACCAAAGCGCACCCGCCGCGAGAAACGGCACCGGACTCAGAGCGAACAAAGTCAGCGTAAAACTGACGTAACACATCATTGCGAACACGATTACCATCTGCAGGATGGCAACCACGCCTTGCTCGACGCCGTCGATTAACATCCGCTCCACCGAAGTCACGTCTTCGAGTAAGCGCGTCATAAGATCTCCGGTGGCGCGATTGTCGAACCAACGCAGCGGAAGCAATTGGATATGTGAGTAAAGATCGCTGCGCAGATCAAAGATCACGCGTTGCTCGAAAGTGTTGTTCAAGATAAGGCGCAGCGAATTGAGCCCGTTTTGAAGTAACGCCGCCAGCACCGCGAGCAATACCAGAGGCAGCAATTTTTCCGGATGATGTTGCCGAATAACGACATCAAGGACCTGTTTCGTTACCACCGGAAAGACGACCACCATCAACGTGCCAAGGATCGCGCAGACCAGCATGCCGCACGCAAGCGCGGGATAACGTTGCAAGTACCGAAAAACCCGCCAGACAGTTCTCATCCGCGGCGCGCGATCGGAAGGATCGTCCGAGCCTGTTGCGTGACTGCCGTGAAAGCCCCCCATTCCCTAATTTACACAGAATCGCTCCCGCTACCGCGAGATTTATGACGATCTTTGAACGTGAGTTCGGCAATGCCTGATTTGTCGAGCTCGCCTAAACCTTCGGCGATCATGCGTTCGTATTGTTCCTTGGTCGCGCGGGCAAGTGGAAGATTCGAGGCCGAGTTGACGCGCGAGTTCATAGGCGATGCCGCTGTCTTTCGCGGCGTGCGCGGCGGAGAAGAAACAACTGTGATCGCGGTTTTGCATGTCTTCGCCGTCGGTTTCAAGCACGCGCGAGTTTGCGCCGGTTTGCGAGAAGACTTCGCGAAGCATTTTTAAATCGAGACCGAGCGCGGCCCCGAGGCCGAGGCCTTCGGCCAGCCCAGCGGTGTTGATGTTCATCACCATGTTGACCAGAGCTTTCACTTTCGCGGCTTCGCCCGCTTTGCCGATGAAACGAACGCTCGCCCCGAGCTCTTTCAAAATCGGTTCCGCTTTTCGAAAGGCCGACTCCGTTCCACCGCACATCAAATAAAGTTTACCTTCGCGCGCCTGGGTGATGCTCGACGCCATGCAGGCTTCGAGCGATTCCGCGCCGGCTTTCTGCGCCAGCTTCTCAACTTCCACATGCACCTGCGGCGAAATCGTCGCGCAATTGATGAAAAGTTTTCCGCGCGCGTTCTTCAGCAAATTGTCGCCGCTTCCGGAAAAAATGCTCCGCATCGCGTTGTCGTCCGTAACAACCGTGAAGATCACGTCGGACTCGGCTGTGACTTCCGACAAATCCTGCGCCGCTGCGCAACCGAGTTCCCCCGCGAGATCCGTCGCCGCTTTGCGGTTGGCGTCGTAAACCGCCGTAACGTTGAACTCTCGGTCCTTCAATCGGCGCGCCATGTTCGCGCCCATTCGACCAACGCCGACAAAGCCGATATTCATGAAGAGATGTAAGAGGTTCGATGTTTGATGTTCGATGTAGCCGCCGCAGATTTTCTGCCGCTAGCAAGAATCGCTGTCAGCTCATCTGCTTCGTTCAAGAGAAGTGACAGCTTCGATTCCGGCAAAATTTCCATCTCGAACGAATTCGAGCCAATACAAACTATCGTCCGCCTCTTCTAAGACAATTCCAAGCTTTGCCGCAAACTCCGCCCGCGAACGTGCGCGACAGGCACTTCGATAGTTTGCACCGACCGAGGTTGCACTTCGAACAAGCTGGTTTGAAATCGCACGGCCAGCGGGGGTTCGCGGCAGTGCATCAATCAATTCAAGGTTCGTAAAGCAAACGCTTTCGTCCGGTTTTCAGTTCCTGTTTGTTCATGGGGAGACATCTTAAATCTTACATCCTACATCTTAGATCGAACATCTTACATCAAACATTTGCGCATCTGTGCGCAAAGAAAGGATTGTGCAGTTTCTCTTCTGCGACTGTCGTCATTGGTCCGTGACCGGGACAAATAATCGTTTCGTCGGGGAGCGTTAGAATTTTCTCGAGATTATTTTGCACCGCATCGTGGTAGGAAACAGTGCCGCCGCCCATCGAACCGGCAAACATCGAATCGCCAACAATCGCGACTGGTCGCGCGAGGCCGTTGACGACAAAGGTCATTCCACCGGGCGAATGTCCCCAGGTCAATCGCGCTTCGATGTCGAGCTTTCCCAAATGAAAATGTTTTCCTTCGTCGATCTTTTCCGCACCGGGCACCGATTCGCGCGCCGGGGCGAAAATTTGGGCGCCGGTTTCTTCGCGCAACCGCGGCAAGTCGGCCACGTGATCGGGATGCGCGTGCGTTAGTAAGATCATTTTAATGCTCAGGTTTTGCTTGTTCGCCAGCTTGAGCATGCTGTTGCAATCCGCGCCCGTGTCGAAGGCGGTCGCTTGTTTTGTTCCTGCATCCCAAACGAGATACGCGTTCACCAACATGCCGTAGTAATTCGTGCTGAACTGCGCGAGCCCGTCGAAATTCTCGAGCGGAGCGGGTTGGTATTTCCCCTGGGCAAGATCGACCAGAGCATTCGGATCCAGATCCAAAGCCGGCGCAATCGCACGAAGCGCCGCTTCATCAAACTGGCCTTCCCGGATCTTGCGGATCCCGTCCAGGTTCGCGCCGGATCTTTTCGCGAGCTCGCTGTCGGAAATTCCCAAGCCCCGCTGCGCTTTGCCGACGATGTCGCCAAAATTATCTTCGAGTTCGAATCATTAATGTCGCCCCTAACGGAGCTGATAATATTTTATATTGTAACGCTATAAACATGACGCGCCTACGGCGCTTTTAGGATGTATGCGAGCCTCCTCTGGCACGAACCAAGTCTGACCATTTTTATTCGCGTTCGCGATCAGGCTATAGCTCCGGTAGGAGCGAAATGTTTATAGCCTGTCGTACGACTAGACCGAAGCTCCATAGGAGCGACACGTGCCAAAGCGCGATCAATCGATCGACTTAAAAACGTATCGCTCATCGAACGGTATTCGGTGCCGATCCAAAAAGTCTCGGTATTCGTCGTGAAATGTTTTGCGACGATGATGTTCTAATTGATTCCGGATGTAACGAATAACTGTGTCTAAATGCGATTGTGAAACAGAGAATGCTCCGAACCCTTCTTGCCACGAAAATCGACACCCGATCAAGCGCTTCCCGTTGATGTGATTGGTGGAACCAGTCTTTATTCTCCCAACCAGATCGGAAACGGATTGATCGGGCTTTAAGCCAATGAGGATATGCGTATGATCCGGCATGCAATTGATTGCAATTAGCTTCTGATTTCGACCGGTCACAATCCCGGTGATGTATTTTTGCAGGTCTTCATTGTGCTCAGGTCGAATTACGCAAGCACGGGCCGATACCGCGAAGACGACGTGAATGTAAATCTGGGTGTAGGTGTTGGCCATTCTGGGGGAACTACATGCCGCTTCTAACGAAGCTTATTTATGAAACAAGAAATTTACTATAAACATTACGCGCCTAAGGCGCTCCGAGCTCCGTCAGGAGCGACGTGGTTATAGTTACGCGTTTAGTTGTCCGCAAGCTCCGTCACGAGCGAAATGTTTATAGGTCCGCGCATCCTCACCAAGCCAAGCTCCATCGGAGCGGCATCGCAAGAAACGCAAACACAAAGCGGTTTGAGCTCGTCAGTGCGAGAGCGCGTGCGTTTCCCGGTCGCATCGCAGCTCGGGAATTTTCTCGCGGACAGCTTTCTCGAATTCGGGCGCAACATCGACGACGGAAATTGATTTGCCGGTTTCTTTCTCCATCGACGTCATGGTGACATCGGAAATTCCGCAGGGAACGATGTTCGCAAACGGCGAGAGATCCCCGCAAACATTAAGCGCGAAACCGTGCATCGTGATCCAGTGACGAACGCCGACACCAATCGACGCGATCTTGCGCTGCTCAACCCAAACGCCGGTGAGACCTTCACGCTGCGTTGCCGAAATTTTATAGGTCGCGAGAAATTCGATCAGGGTTTGCTCAAGCCAGCGCAGATATCGATGCAAATCCTGGCCGCAACAGCGAAGATCGACAATTGGGTAGCACATCAACTGTCCGGGGCCATGATAAGTTGCTTGTCCGCCCCGATTGATCGCGAACAGCGGATGCGGCAAGATGGGCTGCGCCTAACAAGCTCGATTTGTCCGGGGTGCGGCCGATTGTGTAAACCGGCTCGTGTTCGAGCAAAAGGATTTCGTCAGGAGCATCGAGATCTTCGCGTTTGCGCGCAACGATCTGCTCCTGGAGCGCGAGTGCATCCGCGAAATTAACACGACCGAGCCATCTGATTCGAAGGCTTGCCGCGCCGATCTTCGGGTCATATTTGTTTGGCTCCTGGAATTCCCATCCGCGCCGTTTCCTGTCCGCGGACGTGAGTGAGCGCAATCGCAAGCGCGTCAGCGGCGTCGGCATCCGGCGTTTCGGTCAAGCCAAGAAGCGCGCGCACCATAAACGCCACCTGATTCTTTCCCGCGCGGCCGCGACCGACCGTCGCCTGCTTAATTCGCGTCGGCGGATACTCAAAAACGGGAAGCCCATTTTCGGCGGCGGCGAGAATCGCAGCGCCGCGCGCAGCGCCGAGCAAAATGGCCGTCTGGTGACTCTGCACATAAATGACCGATTCCAGCGCGCAACAATCCGGCTCGTGTTGCCTGATCAATTGCGCGAGCTGATCGCGGATTGCGACCAGGCAGGAAGACGATCGCAGCGATTGCGCGTTGTGGATCGTGCCGAAGTAAACAGCGTGCGCTTTCCCGTTATTTGCATCGACCACTGCGACGCCGGTGTTGCGCAACGAAGCATCAATGGCGAGAACACGCATCTCAATGACTAAACGCGAGAGCGAGAAACACGCATCCGGCGGCGCCGAACAGCAAACTTACGATCCAAAAACGCCGTTTCTTCGTGAGCGCGGAAATCGCAGCAACCGCAATTGCGATCTGAAACATCGTCACGCCGCGGGCAAAGATCTCGTGCTGATGGAAATGAGATTTGGCGTCGTTTTGTTTCTTCTCGGCTTCGGCTTTGATCTCCTCCTGCTCTTTCTCGTAACGATCGCGCTTTTGCGAATCGGCTTCGTTTGGCGCGCTGGCGAGCGCAATCTTGGCTTCGAGCAGCGATGCTTTGATGCTTTTGGCCTGATAGAAACTCCATTGGTCAGAAGATTCGATCTGACTCATCATCGCTTCGTTGGCGTGCGTTCCGGAAAGCAATCCGGCGATGGCGGCGAGAACAGCGAGAATCGCGGTGCTAAGCGCGACCCACGAAATCCATTTTTCGCCGCCGTGCTCGGCGCGGTGATGGATCTCTTCGTGCAAACCTTCCAGCGGAACTTCGGCCTCTTCCATGGTTCTAGCTTAAGGTCGACATCAGCGCCTTCAAGGCCGAAACGTAATGCCGCATGAGCACTAGAAAAAGCGAACCCGGTATGGTCCGGCGCTTTTTTGCTTTGCTCGGACCCGGTGTAATTACCGGCGCAGCGGACGACGATCCCTCGGGTATCGCAACCTACTCAATTGCGGGAGCGCAATACGGTCTCGCGCTTTTATGGACGGCGCTCCTGACCTGGCCGCTCATGGCGTTCGTGCAAATGATGTGCGCCCGTATCGGAATGGTGACCGGCCGCGGTCTGGGCGGCGCGATGCATCGCAGAATTCCGCGTCCGCTTATTCTACTGGCAGCCGTCGGACTTTTCGCCGCCAACTCCATCAACGTAGGTGCTGATCTTTCCGGAATGGCCGATGCCGCCCAAATGCTAACCAAAATCAATTCGCACATTTACATCGTTGTGTTCGGCGTTGGAATTTCTCTGGCTACCATTTTTTTTCGCTATCACCAGATCGCTACGATTTTAAAATGGCTCGCGCTGGTGCTCTTCGCATATGTCATTACTGGCTTCATCATTCATCCGGACTGGTCAAAAATCGCGCACGCTGCCTTCATTCCACGGTGGCCGAAGAATCATGGTGAATGGAGCACCCTGGTGGCGATTCTCGGGACCACGATCAGTCCCTATTTGTTTTTTTGGCAGACTTCCCAAGAGGTCGAAGAAGACAAAGCCAAAGGCCGCCGCATGCTTCGCCAGCGTTTCCACGCGACGTCTCGCGAAATCACCGATCGCAAGATCGACGTCGATATTGGGACATTCTTTTCCAATCTGGTGATGTTCTTCATCATTTTGACAACTGCGTTAACGCTGCACGTTAACGGCCAAACGAATATCGAGAGCAGCGCAGACGCTGCTCAGGCGCTGTTTCCGTTGGCCGGAAGGTTTGCTGCAACACTTTTCACCATCGGCATCATCGGAGTTGGCTTCCTCGCGATCCCGACACTCACCGGCTCGGCTGCGTATGCACTGGCCGAAACCTTCGCCTGGCGCGAAGGACTTGATCAACGGTTTCGCGGGGCGCGGCCATTTTATCTGGTGATAGTTGTCTCGACACTGATCGGCATTGCGATGGACTTTCTCAAGATTAATCCCATGCGAGCCCTTTACTGGACCGCCGTCATTAATGGTGTGCTCGCGCCGTTCTTGATGATTGCGATCTTGGTGATCGCGTGCGATCGCGCAACGATGAAGGGTCAGCCGAGTTCGCTGCCTAGCGCGATCGTGGTGTCGATCGCGACCCTGTTGATGTTCGGGGCGGCGATTGGAATGTTCGTGTTCTGAAGCGCGCGGTTTAGTGTTTCGGCAGTAACCAGCCGATCACGACCGCATAAAGTCCGACCATTAGCAAAGTAGAAAGCACGACTAAGTAATCCACGATTTGGTTTTTCCTTTCTCGGGCGACGATGAACCCGAAGCGGTGGGCGTGCTGTTCAACATTTGCTTTTCGCTCACCAAAAATTGTCTTGGACGAAGGCAATTTTAATCGCGTTCCGATTTCCGGGTCCGAGCCAGCGCAAAAAACGCACATGATTTAGCAAGCGCGGCGCAGCAGTTCGGGAGCTGCAAAGCCAAAGTGCCGGCATGAAAACGCAAGCACTGTTAGAGCCCGCGTCCTCCGGCCTCATCAATCTGACACGAATCCTGGTTCCGGTGGATTTCTCGCCTTTGTCGAAGAAGGCGTTGCATTACGCGACGCGAATGGCCTGTGAGTTCGGCGCTGAGGTGGATATTCTTCATGTCGTCGAGCCGGAAGTTCCGCCGGCCTTTGACGGGTTTATGATCGCGCCGCCGGCGATTTCGAGTGGCGCGAGCAGCAACTGCACCGGTCAACTCAAGGGTCTCGCTAATCTTGTTCGAAAAGCGGGAGTCGAGCAGCGTGAACGCTACCGTTCGCACCGGTCTCGCGGCCTTCGAGATCGTCGAAGCGGCCAAAGATCTCGATGTCGATCTAATCGTGATCGCCACCCACGGATATACCGGCTGGAAACATTTTACGATCGGCAGCACGGCCGAGCGCGTAGTCCGCGCGGCGCCTTGTCCGGTGCTCGTGGTCCGCGAGAAAGAACACGAATTCGCTTAAACCGAAAACAGAAAGAAACCCAATGAACACACTGCTGGAAGAGCCGAAAGCAATTGAAAGAACCAAACCCGAACCAATGGCGACGCGCGTGGCGCTCCACCCGTTTCTGGCGGGAATGAATCCGACACAGCTCGCATTATTGACCGACTGCGCAATTCCTGTGCACTTCAAAAAAGGGCAGACAATCTTGCGCGAAGGCGAAATGGCGAATCGATTCTACCTTATCGAGCGCGGAAAAGTCGTGCTTGAGTCGGGCGAAGGATTCGGTGAGCCGATGGTCATCGAAACGATCGGCGCGGGCGATTTGCTCGGCTGGTCATGGATGTTTCCGCCATACGTTTGGCATTTCACTGCGCGTGCCGCCGAACCAACCGAAGCGATCTTCTTCTACGGAACGATTCTCCGCGAGTACTGCGAACGTGATCACTCGTTAGGCTACGAGCTATTCAAGCGGATGACACCGATCATGATGAAACGCCTACAATCGGCGCGCCGCAAAATGCTCTCTGTCCACGCCCATCGGGCGGCTCTGGAGCCAATCGTTCTGGAATCTCCGTTTCTGGACCAGGAACAAGATTCAGCCGAGGATTACTAGCCCGCTGCGACCCTGCGACGAGAGCTGAATGCCGTTGACGCTGATTCGGCGTGCGCGGATGTTACGGCGTTTCTCGCTTCCATGGAGGTCGATCACAACGAGCGCGACAATTCGAACAAGCAACTCGTCGAAATGTTGCGGCGGTCGCGGCTGTTTCGCGATTACGAAAATGTTTTTACCAAAGCGACCGGTCTGGCGCTAACGCTGCGACCTTTGGAATTCTGGCAGCTCGCCCATCGCGGCAAGAAACATGAGAACCCGTTTTGCGCCATGCTGGCCGAACACCCGAAGTCCTTGGCGGTTTGTTTGCAGGCGCACCAGGACATGATCGACCACACCGGATTGCTGCCACATACAGTCACCTGTCCATTTGGCCTGACTGAAACGGCCATCCCGGTTAAATTGGGCGCTGACACCATCGGTTACTTGCGAATCGGCCAGATACTGCGGCATACGCCGGCCAAGGCCGATACTAATAAAGTCACGCGCGAAGTTGAGAGATGCGGCCTCAAGTTTGACGGCGGGCTGCGAAAAGCGTGGGAAAAGAACCCGCTGATTCCGCCCGATAAATACAACGCGATCGTCCGGCTGCTCTCATTTTTCGGCGAACAACTCTCCGCTTTGACGAATCAATTGGTAGTCGAGCGACAAAACGCGGAGCCGCCGCTGGTCCAAAAGGCGCGTGAGTATATCGACAAACACAGAACCGAACCGTTGTCCCTTTCTGCGGTCGCCCAAGCCGCCGGTGCGAGTGTATTTCACTTCTGTAAAGTGTTCCGTAAATCTACTGGGTTGAAGTTCACCGATTATGTCGCTCGCATACGACTGGAAGACGCGCGCACCCAATTGTTGAATCCAAACAGGCGGGTCAGCGAAGTCGCCTACGATGTCGGCTTTCAATCGTTGACCCAGTTTAATCGCATGTTCAAACGCGTCTTCGGTCAGTCCCCGACAGAATTTCGCAACCACCTGAATAGCAAGAGCAAACGAACTTTAAGAACCGCGGCCCGGTGATCGATCCGGCGACAGCCGCTACGGTTGTCGTGGTCACCGCAGCGCCTGGATACGTCTTCGGCTTATTCGGCGCAGTCGCGTGGAACAGAACGCATCGGCGATAACCCCCAAGAACGCGCAAAAAACGGCGCGTCTTTAGCAAGCAAGGACAAGCCGACCGGCGGCGAAACAGTGAAGCTGTCGGTATGAAAACACCGAGGATTCGAAACATTCTGGTGCCGATCGATTTCTCGCAGATGTCGATCCAGGCAATCGAAACTGCCAAAGCTTTTGCCCAACGCTTTGGTGCGACGATTCATCTCGCCCACGTCCATGAGTTTTATTGTCCGGCCGGATTTAGCGCGCCTATGCCGCCGGTCATTCCTTATTCGACCTACACTTACGACCGAGAAGCGGAAAAAAGAGCCGCGCAGGAATTGAATCTTTTGGCTAAGAAACACGATTTATCGCCATCGACTGCTCATCTTCTAACTGGTGCGCCGGTGTTCGACGAAATTTGTAGGTTGGCCAGAGAACTTCCAGCGGACCTCATCGTTACACCGACTCACGGCCACACCGGAGTGAAGCACGTTTTTCTCGGCAGCACCGCCGAGCGCATTGTCCAGCATTCGCCTTGCCCGGTCTTGGTCTCCCGCCAACCCAAAAGGCAATCCAAAAACGGAGCTCACGCTTCCATCAATACAATCCTCGTGCCGGTTGACTACTCGAAGTGCTCGCTCGCCGGTCTGCGATACGCGATTGAGTTCGCAAAGAAAGTCGCCGCGCGTCTTATCGTGCTTCATGTGGTCGATCTCGGGCCGCAATTGATGACGGACGGCTACGGCATGTACGACTTGTCGCCCTACAAGGAAGCAGCTGCGCGTGCTTCGGAACCGCAGATGCGCATGTTTTTGCGTGGCGTTAATTTCGGATCGGTTCCATTCCAGACTTTGGCGACCGCGGAGTTTTGCCCGGAAGGGATCTATCGCGCCGCAGAGAAAGAGAAAGTCGACCTCATCATCCTATCGACACATGGTCGCACTGGCCTGAAACACATACTCATTGGAAGCGTTGCGGAACGCGTGGTGCGTCGCGCGTCCTGCCCGGTGCTCGTAGTTCCCTCGCATCCTGAAATGCGGAGTGCGCAGTTAGTGCGCCGGCCACGACGCGTTCGCAAAACAATGCCGGCCAAAATTCCACGCGCCCTTTATCCGCGCGAAACATTCGCCCGAAAGTATCGAAAACTTGGGGTCAATCCGTTTCCAGAACGCCGCAAGACAAACAAGTTCCGGGAAACGCACATTCTCAAATGAGCACATCGCTAATCGCCAAGGAACGGAGCACAACTTCGCTCGGCCGCGTGGTTGAGCTTCAAGATGTGAAGCTCTCGTTCGGCGAGAAGCGAGTGCTTGACGACATTTCACTCGTCGTCAATCCGCAAGAGCGTCTCGTCATCATTGGTCAGAGCGGAGCGGGAAAGACGACGATCCTGCGGTTGATTCTTGGAATTTTAAAGCCAACCACTGGTTCCGTGTTCTTCGGTCGCAGTGAAGTTTCTCGGATGAACGATCACCAGCTTGAACCGATCCGCTGCCGTATGGGGATGGTTTATCAGGACGCAGCCTTGCTTAGCTCGATGACCGTGCGCGAAAACCTGGCGCTGCCATTGCAGGAATTAACGAACAAAACTCCCGCGGAGATAGATCGCATCGTCGACGAAAAGCTCGAGATGGTGGAAATGTCCGGTGAAAGCAAGTTGTTCCCGTTTGAACTGAGCGGCGGAATGCGGAAACGGGTCGGCTTGGCTCGCGCTTTGGTAATGGAGCCGGAGCTGATTTTGTTCGACGAACCAACTCAAGGACTCGATCCAGTGATCGGAGCGTTGATTGATCGAATTGATCATCGATCTCACCAAACGAACCAAAGCGACGTCGATCATCGTGACGCACTTAATGGACAGCGCATTCCATGTTGCAACCCGGCTGGCGATGCTGCATCGCGGTAAAATCATCGCCGATGGAACGCCGGAGAGCTTCAAAGAATCGACGAATCCAGTTGTCGTTCAGTTCCTGAACGGCAGCACCAATGGTCCAATGTTGGAGCGGAGCAGATATCACATGCTCTCGCCTGCGGATTGAGCAGACCGGGATAACGCGGACCCTGTGCGTAAATTGATGCGGTCCAACTAACCTAACGCAAAAAATAGCCGTTGTTTCGCAAATCCGGGCGAGTGCTACAGGGTCCTATTAGGCAAAATTTAGGCATGAAAACAAAGGTCGCTCTGCCAAAAACGAGACGATTTGGCCGCGTTACGCCCGTCCGACGAAGATCAGTCGCGACCAGCGAGATCATCAGCCTGGTCGCAGTTGCATTAGCAGTTGGATTAGTCGGAAGCGCATTTGCGTTGCGCGGACCGAAAGCCAGCTCCGCGGATCAAGCGGCAAACGTTAAACCGCTAACCTACGCAAACGTGGTCAAGCATTTCAAAGACGCGCGCTTGAGAGCGACCGAAGTGCAAAAGCGTTGCACTATTTTCTTCGAAGGAGAATGGAAAAACCGGGACATCTACAACTATGGCCTGATCATCGTCGAGAATTCGGACGAAGATGTTCAAGTGACGTTCTATCTGACCGACGCTCATGAAATGAATTGGATAACCGAGTTCCTGGACGCGCCATACTTCACCTCGTCGGAAACTCAGGCGCTGTTCGAAATGATGAATTCCGGAGGCGACATCCGAAATCAGAAACTTGGTCGCTTCAGCCGGGTTGACTTCCATCATTGGAAACCGCGCCACGCCGAAATTTTCGTTTTTAGTTTAACACCCTGGCAGCCGGGACGCTAAACTCGGCTTGTGCCGATTGATCCCGTATCTTCCGATCAACGGGTCGGGGCTGAGACGACTCCCGACTCCAGCCTGACCGCGCCGCCCGAACGCGCGGACGAGATTTTTCTTGAAGGTCCGCGTTCGCGGTTCGACGAGTTCATCACGTTGTTGCGCGTGATGCGCGATTTTCTTCGCGGATTTCGCGTTCTCCATTTCGTTGGACCATGCGTCACCGTCTTTGGTTCGGCGCGGGTCAAGGCTGACACGAAATACTACGAGCTCGCGCGAAAAATGGGCGCGGCGATTGCACAGCTTGGTTTCACCGTGATGACCGGTGGCGGCCCCGGAATCATGGAGGCGGCCAATCGTGGAGCGAAGGACATCGGCGGCCGCTCGGTCGGTTGCAATATCGAACTGCCGTTCGAACAAAAGCCGAACGCGTATCTCGATCGCAACGTTACGCTCCATTACTTTTTCGTCCGCAAGACGTTGCTCGTTAAATATTCCTACGCATTCGTCTTCATGCCCGGCGGCGCAGGCACTCTCGACGAATTGTCCGAAGCAATGACGTTGATCCAAACCGGCAAGATCAAAAATTTTCCGATCGTAATCATGGGCACCGATTATTGGCGCGAGCTGATCGACTTCATCGCCAAAATGGCAAAGACGGGAATGATCAGCGAATCGGATGTCGATCTTATCTACGCGACGGATTCCGTAGTTGATGCGATCGCGCACATTCGAACCAAAGCCATCGAGCCGTTTGGCCTGCGTGTTGTGCGACGCGTGAGGCGTCATCTGCCTTGGCTCGGGGAGCGCGGACTACTGTCCAACAACGGTTAGAAGTCCGAACCTTCGATCATCTCAAACTCATCAAAGGTGTGACTGCTTCCGGCACATCACTCATTCTCCAGACTGCGCAAAGGAAGCGTGCCCCCAACGATCGCAGTTCGCGGCCAGTTGTTGGTTCAGAATTGCATCCAGGGCGTGCATAACCTGATCGGCGCTTACAGGCTTGGTAAGATGTCGGGTAGCGGTGCCTTCGAACATGAGCGCGTGCTCGTATTCACTGGAGATGAAAATCAAAGGCCGTGGCGGCAGCCATTGCGAAAGTTCTTCGGCAATCGCCGGCCCGTGCACGTCCGGGTCATAATCGACCACGATCGCGGCGACATCATCGAGCTCAAAGTCCGACATCTCCGTGAGATCGCGCTGGATTTGGGCAACGCGAATGTCGAACCCTGCGGCTTGTGCGGCAGATAGAGTTGCGGTGTAGGTGTCAATATCGGCGTCCACGAGCAGAATGACATTTCGTTTCACGGTTATCTCCTTTTGACTAAATCAATTATCAGCCCAGCCAGATCGTCCCGCCGTGCGGCGCTTGGCTTTTCCTCTGCAGAAATTGCGGGGCGCAAACGTGGCAGTTCACGCCTCGTAAAACCGCGGTGGCAAGAAATGGGGAGTTTTTCGCAAGTGCCGCAGCGAGGGGCCCGGACGCATCAGAGAGATTTAGTCAACAAATCAACCTTGGAGGAAAAGATGAACATACGCCTGGCACTCCTGCTTACTCACGATCCCGGTTTTGAAAAAATCGTCATGGAAGCGCTGAAAGACATCGACGCAAGAGTTCTCGTTAGACACGACGTCGATCATGCCCTTGAAATTGGCTGCCAACGCGCTGCTGATTTTGACGTCGTCATTATCGATCGCAGTGATTGTCACGCAATAACCCTTCTGAGCGCATTGCACGCGTGCCGCCACGAATTGCCAGTCGTTGTCGTCACCTCGGGCGATGTGTGTCATTGCGCCGCACTCGCTTACGCAAACGGTGCGGCCGCTTGCCTCGCCAAACCAATCAACGTCGGGGACCTCAAACTCGCTCTCCACGAATTGTGTGAACCTAATCTCAAACTGGAGGCCGTTTAACCATGAACGCACTTTTAGAACGTCAAACACGTCCATCGATTCGGCGCGAATCCAAACCGACGATGCGCGCCAACGTCTTTCGCGGTCCGAATCATATCCAGCTCGAAGAGGTTCCTCGCCCACGTGCCGGCGTTGGCGAAGCCGTTATTCGCATTACCCTGACGACGATCTGCGGGACGGACATTCACATTCTGCGCGGCGAATATCCGGTAAAGCCGGGATTGGTCATTGGCCACGAGCCGGTCGGGGTGATCGAGGAGATCGGTGACGGCGTGACCGGATACGAAATCGGAGACCGGGTGCTGGTCGGAGCAATCACACCTTGCGGTCAGTGTCGGGCCTGTTTGTCCGCGGAGTGGGCCCAGTGTGGTCACGGCGAAGGTGTCGAAGCGATCGGTGGATGGCGATTCGGCAACACGATCAACGGCGCGCAGGCGGAGTATCTGCTTGTTCCCAACGCGCAGGCAAACCTCGCAAAAATTCCAAACGAACTGAGCGACGAGCAAGTCGTCCTGCTAGCCGATATTGCATCAACTGGATTCAGCGGCGCCGAATCGGCGAATATTCGTATTGGCGACACGGTCGTTGTGTTTGCACAGGGGCCGATCGGTTTATGCGCGACTGCGGGAGCGAAATTGATGGGCGCCTCGTTGATTATCGGAGTCGAAAGCGATCCGGTGCGAATAGAAATGTCCAAACGGATGGGCGCCGACCTGGTGCTCGATCCGCACGATCTCGACCTTGTGTCCCAGGTAAAAAAATTAACGAGCGGCGGTGCCGACGTGGCGATTGAAGCATTGGGAATCCAGCAAACATTCGAGAGTTCTCTCCGGAGCTTGCGTCCCGGGGGGACCTTGAGCAGCCTCGGCGTCTATTCCGGAAAACTTCAAGTGCCGTACGACGCATTTGCGGCCGGAATCGGTGATTACAAAATTGTGACCACGCTTTGCCCAGGCGGGAAAGAACGGATGCGACGACTGATGTCACTGGTGCAATCGAAACGTTTTGATCCCACTCCGCTCATCACCCACCGCTTCACGCTCGATAACATCGTGGAAGCGTACGATCTGTTTGCTTCGCGCCGTGATGGCGTCCTTAAGGTTGCGATCCGGCCATGAAAACTCCGCCTGCCAAAGTCGTATTCAAGTTTCGAAGTCCGGAAATCACATTCGAGCACGCTCGTGCTACAGTTTTATAACGCTTCGACTGGACAAATTTCCACCGTGCCCCAGAGGATTGATCGATCCTGGCTGGCGTAATTCTTTTTCCCGGAAGATTGAGGTTCCCGAAAACTGCGCAGCACTAGCAACGCGCCCGGCATGGCTGCGTGTTTCACCGCGGCAAATAGTCGATGTTGGTAAGCCGGGTTGGCCCCATCGAGGATGTTCGAAAGAGTAAATCCGGTGAAATAGCCGGACGGTTGAGATTCCAAAAAAGTCGCCGCGTCCGCGCATTCGAGTTGAATCCGCTCAGGCGCCGGCACGGAACGAATTTCTCCCAAGAACAGTTCGCGGGCGTAGGGATTCTGGCGATTGGAATGCAGACTGAACCAGCGCTCCATTCGACCGCGCAAGACGGCTCCAAAGTTTGACGGCAAACAATCAAGGAACTTAGCCGAGTAGATCAAGCGCAGTGACAATCGCGAAAAGAGAATACGGAATGCCGCACGAAAGCGTCGGGTATCGAGATGGCGGCGCCAATAAGTGATCTGCTCTTTCGGATCATCGAGATCCAGAAAAAACTTCAGCCGTGATTTCTTCCAGCCAACAATAGACGCGAGAGCGCGTCCAAACGCAAGGATGCGTTCGGCGGTGCCGCGCTCAATCGGCGAACCATCAAGCCGCCGCTGCACATAGGCGATCTGAACTGGATTGATGTCGACCGCTACGACTTCGTGATGATGCGCAAGTTGCATCGCGGTGCAGCCTGCCGAGGCAATGCAAAAGATTCGTCCGCCAGACGGGAATGCGGCGAGCTCAATTGCCGCGTCCTCGTGCATTGTTCCGAAGAGCAACTTGTGAGATCCGCCGCGGGCGCTGAACCGACCAGTTTCCCAGGCAGTTGTCGGAACGGTCGAACTCAGCTCCATGCTGGAAAACTGGCCGAAACCCAGACCAGCACGAGAAAGGCGAAGTTTTTCACGACCATGCCAGCCGGATCGTGAATGAGATGCCGAGCCCAGAGAAGCCCGCACGTGTTCAACGTCACGAGCAAAACAGTTTGGAAAACTGCACAGAGAATCGGAGCCACATCGATGAGGACCCAGATTCCAATCGCGACTTCAACAATCCCCAGCAATTTGAGCAACCCAACCCCGATGCGCGGACCGTAGCGAGGCACCGCCTCGATCACTTGTATCTGGCGCGGTTCGCCATGGAGAAGTTTGCACCACAGGCCTTCGTAAAACCAGACGCCAGCGACCGCGATGTGGATCAACCACAATGGCGGCAGAAGAAGCGACGCGCTCATTCCCGTTTCTGAAAATCAACGCGGACGAACATTCGCCTGCATCGCGGCAAGGATGTGGTGATGGAAGGAATGACAAATGATCCTCTCCAGCCTGCCATACAACCATCGAGGTCGATTCGGACTTTGATAGCGAGTGGAGAGCGCGACCCGCGTCCGGTCCTTGGAGAGATTGCGCAAGGTGTAATTGCCACCGAGTACTTTTATCCCGCCACGCAATGCGAGATTTTGCTCGATGACGTCGAACGAATAGCGGCGTTGGCGAGTTATATCAGTAACTCGTTTCAGCAGATGTCCGCTGACATAGCGGCATTTGATTTCGCCACCCACTTCTGACTTGCAGCCTTCACTGCCAATCGGTGTCGGAAGAAGAGCGCGCAAAACCCAGGGCAGCGATTTCTCGACCTCCTCATAAAACATCAATGCTTCCCAAACTGCTTCGGCTGGCGCGAAGAAATTCTGGCATGTAATCACGGACGCAGTGTGTTGCCACACACTGCAGTCTAGCGGTTGAATCGCCGGCTTTGTCTCCATTGTCAGCTCCAGAGACGGCGAAGATTGTGACATCGGGGCTAGAATGAACCGGGCGATTTCACCAGTCCATTGCAAAGCTTCGTCCGTTCTCGAGGGCAAGAAACGCCCGCCTTTTGCCAATCCCTGCGTGGCTCAGTTGCATCGGAAGTCGTTTGCTAAGGCAAATACAAATTCTTCCGAAAGGAACGTTATGGTGACTCATCTAACTTCGCGCGAATCCAAGCGAACACGCCGGTCGAAATCGAAAATCTCGTTCGGACCGCGTCGCGGCGTCTTCATTAATATTGCGACTCACATTCGGAAACACGGCGAGCCGCTCGATCAAACCACGGTCGAAAATTGCAATACGTTCGATCTCTTTTACCGAACGCTGTGCGCGGTGATGTACAACTACGTTCCACTGTCCGGACATCCCGGCGGTTCGATTTCTTCCGGCCGGATCGTTTCGGGGCTGTTGTTCGACACGATGGATTACGATTTGTCGCAACCGAACCGCGGCGACGCCGACATTATTTCCTACGCCGCAGGCCATAAGGCGCTCGGACTTTACGCGATGTGGGCGTTGCGAAACGAAGTGGCGCGCATCGGAGCGCCGGATCTCCTGCCGGCGGACGTAAAGCTTCAGCTGAGACTCGAAGACTTGCTCGGGTTCCGCCGCAACCCGAGCTCACGAACTCCATTGATCACAAACTTCAACGTCAAGCCGCTCGACGGACATCCGACACCGGCGACGCCATTCGTGAAACTTTCAACCGGCGCTTCGGGGGTTGGACTTCCAGCGTCATTCGGATTGGCCTGGGCCGCGGCCGACGTTTACGGCGAAGACGCGCCGCGGGTACATATTATAGAGGGCGAAGGCGGATTGACCCCCGGCCGGGTAGCGGAGGCGCTGGCCGCAGCTGGGACAGCTTCACTCGACAACATCATTCTCCATGTCGACTGGAACCAGGCCTCGATCGATTCGAATCGAGTTTGTCGCGAACTGGAAACGCCCGGCGATTACGTCCAATGGACGCCGGCCGAACTGGCTTACCTGCACGATTGGAACGTCATTTATGTTCCAGACGGATTCGATTGGCAGGAGATCACTGCTGCGCAACGACTCGCTCTCGATCTTCACACCGGGCAACCCACCGCGATCATTTATCGAACGGTTAAAGGTTGGCAGTACGGAATTGCGGGTAAAGCGTCGCACGGCGCCGGACACGCGCTTTGCTCTAAGGAATTTTTCACGGCGCTCGCGCCATTGTTGCCAAAAGAAGCCAAACAGTTGCCATGCTGCAATGGCGCGACGCAGCGCTGCCACGGCGGAGCGGACACACCGATCATCGAACATTGTTACTGGGAAACGTTGCGGACCATTCGCCACGAACTGGAAGCGCGCTGGCCAATCATTGACGCGTTAGCTGCTCAACTCCGCGCTGCGCAAAGCCGGCTCAACACCCGCCAGCGGACGCCCCGTATTGGCGCGCCGCAAATCAAGATCGCCTACGAAATTGCAAAAGAGAAGAACGCGCTCCCACTTCAATTAACCCTGAAACCCGGAACCAAGACGACACTGCGAGACGAGCTCGGACGCGTCCTGAATTATTACAACCGCGAAACTGGCGGCGCATTCGTTGTCGCAGCGGCCGATTTGCTCGGATCGACCAGCATCAACAAGGCGACCGAAGGTTTTCCGGGCGGCTACTACAACTACCAGACGAATCGTGACTCGCGACAACTGGCAATCGGCGGAATTTGCGAAGACGCCATCATGTCGATGTTGTCGGGCATCTCCGCCTTTGGCGAACATATCGGCGCGGGTTCATCCTACGGCGCATTCAGCGCGCCGCTCGGTCACATCGCGGCGCGGCTGCACGCAATCGGGAATCAAGCGCGGGTGTCAGTTGAAGGCGGAAGTTATCGGCCATTCTTCCTGGTCTGCGCGCACGCCGGATTAAAAACGGGCGAAGACGGCCCCACTCACGCCGACCCGCAGTCGCTCCAATTGTTGCAGGACAATTTTCCGCTCGGGACAATGATCACGCTGACGCCGTGGGATCCGCAGGAACTTTGGTTCCTCGTGTCCGCGGCGCTGGCGAGACGTCCCGCCATTATTGCGCCGTTCATAACACGGCCGCCGGAAATCGTAGTCGACCGTGAGGCGCTCGGTTTTCCCCCGGCATCAGCTGCGGCGCAGGGCGTATATCATTTGCGCAAGGCGCGCGACCATTCGCAGGGAACGATCGTTCTCCAGGGAACTGGCGTGACCAATGCGTTCGTACAACAGACATTGCCGTTGATAGACCGGGAGGAAATCGACATTAACGTCTACGTCGTAACGTCCACTGAACTGTTCGACATGCTGCCGGAAGACGAACGCGAACGAATCTTCCCGGCGGCGCATCAACATCAATCGATGGCCATCACGGATTTCACCATGGCGACGATGATGCGATGGGTCCGCTCAGATTACGGACGCGCGCATTCACTTCATCCGTTCCGCCACGGGCACTTCCTCGGGAGTGGTACTGGCGCGGTAGTGATGAGCGAAGCGGGATTGGACGGCGTCAGTCAGTTCAAAGCCATCCGCGCGTTCGTGCAAGGTAGGCGCCTAAGCTGAAATAAGCAGGGTCAGGAATTATTGCTGCCGCGGACTTTCCGAACCTCGCGAGCGATTTGGGCGAGCTGGTTGCTGACTTCGCCACGCGGGATTCGAACTTCGATCACGTAGACCTGATTTGATTTCCGCGCAGTCGAGAGAGCTTTATCGAATTCGCCTTTGGTCGAAACCGTGACGCTGTGTCCACCGCCGACGAGGTCACAGATTTTGGCATAATTCCACTGCGTAATCTTGTTGAAACTGCCGTCGCGGATCTGACGCATCGTGCCGTAACCGTCGTTATTCAGGACGATGACAATTGGATTGAGGCCGAGGCGAACTGCGGTCGAGACCTCAACGCCGGTCATCTGAAATGCTCCGTCGCCCACAAGGACGTAGGGACGCAATTTCTTTGCAGCGAGCGCCACACCGATACCGGCCGGAACAGCGAACCCCATTGACATATAATAAGCGGGCGCGATGAACTGCGGTTGCTTTGCACTGCAAATCCCGACTGCGCCGAAAATCGCGTCACCGATATCTGCAATGAGGCAGCAACTTTCATCCAGATGCAGCGATAAAATTCGAAACACGTCTGACATTTTCAATAACTCTGCGCGCTCCGTTTTCTTCAGCGGAAGCGGCAACCGGTCCGGATTTGGATGTCGAAACGGTTTTCGTTTTATTTTCGCCACGACCAGCGATTCCAGGAAGTCGCGAAACTGAATCGATTCATAGCGATGATATTGAACATTCACGCGCTCGGTCGTCGCCAGCACGGTCCGATGTCGATCCAATTTCGCAGTGTAGAATCCCATGCTCATGTCGGTGATAAATGTGCCGAGCATGAGGACGAGATCGGACGATTCGACATATTTTCGGACGTGCTCGTCACTGCTCATCGCGCCGCCATAGACCCCGATGTAAAGCCGATGGTTTTCCGGGATTGCGCTCTTGCTCAAAAGATCGGCCGCGATCGGAATATTCATCCGTTCGGCCATGCGCAATACAAGCCCGGCTGTGCGATAGCGCGCGAGCTCGACTCCAGCAAGAATGACTGGTTTCTTGGCGGCGCGAATTAAATCCAGCGTCTCCTTGAGCGCGGCAGCGAGCGTGTGCGGATCTGATTGTTCCGAAATTGCAGGCGCAATGTCGGCAATGGGAATTTCGCGATCGACCATGTCGTGCGGCACTTCGATATAGACCGGCCGTTTGTAGCGAAGACATGCCTCGACGCAGCGCGCGACCTCCGAGGCTGCGCGCTGCTCATCAAGCAACACCGTGCTGGCAACTGTAACTTCATCGTAAACGCGGCGTTGAGTTTCGAAAGTTTTTACCTTGTGATGAAGAAGCGGGTCCTTCTCCCGATCTTTGCGGCCGGGCGCGCCGCTCACCACCACCACCGGCGATTTTTCCGCATACGCCCCGGCGATCGCATTCAGAACATTGAGGCCGCCTACACAATAGGTCACGCAAACCAAACCGATTCCGTTGATTCGTGAATAAGCGTCAGCGGCAAAACCCGCCGACGGCTCGTGCGTCATGGTCACGCTTTGAATCTTCGATTTCTCGAGCCAGGTAAACGTAGGGAGCGCGAAATCGCCCGGAACACCGAAACTGTGGCGAACCCCGCGACGGTAAAGATATTCGAACAAGAATTGACCGAGCGGCATTGTGGCCGGAAACGAATTCACCGGCGGCGCGGACCGAATCCTTGAAAATCGCGGACGGGAAAGAGAGTCCACGATTGAATCACTTTTCATCTTTAGTCCGGTTCGCGACATTCGCCGCGAGGTCATTTTATTCCCGCTCAATCGACAAAGTCGTCGTCCTCTTCGCTTCCGTCGGTCATTGGCATGAGCCAATGATGTCTGGATAGGTCGCGTTCATAATAAGCATCGAAGGCCAACCCCGCCCAGCATGCAAGCGGAACGAGCAGCCCAGCGCCGGCGGTGGCCAGACTGAGCAGGATTCCGATCCAAAACGCGACCGGCATCCCAACGAACATCCAGATGAACCCGGCCGCATAGTGCCCCTTGTAAATGTGACCGAGCCCGGGAACGACGGTGAGCAAGGCCGCGATTTTGTTTTCCGCGTTCAAGACTTGTCGATTTTGTGCAATTAACGTTGTGTTCATCGTTTACCTCCTGCTCACCATTCGGGATTTCTTAGACACTCAACGATAATGGCTGTGTAAAGCAGCATCATCGCTCCGACGGCGGCCAGAATTAGGTATTCCATAAGCATCCTTTTTTTCGTCACTTAAGAGTAGCGGGGACAAAGCCACCCCACCCTCCGTGAATTGGCTTTTGCTTTGCAAAAATTGCGCGGGTCCGCTTTGCGCCCAATCGGCGGGAACAAAATCCGGTAAGTAAACCGCAAGCTATGCAAAGAACGATCAGCCGGATTGGGCCTCAATGAGGTGTGAAACTAAAAGACTCCTCCGAAGCCGGATTCGCCGGATTGAGCGGGTTCCCTCACAACGGACACCGGGCTGAGCCACGCGATATCTGGAAAGCGCGGCGATTCATCGAAGAACACGCTAACGAGCACCTTTCGTTGGGACGAGTGGCCAGTGCCGTAGGAATCAACGCCACCCACTTGAGCGAAAAATTCAAACAGGTCACCGGCATCAAGTTCGTCGACTACATCGCGCGCACCAGATTCGAAAAGGCCCGCGAACTTTTGGAAAATGTCGATCTTCGGATCAGTGAAATCGCATTCACCGTCGGGTTTCAATCGCTTTCGCAATTCAACCGCGTCTTCAAAATCCTGTCCGGAAAATCGCCGACTCAATATCGCGCGATGCAATCGCGGCGACGACGTCCCGGTGATTGATCGTCGGCGGCGATACTATATTCGGGTCTCACTCTTCTCCGAAAAAACGCGTAGTCAGGCAATCGGGATTCTGATAACTATCAGCGCGTGTGGCATCCGAGACTAACTCGATGGCTCCACGGTAAAAGCGAAAAACTGTTGTGGGCGGTCGGGGGAACAGCTGCGCTCACCGTCGTCCTGCTTTCTTGCAGCACGTTTGAAACGAATCGCTCTATTCTCGCGCCGCCGAGTATTCCCGGCGCCGAGTTCGTCGGCTCAGAAGCGTGCGAGACTTGTCACGAATCGATCACCAAAAACTTTCGGACTGCGACCCATGCGCGTCTGAAAGCACCGGGCGACAATTCCAAGGAGATGGGATGCGAATCATGCCATGGACCGGGAAGTCTGCACGTGGCTGGCGGCGGCGATAAGAGCAAGATCGTCAATCCACGGAGATCGCCTGACGCCTGTTTCCAATGCCACCTCGAAGTCCGCGCCAGATTTGAAATGCCGCACCACCATCCGGTGCTGGAAGGCAAGATGAGTTGCGCCGATTGCCACAACCCGCACATCGGCCGCGCGATCAAAGGCGGCGGAACCAGTCTGCCGCAGCAAGTCAAAGGCGGCGGAACACTGCTTTTGGGCCAAAACGAGACTTGCTTCCAATGTCACGTCGCCCAGGCGGGTCCATTCGTCTTCCAACATGAAGCGTTGAAAGAAGGTTGCGTCAGCTGCCACTCCCCGCACGGCTCGGTCAACGCGCGGATGCTCAACGAGCGCAATCAGACACTGTGCCTGAAGTGTCACTTCCAGGAACAGAAAGTCGGCGGCCGCATTTTCATCGGCGATTCAGATCACACTAACCGTTTGCCGCAGGGCACCTGCTGGTCGGCCGGCTGTCACGAAGCGATCCACGGTTCGCAAGTGAACGATCATTTTAGGTATTAACATGAGCGCGAGCCCAATCTTCCCGATTTCAGTTCGAACTATTGGGAAGCTGACTCTTATCTTCACGTTAGCGTTTTGCGCTAATTTGTCGTCGCGCGCAGATGTGAACGCAGACGGAACCGAGACGGCCGATGGAACGTCTACAAATGATCCGAAGGCCGTTGTCGCGGAAGGAAAAGATGGCAAATCAAGCGTCGCTGGAGCAACAACGACCGAAGAAACAACCGAATACAAAAACTGGATCGAAGTTGGCGCAGGCGGAACCTGGACTAGTGGTGATCGAGCGCAGTTCGAGCAGCAGCATTGGCTGCCAGGCGGTCAACCCTACGGCGGAATCAGCGACATGCATTACGAGCACAGTGTCGGCGACAAGGCGACGCTCACCATCGACGGCCACGCGTTGTGGGACATCAACGATTACGACATCAAAGTCGATCTATCCCAACCGAATGTCGGTTACATCCGCGGAGGTTACACGGCGTTTCGGACCTGGTATGACGGAAATGGTGGATTTTTCCCGCCGCACGGCGGCACTTCGTTCCCGCCAGCATTCGACGAAATGCACATCGATCGCGGCGAAGTCTGGCTGGAAATGGGCATTCGCGTTCCCGACTGGCCGGAAATTACAATTCATTGGTCTCATGAGACCCGTGATGGCCAGAAAGATTCCACGATTTGGGGAGACACGACCTTGACTGGAATCAAGGTAAATCCGGCCCGAAAACTCGTCCCGGCTTATCGAGACATCGATGAAAAGCGCGACATCCTCGCGGTTGATGCGACGAAAACGTTTGGCAATACCGATGTCGGCATCGGTATGAGGTGGGACCACTATTCAATTGACAATAATCTTCAGACGGAGCGCGGGGCCGGCCAATTACCTCCGGCGGTGCCACCTCCAGGTGCGCAACGCTTCATCACTCAAAACGACCAGAACGACGTCGACGACTTTACGGGACATGTCCTGAGCGAGACGCGATTGACCGATCGCTTTGGTTCACATCAGCCTATTCCTACACTGCAGTCGGGAGCAGATCTGTCCGGGAGCCGCATCGTCGGCGACAGCTACAATCCTGTATTCGTCACGAGCTTTCCCCGCTGCAGTCGAATGACCATGCCATTCTGAATCTCGCCGGAATGTCGGAGAGCCGTGAGCATATATTCAATGCAAACTTGTTCTGGATGCCGTTGAAGGATCTCGAGGCGTTGGCGGGTTTCCGTTACACGCATGAGAACATCGACAGCTCTTCGACCTTCCTCGACGACAATACCGCCACCGCGCCGCCGCCGACGCATTACACAGCGGCGATCCCTAAAGAGGCGGATACTTCGGAAGATACGAACGAAGTGGCGGAAAGGCTGGAGCTTCGTTACACCCATTTCCAAAACTGGCTCTTATATGCCGAGGGCGAATGGGAAGAAGATTGGGGCGACGTTCGAGAGCATGAAGTTTCCGGAACACTCGTCCGCGGCGTGCCAGTTGCCGCCGATCAGGGCCAGCTAAGCAAGGACACGAACTTCTTTGACCAGAAGTACACCGTCGGCGCAACCTGGTACCCCATGACGCGACTGAACCTGGCTGGCCAGTACTATTATAGAGAGGCTGACTACGACAACCAGTTCCATACTGAATTCGCGACTCCGCCCTTCCCTGGCTCAGAGAGAAATCAGCGACTGATTGGTCAGGATTGGACCACGAATGATGCGAATATTCGTATCACAACTCGGCCAAAGCTTCCCACCGCATTGGGCACCCTTTCGCTGGTTACCCGATACGATTTCACGCAATCGGAGATTTCCGGGAAATGGGCCATATCGCCGACGCAGACGGGCGCGGCTCCCACCAACACTTACCTGAATGAAGAAATGACCGGCCTGGTGACAAACCACGTCGTCAGCGAAAGCGCGACATGGAGTCCGTGTCCGCGTTTCTATCTGCAAGGGGTCGGTTCTTACGTTTTCAATCAAACCGAAACCCCGGCGAGCAAAATTAATCTGATCGCGACCGGCGTTACTCCATACAATAGTCCCACCGTAGTCAATTTTCGGAATGATTTCTGGACAGTAACCGGCGCGACCGGTTACGTGCTGGACGAGTTCACTGATCTGCGCGCGGACTACACATTCTATTGCGCCAACGACCATCTCAAGAATAGCCGCGTGGCGATGCCGTATGGGCTTGGCGCCACCGAGCACACCGTGTCAGCCACTGCCAGCCGCCAGTTCACCAAACAAATCCGCCTGACCTTGCAATATAAGTTCTTCGATTATAGAGATGAGCTGTTCGGAGGTCATAATAACTACACCGCGCACTCCATTTTTTCCGGACTTCAATATCGTTTCTAATTTGGTATCAGCTTAAACGCTCGAGAAAGGGTTATTTTATGAAAACAATCGTCTCACTTGTCATTACATTGCTCGTCGCATCCACCATTTCCGGCCGCGCGGCCGACGCAAAGGCACTTTGGGTCGCCAATTGCACCCCGTGTCACGGCCCAACCGGAAACGGCGACACCAAGATGGGGAAAACACTCGGCGCGGCCGACCTGACCGACGCGAAGAAACAGGCCTCCTTCACCGACGCTCAGGCAACCACTGCAATAAAAGACGGAGTAAAGCAGAACGGCAAAACGGCAATGAAGGCTTTTGGCGGCAAGCTGTCTGATGACGACGTCAAGGCACTGGTCGCGTATGTCCGGACGTTGAAGAAATAAAACAAACGCGGGTCGAAGCAGAAGAGGGGAAAATTATGAAACGAAAAGTCTGGCTATTGCTTGTAACGATAATGAGTTCGGCTGGCATTGCTGCCGCAGCCGATGCCAGTGCGACGTGGAACGCAAACTGCGCTTCTTGCCACGGTAAGGACGGAAGCGGCAATACCATGATGGGAAAGAAGCTCGGAGTGAAAGACTACACCAAGGAACAGAGCTTCAGCGACGCCGACGCTGCGAACGTGATTAAAAATGGTAAGGACAAGATGAAAGGTTTCGGAAGCAAACTTTCCGACGCCGACATCAAGGCGCTGGTAGCATACGTCCGCTCGTTAAAGAAGTAGGGCGAGAGACTAAATCGAAAATCGGTCGGCGCAGATGTCGATCTTCGACTTGGAATCGAAAATCGTATAGAAATCTGACCGATGGCTGAGGCCGCGAATCCCCCTGCTCGCAAGCATCCGTTTCGCAACTGGATCAGCTGGTTCGGGTTGTTGCTCGCAGTCAGCGCGCTTTTCTCGTTCTTCTTGCTCGTTGCGATCGACCAGTTCGCGGGCCACCGAAATCCCTACGTCGGCATTCTTGCTTATGTGCTCGCGCCGGGGTTTTTCATCCTCGGTATTCTCATCACGCTGTTCGGTGCGATTCTGCAGTGGCGAAGGAACCGTCGGGCCCTCCAGGCCGCCGAGCCCCTGGTCCTCAAAATTGATCTGTCCCGGCCGCGTGACCGGAAGTTTCTCTGGGTATTCGGCGGCGTTGCGGTGCTGTTCTTGTTTATCACCGCGCTCGGCAGTTACCAAACGTATCAACTGACCGAGTCGGTCCAGTTTTGCGGCAAAGCCTGTCACTTGCCGATGGAGCCGCAATTCGTCGCCGCGCAGCACACCGCACACGCGAAAGTAGAATGCGTTGCCTGTCACGTTGGTCCCGGCGCGGCGGCCTATTTCAAGACCAAGCTAAACGGCGTGAAGCAGCTTTATCACACCGCCCGAAATGACTTTGACCGGCCGATTCATGTCACCTCAGCTAACCCCCGCCCGCCTCAGGCGATTTGCGAGCAATGTCACTGGCCATCGAAATATGTCGGCAACGTCGATCGCACGTTTCAACATTTTCTCTCCGACGAAAAGAACACACCGTTCGCAGTGCGGCTGCTGTTGAATGTCGGCGGTGGCGACCCATCCAACGGTCCGCCCGGCGGCATTCACTGGCATATGAACATCGCCAACAAAATCGAATACATCGCGACCGACGATCAGCGAATGTCGATTCCGTGGGTGCGCATGACCAATCCCCAGGGCGTCGTCACCGAATATCGCGATGCCGATTTCAAGGAGGACCTGGCGAAGTATGAGATTCACCGGATGGATTGCATGGATTGCCACAGCCGCCCGGCGCATAAGGTGCACACACCGAACGATGCGGTCGATCTCGCGCTCATGACCAACCGGCTCGATGCCAGCATCCCCTGGGTCAAATCCAAGGTCGTGACCGCGCTAACCCAGCCATACAAAACAAGGGCCGAAGCCGAACAAGGAATCGCCACAGCGTTGCGGAAAGATTATCCCGATCCGGCCCAAGCAAACCAGATCATCCAGGTCGCTCAATCAATCTACCGCGAAAACTTCTTCCCAGAGGTGAAGCTTGATTGGCGAACGCATCCGGATTTCGTCGGACACAAAAGCTGGAACGGGTGTTTTCGTTGTCACGACGGCAAACACATCGCCGCGGACGGGAAGATGTCGATCAAAGCCAGCGATTGTCGATCTTGCCACCTGATTCTCGCGCAAGGCGATCCCGAAGGGATGAAGCAGGTCAATGCCCAGGGATTAGATTTCGTGCACATCGACGCGCCCTATTCGGAGTTTTCCTGTACCGATTGCCATACGGGCGGCATTCAGAAATAATACACGGGCGATGAGAGGGTTTGTGATTTTGTTTGCAGCGTTGAGTGGATTCCTTGCGGGCTGCGGAAAAAATTCTGAGATCAAAGTTTATCGCGTTTCCAAAGCGCCACTCGAGGAATCGGCGCCCGACCAACAGAACGCGATGCCGGCCAATGCGCCTTCGCCTTCGATGCCGGGCGGTATGGCGCCGGCCACATCTACGGCTTCAGTCCCGGCTCCGCCGAACTGGCAGCCGCAACCGCTGTCCCAAATGCGGCAGGCAAGTTTTCTAGTCAAAGGCGATCAGGGCGCCGTTGCCGACATCTCGTTTGTGAGTCTTGGCAGCTCCGCGGGAAACGTGCTCGAAAACGTAAATCGCTGGTTATCACAAATCGGACAACCGCCAACCAGCGAAGACAAGCTCAATCAAATTGCGCAGCATCTCACGACTTCGATCGGCGACGTCACAGTCGTCGACCTGGCCGGCCTGCCGAACGGCGCCGATCCCGCAAAAGATGGGAGAATCATTGCCGGGATGACATCGACGAGCGGATCGACATTATTTTTTAAGATCCGTGGCAACGACGCGTTGACCGAATCCCAGAAAGCCAACTTCATCAAATGGGTTGCAGCGGTCTGCAACGCGCAAGGAGACAACAAACCGCCGCCCCAGACCGCGAGCGCGATGTCTGCTCCAGCCGACGCAAATCCCCAAATCAAATGGAAAACGCCTGAGGGTTGGAGCGAAGTTCCGCCGTCATCGATGCGCTATGCCAGTTTCAGCGCCGGAGCGAATGACAACAAGGTCGACGTTTCGATCGTCACGTTTCCTGGCGACGGCGGAAGCGATGCCGACAACGTAAACCGCTGGCGTCAGCAAATTGGTTTGCCGCCAATGAGTCCGACTGCTGTGGCCACGCAGGTCGTACCCTTGAAGAGCGACGACACCACGTTCTCGACCGTGGACATTGCTGGCACGAACGCGCGCACACTCGCCGCCTGGACACGACGCGATGGCCATGTCTGGTTTTTCAAAGCGACGGGCCCCGGCTCCGCGGTTGAAAAAGAAAAGCCGAACTTTGTAAAATTCATCCAATCGATCAGATTTTAATCAATGCTGCGCAAACTCATCGATCTCACGACATCACTGAAGCTGACGATCGTTTGTCTGGCGGCGGGGATGGCGCTCATCTTCGCCGGCACGCTTGCGCAAGTTCATCTCGGAATTCATGAAGCGCAGCAGCGCTATTTTCAAAGCTGGCTGGTTTGGTGGCCGGCCGAGGGTACCGGGTTTCGAATTCCAATTTTTCCCGGAGGTCACCTCATCGGCGCGGTATTGCTCGTCAATCTTATTGCGGCGCACGTGAAACGTTTCCAGTGGACGTGGCGAAAGTTCGGTATTCATCTCACCCACGCCGGACTCATCATCATGCTCGCCGGCGGACTGTTTACCGACTTGTTCGCGGTCGAGAGTCACGTGCGACTCGAGCGCGGCGACACAAAAAACTATTCGGAGGACCAACAGCACCTGGAGCTGGCCGTCATCGACACGACGGATAACGATCTCGATCAAGTCACAGCGATTCCCGAGAGCGTGCTGAAAAAGAACAGGACCATCGATCATTGGAGTCTGCCATTCCGCATTGCAGTCCGGAATTTCTACCAGAATTCAAGGTTGAAGATGTTGAACGATGCTGGATCCGCGGCAAAGCCGATCGCAAATCAAGGCCCGGGCGCCATGATTGCGGTCGAATCGGTCCCGCGGGCGACCGCGCAGGACGAACGCGATGTTCCGGCCGCGGCGATTGAAATTCTTCCGAAGGACGGCGGCTCGTTGGGCACCTGGCTGGTTTCCGACGCGCTCGGCGCACCGCAAACATTTTCCTGCGGCGGCCGCACCTGGATGATCGCGATGCGCACAGCCCGTTATTACAAGCCTTACAGCGTCACCTTGCAGAAATTCACGCACGAAAAATACGCCGGCACTGAGATCCCGAAGAACTTTGCCAGCAAGGTAACGTTGATCGATCCGGAGCGATCAGTGAACCGCGACGTTTTGATTTACATGAACCATCCGTTGCGTTATCGCGGCGAAACATTTTATCAGGCTGGATTCCAACAGGACGATCGCGCAACAATTCTTCAAGTCGTGCACAATCCAAGCTTTCTCGCGCCGTATGTCGCGTGTGTCATTGTCGCCGCCGGGTTGCTTTGGCAATTCGGTTTCCATCTGATCGGTTTCGCCCGAAAACGGAGGGCAATGGCATGACACGGTTCCTACCGTTGATCGTTTTGCTCGTAATGGCCGGCTGGATCGCCGGAAACTGGATGCCGCCCAGGGTTGCCAAAGGCGATTTCGATCTTGCAGGGTTTGGAAAGCTTCCGGTGCTCGTGGGCGGGCGCGTCAAACCGCTTGATACCGTCGGGCGCAATTCGCTCTTAATCATTCACGGCAAACAGGAGCTTCACCTTGAGAGCGGCCGCACCCTAAGTGCCATCCAATGGCTTGCCGATGTTCTCTTCGACGCGCCAGTCGCGGACCAGTATCCGGTTTTCGTCGTCCAGAATGATGAAGTCCTCGGACTATTCGGTTGGGAACAAAGTCAGCGGAAATATTTTAGCTTCACAGAATTCTCGCCGTTCCTGAAACAAATCGAAGAGCAAGGCGATCAGGCGGACAAGCTCGAAGCGGTGCAGCGTTCGGCGTATCAGAGCGCGATCCTCAATCTGCGGAACGCTCTCGTGCTCTATCAGCGTTTGAAGAACAGTGTGCAGCTCGAGGGCACTCAAAATTTCGCACCCGAACTCGAAACCTATATCGCAAACGTTCCGGGAGCGGCCAAGGCGGCGGTTCAAGCGCAGCACGGTGAGAACTTCGACCGGACAAAACTGAACGACCTGGCCGAGCTGATCCAAAAATACGAGAAAATTTCAGAGATGGCTTACATCCTCGCCGTTCCGCCACTTGATCAGACCAGCAGCTGGCATTCAGTCGGCGACAGCTTGCTGCACTCGGTCGCTACCGGCGTAATTCATCCAATTGTTCTCGAATATGCGCAGATCGGCGATACCTATCGCGCCAAAGATCGCGCGACATTCAGCCAACATGTCGATCTGGCCACGAATTGGTTCACGAAGGAACAACCGAATGCAGTAAAACGAGCATCGTTCGAATTCTTGTTTAACCGACTGCAGCCGTTTAGCCAAAGCATGGCGATTTATGTCCTCGCATTCTTGCTGGCATGCGCGTCGTGGCTCGGCTGGAGCCGGACACTCAGTCGCACCGCGTTTTACCTTTTGTTGCTCGCGCTCGCGATCCACACCTTCGGTATGTTCTCGCGGATGTATCTGCAAGAACGCCCGCCCGTCACGAACCTTTATTCGTCGGCGATTTTCATAGGCTGGGGCGCGGTCATTGTCTCGCTGATTCTGGAACGAATTTTTCGCGATGGAATTGGCGCAGCCTGCGCCGGCGCGATCGGTTTCGTCACCTTGATTATCGCGCATCACCTCGCGGGCAGTGGCGACACATTGGAGATGTTGCAAGCGGTGCTCGACACCAATATCTGGCTGGCGACGCACGTGGTGGCGATCACTACCGGTTATTCGGCGATGTTCCTCGCCGGAATGCTCGCAATTATCTACATCGTGCGCGGCGTTTTCACGCGCTCGTTGAAAAAGCAAACCGCCGATTCCCTGGCGCGCATGACTTACGGAGTGGTGTGTTTTGCCACGTTGTTCAGTTTCGTCGGCACTGTGCTCGGCGGAATCTGGGCGGACCAATCCTGGGGCCGATTCTGGGGGTGGGACCCGAAAGAAAACGGCGCGGTGCTGATCGTCCTTTGGTGTGCCATTACTCTGCATGCGCGTTGGGGCGGATTTATTCGCCAACGCGGGCTAATGATGATGGCGATTTTCGGCAACATTGTTACCAGCTTTTCCTGGTTCGGCGTGAACATGCTCGGGGTCGGCCTGCACTCCTATGGCTTCATGCAAAAAGCTTTTCCGTGGCTCCTCGGTTTCATGATCAGCCAACTTGCCCTAATCACGATAGCGAGCATGCCGCTCGAACATTGGAAGAGTTTTCGGACGTCGCGCATTTCTTCGGATGAACAAATTCCGGACGCAAGCGCGGCTTGATACAATGATTGCCGCCGGATAGGATTTTTCGAGAACGACCATGGAAGAACCAGGCCCTTCCAATTCGAAAACGTCGCGCCGCCATTTTCTCGACATCATTCTCGGCGCCACCGCGTTGGGCTGGATCGCGAGCGTCGCGTATCCGATCATCCGCTATCTCAAACCGCTTCCCCAAACAGGCCCGACAGGTCCGGCACATTTGACGCGCGATGAAGTGGCCAAGCTCGAGCAAAACAAGTTCGTCATCGTTCCAGTGAGCGGTCAGCGGGTGATTGTTTTGCAATCGCAGGATCAACTGTTCGCGTTCGGCGCCAAGTGCACGCACGAGGGCTGCACCATCACCTACTTGCCAGGGCAATCCGTGATGTGGTGTCCATGTCACGACGGCAGATTCGATATGAACGGTCGCGTCTTATCCGGACCGCCGCCTCAACCTTTAACAAAGTACGTCGCCCAACGACAACCCGACGGCAGCATCATCATTTCTGAACAACACGCCTGACAATCAGACGCCGGAGGGCGGCGGTTTACGGGGTTGGATCGATCGACGTTATCAACTAACGCCGTTGTTCGAATTTTTGCGCCACAAGGAAGTGCCGATCGGCTCGCATTGGCTGGGTTGGTACTATCTCGGCGGGGTGACGATGTTTTTCTTCGTCGTCCAGGTGATCACCGGCGTGTTGCTGCTGATGTATTATCAACCCGGTGAAGCTACCTCCTACGAAAGCATCCGGTTCCTGACCACAAAGGTGCCGTTCGGATGGTTGATCCGATCAATTCACAGTTGGAGCGCGCACCTGATGATTATTTCGCTGCTGCTCCACATGTTCAGCACCATGATGTTGAAGGCGTACCGCCCACCGCGTGAGATAACGTGGGTTTCCGGCTACCTGTTGTTTTTGCTGACCCTGGGCTTTGGGTTTTCTGGTTATTTGTTGCCGTGGAACAAGCTCGCTTACTTCGCGACGACGGTCGGCACCAACATCGTCAGTTCCGTGCCGTTGTTAGGCGACTGGCTGTTGCAAGTCCTGCGGGGCGGACACGATGTAACCATCAACACACTTTACCGGTTTTTCGCCGGACACGTCGTGATTTTGCCGTTGGCGTTTGTCGGCGTGATTGGATTGCATCTTTTGTTGATCCAACGGCAAGGAATGGCACCACCGATCGCCACAACGACCGCGCCGCGCGGAATGAAATTCTTCCCAAGCTTCGCACTGCGCGATCTGCTGCTCTGGTTTGCGTGCCTGATGTTGCTCGCAGCGCTCGCGGTTTTTCTGCCTTATGGACCGGGAATTCCGGGAATGGACTGGGAACTCGGTCAGAAGGCCGATCCGTTCGCTCCCGCATATCCGGGAATCAAACCGGAATGGTATTTCTTGTGGGAATATCAGCTTCTCAAAGAATTTCCGCCGCATTTGTTTGGCCTCGAAGGACCGCAGGTCTGCTTGTTTGTAATCGCAATCCTGCTCGGCATCTGGGCGATCATTCCGTGGCTCGATCGGCGCGCTTATCGCAACATGTATTCGCCCGCATTCACCGACTTTGGTTGGGCCGCAATTCTCTTCCTCACTTATCTCACGCTGATGGGTTGGGACATCGGCGCCCCCAGTGGAACCGATGATCCAGCCTCGCTTCAGAAAATCGCCCGCGTGTGCGCATTGTGGACCGTGACCGCCGGAGCAGTTGTCGTGATTATTCGCGCCTGGCGGTTCGAACATCGCTGGTTCATTCTCACTGGCGCGGCGCTGTTGCACATCGCGCTCCACGGTTTACTTGGATTCTCCTACCTGCTTGCCGGACTCATCTCTGCGGGCGCGGCGGCGTTTGTGATAGTCGTGATGTATGTGCTTGGTCGCGGTAGCCGGAGCACCGTCGCATGAGAACGATCCCGATCCTGGCCGGTCTTGTCCTGTTCTCGACAGTCGCGTTCGCGGCAGATCAAACGCCACCCAAAACCTCGCCAAAACTTGCGGCGATGCTCGACGCCAAAGACGAACACGGGAACGTCATTATCACACCGGAGCAGCGAAGTTATTTCGATGGACTCAATGATAATCTAAAAGAGCTGCTCAATCGCGATGTTGAAAAGGAAACGATTTCGCGCGCCGAGCACTTGTCGATCCTGCTCGAGCTAAAATTGACTCCGCAGAAGATGGAGGTGCTGCTGCAGAACAACTGCGTTCTTTGCCACAGCGATTCCGCCAACCAAGGAGCCGACACACTCTTTACAGTCGCGCCCGCCGGTTCTCCGCCATCGCACATGAATCTGAAAGAGGTGGTGCAAGATGTCCACTTTCGTCAGGGCCTTTCCTGCGCTGGCTGCCACGGCGGGGATCCGACCGCCGACCTTGGTCATGACCAGGTAAAAGAGTGGCCGGAAAAAGATCGGGACAAGAACCGTGCGTGGGTCGTCCAATTCTGCGCGCGCTGCCATGCTGACCCGGCGAAAATGCACGACTTCAATCCAGCGTTGCCGACTGATCAGCTCGCGAAGTTCAAAACCAGCCCGCACGGCCATCGACTTCTCGATCTTCACGATGATCGCGCGCCATCATGCGTGAGCTGTCACGGCGTTCACGGAATCCGGCCGGCGAAAGATCCTCAATCGAAAGTTTACGCGCAACGCGTGCCCGAAACTTGCGGCGCCTGTCATGCGAACGCCACCGTCATGGCCGGTATGACACGCGCCGACGGTTCACCCCTGCCGACGACGCAACTGGCGGAATATCGCGAAAGCGTTCACGGCAAAGCCCTGGCGCGCGGCGACCTCGGCGCGCCGCGATGCAATACCTGTCATGGCAATCACGCGGCCAGTCCGCCAGGCGTCGCCCAAGTGAGCAAGAGTTGCAGTATCTGCCATTCCGCAAACGCCGGCCTGTTCGATGGCAGCAAACACAAACAGGCTTTCAATCAACATAACTGGCCGGAATGCGGCCAATGCCACGGCAACCACAAAATTGTCAAAACGAGCGATGCGATGCTGTCGACTGCCGTCGGCGGTTTGTGCGGCGATTGCCACCGTCAATACGCAACAAATAATCCCAATTGCATCCAAACGGCGGATTACTTTCACCACACAATTGCCCAGATGGATGAAGCGCGAAAACGGCTCGGCGCCGATTCGGAAAAATTCGCGGCCAAAGGTCTGGATGTCGAACCAATCACCAACCAGTTAACCGAATTGAGTGACACCGTGAAAAAATCGCGAACGTATGTGCACTCGTTCAGTCGAAATACTTTCCAGCAAGTAGCTGCCTCGGGAATCGAAGCGATTGGCAAGACTGAAGACCTTACCAATAAGGCACGCGCAGAATACAAATACCGGCAGTACGGATTAGCTGCCAGCATTGCGGTGATCGGTCTGTTGATGCTGACGATTTACTTAAAACTGCGACAACTCGAAAAGTGATTCAATCGAGCCAGGACAAAGAGGACAAAGGATTCTTTCCGAGCGGCGCGGTTTTTTTCTTCGCACTGTTGCTAGTCTTCTACGCCGCGCTCTGGTTCGTGATTTACTGGGTCATGATCGCGCGCAGCTGAAATGACTCCTGCTTTAAAACTTGAGCGGCGAATCATCATCATCTCGGTCGCGTTCGTAATTGTGCTGTTTGGCCTGGCCGCGCTGGCGATCAATATGTTTCACGTCGGGTTGCCGACCTGTTTGACCGACGTTAAGCCGTTTCAAAAAGGCGAATTGATCACCCACGCTGCCGATCATTACGAAGTGCATTACGTCGCGAAAATGTGGGAGTTCGAGCCAAAGGAAGTAACGGTCCCGGCTGGATCGACAGTCGACTTTTATCTGAGCACGCCCGATGTCACGCACGGATTGATCCTGTTAGGCACGAACCTGAACCTGATGGCGGTCCCCGGCGTGGTGAATTACGCGCGGGTAAAATTCGATCGTCCGCACAATTATCAACTGCTCTGCCACGAATATTGCGGAACCGGACACGAGCAAATGGCCGCGAGCCTGCATGTGGTCGATGCTGCGACATTCACGCCTAAGAAGGCCGAAGCAGCCGACACCGGGATAAACGATGCTGTCTACAAGCTGCTCGAAGCGAAAGATTGCCTGACTTGCCATTCGGTTGATGGCTCGGAAGGAATCGGACCGACGTTCAAAGGCATGTACGGCCGCAAAACGAAATTAAAGAATGGGCCGACGATCACGACGGATGACGCGTATCTGCGCGAATCGATCGTCGATCCGAGCGCGAAAGTTGTGGACGGCTTCGATGATGTAATGCCGAAGCCGGAGCTGACTGACGAGGAGATCAATCTGATCCTTAAATATCTCGAGAACCTGAAATAACAGAGATGGAATTGGTTAACGAACACCCGCCTTCGCCGAGCTACGGCGCGGCAAGCAAGATCGAGATCGAAACAGGATTGAAACGAATGATCCTGATCGAGCTGATCTTTCCGACCGCGCTGCTGATTCTCGGGATTTATCACGGAATGATGCAGGTGCTTTATCGCGCCGGTCACATTCATACCCGAAAGGTTTTCGGCCTTGAATATTATCAGGGGCTCACACTCCACGGCGTCGTCAACGCAATCGTGTTCACCACTTTCTTCGCGGTCGCGTTTGGTTATGCCGTGATTCGTTTTTATCTCGGACGAGTGAACATGAAAGTCGCCTGGCTTTCGTTCGCGCTGATGATCATTGGAACGCTGCTCACGGCGGCGGCGATTCTTTCAGGGACCTCCAGCGTGCTTTACACGTTTTATCCGCCGCTGCGCGCGCACCCGGCGTTTTATATCGGACTCACTCTCGTCGTTGTCGGTTCGTGGATCGCGTTCTTTAACTGGATGCCGGTCTACCTTGCGTGGAAACGCACGCACCGCGGAGAAAAGGTTCCACTCGCAGTCGTCGGAATTTTCGCGGCGTTCATCGTCTGGCTGATCGCGACGTTACCTGTCGCGATCGAAATTATTTTTCTGCTGCTCCCGTGGTCGATGGGCTGGGTCCCGACGGTCAACGTGCCGCTGGCTCGGATGCTTTTTTGGTTTTTCGGACATCCCCTCGTCTACTTCTGGCTGCTGCCGACCTACGTCATGTACTACACGATGCTGCCGAAGCTCGCGGGTGGTAAATTGTTTTCCGATTTCGCCGGACGACTCACCTTCATGTGGCTGGTGCTTTATTCGGCGCCGGTTGGCATTCATCATCAATTCACCGAACCGGGAATCAGCAGCACGTGGAAGTTCGTGCACGCGTTCTTCACGATGCTGGTGGCGGTGCCGAGCTTTGCCACCGCGTTTGTGATGGCCGCTTCGATGGAGCTCGGTGCGCGAGCGAATGGCGGTCGCGGTTTGCTCGGTTGGTGGAAAAAACTTCCTTACCTCGACAAGGACCGCTGGCTCTTCGGTTATTTCTTCAGCGGCCTGTTCATTTTTATTTTTGGCGGCGTCACCGGAATCATCAACGCGTCCTACAATCTCGATATAGTCGTCCACAACACGTCCTGGCTCCCTGCCCACTTTCATCAAACCGTCGCCGGCCCGGTCTTTCTTTCTTACATCGGCATGACGCTTTTCCTCGTCGCGAAACTTACCGGCAAGCAAATCAAACTGCCGCGACTGAATGTTTGGATGCCCTACATCTGGACCCTCGGAATCATGATCTTCTCCACCGGCTTATTCATTGGCGGGGCCGGCGGGGAACCGCGCCGCACGAACATGGGACTTACTTACACCAATCCGCAGTCGCCGCTTTATCATGCCGATTGGCAGGCGGCAAAACATCTCGGAACCATCGGCGGAACGATCATGACCATCGCTGCGTTGATTTTCTTCGTCGTTTTCTTTGCCACGCTTTTCAGCAAATCGACAACCCAAGGTTCTCTCGAGCTCATTGTGTCGGAGCCGTATCACGACGAACAGGTGCGCGCGGTCCAGAGTTTCACTCCATGGCTGGCCGGCGCGGTGCTGTTGCTCGTGATCGCTTACGCTCCGCCAATCGCACAAACGTTGCGAAGCAATTTCCCGGGCGCGCCGCCCTACACACCGGACCGGCCGTTGCCGATCACGGCCGCGCCAAAACCATGACGCGGTCCGCACTTTTAGTTTTTCTTTTCCTCAGCGCAGATTTGCGAGGGAACGTGGTCGACCTTGCGCCGGAACGTGGACACCCGGTCGCGTCGATCACGTGGATCGATGAGACGGGCCGGGCCCGCGCGCTATCGGAATTTTCAGGCTATCCACTGGTGTTACTGCCGATCTACACACGATGCCCGGGCCCGTGTTTGCAAAATGTCGATCGATTAAAAACTGCGCTGGCGAATTCGGCGACCGATCCACGACAATTCCGTGTCCTGTTGTTCTCGTTCGATTCGACAGATAACGCTGCCACCCTCGCCAAATATCGTCAGCGCGAAAATATTCCGCTCGGCTGGTCGGTTGGAGCCGCGTCGCAAAATAACGTCGACGCTTTGCTGGAGTCGATCGGAGTTCAGGTTGGCAAGGCCGGAACTGAATTCACTCACCCGAATATTCTCGTCGTTGTCGATCCGAAACTCCGGATCGCGAAATGGTTTTACGGCACGAACTTTTCCGACGCCGATGTCGATCTGGCGCTGAAAGTGGCCGGCGGCGGAAACGATTGGATTGGCGAACACTCGCAATTGCTTTATGCGCTTTTACTGTTCGCGGGATCGTTGCTGTGCGTCGCCCTTTGTTACTCTGTCGCCCAACTCAAATTGGCCCGCAGGTCAGGCAGCATTAATGACCCGACTCCGCCCGTTGTGGCCGAGCACTAGCCCTTCATACGTTTCATCGACAATCTGGTCGACCACGGCCTTGAGATCTCCGCGGCTGTTTTCCCAGGCGCGCAGTTGGCGATCCGCTCCAGTGCCTTCACGCAAGATTTTCTCGACATGCTCGATTTCACGTTGAAGGCCGAGTTCGGACACTTCCGTGGAGATAAATTCGAGCATCTCGTGAAGCAACGCGCGCTCATCCATTTCGCAGCCGCGACCAAAATCGATCAATTTGCCGTCCAAACCGTAACGCGCTGCCCTCCACCGGTTTTCGTCGATCAATCGCCGCGGATAACTTCGGAAGGTCACGTTTTGGGCGCGAAGTTTGTGCAGTTTGACCACGATGGCCTGCATCAGTGCCGCCAGCGCAATCGTGTCATCGACCCGCGATTGTGCGTCGCAAATTCTAAACTCGATCGTGTTAAAAAACGGATGGAGTCGAATGTCCCACCAGATTTTCTTAGCGTTGTCGATGCAGTTCGTTGACACGAGCATTTTCAGGTAATCGTCATACTCGGAAAGACTTTCGAACGCGTCCGGAATTCCGGTTCGCGGAAAACGCTCGAAAATCATCTGCCGGTACGCTTTTAACCCGGTGTTTTGGCCGAGCCAAAATGGTGAGTTGGTCGACAACGCGTATAGATGCGGAAGAAAATAGCGCGCCTGATTCATCACATCGATTGCTTCTTCGCGATCTGGAATTCCAACGTGCACGTGCAATCCCCAGATCAAATTCGCGCGGGCAATCTGCTGCATGTCGTTCAAAATCGTCACATAACGTTCGTCCGGGCTGATCAATTGATCCATCCAGTGCGAAAACGGATGGGTTCCTGAGGAGGCAATCTTAAGGCCTCCCATCTCCGCGATGCTCGCCAGTTCGCTCCGAAGCTCGATCACCTGCTCGCGTGCAGCGCGAATGTCAGGGCAGATTTCAGTGCCCAATTCCACCACTGATTGGTGGAATTCAGATTTCACATGTTCTTTCAGAAAGACTTTGCCATCGGCCAAGATCTGTTGAACGTGCGACCGTAGCTCGCGCGTTTCCGGATCGATGATTTGAAACTCCTCTTCGATTCCGAGGGTGTAAATATGCTCTTTCGTTCGCGTTTGCTTCGGAACTAACCCTGACGCGCATCGGCAGCTTTCGCCTGAATGGACAGGTTCACCAAGGACGGCAACGCAACTGTCTGGCTTCTTCATGAGGAGAGTCTGACGGCGATCGTCCGCCGCTGCTCCGCCGTAATTGGCATTCGCTACCCGTTTCTTGTTGTGAACAACCACCCGTGTCGCAAAAAACGCACACAATTCGCCAAGACGCGCCGAGCGGTGCCCGTCGGCCGGGGGAATAATGTCACGTATGAAAACCGAATCTCTGCCCCACGTTCTCGAAAATAAGCCGGATCTTTGGAAGGAAATCGCGGCGCATCCGTTTCTCGCCGGAATGAGTGCGCACCACGTCGAGCTCCTCGCGCGTCATGCCGCAAAGAAAACCTTCGCCCGCGACGAGATAATTTTTCGGGCGGGCGAACCAGCGCATGGTTTCTACCTTGTCGAGACGGGAAGAATCGCGCTCGAAGGCTCGGTAATGGAACATGGGCCGCTCGCTACCGACATCGTCTGCGCCGGCGAGCCACTGGGTTGGTCCTGGCTGTTCCCGCCTTATCGCTGGCACTTCGACGCGCGCGCGATCGAACCCACGACTGCGATCTTCTTCGATGGCGATGTCCTGCGTCGGCATTACAACGAGGACATCACCCTTGGCCACGATCTTTCCCAGCGAATCTGCCAGGTGATGGTGCACCGTCTTCAGACCACTCGCCGCAAATTGATCGAAACGATGCAAAAATGCCAAGGCCAGCCGTGATGGCCATGCGCGAAAGATCGCGATAGAAGAGCGCAACGAAACTAGGGTAAGATGGTTACATTGCTGAAGGGCGTCTCATGAAATATTTGTTCGCAGCGGTAAGCGTTGTTCTTTTGCCGGTCTTGGGGACCGATGCGTTCGCCAAAGGCAGCGGCAATTCGTCATCGGATTCCGCGCCACCACCGGCTCCGGTACATCACGCAGGAAGCGCGCCGGTTGCGGCCCCGATCGGTGGCGGCGTACCGCATAATTTTTCCGGACCGAAATCGTATCAACCGATGACAACCGTTCAAGGAAACGGCCAGCGCACATTGGTTTATCCGGGAGTGCGTAACTCGACTATTCATCATCCTGTGAACTCGAACTCGAACGGCGTCCGCACCGGAGGACAGCAAGCTAGTGGCAAGTTGCACTCACCTTCCGGCATCGCCACGATCAGCAAAACAAAACTGGACCCGCAAACTTCCGCGCGTTTACGCAATTGGAAAGGAAACGTTTCAAGCACTGGGCAGGCGCACCAGATCAACGCAAATAACCACCACCATCATCATGACCACGATTGGTGGAGGCACCATTGCGCGGCGTTCATCTTTTTCGACTGGGGCTGGTGGGGCTGGGACGACGGCTGGTGGTATCCGGCCTGGGGTTACGATCCCTACTCTTATTATGAGTACAACGAACCGATTTATGGCTCCAACGGCCTGACCCCCGACCAGATCGTCGCCGGCGTTCAGGCCAAATTGCAGCAGCTTGGTTATTACACCTACGCCATCGACGGCAAAATGGGTCCGCTCACTCGGGCTGCCCTCGCGCGCTACCAAAGCGATCGTCACATGAATATCACGTCAGGGATGGATCCCGCGACACTTGGGTCTCTGGGCATCCTTCATTGATACGGAACGTCGCCCCTAAACGCGTGCAAGCTCGGCGGGGCTTTTTTGGATTTCCGCCAAACTCGTTCACCAAGTCGTGTGCCGTCGGTGCAAACTAGCGGCGGATTGCTTTCAATGAGCAACCCACCACGCACGAAGCTCCTGCATCACCGCCGTCTTGGAAGCGACGGGAACTTTCTTCGCCCATTCTCCATTCACCTTTAGATTGTATCTGCGGCAAGGAAACGGGAGATCGAGCAGTTCGATTTTCAATTTTTGTCCGGTTTGGTGATTCAAAAGCGTGAGCGTGTAATGAAGGTCGTTATGGTCATCTGGGGGCATGTTGGAGTTTGTAATGGAGTAAAGTCGTGGCGACGAGTCTGAAAATTAATTTTGGCGTGAATTTTCATTTTCACGTGCATTTGCAAGTTTATACGTCTAATTCTCGTTAGGTCTATGACGCGCCGCGCCAAGCTCATCTTTGCTGGATGCGTGTTTGCTCATGTGATCGTGTCGTGGTTCAGCGCTGCATACTGCATTGGTGTCAGCATGGCGATTCTTGATAGCGGTGGGACGGAAGCGCCATTCAGTTTGTCAGTCATGTGCTTTGTCCACCTCGTCACACACTACCCGCTTGCGCCACTTACAGATCGCATTCTCGGCGGGACAGCGCCGGTTCAGCCTGCGTATTGGCTCCCCCTCGTCATCAACAGCGTTGTTGCAGTTTCGATTATCTGGTTCGCTGTTCGGGCTCTCCGAAAACTTTCCCGATCAGGCCGTCCGACATTCGCAAATGACTAGACCTAACCAATCGATGAAGCCAACGCGCCCTTTGCAAGAAAACCTCAATGAGTTTGTTACGACACCCTCGCGTGGCTTATCTTATTCTCGTTAGACCCATGAAGTGTGATTTCGGAAATGTTGGCACTGCTTCATCCAGTCTCACTAGAGCTTTGCGCCTCACTTAGTTGAATGAAATATCCGATCGTTTTAATGGGCATCGCGGCCGTGATGATTCTTGTGGGTCTTGGCATCCGCATGCATGCCGACTCGAAATACACTAACAAGATGTATTATCATACCCCGTTGTCACGCTTGTACACGTTCGACGATGTGTTCGCCGAACTGAAAACTGGCGACACTGTCATGTTCTTGTCGATCTTCGTTGGTTCCGCAGGAGGGCTTTGGTTCACCCTCGTGATGATCAGTCGAGACAGACGCAGGAGGTCTAACCATGCGATGGAGCGAACCGCTAATCGGAAAGAAGATTACGGAGGCGAAAATTAGAAAGTAGAACAAATGAGAAACTCGCTCTCGTCAGCGGTCGCTCATCTTATTCTCGTTAGACCTAAATGCACTTTGGCATAAATTGGCCCGGTTAGCGCTTGACCGGCGATTCCTTTGTCCGATAGCCTGCGCCATCAATATGCGAGTCGAAGCGCTGCTTCGACGTGGCTCGCCCGGGAGGGGCTTTGGGGTTCGAGACGAGCTGCCGGTCAACTCCACCAAAGAAAACCACTCAGTATGAAACACGCACTCACACCATTATTACTCATCACCGCCGTTGCTCTCGCTTTCACCCCAAGCGTTCGCGCGCAGGACAACGACGCCATCAAAACCAAGCTCAAGCAAATCGAAGACGACTGGGCGAAATCGGCCATGGACAAAGACCACGGCGCTGCTTTCTTGGGCACTACGCTGGCCGACGATTACGCCGGGGTTAGCTCCAAAGCGAAACATCAAAGCAAAGCCGACTACGTTGACGAAACTAAGTCCAGCACCGACACCATGAGCTCAGGCGCCAACTCCAACATGGAAGTGCACGTTTACGCGCCGAACCTAGCCACCGTCACCGGGGACTACACCGAAAAAGGCAAAGACAAGAGCGGCAAATCATTCAGCCACACCTATATTTGGGTCGACACCTTCATGGAGCGCAACGGCAAATGGGAATGCATCGCCGAAGGCTCTACCCTCAGCACCGCCAACAAATAATAAACACCGCTCCCGCGAGGCGGTGGCCCTGCCGCCATCGCGCTCCTCGCGGGGCAGGTCAATCCTCGCGTCACGACGCGAGAGGTCTAACCATGCGATCGAGCTAACGGCGACCCGGCTGGTGTCCACCTTGTAGGACCGTTAAAGTGTTGTTCGTGAAAGCAAAGCGCGCTGTCGGTCGCCGTAGCTCATCTTATTCTCGTTAGGCCGCAGCGAGCCAGCGGCTTGTTGATCGATCAGGCATGAGCGCTGAATCAATTCGGAAACGAAGTAACATCAGCGCAGGTCTGCTGATGTTCCGGCGGAAAAATAATTCGCTCGAATTTCTGCTCGTGCATCCCGGCGGACCGTTCTGGAAAAACAAGGACGACGGCGCGTGGAGTATTCCGAAAGGCGAAACCACGGCGGACGATGAAGATTTATTGACTCGCGCGCGGATTGAATTTGAAGAAGAACTCGGATTCAAGCCGTCGGACGCCTGGATCCCGCTCGGTTCGATCAAACAGAAAGGCGGCAAGACCGTTCACTGCTGGGGCTTCGAGGGCGATTTGCCACAACCGTTCGAGTTGCGATCGAACACGTTTCAGCTCGAGTGGCCGTCGCGTTCGAAACAATTCAAGGATTTCCCCGAAGTGGATCGCGCGGAATTTTTCCCTGAAGAAATCGCGCGCCGCAAAATCAATCCGGCGCAGATCCCGTTTCTCGACCACCTACGTGCTGCGCTTGGGGGCGACGCGAAAAAGACGTAGCGCATTCAAGATAACGACGACCGTGCTGCCTTCGTGACCAACTACGCCCGTGCTGAGATTGATTTTCTCCAACAGCGCCGAGACCAGCAGGAAGAGGATTACCCCAAGCGAAATGACGATATTTTGGCCGATGACCGAGCGCGCGCGCTGGCTCAAGCGCAAAGCATCTTCGAGATTCTCGATCTTATCGTGCATCAAAATCACATCGGCCTGTTCCAGCGCGGCATCCGAACCGCGCGCGCCCATTCCGATCGAGACATCTGCGGCGGTCAGACTCGGCGCGTCGTTAATTCCGTCACCGACCATCGCCACTTTCTTGCCGGCCGCGCGCCAAGCGTGAATGCATTTGAGCTTCGCCTGGGGACTCAATTCGGCGCGGACATCTGAAATCCCGACTTGTTCGGCAACGGTCGCCGCAGGCCCAGCGCGATCGCCCGTCAAAAGGGTCACCTTCAAACCCGAACGTTTTAAGAAATCCACAACCCTTTTGGCGGCCGGACGGATCTCATCGCGCAAATAAAACACACCGCGCCCCTCCGTGTCGCCAAGCCAGACCTCAGCTTCGTTCGTCGGCGCAACGACCGGACAGGGCAGCCCTCGGTCGCGCAAAAAGCGCCGGCTGCCGACAAGAAATCTTTTCCCTTTAATGGAAGCTTCCATTCCAAGGCCGGCGACATTTAAGAAATCCGCCGCCGAAACCAGTTCAATCTGACGCCGCTCCGCTTCGTCCACGATCGCCCGCGCCAACGGGTGAGTGGAAAAATGCGCTACTGACGCCGCAACTTGTAAAAGATCGTTTTCGCGCTCACATCCGAAAACAGCAATTCGACAGACAACCAACGAACCTTTCGTGAGCGTGCCTGTTTTATCGAAAGCGAAATGGGTCGCACGCGCCAGATTCTCAACCGCTACGCCACCGCGGAACAGAATTCCATTTCGCGCACCCGAAGCAATTGCAACCAGGATCGCGGATGGGATCGACAGCACGAGAGCGCATGGCGAGGCAACCACGAGAACCGTCATTGCGCGATAGAAGGCGACTGCTGGTGTGCGATGAAATAGCAGAAGAACAACGAACACCACTAAGCCGAGCGAAAGCGCGATCCAGGTGTAATACCGGCTGAACGCGTCAGTGAAGCGTTGGGCCGGAGCTTTCTGTTGTTGCGCGACCTCGATCAGTGCCAAAATGCGACTGAGCGCGCTCTCTTCGAGCTGGTGTGTCGCGCGAATCACCGTTTTGCCATCGAGATTGAGAGTACCGCCGCTCACCTCGTCCCCGATTCGTTTCGCCACTGGAATGGCTTCGCCAGTCAATGCCGACTCATCAGCTGACGTCGCGCCGTCGATGACGATGCCATCAACGGGAAATAGCTCGCCCGGCTTGACCAACAATTCGTCTTCAATTTCGATCTCTTCTACCGGCACTTCGATCCAACGATCATTTCTGCGACGTAGCGCATGTTTCGGCGCAACCTTGAGCAGAGATTCAATCGATTTGCGCGTCCGATAATTTGCGAACTGCTCAAGCCCATTGCTAAGCGAAAAAAGAAACAGCAACGTCGCGCCCTCCGCTCGGGCATCGACAAACAATGCGCCCAACGCCACGGCGATCATTAGGAATTGAATGTCGATCGTTCGATTCTTGAGGCCTTGCCAGACATCCTGCGTTGCGAACCAGCCGCCGGTCACATAAGCGGCGGCAAATAGCAAACTCACCGCGACTTCATTGACTCCGGCACGTGCCAACAGAAATCCCAGCAACGTGCCAAGACCGCAAATCGCCGCCAGCAGTAGCATTACTCGGTGATTGCGTTGCACCGCCGGCGGATATGGACGATTCCGCCACGCTGGCAGCTTGAGACGCCGCCAAATTATGGGCGGCTCGTTAGCCGGATGGGCGCGATGCAGTTCGGCTGTATGGCCGTCAATCCGATGCAGGTGAATAGTCGGATCGCCGTCAGGTTCAACCGATACATCCCAGAACCCAGCCAACTGACCGCGGACTGTCGACTCAATTTGCTCGATCGTTTCGGGTGAGGGTGTTTCGTAAAACCCGATCGCAACGCCATGACTGTCCGTATCCAGACGGACCTGTTTCACTTCTGGATGCTTCTCAAGGAGTCGGTGTAATCGCGGCCAAGTGTTGGCCGCGGGCGCCTCGCGCGGCAGGTTCGTCGACATAATGGAATTTTTACCGGGACGGTGAACAACTCTGCGCGGTGCTTGGGATTAGCTCGCCATTTCTTGCGAACGCGCTCGCTGCTTTCTTACTGCTTGTCGCTCTCATTCGGTTGCGCGGATAACACGCAACGAAAACCGTAGATGACATCGCGCTCATTTCGATCGACCACGTTCCGATAAGACGATTGCATCTCCAACTTGTTCGTCGTCGCCCAGGAACCGCCGCGCAGCACTCCCCAATCGCGGCCGGTCGGACTGGTTCCGCCTTTGTAGGTATCGGCGCACCATTCCCAAACGTTGCCGCCGAGATCGTACAGCCCAAACGAGTTGGATTTAAAACTTCCGACCGGCGCGGTCGCGCCGTGCTTTTGCGGAATTCCGTAGTTCCCGGCTCCGCTCGGCGGCGGCCATTGTTTTCCCCACGGAAATTGGTTTTTGATTTTGCCGTCCCGCGCCTGCGGCGTTCCGCCGGGTTCATTCTGCAGTCCGACCGCCAGGCTCCATTCCCGGTCGGTCGGCAATCGATACGATTGTCGATCTTCGATCAGATTTTCGTCGTGCTCTTTGTCCGTGAGCCATTTGCAGAACGCCACCGCGTCGAACCAGTTCACCTTGACGATCGGATGGGTCGGCGCCTGTTGGAAATCGGTCGGTTCATAACGGCGACCGGTCGCCTGCAAAAATGCCGCATAGTCCTGCACTCGCGTTTCCCAAACTGAAACGCGAATGTCCCCAACCGGAACAAACTTCATGCCTAACGAGTTAGTAAATGGCTGTCCCGGCGCGGGTCCGACGCTTTTTTCCAGTCGCGCGGCCAGAAAAGTTTGCTGTTGCGGATCGACTTTGCCGGTGACCGTGGTCGGGTTGTAACCGGACAAACGCAGCTCGTAAGTCACATCGCCCGGTTTTACTTCTTCAATTACGAGAGGGGTTTGTCCCAGTTCCTTTCCGTTGGCCCGAACCAACGCCCCGCCGGGCGCACTGGTGATTTTCACGCTGCCGTTCGCAAAAACAAAATGAGCGCTGTTCGACTGTTGCGGGCCGATGTCGATCTTTTGTTCTTCGTTAGGCCAACCCGCGACATGCGCGCCGATCACATGAGAAGTGGCCGGCAAGTCGATTTGCAACGGGGTGCGTCCTCGCGGCGTCCCGTCGACAATAATTTCAGCGCCAGCCGGTTCGCTGGTGATCTTCATCGGCGCGGTCACGAACGCGAACGACTTTCGTGCCGTTTCGCCGCGTTGCACTTCGATCTCGTCGCGCATTTCCCAATTCCCGCGATGCGCTATCAACGAGTATTTTCCCGTTGGAAGATCGACAATCGTTTGCGGTGTCACGCCTTGACGCGAGAACTGGCCGTCTTCGCTCCGCAACGAGAATTGCGCGCCAGTCGGATCCGATTCGATTTGAAGGTTACCTTTACTGCGGACGAGATGAAATTCCGACGGCTGCGGCGTACGCAGCGCGCCCAGATCAACCGTAGTTTCGATCGGATCGTAACCCGGGCTCATGATCCGCAGCCGGTATTTGCGTTGATCTAAGTCTTCAAATGTTGCCGGACTTTTCTCCGCGTGATCGCCCAAAATTACCAGAGCGCCTGGCGGATCGGTGCGGATCGTCGTCTTTAAATGCATCTCCGCGCCTGATCCGCTGCGCCAGGAATAAAACAAAAATGCAACGACTCCGATTGCCAGAATCGAAATCGTTGCGGCTAAAATCCGCCAGACGGATTTCGCGCGCGCTGGAGGGCGGCCGGCTTCGAGCGCGGCCAGATCGCGATTCATCTCCGCCGCGGTCCGATACCGCTTTTTCGCATCGTTTGCGCAAGCCTTGACCAGGACGTCGTTTAGTTGGAGGAGCTGCTCCCGGTCGGGTCGAGTGCTCAACTGCGAATCGATCTCTGGAAAATCGAGCCGATCCTTTCCCGTGCTGACTTCGTAAAGAAGTTTGCCGAGACTAAAAACATCGGATTGCGCAGTCCCCGGACCTTCCGGTGGAACGTAACCTTCGGTTCCGACAAACGATTGCTGACCGCTCGCGGCGACCAATCCGATGTCGGCAAGTTTCGGAATGCCGTCGATGAAAATGATGTTCGACGGTTTAATATCGCGATGGGTGAGACCATGTTGGTGCAATGCTTCGAGCGCTTCGGTTAACGAAAGCCCGAGTTGGATCGATTCATCAGCGGACAGACGTTTGTGCCGGGCCAAGTCGCTTTTCAAAGTGCGCGGCTCGTAATTGAGGATGTCGATTCTGCGGCCGGCGAGATGATCGTCCGCCAGCTCCATGCTGTAATAGAGATGTTCGGCCGTGCGACCGACGTGGAGGATGTCTACGAAGCCTTCGTGTCCGCGCGAGATCGGTTCGAACGCGGACATTCCCTCAAACTCCCGAAGAAACGCGCGCTCGCTTTCGAATGTGCTCCGGTAAACAATTTTGACCGCGCGCAATCCGCCGGTCACTGTGCGCGCCATCCAGATTTCGCCATAAGCGCCGCGACCGATCACGCGCAGAAGTTCGTGATCGGGGACGACAGGGATTTTAGCGGAAACTTGATCCGGAATGGTGCCGATTTTACACAGCGCCCGCGTAAGAGGCAATTAGCTTGGAGGGACGGGCTCCGTCCCGTCCGCGTGAAACGGTCACGACGGAGCGTGACCCTCCATTTTCTCCAGCGCGCGAATTTCCTTCTTCAGCACCGCGCCGACGCGATGCCGCGCCAGATAAACCTGTCCGACGCTGACCCGCAATTGCTCAGCGACTTTCTGGGCCGGCCATTCCTTGCGGACGTAGCAATCGAAAATCTGAAATTGCTTGGGATCGACTTTCTTTTTCACCCGCGCAATTGCTCCCTCGAACAAGTTTTCCTTCCATTCCGCTTCCCAAACCGCGTCGAGATCGGCCACGCCCGAATCCGGAACGCGTTCGACCGTTGCGGTGAGGCGATCTTCCGAAGTCCGTGGCGCTTTCGCGTTTCCAGGTTCGCGTTTGCGGAATTGATCGACAATTCGCCAGCGAGTGATTTGCAACAGCCAGCCTTTGAACGAGCCCCGGTTGGGATCGTACTTCAACTTCTCGATGTTTTTGGCGACGGTGATGATGGTTTCCTGGACGACCTCCTGCGCTTCCGCGTCGGTCAGGCCGGATTTGCGCGCGGCCGAGTAAATCAGTTTCCAGTAACTGTCGAAGAATTCCTGCCAGTGTTTTCGATCGTTCCAATCGGCTAATCGGTCGATCAAACTGCGGCGCGTCGCCATCAATCCGGTGATTTTCATGTCTCGTCCTAAGCCCCTGCCTTTTAGCAGAATATAGGATCGATTTCATGAAAGATTTGCAGTCGACTGGCGTATTCACACCATGAAAATCCCAGCCTTCCTCTCCAAGCTTCCAGAACTCGTTCTCCGGCCGGTATTTTGGATCGGTCGAGCGTTATCGAAAATCTGGTTCACAATTTTTGGCCGCGTATCCTGGAGCCCGCCAAATTGGTTTTCGAAAGGCCGCTCGGCCTGGACCGGTTTCAGCGACACCCGTCCCCGAACGACTGCGTCGCTTCTTATCGCCGTCCTGTTGATTTCGTGCGGCTCAATTTGGACCTGGAAGTGGTATCAAAGCCGGCCGAAACCCCATCGCGTTTCCGCGACGGTCGCTGCGATCCCGGTCACCAAGCTCGACAAAGAATTGCAATATCCGCCGCTCGTCATTCGATTCAGCGATCCGGCGGCGCGTCTCGAAGATTTGAAAAAGCCCTCGGTAACGGGCGTTCGACTGGAGCCGCAAATTGCCGGCGCGTGGTCCTGGAGTTCAGACCGGGAATTGATCTTTCGCCCGACTGAGGATTGGCCGGCCGATCGAAAATTCCAAATCATCTTCGATAAACAATTTTTTCCGTCCCAGGTCTTAATGGAGCGCCTCAACTACGAAACGCGGACGCCGGCGTTCTCGATCGCCATCGCTCAGCTCGAGCTTTATCAGGACCCGACAAATCCAAAGCAACGGCAGGTCACGGCAACGCTCGATCTCACGCATCAGATTGAACCGGGCGAACTGGACCGGCACATCAAGTTGTCGATGATCGGCGGCTCGACAGTGTTTCCGCAATCGGACCAGCCGCCGCACTTCACCCTGACTTACGGATTGCATCGCAGGGTGGCCTATTTGCGCAGCTCGAGCGTCGCGCTTCCCGAAAAAGAGGATTTCATGAAGCTCGAGGTAAGCACCGGCGTCCGGACATCGCAGGGCGGCGCTGAAACTCACGATGCGGTCGAACAAAAGGTTCAGATCCCGTCGATCGCCACGGCGTTCCAGATCAATTCGATTGAAGGAAATATTGCCCGGAACAAGAGCGGCGAGCCGGAACAGGTCCTTCTATTAAGTACGACCGCAGACATCAGCACCAAAGACCTGGCCAAAGCGGTCAAAATTTGGCTGCTGCCAAAGCGTGAAGTCGAGAAGTCCGAAGATGAAGATTCTGATTCTGAAAGTTCGGACCAAAGCGACTCAACCAGTAACCAAAGCAGCGATTCGGAAGATTCGGAGGAAGGAAGCGAGTCGAAACAGGAAGGCGCGAAATGGGAAAGCGCGACAGACGTTTCCGACGAAATCCTTGAACAAGCGAAGCCGATTCAGTTCACCGCGTTGCCCTCGGAGAAAGCGCAAGATCGACAACATGCGTTCCGGGTGCGCGTAGAAAGCGAGGGCGAACTCTACATCCGCGTCGCCAAAGGGGTGAAGGCGTTTGGCGATTATCCGCTGGCCGAAGATTACAACGCAGTCGTTGCCGTTCCCGAACTTCCGCGCGAAGTGCAAATCGAAAGCCAGGGTGGACTACTCGCGCTTAGTGGCGAGCGAAAACTATCGATCCGGTCTCGCGGACTGAACGCGATCGAATACGAAATCGCACGTGTGGCGACGGCGCAGATCAATCACCTCGTCAGTCAAACCGAAGGCAAATTCGAAGATCCGGAGTTCAAGGACCCGCATCTGTTCAGCCAGGAAAACATTTCGCGGATCGCAATTCAGCATCAATCAATTGCGTTGCAGGACAAGTGGAAGGCAAACTACTCCGCGTTCGACTTCTCCGAACAACTCCGCAAGCCGGCCGACGGCGGGAGCGAGCGTGGACTTTTCTTTTTGACCGCGCGCGGTTGGGACCCGGACAAAAAGAAACCGATTAATCAGATCAAAGACAGTCGGTTCCTGCTGGTGACCGATCTCGGAATTCTGACCAAGAAAGGCACCGATGGAGGAAGCGACGTCTTCCTCATCTCCATCAAAACGGGAAAACCCATTGCAGACGCGACGGTTGAAATTCTCGGCAAGAACGGCGTCCCGATCCAGACCGCGAAAACCGGAGCGGATGGTCATTGCAGTTTTCCGTCAGTGGAGAAATCCGAACGGGAGAAAGCGCCAGTCGCATTCGTAGCGCGCAACGGCGACGACATCGCGTTCATGCCGTTCGCGAGCGAGGACCGGGTGCTGAATTTTTCCCGGTTTGACACCGAAGGCGCGGAAAACATCGGCCCGGATGGTTTGGATGCGTTCGTTTTCACCGAACGCGGTGTTTATCGGCCAGGCGACGAAATTCACGCCGGAGTCGTCGTGAAACAGCGTAACTGGCAGGGGAACCTCAAAGGGTTGCCCGTTGAGACTGAAGTGATCGATGCCCGCGACCTCAAAGTTCAGACAAAAAAAGTCACGCTGCCCGAAAGCGGATTTGTCGAGCTGAGTTATGGCACCGCCAACGAATCGCCCACCGGCACCTACACGATCAACGTCTACCTGATTAAAGACAACAAACGCGGCACGCTGCTCGGATCGACAACCACAAGCGTAAAGGAATTCCTGCCGGATCGGATGAAGATCGAGACCCGGCTTTCCAAGGCCGCGCCCAAAGGTTGGATCAGTCCGAGCGACGTGCACGCGAGCATCGCCCTGGCCAATCTTTACGGCACGCCGGCCAGCGATCGTCGGGTCACCGGCAAAGTGGAGCTCGCACCCGACCGAGTTTTCGTTTTCCGAATTTCCTGATTTCACGTTTTTCGATCCGCTCATCGACGAAAAGAAATCCCGCAGCGAACAAACATCGGATCTCGGTGAGCAGAAGACCGACAACGATGGGCATGCTGACTTTGATTTGCAGCTCGAGCGCTTCGCCGATTCGACCTACGCCATGCGTTTCATCGCGGAGGGTTTTGAGGGCGAAGGTGGCCGCAGTGTCACCAGTTATGTCAACGCGCTGGTGTCCGCGTTGCCCTACGTGATCGGCTACAAACCGGACGGCGATCTGCGCTACATCGACATGAAGAAACCGCGCGCGGTCGACCTGATCGCGATCGATCCTCAGTTGAATAAGATCGCGGTCGAGAATGTAACTCTCAACCTAATCGCGCAGGAATACGTTTCCGTGCTCAAGAAACAGGAGAACGGAAATTACGCTTACGAATCGGTCCTTCGCGAGCGACCGCTGAAGTCGGAGAAGATTGCAGTTGCGGCAACCGGATTCCATTACCCGCTGCCGACCGGCGATCCCGGCGATTACGTCCTCGAGCTGCGCGACGACAAAAACCGCGTCGTTAGCAAGTTACGCTTCTCGGTCGTCGGCCAGGGCCAGGCATCACGCTCTTTGGAAAAGAACGCGGAGCTTCAGATCAAGCTCGACCGCAAGCAATACAACCCTGGCGAAGATATCGCCATCAGCATCATCGCGCCCTACGGCGGCAGCGGCCTGATCACGATCGAGCGTGAAAAAGTTTACGCGTATGCCTGGTTTCAAACCAACACCGCGAGCAGCATCCAGCACATCAAGCTGCCCGAAAATTTCGAAGGCAGCGGTTACATCAACGTCTCGTTCGTGCGCGCGATCGATTCGAAAGAAATCTTCGTCAGCCCGTTGAGCTATGGAGTTGTCCCATTCACTGCAAACGTCGAAAAACGGCGACTAAAAATCGACCTCGACAGCGCAGCCAAGGTCAAACCAGGTGACGCGTTACACATCGGTTACAAAACCGATCGGCCGTCCAAGATCGTCGTCTTCGCTGTCGACCAGGGCATTTTGCAGGTGACCGATTACAAAACGCCAAAACCGCTGGATTATTTCTTCCGCAAATGCGCGCTCGGCGTCGAGACGGCGCAGATTGTCGATCTCATCATCCCGGAATTTTCGTTGATCCGTTCGCTTTCTGCGTTCGGCGGCGATGGCGGCGAAGAAAAGAGACTGAATCCGTTCAAACGCGTGACCGAGAAGCCGGTCGTCTTCTGGTCGGGTGTTCTCGACGCCGACCCGAATCGGCGCGAAGTCGTTTACAACGTTCCGGACTTCTTCGACGGCACTTTGAAGATCATGGCGGTTGCCGTTTCCAGCGACACGATCGGCTCATCCGATCGCGACTCCCTGGTTCGCGGCCCGTTCGTGGTCACGCCGAGCGTGCCGGTGCTCGCCGTGCCCGGCGACGAATTCGAAGCCGGCGTGACCGTTGCCAACAGCGTCGAAGGCTCGGGCGCCGATGCTGAAATAGAATTGCGGGCCGAAACCTCGCCGCAGTTGTCCGTGAAAGGTCAGGCGACACAGAAACTGCAAATCTCCGAAGGCCACGAAAAAAGCGCCGTGTTTCGCTTTCACGTGAACGACACGCTCGGCTCGGGCGAGATCAAGATTCACCGCCAGCCGAAACGGAACTGAAACAAAACGACGCGCGACCCTCAGCGTGCGTCCCGCGGTTCCCGTTCGTCACCGATGTTCGCAGCGGCAGTTTCAAGAAGGCGAGCATCGACGTTCCGATCAAACGCCAGATTTATTCCGAATTCGCCAAGCGCGACGCGGCGCTTTCGGCCACACCGCTCGGTCTGGCGCATGGTTTGGATTCTTACCTGAAGAGTTTTCCTTACGGATGCAGCGAACAAGTCACCAGCGGCGCGTTCTGCCGTTTGGTCTTGGCGAGCGAAGCCGACTTCGGACTCAACCGCTGCGGAAGTGAACGCGCAAATGGAGAAGACGTTCAACATCTTGCGCCGCCGCCAAAACGCTCAAGGCGCATTCGGATACTGGGCGCCGGAAAATGGCGAGCACATCAGTTTCAACTCCGCTTACGTGATGGATTTCCTCAGCGAAGCGAAGGCCGCCGGTTTCCCGCCGCCGGCGGAAATGTTTGCCACTGGTCTGCGCAGTTTGCAACGAATGGTCGCCAAGCAACCCGTCCGACCTGATCGACGCGCGCAGGATCGCCTACGCGATCTATGTCCTGACCCGCGAAGGCGTGATCACGACCAATTACATTCTCAATCTCCGCGATTATCTGGACAAAAAGCACGCGGACGAATGGGAAAACGATCTGACCGGCGTTTATCTCGCCGGTTCGCTAAAGCTTCTCCACAAAGACAAAGACGCCGAGACATTGATCGACAAGTTCAAGATCGACAACAAAACCGAGCGCGCTTACGAGGATTTTTGTCAGCCGCTCGGGACGCATCGCAATACATCACGGTCCTGGCGCGGCAGTTTCCCGCCCGGCTGAAGAAGATTTCGGCAAATCAGTTCGAGCAAATCCTGAAACCGATCGGCGACGGCCAATTCAACACCCTATCCGCCGCTTATGCCGTTCAAGCGCTGAAAGCGTATTCGCACGTCGATCGCACAGAATCCTCCACAACTTACGATCGCCGAAGTTCACGCCGACAAACGCGAAGTCAGCCTGGTGAGCGCCGCAAAGTTGCTGCAACGCGCGCCGTTCACAAAAGATGCGACTGCGTTGCGATTCAAAAGCGCGCCGCCGCTCGCCGGACCGGGCGCGTTTTATCAAGTCGTTGAGGCCGGATACGATCGACGCACTCCGGACAAAGCCTCTCAGACGAAGGCTTGGAAGTTTTCCGCGAATTGCTCGACAAGGACGACAAGCCCGTTACCCGCACAAAACTTGGCGAGCCCGTGCACGTGCGCGTGCGCGTGCGTAGCACGAAGAAAGACGAAAGCTTTACCAACGTCGCGGTGATCGATCTTTTGCCGGGCGGTTTTGAAGTCGTCGGCTCTTCGCTGCAGCCAGGAGTCTCGTCGATCAACGGCGTCGATTACGTCGATGTGCGCGAGGACCGGGCGGTTTTCTTCGGGACCGCAACCGAAACCGTTCTCGAGATCAACTATCAGATTAAATCGACCAACCGCGGCGAATTTGTCGTGCCGCCGGTGTTCGCCGAGTCGATGTACGAGCGAAACATCAAAGGGCGCGGAGTTGGCGGTAAAATCACGGTGACTGAATGAAAGAGAATTGCGGACATCGGATTGTGGATTGTGGAAAAAACTCTCAGCGGCGACTGCACTTTCCCGCTATCCGCAATCCGCGCTCCGCAATCCGCAATTTGCTCATTTTCGGTGCAGCCATTGCCGCGACGTGGCTGTTGCTGCCGAAGCCGCCGCTACTCGACGGTGTATCGTTCTCGCGGTGTGTTCGTGATCGCAACGGCGAATTGCTGCGCGTCACCTTAACCTCGGATCAAAAGTTTCGAATTTGGACACCTCTGTCACAAATCTCGCCCGAATTGATCGACGCAACGCTGCAATACGAAGACAAGTATTTTGCGCGACATCCCGGTGTAAATCCGGTCGCGCTGATTCGCTCCGGCTTCGGAGTTCTTCGCGGCGGGGCGCGCACCGGAGCTTCCACGATCACGATGCAGGTCGCACGCTTACGTTTTCATCTCCAGACCCGCACCCCGCTTGGAAAACTTCGGCAGATCGTGCGCGCGCTCGAACTCGAACGGCATTATTCAAAATCCCAGATTCTGGAGGCTTACCTGAATCTTGCGCCCTACGGCCGCAACATCGAAGGCATCGGCGCTGCCAGTCAGATTTATTTCGGCAAGAACGCCGCGCAGTTGACGGGACCGGAATCGATTTCGCTGAGCGTCATTCCACAAAGTCCGACCAAACGCGCACTGCACGCTGATCGCGATAATCATTCGCTCAATGTCGCGCAGGAGAACTGGTATGATCGCGCGAACCTTGATGAGAAATCGGGCGTGCGTGAATTCAGGGCGCGCGCGGAGGCCGAACGCACGTTTTACGCTCCGCACTTTGTCCAGCAAGTCCTGGCGACGGTAGGGTCGGAGCGCTGCGCCGACCGGACGCCGCAGCGCGGCGTCCCTGCCTCAGAGATTCCGACGACACTCGACCTGGAAAAACAGCAACTCATTGAGCGCCGCATCGTCGATTACATTCGCGCCAATCGAAATCGCGGATTTCAAAACGCTGCCGCGATGTTGGTCGACGTTCGAAATATGGACGTGCTCGCCCAGGTTGGGTCGGCCGATTTCTTCAATGCGCAGATCGAGGGACAAGTCGACGGAACGCGCAGTCCGCGCTCGCCCGGTTCGACACTGAAACCGTTTGTCTACGCCTTAGCGCTCGACCAGGGCCTGATTCATCCGTTGTCGATCCTGGCCGACGCGCCGCGAAGCTTCGGCGATTATAATCCGGAGAATTTCGATCGCGATTTTCTTGGACCGATTCGAGCCTGCGATGCCCTGGCCAGGAGCCGCAATCTTCCGGCGGTTGAATTGGCGTCACAATTGGCGAATCCAACGCTTTACGAATTTCTCCGCAGCGCGGGCGTCGGACTGCCGCGCTCGGAATCGCTTTACGGATTGGCGCTGCCACTCGGCGGCGCAGAAATCAAAATGGAGGATCTGGTGCGACTGTATGCCGCGCTGGCGGACAACGGAGAGCTGCGGCCGCTTCGTCGGAAGAAGTTTGACCCGGCACCTGCACATGGTCGCCAACTGCTCACTCCGGAATCGGCGTTTCTGACATTGGAAATGCTCAACGTGCCGCGACCGGAAATCGGTTTCGTCGATTCCAGCAACATCGCGCCGGTCTTTTGGAAAACTGGAACATCCCACGGTTTTCACGACGCCTGGTCGCTCGCCGTCTTTAATCACTACGTCCTCGCGGTGTGGATCGGAAACTTTGACGGCAAACCCAATCCCGGGTTCATCGGGCGCTCGGCGGCGGCGCCGCTTCTCTTTCAGATTATCGATACCCTCCGAGCAAGTTGGCCTGAGCCGATCCAGCCGCATCGCCCGCCCCCGAACGCAAATTTGAAGCGCGTCGAATTCTGCGCCGTGTCCGGCGATTTACCCGGCAAACATTGCACGCAGCGAGTGGAAGGGTGGTTCATTCCCGGAGTTTCGCCAATCAAGACCTGTGATGTGCATCAGGAAGTCCTGGTCGACGCTGCCACCGGATTGCGAGTACCAGTCGACGATGGAACTCGGATCCTGCGACATGAGGTCTACGAATTTTGGCCAAGCGACTTGCTGAAACTTTTCGAGCGAGCCGGCTTGTCGCGATGTTCGCCACCGCCGTTTTTACCCGGAACCGAATCGGACTTGACCGCGCGCAGTGGCAATCCGCCGAAGATTGTTTCGCCGTCAGAAGGTAATGCCACCGTGCTGGACACTTCGGGCGAAATTCCGCTTCGCGCAAAAACCGACGCCGACGTCCGCGAGATTTACTGGTTCGCGGACAAGAGCTTCATCGGAAAGTCTCGCGCGACAGACATGCTCGGTTGGAAATCGACGCGCGGCAGTTACCAACTGATCGCGCTCGACGACCACGGACGTTCGACGTCGTGTCACGTAGATGTGCGTTAATTGCGGCGGTGATAGACCGCCGCTACAGGTAAAATGTGTCCCGTCAATACACCCTCCATCGGCCCGCAAGATCGACATCGGTCCACATCGATTACGCGTCAGAGCTAAACGAACAACAGCTCGCAGCCGTCACCGCCCCGCCGGGACCGCAGTTAATTATCGCCGGCGCCGGTTCGGGCAAGACGCGCACATTGACCTATCGCGTCGCCTACTTGCTCGAAAACGGAATCGATCCTCGAAACATCTTGTTGCTCACGTTTACGAACAAAGCCGCGCGGCAAATGTTGGATCGGGTGACTAACTTGCTGCCCATCGACGCGAGCGGTATTTGGGGCGGCACATTTCATTCAGTCGGAAATCGGATGTTGCGACGCCACGGTAGCGCGATCGGTTACAACAGCGGTTTCACCATTATGGACCGCGAAGATCAAAAAGATCTGATCAACACCGTGGTCGCGAGCGCGGGCATTGACCCCAAAGAGATCCGGTTTCCAAAAGGCGACGTGCTCGCGGAGATTTTCAGCTTCGTCATCAACACCGAAACGCCGATGGAGGAACTGCTCGCGGGAAAGTTCCCCTACTTTCTTCCATTGCTCGACAAAATTAAAGACGTCCAGGAACGCTACGAAAAGAAAAAGAAGGCGACGAACTCGATCGATTTCGACGACTTACTCCAGAAAACATTGTCGATGTTGCAACACCACGAAGACATCGCGCAATTTTATCGGGGACAGTTTCAATTCATCCTCGTCGACGAATATCAGGACACAAACAAGATCCAGGCCGATCTGATCGATTTGCTCGCCCAAGAGCACCGCAACGTCATGGTCGTCGGGGACGATGCGCAATCGATCTATTCGTGGCGCGGCGCGAACTTTCAAAACATTCTCGAGTTCCCAAAACGTTATCCCGACGCGCGGGTGTTCAAGATCGAGATGAACTATCGAAGCGTTCCGGAGATCCTTGAGGTTGCCAACTCGGCGATTGCCTCAAATGTCGAGCAGTTCAAGAAAAACCTGCAACCGGTGCGCGAATCGAACGCGGTGAAGCCGGCGGTCGTCGCGTTGAATGACGGCCGCGAACAAGCGCAATTTGTCGCTCAGCGAATTCTGGAATTGCGCGATGAAAATATCGACCTGAGCGAGATTGCAGTGCTTTATCGCGCGCATTATCACGCGATCGAGCTGCAGCTGGAGCTGTCGCGGCGCGGGATCCCGTATCAAATCACCAGCGGCATCCGATTCTTCGAACAGGCGCACATCAAAGACGTCGTCTCATTTCTACGGCTCGTTGCTAACCCCCGCGACGAGGTTGCGTTCAAGCGAATGGCGAAACTGTTACCCGGTATCGGAAACCGCAGCGCCGAAAACCTTTGGAGCGCCTGGGAAAAATCGCTCAACAAACAAGGCGAAATCGCTTCATTTGGCGACCGATTGTTGCCGATGGCGGTGAGCGCAAAATCGAAGAAGCATTGGGCACAACTGGCACACACGCTGGATGAGATTGCACCCGGTGGTCAGCCGAACCCGCCGTCCGAGATGATCACATCTGTGGTCGATGCGATTTACGATGATTACGCAAAAGTGAATTTCGCAAATTACGAATTACGAAAGGAAGATTTGACTCAACTCGCGGTGTTCTCGCGGCAGTTCAAAGACTTGAATGACTTTCTCTCCCAGCTCGCGCTCATCAGCAACGTCGACGCCGAAGCGGCGCCAAACCAAACGGCGGACAGAGAAGCAGTGAACCTTTCCACCGTCCATCAGGCGAAAGGTCTCGAGTTTCACACCGTGTTCGTGATCTGGCTGACCGACGGAATGTTTCCAAGCAGTCGTTCGATGGACGAACGAAAGGATCTCGAAGAGGAACGCCGCCTGTTTTACGTCGCGATCACGCGCGCAAAGGACGAACTTTATCTGGCCTATCCGCACATGCGGTTGACCGGCGGATACGGCGACGTTTTCCAGCGACCCTCGCGGTTCTTAAAAGAAATTCCAAACAAACTCGTCGAAGACTGGCAAGTGAAGCGAAGCTGAAGCTTCGCAAATGACGAAATCCGAATGACGAATGACGAAACAAGGTCGAATGATCGAATAACGAACTGGTTCGAGCTTCACCCGTCACTTGTCACTTGTCACTCGTCACTTTTGTAATGAACTTGTCGCCGGAAACGAAAATCGCAGGCGTTCTGGCGCCGTTGTTTGGCTTGCGCAGCGAAAATGACCTGGGCGTCGGCGATGTGGCAGTGTTGCGCGAGTTCATTGATTGGGCGGCGGAGATCGGATTCAAACTGGTTCAGCTGTTGCCGATCAACGAAATGGGCGCGGACAACAGTCCCTACAATGCGATCAGCGCGATGGCGATTGAGCCGACGACGCTTCATCTGGCGCCCGGCTCTCCGGAAGATTTGACCCGCCAGGATTTCGACGCCGTGCTCGCGGATGTCGACCTAGCGAAGTTGCGGCGAAGCAAAGTCAGATACCGCGATGTTCGAAAACTGAAGCGACGGCTGCTCGAGAAAGCGTTCGCGAATTTTCGCAGCAATGTATCCGAAGATCGTCAATCGCAAGTTTCGAAACTTTTGTCATCGCGAATCGCCTCTGGTTGAACGACTACGCATTTTTTCGTGCGTTAGTCGAAGCGAACGCCGGCTACGAAGCATGGGACCAATGGCCGGAGGAACAACGAACAATTACCTCGGCTCGGGCTTGGTTGGCGAACCAGTCGCCAGAGCGACAACACGAACATTCCGAGCGCGAGGATTTCTTCCGCTATGTCCAGTGGATTGCTCGTGAGCAATGGTCGGCCGTTAAAACTTATGCCGATCAACGCGGCGTCGCTTTGATGGGCGACATTCCGTTCGGCGTCAGTTATTACAGCGCGGACGTCTTCGCCAAGCCGGAGCAGTTCGCCCTCGATTGGTGCGGCGGCGCTCCGCCGGAAACACATTTTAAAGACGACAAATTCACTCAAAAATGGGGACAGAACTGGGGCATTCCTCTGTATCGCTGGTCGACAATGCGCCAACATAATTTCGATTGGTGGCGAGAGCGTGTGCGCGCGATCGCGCATTGCTTTCATTTTTTTCGCATCGACCACGTTCTGGGTTTCTATCGCATTTACGCGTTCCCGTGGCGTCCGCAGCAAAATAGAAAGTTTCTCGACCTGGATTGGCACCAGATGTTCGCGAAAACCGGCGGTCGCGCGCCGCACTTTGAGCCACGAGACGATTCGACCTCGGAAAGTTGTTATGCCAATTGCCACGAGGGCGAAGAATATCTGCGCGCCATCCTAAACGAGGCAGGAAATGGGAGAGTAATCGGTGAAGATCTCGGAACGGTGCCCGATTACGTGCGACCGAGCCTGCGTTCGCTCGGTGTTGCCGGTTTTAAAATCCCGCAGTGGGAATTCTATCACGGCAGGCTCACGCCAGGCTCCGAATATGAAAGATTGTCCGTCGCTACCTATGCTACCCACGATCATCCGCCGGTCCGAGCGATGTGGGAGGAAGCTTTCCAGGGCAGCGGCGAGACCGCAGAACAAGCGCGTTCCGACCTCGAAAAGATTGCGACGTTTGCCGAATTCAAACGCACCGGCGACCAACTCGATTTCGAACAGGGCTTCTATCCAGCGATCATGCGTGCCTTGTTCAACAGTGAATCCTGGATCGCAATGGTGATGATCACCGACCTGCTCGCGCGGAAATATCGCTTCAATGTGCCGGGTGTAAGCGCCACGTTCAATTGGACGCGACGGATGCAACGCAGCATTTCGCAACTTCGGTCGAGCCCGAGAGAGCGAAGGCGAATGGAATTGATTCGCGAGTTGTTGCAGAAAACAGGGCGAGCCTAGGTTGTCATCCTGAACGAAGTGAAGGATCTCCCAAAAGCCGGTTGATCACGCTAAGTAATTTGTGTGACCCACGCTTCGATTGAGAGATCCCTCGCTGCAGCTCGGGATGACAAGCAAGAAATCCAACGCTAAAGAATAGCAATGAAGTCTCCGATTAAAGTCGCCGTTACCGGGGCTGCCGGCCAGATTGGCTACGCATTACTCTTTCGCATCGCTTCGGGCCAGATGTTCGGCCCGAACCAACCGGTCGCCCTTCACCTGATAGAAATTCCCGTCGCGCTCAACGCCCTCGAAGGCGTGGTCATGGAACTCCATGACTGCGCGTTTCCACTTTTGCAATCGATCGTGCCCACGGCCGATCTTGATGAAGGATTTCGCGATATCAACTGGGCGTTGCTCGTCGGGAGCGTGCCGCGCAAAGCCGGCATGGAACGCAAAGATCTCCTTGGCATCAACGGCAAGATTTTTATTGGCCAGGGCCAGGCGATCGAGCGAAACGCAAACGCCGACGTCCGTATCCTCGTTGTCGGAAATCCTTGCAACACCAATTGCCTGATCGCGATGAACAATGCCAAGGAAATTCCACGCGATCGATGGTTTGCGATGACGCGACTCGATGAAAACCGGGCTCGGGCCCAATTAGCGCACAAGGCCGGCGTCGAAATCACGCGGGTGACGAACATGGCGATCTGGGGAAATCATTCCTCCACGCAATATCCCGATTTCTACAACGCGAAGATCGACAACAAGTCCGCCGACAAAGTCATTGGCGACGAAAAATGGCTGAAGAACGATTTCATCGCGGCGGTGCAACAACGCGGCGCGGCAATCATCAAGGCGCGGGGTCTTTCCTCAGCCGCGTCCGCCGCCAACGCAGTGATTGATACCGTGCGTTCGTTGACGGCCGATACGCCGGAGGACGATTGGCACAGCGTCGCCCTCTGCTCGGACGGAAGTTATGACGTCGAAAAAGATTTGATCTCGTCATTCCCCACCCGCGTTCGCGGTGGGAAGCTGGAGATCGTGCAAAAACTTCCGATCAACGACTTCAGCCGCGACAGGATCGAAAAATCCGTCGCGGAGTTGAAGGAAGAGAAATCGCTGGTCGCCGAACTGCTCGGGTAGCGGCGATTGACCTCAATCGCCATGGCGGTTCAGTGAATGGAGCTGGCGGGAGCCGGCGACATGGACGCAGCCCAATAGGGTGAGCGAGCGGGCGCGAGCGAATCAACCGCCGCTAGCCAAGTTTCTCACCCGTCAAGCGCTCGAACGCCTCGACGTACTTGGCGGCTGTACGCGCGATCACGTCCCCGGGCAATTTCGGGCCCGGCGGAGTTTTGTCCCAGTCGAGCGTCTCGAGATAATCGCGCACAAACTGTTTATCGAAGCTGGGCGGGCTCTGGCCTTCGGCGTAATGATCAGCCGGCCAGTATCGCGATGAATCCGGCGTTAGAACTTCATCGATCAACAGCAAATGGCCGTCGAGCTGTCCAAATTCGAATTTGGTGTCGGCGAGAATAATCCCCTTCTTTTCGGCATGGTCCCGTCCCGCCGAATAAATTTCCAGACTTAACGCCTTCACCCGCTCGGCAATGTCATTCCCGAGAATTTCGGCGCACCGTTTCATGTCAATGTTCTCGTCGTGACCGGCGTCCGCCTTGGTCGCCGGAGTGAAAATCGGCTCGGGCAGCTTCGACGCCTGCTTCAATCCAGCAGGCAATTTGATTCCGCACACACTTTGCGATTGCTGGTATTCCTTCCAACCGGAACCAGCCAGATAACCGCGCACCACGCACTCGACCGTCAACGGTTCCGTCCTTTTCACAATCATCGATCGTCCTTCAAGCTGATCTCGGAACGGCCGCAACTGTTTCGGGAACACGTTGAACTCCGTTGTAACAAAATGGTTTTCGATCTTGCCGAACTTGTTGAACCAAAAGGCCGAGAGTTGGTTCAGGACCGCGCCCTTTTTCGGAATCGGATCGGGCAAAATGACATCGAACGCTGAGATCCGATCCGTCGCCACAAACAGCAGCGTTTCGCCAAGATCGTAAACCTCGCGTACCTTCCCGCTCCGAAGCTTTTTGATTCCCGGAAGATCGACAATCGATTGCGCGTCGGTTTGCATTTACCATTCTCTGCCATGGCCGGACTAATCGTCAAACCGCGAGCGAGAATTCTTCACGGGCACGACTGGGTATTTTTCAGCGAAGTCCTGAAAATATTCGGCGACCCGGCCGACGGAGATGTGATTTCACTCAAGGACGGGCGCGACAAACTGATCGGCAGCGCGATCTACAACTCGAAATCGCAGATCGTCGCGCGCCGTTTTTCCCGGCAGCGTCAAGAGCTCGATCTCGATTTCTTCAAGCGTCGGATCGCCCAGGCTTCGGAATATCGCGATCGGCGGAAGATCAATCCGAATCTGCGGCGCGTTGTTTGGAGCGAGAGCGACGGTCTGCCGGGTGTGATCCTCGACCGATACGGCGATTATTTCGTGCTCCAAACGCTCACCCTGGCGATGGACCTGCGAAAGCAGTTGATCGTGGACGCCATCGTCGATCTTTTTGGATCGGGAACGATCATCGAGCGGAACGATTCCGCCGTGCGGAAGGCTGAAGGACTCGAACTGCGAACCGGCCTATTGAAGGGTCCTGCGCCGCCTGTCACGCCGAAGCCCGGAGGCGAAGGCGGATCGGCACCAATCACGATCGAAATCAATGGATTGCAATTTGAGGTCGATCTTCTGCACGGGCAGAAGACGGGATTTTACCTCGATCAGGTCCCCAACTACCCGGTCGTCGCCGGCTTTGCCAACGGGTGCAGGGTTTTGGATTGTTTTGCGAACCAGGGTGCCTTCGCCATGGCCTGCGCCCGTGCCGGCGCCACGGACGTGGCGGCGGTTGAAGAGAGCGCGGACAACGTCGCGGCCGGGAAAAAGAGCGCGGAACAAAACGGATTGAAGGTGCGCTGGATCGAACAGGACGTTTTCAGCTTTTTGCGCGGAGCCGAAAAAGCCGAGGCCGAATACGACCTCATCATTCTCGATCCGCCATCGTTCACTAAAACGAAAAGCGGACTTGGCGACGCGCTTCGCGGTTATCGCGAGCTGCACGTGCGCGCGTTCAAGCTGCTTTCGAAGGATGGGTTGCTGGCGACGTTTTCCTGTTCGCATCACGTGAGCGAAATCGCATTTGAAAAGACGATTAGCGATGCGCTGGTTGACGCCCGCCGATCAGGCCGCCGATTACGCCGATTCGAACAGGCGCTCGATCATCCAGTGCTGCCGACGATTCCCGAAACAGAGTATTTCAAAGGCATTCTTTTGGAAATGATGCCCGGACGCTAAATACCGGTGCAATCGATGAAAATAGCCCAGCGCTTCAGCGCTGGGTCCGGCGACGCAAATTAATCGAGTCCTGACAAGCACGACAGAGTCGTTCTTTCGTCCCCTGCGGGACTCCATCTAATTCGAATAATGCGTTCCCAGCCTTAAAAAGGATGGGCTATTTTCGAAATGGGTATCAAATTCTTTTCGGGAAAAAATTGGAATTTTTCGAACAGATCATTAATGTGCGCCCAGCGGCTACCACGCGAGAGGTGAGCAACGATTGAAGAAGTTTGACATGCCTGAAAAAATTCGACCGATCGAACAAATGCTGGAGTTGAGTGAAGAGGAGCCACTATCCCCAGAACACCTCGATTCGCAGGTTCAAAAAGCGCAGGACCAGTTGCTTCAGCTCAAACGTCAACAGGACCAGATCGAGAAACAAAAGCGTGAGCTGGAGGAACTGAGCCGCAAACAAGAGGAGCTCGAGCGCGGCCGCGCCGAGATGTCGGACAAGCTGACCCGTTCACTGGTTGTGTTGGAACGCGAAGCTTACGACGCCCAAAAACGGCTCGAACAGCTTCGCGCGATGCGGGAAAGCTTTGGGCAACATCTGGAATTGATCGAGGCGATCGACCCGAAAACCTGGAATCCAGCGGATTTGCACAAGGAATTGAGCCGGGCCCTGAGCACGGTGGAAGGCGCGCGCGTCGAATTCTCTCAACAGCGCAGCCGGTTGCAGGCGACCAGCGAAGGCGAGGAGGGAGAGCCCCTCGCTGCAGTCGAACCGGTTTTTTCCAGCGGCGGCCGCTCGATTTTGCAATGGATGAAGATCGGATTCGCTTTCAGTTTGCCGCTGATCATTTTCGGATTTCTCGCGCTCTTCCTCTTTTTCTGGATGGCGTCAACGGGCCGGTGACGCTGCATGCTTCGCCGCCCGTCTAGATCGACAACGCCGCTCGATCAAACCAAACAGGACCTGGTCCGCCAGGAAACGGAGTTGCGGGAACAGGTGCAGAAGCTCGAACAGATGATCGCGGACGCGCCGCGGGTGGCTGAAGAAGTGGAGAAACGACAACGGGAAGAATTATTGATGCGCGCGAGCGAGGGCGGCAGCCGGCTGGATGTTTCATTAACCTTGCATGACTGGCGCCAGGGTGAAGTCGGATCGGGAAAACCACGCGGATCGCTGCGCAAAGAACGACGCGAAGGCCGAATTGTTTTCATCGTTCTCGTGATTGCGCTTTTGGGGGCGGCGCTTTGGTTACTTAACCATCTTCACTTTTAATTATGGCCAAAGCATCCGACTTTGATGTCGTCTACGTGTCGAAACTTGCCCGGCTCAATTTGACGGACGAGGAGACGCACCTTTTTCAAAAACAACTGGCCGACGTTTTGAAATACGCCGAGAAATTGGCCGAAGTCGACGTCAGCCAGGTGAACGCAGCCGCGCACGGAGTGCCGCTGTTCAACGTGTTCCGGGAAGACGAGCCGTGCGATTGGTTCACCGCGGAGGAAGCGCTGAGCAACGCGCCCCAAAAAGCCAATCAGCTTTTCATCGTCACCAAAGTTGTCGAATGAGCCGGTCTGAGTTGCCGGCGCTGACAATCGCCGATCTCCAATTGCGTCTTCGCCGCAAGGAAGTTTCGCCGCGAGAAGTTCTCGAATCGCTGCGATCCCGAATTGAAGAAGTCGAACCAAAAATCGACGCCTATCTGTCGCTCGATTACGACACCGCGTTGAAGGAGGCGGAAAAGGTTGACGTGAATCTTCCGCTCGGCGGCGTGCCGATCGCGGTTAAGGACGTCATCAACGTTGCCGGTCAGCCGTGCACGTGTGGTTCGAAAATTCTGGGAAACTATCGTTCACCGTATGACGCGACGGTGATCGAAAGGCTTAGGGCGGCGGGCGCGATTCCATTCGGCAAAACCAACATGGACGAGTTTGCGATGGGTTCCTCGACCGAAAACTCGAGCGTGAAATTCACTCACAATCCGTGGGACCTTTCGCGCGTGCCCGGTGGTTCGAGCGGCGGTTCCGCCGCAGCGGTAGCAGCAGACGCAGCGTTCGCCGGTCTTGGCACCGACACCGGCGGATCGATTCGCCAACCGGCATCGCTCAGTGGCGTTGTTGGGCTGAAACCAAGTTACGGCCGCGTCTCGCGTTTCGGTCTGACCGCCTTCGCGTCCTCACTCGATCAGGTCGGACCACTCACTAAAACCGTGCGCGACGCGGCGATGATTATGAACGCGATGGCCGGGCTTGATCGGCACGATTCGACGTCACTGCCCGATCCCGTTCCGGATTACACAAAAAATCTTGGCCACGATTTGAAGGGCGTCCGATTGGGAGTGCCGAAAGAGTATCGCGTCGAAGGAATCGATCCCCAGGTGAGCTCTGCGGTGAACGCAGCGATCAAACAATTGGAATCGCTCGGAGCCGAGATTGTCGATGTGAGTTTGCCTCACACCGATTACGGGATCGCGGTTTATTATTTTATCGCGACGGCGGAAGCGTCGGCGAATCTCGCCCGTTTCGACGGCGTTCGTTACGGGTATCGCGCGAAAGATCCAAAGGACCTCCTCGATCATTACGGGCGAACAAGGGAGGAAGGTTTCGGCGCGGAAGTGAAACGCCGGATCATTCTCGGGACCTACGTTCTAAGTTCCGGTTATTACGACGCCTACTACGTGCGCGCCCAGAAAGTTCGAGAACTGATTCGCCAGGATTTCGTGAAGGCGTTTGAGAAATGCGATGCAATCGTTTCGCCGACTTCGCCCGAGCCGGCGTTCAAGCTCGGCGAGCGCACGGCAAATCCACTTGCGATGTATCTGGCCGATATTTTCACCAACACGGCAAATCTCGCAGGCATTTGTGGAATCAGCGTTCCGTGCGGGTTTGCGAAAGTGAACGGCAGCCAGTTACCGATCGGTCTCCAGATTTTGGGCAAGTCGTTTGACGAAGCGCGCATTTTCCAAATCGCGCACGCCTACGAACAGTCGACAGATTGGCACAAAGCGCGATCACCGATCGCGAAACTCCAATAACCAAACCCCAAGCTCCAAAGAAACTCCAATCACCCAAATTCCAATCGAATGGCGCACGTGTTTTCTTGAGTTTGGAGCCTTGGAATTTCCTTGGACATTGGAGTTTGGGATTTGGGGTTTCCCTTCAATCGAGCCAATAGACAACGGGCATCACCTAGTCTATTTCTGCGAAGGTTTCAGTTTCTCGCGCGCATATTGCAGGTTGTTTCGAGCCAGGTCGAAGTCCGGTTTATAACGCAACGCCTCTTCGCAAGCTGCGGCCGCTTCTTTGTACCGACCTAGCTTGTTACAGGCCGCACAGATGTTGTTCCATGCTTCAGCGTAATCGGGCCGAAGTTTGAGAGCGTTTTGGCACGCAGCGATAGCTTCCGTGTACCGTTCCTCACGATAGCGCTGAAGACTGAGATCGAGGTAATACTCCGGAGTCTGCGGCGGTTGATTGCCTATCTGATCATTCGCTTTCGCGAGAAGATCGCGCGCGGTCACGTCGCTCGGGCTCAATTGCAGTGCGCTTTGCAGAAATGCGCGTGCCTCCTCTGCGCGCGAATGCGAAAGTAGGTAGCGCGCATAATAGGTGTAGCTATCCGGGCTCGTGGGTGCGAGACGCAGCGCTTCCTTGAAATGTTGCTCCGCTTTCACGCTCTGTTTCGTAGCGTCTTCGGCAATCGCCAGATTGATGAACAGCACGGAATAGTTTGGCGTCAACTGTTGCGCGCGGTGGAAATAATCGAGCGCACCGTTGTAATCGCCTTTTGCCATCAGCGTGAGACCGTAATTCATGAAACCGCGTCCATTTCGCGGACTTTTCAGCGTCACGTCGTGCCAGAGCGTTTCCTCAGCTTTTCCAAACTTTGTTTCGTTGAAACGTGGCGTAGGCGCTCGCGCAAAGAATCAACATGGCGATTGCGCCGAGAACTGTAGCCGCGGCGCTCTGTCGCCGCGCTGAGACGCTCGTGCCTCGCCTCGACAGAGCGAGGCGGCTACAAACGATTGCGGCAGCACCAGCCAACGCGATAACCAAGCCGATGTAGGGAAGAAAGGTGCGATGATCGTTCATTACTTCGGCCAGCGGAAACAGCGACGTCATCAGAAGTGTGACCAAAAACCAGAGCAAACCGAAACCGATCACGCGCGTCTTTTTGAAAATCGCAGCCACGACCGCAGCCGCGCTGATAAAGACGGCGAATGCGAAACCGATCCAAAAATGCGCATCGTCGGTCGTGACGAACGGGTTTAAGTCGTAATCGGCGGAGAGCCCGCTCGGCCAGAGGAACGTCTTGAAATAGAGCAGTGCCACATAAGGCTGCGTGAGCAGATAGTTGTGCGTGTTCGCCGCGCCGGCGACCCAACTGTGCGGCGTCATGCGTTGCACAACAACAACATCGCCCCGCAGATCAGAAACGGCGGCATCGACGATCGCGAAGCCACAGCGTTGTAGCCGACGCCCGCGGCGTTTGAGGTCCACGTCTCGTGGTCACATGTTCGAAAAAGCAAGCGGTAAGTCGCGAATAATACCGGGAAGATCGCCGCGGTCGGTTTGGCCAGGACGGCGATCGCCGCCGGCAGTACATACATATAGTAGCGGCGCAGGTAGGGGAATCGGAAATAGATCCCGAACGACGCTACAACGCCGAGGGTCGAGATGACTTCCGACGAAGCGATGATGTAATTAACCGTGTCAGCATTGGCCGGGTGGAGGCCGTAGAGAGCAGCGGCACCCAGTGCAATCCAGAGATTGTTCGCCGCGGCGAATCCGTCCGCTGGCGGATCGATCAATCGATGGATGAAGAATGCGACCAGCAAGACGAGCGCGACGAAGACCGCGAAGATCGACAAATGAAACCAGAACGGCCGCAAACCGTGGCCCAACGAGTAGTCGATCGCGAACAGCGTCGAGATGAGCGGTCGATAAGATTGATTGCTCGGGAGCGAACTGAAAGTCGTCGCGTCACGGAAAAACAACGGAATGTTCCGCAGCTCTCGGATGGCCGCGTTGGTTTCAATCGTATGCGCGTCGTCGAAGTGGAAGCTGTTGTGAAAATGGTTGGAGTACGCCGCAAGAATGATGGCGACCAACAGCGCGCCGCCCAAACTTGCGAGAACTTTCTCACGCACGATGCTCGATCAGCTTCAGACATCGAATGAGTTTAACAGGTCGCGCGAAAGATGCAGCGAATGCACGATGACAGGTAGAGGCGATAGACCTCAATCGCCATGGCGGTTCGGTGAACCGCCGCTACCTTGCGCTTCGCGCCCACCGGTCAAACCCGTGCACAGGTTTGAATCAACTTCATTGCGCGTCACAACGAAAAGTCCGCCTTGTATCTCGGCAGCTCCCGCTGCACTCGACCGCTACCTCGCGGCTTTGCCGGCCATGTCGCTCATCCCATTCGCTCCATTCGCCAAGGCTACGGCGTGACAGCGCCGAAGCGGCTGGAGCCGACGACCGGGATTGAACCGGTGACCTACGGTTTACGAAACCGTTGCTCTACCAGCTGAGCTACGTCGGCACAGGAGCGGCAAAGATTACATCGAGAGGCCGTGGACACAAGCAGCTCTCAGTCGCGTTTACCGGTCTCAACACGGCGACGGAGCACCGTGGCTACAGTGGCAGGACGAACGTCTCGCCGATCTCGCGCAGCGCGATGCGCTCCGCCTGATCAGGAAGCGCAGCCTCGAAGCGTTCAATCGGTTCTCGGAATGGTTCGAAACTCAGGCGAAAGGTTTGGTGATGGATCGGCATAATAAATCGCGCGCCAGCATCATTGGCCATTTGGATGGCCTCTTCGGGATTCGCATGCGATCGAATCCAAGGGTTGTATGCGGCGACGGAAAAGATTGCCAAATCGATCGGACCACGGGCGCGCAGTTCGGTAAACGTTTCGGTGAACGCGGTATCGCCGCCGAAAAGGATGCGGCGACCGTTTCGTTCGATCAAATACGCGTTGAAACCGCGATAATCGTCATGTTGCATGCGCGCGCCCCAATGTTTCACGGGCACGGCGGTGATGTCGATCGTGCCCGCAGCTACGGCGTGACAGTGCAGCTGGAATCTGGATTGATTCGTGTTGGCTCCAGCGCAGCTCGGTTACATCACGCAAGCGAGTCCAGTTCAGCAAATCGCGCGTGCGTGAGGCGGTAATCACTTTAGTAGAGCGATCAAAGTGCCGGAGCGTTCGCCAATCGAGGTGATCGAAGTGGGCGTGCGACAACAGGACGATGTCGATCCGGGGAAGTTCGTCGACTGTCAGTGCGGGCACAGTCAAACGTTTCGGACCGATCGTAAACAAAAATGGAATCCGAATTCCAATGCGCGGAAAGAGAACGGGGTCGGTCAGAATATTGATCCCGAAAAAGTTTATCAGAACGGTCGCATGTCCGAGCCACGCCGCCGTCACCTGGCGGTCGCTCCATTGACTCGGATTCGGTTTGGCAAACGCGGGAGCGATCGGATGCCAACTCTTCAGGATTGCTTCACGCCACAAATGCGAAGCCCATCGCCGGACGCGCGGGTTCCGGTAACTTGGTTTTACCGATGCGTGTCTTGTATCAACCCTGGCGCGCGCTTCCATTAGGAAACCAATGCTTTGATCAATGCGACTTCGCCACTGCAATCGCACGACATCCAAGGCGAACCTGCCTCTTATAATAAACATATGCGACTATTTGAGACTTTTGATGCTGTTGTGGAATTTGCTGACAATTCATTTAAGAGCAGGAGAACTGACTTTGGATCAGATAGGGATTGAGGAAAACATGGCTTCTTATAAGTAATATGAGTTGTTAGTCCGGCATGACTGCAAATAGGTAGCGGGAGTTGATAGTCGCTTAATCTGTTACCGTGAGGGAATAGGGAGAGTGCTGCATATAGAAAAAGTGAAGAGATGAGAATAATAATAGTGGAGGAAGAGAAGAGAGTAGGTCATTTTGTAGAGAGTGGTTAGAAGAAGGAGGCTTAATATAAAAATAGGGTTAGATATTGAAAGAAAGCTGAAGAAAAGTTGAAAGGAGGTCCATTAGAAGAGATGATTCTAGATCTCAGTCTGAAGGATAGCGACGGTTTGGATCTGTTGCGAGAGTGGCGCGGTATGGGTTTTGAAAAGAGAGTGTAGATATAGAGTGCGCGCGACGCCGTGCGGGATAGGATCACAGGTTTGAACTTTGGGGCGGACGATTACCTAGCGAAACCATTTAGCTTCGAGGTACTCCTGACCCGCGTTCGCTCGCTTCTACGTCGTCACGGCGGGAAGAAAGCTACGGTATTTAAGCATCGTGGCGTAAAGCTCGATCTGCTTTCACGGATCGTGCAACGAGACGGTCTAACGATAGAATTGACCGCGCGCGAGTTCGCGTTGCTCGAACTGTTCATGCAGAACCCTGGCCGAGTCCTCTCCGGAACGATGATTGCGGAAAAAGTTTGGGATTCCTATTTCGATGCTGACACTCACCTTCTTGACGTCTATATGGGCTGTTAGCGCAAGAAGCTGGAGACTTCCGCAGATAAACCTCGGTTCAAGACGCTTGCGGAATTGGCTACCAACTGATATGAAGTCACTAGGGTCGCGTCTGACCTACTACTATGCGCTCGTCGTTATGTGCACGGTCATTTCGACGTTGATCATTGACTACTTGCTTCTGCGCACCGAGTTGATCTACGGAATCGATCTCCTGAACAACGCTGAGTTTCGAGAGATTCATAACCGAGTTGAAGATCAAGATGGGCGGATTGCGGAAGATGATTTTTTGCGACGAGTGGCAGAGCACGCGGAGATAGACGCGCAGCTTTATTTTTTTCAGGTGCGTAGAAATGGTAAGGTGCTGTTTCGATCTCAGAACATGCGCACTGCAGTTTTAGAGGCGAATCCGAGTGGCGAGAACAACTGGACCGAGACAACCACCAAGCTCGGAGGCGTGCGGATTGCGCAATTCCCGGAAGGCGAGTTCAACGTGCAGATCGCAACGTCGATGCGCACCATCGAGCACCTGCTCTAAGTAATAGGTTAGGCGGCTTGGTTGTGTGGGGATTGCTGCGGTCCTGAGTATTATTTTTGACCACCGCTTGAGTCGCCTGGCGCTGGACTTAATTCAACGTATTCAACGAACGGTAGAACGAATCAACGCGGATAATCTAAGCGCGCGCATCTCTACGAACAACGCTCACGACGAGATTACAGCTTTGGCGCGCCTGCTCAATCGAATGTTCGACGTTTGGAAGTTTCCTTCAACCGCCTCTGGCGTTTTGCTGGTGATGCGTCGCACGATTAGAAAACGCCACTTTCCGTAATGCGGCTTCAATCAGAGAAGCTTCTCCTGCACGGTGATTTGCCCGCTAATCAACAGGAAGTAATTCAACAACAACTTGAAGGCATCAATCGACTAAGCTTCGTAATTGAGAAGCTTCTGTTAATGGCCATCAGAGTAGGCGGAATCAGCTCTAACCTAAAGTCACAGAACACCGCTAAGTTCATTCAACATTTCCGCGAGGATGCCCAGATCTTTGCGAGGATCAGGGCATCTCCCTTGAAGTCACGCGAAATGAAAGTTTGCCAGCCATGTTTGACGCTACGTTGCTTCGCCAAGTCCTGTTTAATCTGCTGACCAATGCGCTGCGCGTGACTCCAGCCGGAGGCTGTATCACAGTTGCATCATGGCGAGATGACGGGCAATGGAAAGTGAAGATCGAGGATACTGGACTCGGCTTGCCCAGAGTGGATTTGCAAAAAATCTTTGAACCTTTCATACGGGTTCGCACGACTGGCGAGCATGTTTCAGACGACGACAAGGGAACGGGTCTGGGTCTCGCCATTTGTCGCAGCGTGATCGAGATCCACCAAGGGAACATTCGCGCCGAGAATCGCCAGCCTGGGCCGGGACTCCGCGTCTCCTTTGAACTGCCACTTGTGGCAAAGCAGGAGGACGATTCGGAAGAGCTTGTACAAACTCCGGGGGGCGAAGAGACCGAAAGCTTGACACACGGTGAGTCGGAAGAACTCGTTTGAAGCTCTGTACAAAACGCCAGAACGAATTGCTCTGAGCGAAATCGGCGAGACATTTATCTTACCGATTTCGTAGTAGGCCGGACGAGATTCACCGAATCGACCCGTCGCACGTCGTCCACACGTCGTTTCCCGTGCAGGGGCCAAACTGAAAGAAAATTCAGCCTCCCTTCAGCTTTCATTTAATCCCTCCGGTTAAAGATTGGCCATGGACAAGTTGAGAAACCAACCGTCAGCACAAATTCGCGGCTGCAAAGACGAGACTGCGCTGAAAATCCTTGCCGGTAATGTTCGCCGGGAACGAGTGGCGCGCTCGATTACTCAGGAAAAGGTCGCTCTATTAACCGGTTTAAATATCCGTACGATTTGCAAGATAGAGGCCGGCGAGCTCAATATTCGATGGGAGACCATCCAACGGCTTCGGCAGGCGATCGGATGTTCCTTGTCTCGACTTGTTGAAGGAACTGGCAAGGGGACCTGAAACTCATGGGCTCATTCCCCTCTATTGCTCCGTTTCTTTTCAGCGCCCGCTTTGCTGTAACAGGTGACACAATTCTGAAGCGGCATGCCGGGCTATTCAGTTTCCGACGCGTCGTTTCCCACAGACGCAGCCAAACTGAAAGAAAATTCAGGATTACTTCAGCTTCCTTTTAGCTCCCTAGGTTACGAGTTGGTCATGCGCTTGCGACTCCAGGCTACGAGTAGCCCTCGACTAGTTGCCACTGGACTACTGGTAGCGTACCTTTCTGGTTTAGCTGCTTACGGAGAGACGTTGCCCCTCGACCCAAAGGGCAGCTCCTTAACCTTCAGCGGCGAAGCGTTCCTTCACAGTTTCCGGGGCGAGGCAAAAGAGTTCGACGGCAATGCCGTCCTCGATCGGGAGGCGGTCCCGCCGATTCAAAGAGCGACTCTGCATTTCAAGATGGCCGCTTTGACCACCTTTCATGAACAGCGCGATCTGAACATGCGCACTTGGCTCAACATCAAGGTGCATCCCGCGGCGACGTTCCAACTGGAGAACGTCAAAGTGCTCACCGGCGAATACAAGATGGCAAGTCCTGCGAAGCCGGAGAAGTTCGCAGTATTCGGCACGCTCACTCTCAACGGCGTAAAACAGCCACTCTCCGGTATTGCACAGGGTTGGCGAGAAAACGACCGGGTCATTGTTGCTGGCGAAACCAGCGTGGACACCATGAAGCACGGGTTGCCGCAGATCAGAGAGATGGTTCTAACTGTTGGCAAAAACGTAAAAACGGCCTTCCGCTTCTCGTTCGTCCTGCCGAGCGATTATGCCATGGGTAATCCTTAGGCCCGATATTTCAATTTAGTTCCTTAAATTAGTCATAAATGACGTGCGCGCAGGGAAAAATATCGGGATCATCGGAGGCGGCATCGGGGGAATTGCGGCAGCGGTCGCTCTCCGTCGCATCGGCATCGATGTGTCAGTTTACGAGCGGGCAGAGGAACTGCGCGAAGTTGGCGCGGGGATGATGCTTTGGCCAAATGCCACCCGAGTTCTGCGCGAACTGGGCCTGCTCGAACAGGTGATGGCGTGCAGCGGCCGGAACACACATTTTCTCGTTCGAAAAAGGACAGGCAAAATTTTAATGAGCATTGCGCTGGGACAATTTGAAGTTCCCGCGGTTTGCATGCGCCGCGCCGATCTCTTGTCGATCCTGTTAGGCGCCCTGCCCAACGAATGTCTGCGTCTTGGCTGCGAGTTCGAACGGTTGAAACAATTGGACGGCAAGGTTCGCCTTTACTTTCAAAGACGGTCAGGAGGTCGAGCACGACGCAGTTATCGGTGCCGATGGCATTCGGTCCCGGATCCGGGCGCAACTCTTCGGCTTCTCAGATCCGATCTATCGCGGATACACGGTCTGGCGCGGCCTGGCCAAATACGAGGGCAATGCCATAACTTCAGGATTCAACAGCGAGTCGTGGGGCAAAGGAATGCGCTTCGGAATTCTCAATACGGGTCACCGGAAATTTACGTGGTACGCTACGGCGAATGTTTCGCCCGACCGTCTGGACGCGCCGGCCGGGCGAAAGCAGGAACTTCAACAGTTGTTTACTGGATGGCATGAACCGGTCGCTGATTTTCTCGAGGCGACCAACGAAAACGAAATTCTAAAGAACGGCGCGCGCGATTGTGCACCGCTTAAGCAATGGGGCAAGGGATTAGTGACACTGCTCGGAGACGCGGCGCATCCGTGCACGCCAAATCTCGGGCAAGGCGGCTGCATGGCGCTTGAGGATGCTCTTGTTCTGGCCAAAAGCATAAAGAGCGAGACTGTCCTTGCGCGAGGCGCTGCGTCGCTATGAATTGCGGCGCATCAATCGAACCAGGCACATTCAGCAGCGATCCCTCCTAATGGGGTACATCGGACAGTGGCAGAACCCGATCTTCGTAACCGGACGCCACATCGTGACGCGCATGCTTCCGGCCAGAATATTCGAGCATAATCTGAGAAAGGTATACTCCTACCAAACCTGATCGCGATGCGCACGCTCCTCAGCGCTTTTCTTGTTCTGACGACTTCGATCACCGCAACTCGGGCCGGCGATTCCAACCTCAAATCGGACGAAGTTTATTCCGCCTGGTTGCAGATGTACGATCTAAAATTCGACGAAGCGCATCGTCAGTTGGCACGTTGGCAGGAAGCGCATCCGGACGATTCGCTTGGCCCCGCCTCGGATGCCGCAGCCTATCTTTTTTCAGAGTTAACGCGATTGGGTTCTCTCGAGTCCGCACTTTTTGTGGACGACAACCGCTTCAAAAATCGAAAGACACTGGACCCAGATCCTCAAATAAAAGCTTCGTTCAACGATCGAATCGACCAGGCGGATCGTCTTGCGGATTCGGTGCTTCAGAAATCGAACACTGACCCTCGCGCACTCTTTGTTAAGACACTGACCCACGGACTTCGTGCAGATTATGTCGCGCTGATCGACGGACACGGATTAAAAGCGTTGTCCTACACGAAGGCGGGCCGCATTTATGCCGAAAGACTGCTTGCAGCGGACTCGCAAGCTTTCGATGCCTACCTCGGGCCAGGAGTTGAAAATTATTTGCTGAGTCTGAAACCGATTGCATTGCGCGTCCTGCTTCGACTGACTGGTTCGCAAGTCGACCGCGAAGCGGGACTGGAAAAATTACAAAAGACCGCGACCCAAGGATACTATCTGGAGCCTTTCGCAAAACTGCTGCTCGCTGTGGCTGCGTTGCGCGACGGCCACCCTGAAAAAGCGCGCGAGATCCTCGCCGAGCTGCACCAACGCTTTCCCGACAATGAACTTTACACGCTCGAGTTGAGCCGGCTCGCGACAACGACGCAGTAAACATGACCACATCGCCACAATTTGATGTCGATATCCTGGAAATCCGTAAGCATTACGATCGCTTGTCGCGGTTTTACCGACTGCTGTGGGGCGAACATCTTCATCATGGGTACTGGGAAAACGGAGAATCGATCCAGCGCGCGCAGGCGAAATTGATGGAACAACTGGCCGAGAAAGCCGGAATAGGACGTGGCGCCGAAGTTCTGGATATCGGTTGCGGTCTTGGCGGCTCGGCTTTCTGGCTGGCCGACAAATACGATTGCCGCGTTACCGGACTCACCATCAGTCCAGTCCAGGCACGAATGGCCAACAAGAAGGCGACAAGAAAAGGTTTGGCAGATCAACTTCGGTTTCTGGTCGTCGATGCGAACGATTGGAAGCCGGAGCCAGAAAGCGTGGACGTTGTCTGGATTATGGAAAGCAGCGAACACTTTCGTGACAAAAAGGATTTTTTTGAACGATGCGCGCGCGCGTTAAAGCCGGGCGGAGTTCTTGCTGTTTGTGCCTGGCTTCGCGGGGAGCAGTCAACCGCGAACCAACATCAGGACTTAGTCGCAACGATCGGGGAAGCGATGCTTAGCGCCAGTCTCGACACACTAAGTCAATACGCGGCCTGGATGCGGGACGCCAATTTGAAGGTTGAAACTGCGATCGATATTACCAAAAACGTAGCTCCGACCTGGGAACATTGCTTTCGAATGGCGAAGCGCTTGAAGTTGAACTGGCTAGTGCGTTTCGCCGACGGCCCGACGCGACGTTTCGTCCAATCGTTTCCATTAATGACCCAGGCTTACGCCAATGGGGCAATGGCGTTCGGTCTTTTCGTTGCTAGAAAGCCTCTGCGAACCGATAACTGTACCAGCAGTCATGAACCGGCTGGAGGAAATTCTCTCGGCAAAACGCGAAGAGATTGAGCGACTGAAGCCGCGTGTGGCCGAGTTAAATCGGCAAGCGCAGGCCCGAAGCGACTTCCGCGATTTTCGCGGGGCGATTCAATCAGCCGCCGAGAGAATCGCCGTCATTGCGGAGGTAAAAAAGGCATCACCGTCGGCGGGCGTAATAGCGGAGTCATTCGACCCAGTTGAGATCGCGACGAACTACGAGCGCACCGGAGCGAACGCGATCTCGGTTTTGACCGACTCGAAATTTTTTCAAGGTAGTTTGGAATATCTCAGGAGTGTCCGAAGCGCGGTTTCACTTCCGCTATTGCGGAAAGACTTTATTTGGGATCATGCGCAGATCGTCGAATCGTCGGCAAACGGCGCCGACGCAATCTTGTTAATCGTGGCGGTGTTGACTCAGGATCAATTGGTTCGGTTACTCAAGAACGCCGAGGAATGCAGGCTTCAGGCGCTGGTCGAAATTCATAAGCTGGACGAACTGCAACGCGCGCTTGAAGCCGGTGCCGAGATCATCGGTATCAACAATCGCGATCTGACTACGTTCGACGTCGATCTTGGTGTAACCGAAAAACTTTGCCGCGAAGTTCCGGACGAAGTCGTTCTGGTAAGCGAAAGTGGAATCAAAACCCCGCTGGACGTGGCGAGACTCAAAGCGTGCGGCGTGGACGCGATACTTGTTGGTGAAGTGCTGATGCGCGGCGAACTTTCAATCGAAGAATTACGCGCGGTGTAGTCGTCTGCACTAACAAAGGGAAGTTCGCGACGGCGAGGGCGGCGTCGCCAGCACGCGAGGCGCGTGCGCTCCCCAGAATCAGGATTTCTTCGCTGCAAATGCGCGCCGGATCGAGCGCCACAAACCCCGTGGGCCTGCGACTGCGCCGGCTCGCGCAACGAGGACCGGACAATTGGCGTGATTCAATATGCTTCGGGTGAGATCGCCCATAATGTAATGGCGTAGCATGCCACGCGCTCGGGACGAGCCGGTCACAATCAGGTCATAACTTCGTTCGCGTGCTTCGGCGAAAAGCTGGTCGACCACGATTCCGTGGCGGATACGCACTTCTGCGGACACACCGAGCTTTTCCAAATCTGCCTTCTGCTCACTCAGATTGGTTCCGAGCTCCGACTTCGATTCGAGTAATCGGTCGACATCCTCTTCGAGCCTGACCAAGTCGGCATACATCGCGGGTGGCTCGGCCATGACATGCAGCAAAGTGACCGAGGCGCCGACTGCCTGCGCAAGTTTGCCCGTCAATTGCACCGCTTCTTCGATGAATTCCTTTCCGCCGGTGCAAACCAGAAATCGCCTGAGCTGCGCCCATTCACCCACAGCGACCAAAACCGGTGGCAAGATCGATTTGATGAGCTCGTACATTTTCTCCGAGCGCCAATGCAAACCCGCCGAGCCGGTCTTCCGCGCGCCGACGATGACGAGATCGTATGTTGTCTTTGCTGTCTCGTCGGAAATTCGTCGAACCGGATCGCCGGCGCACATTTCAATCTTCGGTGAAACATGTTCCCCCCGAAGCGAGCTCGCTTGTTTCTCCAGTGCTTGCTGAAGCATTGATTCGTCTTCGGGTTTTTCGGCAACCCCAAGCACGACGACGTCCGCTTTGAGCGGCGCCGCGAAGGCCGCGCCCAATCGCATTGCGCTTTCGGCCGCCGGCATTCCATCGCTGCAAATCAGGATTTTCATGCCCTGTTATAATTTGTGACCCGTCATCAGAGTGTAAATGACGATGGCAGCGCCAATTAGTGGGAGCGGCACAAACGCGAGCCGGATTTTGGGACCGGCGAAATATTGAGTCGAGATCGCGCCGATTTGAGCGCCGATCGCCGCCCCAGTGTGCATAACGAGCGCGATCAAGATATCGACGTTACCCTTCAGGGCGTGAGTAAACGTTCCGTAACTTGCGGATATGATGATCTCGAACAAATCGGTTCCGACCGCGAGATGAGTTGGAATTCCAAGCACATAAACCATTGACGGCATCCGGATGTAGCCGGCACCGCCACCGAGGAACCCGCTAAACAGTCCTCCGATGAATGAGACCAGAATGATGACCCAGAGTGAAATTGTTACGCCCGAAACAGGCAACTTGATCATCGGCGGAATATTCCATCGTTGAATGCTGCGCGTGACGTGTCCGAACGAGGACGCGTCTTGCTTCTTCGATGTCGATGTCGGCGGGGAAGAAGCACCTGCTTTTTTCGAACGCAAGGTTTTGTAACTCTCCCAAATCATAAATGTGGAAATGCTCACGTAAACAACGATCGAAACGATGCTGACGACCGAGTTGACGTTGCCCGCGCGCTTCAACGCTTGAATCAATTGGGCACCGACTTCCGCGCCGGCAATGGTGCCAATGGCCATGAAGAATCCGAGCCGAAGGTCGACATTACCAAAAGCGCGGTGCTGACGGACGGCCACAACCGATTTGCCGACGATGTGGGCGAGATCAGTGCCGACAGCATAATTCCAATCCAACCCGACGATACGCAGCGCGGGCCCTGCAATGAAGCTCCCGCCAACACCGAAGAATCCACCCAGAATTCCGATCACGAATCCGACGACGATGAGATAGAGGGGACTGATGTGTGCACCGGAGATTGGGAAAAACATATTATTCCGAGCCGCCGCGAATCGCTCGCAGGAGGAAGGTAGTGACGTATTGCAGCAGAACTGCTTGTCCGATCATGAGTAGGATCGCGACCCCGGCATAGGTGTAGCGGTGGTGCTGCTCAAGTTGACGCAAACCGTCGCCGAGAAAATGGAGCACCAGGAAAAAATACCCAACTACGAGCACGGCATAGATTGCCAACTCAATCAGGAATGCGCGCAACGTCTTGGCGGTTTCCTTTTTCATCTGTTCGACATTCTTCGGTTGAAACTGTGCTTACGGTCGCGTGCAATTTAAGCAAGGGTCAAATTCCATTGCGATTCCATCGTTTCTCCTTAACGTTTCACTCCCACTTAATCCGAAATATGGCCGACGCAGCAAACAAATATCCCGAGAACGCTCCCGGAAGGTTCTACGTCGACGAACAATGCATCGACTGCGACCTGTGCCGCGAAACCGCGCCGGCCAACTTCAAGCGCAACGACGACGGCGGCCACTCCTACGTTTACAAACAGGCGGAGAATCCCGAGGAAGAAGCTCGTTGCAAGGAAGCAATGGAAGGCTGTCCGGTGGAAGCGATCGGTAACGACGGCGCGTGATTGAACCCGTTCCGGTCGCATTGACCATTGCCGGTTCCGACAGCAGCGCTGGCGCCGGGATCCAGGCCGATCTGAAGACATTTAGCGCGCTCAACGTTTACGGATTGAATGCCGTCACCTGTGTAGTCGCCGAAACTCCAGGCAAAGTATTGCGCATCCAACCAGTCGATCTCGAAATGGTTCGCGCCCAAATCGAAGTTCTCGCAAAAAATTTTCCGATCGCAGCCATCAAGACCGGTTTGCTCTTCTCCGCGGGCATCATTTCGACTGTTGCGAGAACCATTCTCGATCTTGGCCTTCGGGTCCCGGTGGTTGTCGATCCAGTGATCACCGCCACCGGCGGCGATCCTCTTCTCGAACCCGGCGCAATCGAAGCTTACGAAAAGGAATTATTTCCACTGGCATCGCTGATCACACCGAATCTGGATGAAGCATCGCAGTTGCTTGGCGGCAAAGTTTCCGACCGCAAATCGATGGAACGTGCCGGTAAAGAATTGAAGGAGAAATTCAAGACTTCCGTCCTGCTCAAGGGCGGACATTTGAAGGGCGAAAACGCACTCGATCTTTTGTTTGTCGACGAGCGGGTCGTCGAATTTTCGGCGCGATTCGTTCGCGACGTTGCAACGCACGGGACCGGCTGCACTTATTCGGCGGCGATAACCGCTGAATTGGCGAAAGGCGCGTCTTTGCCGGATGCAACCGCGAGGGCAAAAGCGTTTGTGACGAAATGCATCTCCAGTCGCCTACGCTGGAAAGCTCCGTCCGGTAACGTCGACGCCTTGCGGCATTAACTCTTCTTTTTTTTGTCGGGCTTGCTAACGCGTTTCAGTTTTTTCCAGCGCTTTAATTCCAGCGCTTCTTCAGCCGCAGCTGTCTCCGCTTCCTTCTTACTCCGACCGTGACCTTTCCCAAGAACAATCCCTTCCCAGACTGCCTGGACAACGAACCTCTTGTCGTGCTCGGGACCGCTCTGGGAAAGAACTTCGTAAACGGGACTTTTAGGCGAAATGCTTTGCAGCAATTCCTGTAAATTTCCTTTCGGATTAATATCGACAGGTTCCTCGGCAAGCTGCGCCAAATCTGCTTTCGCCTGTGTCAAAATAAATTTTTGCGTCGCCTCCAAACCGCCATCCAGAAAAACGGCGCCGATCAGAGCTTCGAATGCGTCGGCCAGGGTGGAGGTTCTCGCGCGCCCTCCCGAGGCTTCCTCGCCGCGCCCCATCAAAAGGAATTGCCCAAGATCGATGGAACTCGCGTGTGCCTTTAGCGCATCCCGGGACACGAGGCGTGAACGCAATTTTGTGAGCTGGCCCTCGGGTTGGTCCTTGAACTGTCCGAAAAGATATTCGGTGATCACAAGTTGCAGGATCGCGTCTCCCAAAAATTCCAGACGTTGATTATCGAAATGACGCTGCTGGGTTTCGTGGCCCAGACTTGGATGAGTTAGGGCTTCGGCGAGCAAAAGTGGATTGCGAAATTTGTAGCCGATTCGTTCTTCCAGCGGATGCACATCAATGCTTCTGATAAATTTCCAGCGAAGTAACGACGTCGAGAGCGCGCTGCAGCACTGAATCGCGTAGCAATTGCCCGGAACGCGATCGCAGACGGCGTTGCGCGTCCGGGATGTCCAGTTCCGGATTCGTTCCGGCGATCAACGCCGCCTCGTTCAAGTGCGGCCGATCGCTCTCGTAAACAAACGGGCCCATTCCTTTTTCAGTGCTGAACCGAAAGATCTGGCGCTTCTCGGCCTCCGACATTTCAACTGGCAAATCCGGTTTCACGCCGCCGGGAAATAACGGCTGACCTTCGGGCAAAACCGCTTCAGCGGATGCGACCCGGAGAATTTTGCCGCTGGGCAGCGACTGGTCCGAATATTCCACCGCTCGACCTGCGGTCGATTGACCGATGATCAGCGCTTTGTTGTAAAGCTTGAGCGCGCCTGCGAGCGCCTCCGCGCCACCCGATGTATCGGCGTCCGCGAGAACAACAATCAGGCCCTGAAACGCCGGGTCCCGGTCCGAATTAAATTGGCGATCTTGCCGGGCCGCTGGCTTGCGCACTGTAAAAAGGGTTTTGCCCTTGGGACAAAAGCGCTTCGCGAAATCCGCAGCAACGGCGAAGTCTCCGGTACTGCTCGCCCGCAGATCGATGATCGCTGCATCGACCTTCTTTTGGCCGAATTCCTGCAACTTCTTGTCGAGCTCTTTCAGATTTGCACCATTGAGCTCCCCGAGTCGCAAGTAGCCGAGGTGTCCTTCAAAGATTTCGCTGTAAAATTGGCCCCCACCTTCCGATGCCGTGTTTTCGCGACCAGGCAGCAGCACCAGTCCGCCGGGCATCCGCACCAGCAAACCAGTGAGCGTGGCCCGCTTGAGTTCAGTATCGGTAATTGCGTCGGGATTGGTGAAATTGGATTTCAGTAACGAAATTGCCGCCTGTAGGTCGGCTTCGCCTAACGAATTGATCACCTGCTCAGTCGTTGGCGCAACTGAAGGCGATGGCGCTGGAGACTTCGCCGCCGCTGTCACGCCGGTGGTCGTAGGCGCCCCGGAAGGCGCAGGCATCTGGCCGTGAACTTGTATCACGCACCATCCCAAGATCGCCGCTACCGCCGCCCGGTGTAACATCGCTCCACTGTTTAACTGTTCCCCGCGCCGAGAGCAATATCGCGACGGTAATGACAACCGTCGAAATGAATCCGCGAAACAGCTTCGTAGGCACGGTTCCGTGCCGCGTTAATGGTTTGCCCAAGGGCCGTTACCGCCAAAACCCGGCCGCCTGACGTTACGACTTCGCCATCGGCAATTTTCGTTCCGGCGTGAAATACCCGAACGCCCTCCAACCTGGCGGCGTCAGCCAGACCGGAAATCTTTTTACCGGTTTCGTACTTTTCCGGGTAACCGGCCGACGCGAGAACAACTGTCACCGATGGGCGTTCGTCCCATTCAATTGTCTGGCTGTCGAGCTTTCCGTCGATCGTCGCGTCCAGCAGTTTCAGCAAATCGGATTTCATTCGCGGCAACAATGCTTGCGTCTCCGGATCGCCGAACCGGCAATTAAACTCCAGCACGCGCGGGCCTTCTTCGGTAATCATCAAGCCCGGATACAACAGCCCGCGATAAGTAATTCCCTCTTTTCGCAATCCGTCCAAGAGTCGTCGCAGGATTGCGCCCTCGAATTGCGATTGTAATTGCGGATTCCAATTGTCCGCCGGACTGAATGCCCCCATCCCGCCGGTGTTGGGGCCTTTGTCGCCGTCAAAGGCCCGTTTGTGATCTCGCGCGGATTCGAGCAACAAATAATTTTCTCCGTCCACCAGCGCGTGAAGCGAGCATTCTGTGCCCCGTAGAAATTCCTCGATCACGATCCGTCGCCCCGCTTCGCCGAAACGCGCTTCGTTCATCATTGCGGTGATCGTCGCCTTCGCCTCAGCCAAATCCGGCGCAATGATCACGCCTTTGCCGAGCGCGAGTCCATCGGCCTTGATCACCACCGGAAATTTAAGTTGTTCGCAATAGTCGAGCGCTTCCTTGCTGTCCGAAAATGTTTTCGCCTCCGCGGTAGGCACTTTTTGTGCGCGCATCAGTTCTTTCGCGAAAATCTTGGAAGACTCCAACCGTGCTGCCGCTTTGGTTGGGCCGAAAACCCGCAACTTGTCGGCGTTGAATAGATCGACAATCCCCATTGCCAACGGATCATCCGGACCAACGACGGTGAGATCGATCGTGTTCTGGTTCGCGAAATTGCGCAGTTGGGCCAGATCAGTCGCCGGAATCGCAACGTTTTCGGCAATTTCCGCGGTCCCGGCATTTCCCGGCGCGCAGAAAATGCGATCGGATACATTCGCCTGCTTCAATTTCCAAACCAGCGCGTGTTCGCGGCCGCCGCTTCCGATCACAAGAATTTTCACAGCGAAAACGCGAGCGTGCGGCAGCGAAAAGTGAAACGCAAGCCGGAGATTAATCGCGCGTCCGCGACTCCTCCGGAACTACGGACAAATCGAGCTTTTCGGTATGTCGAATGATCACGATCTTCGATTCGAGGCCGATCTGCTCCGCCATCAATCGCTGGTGCAACTCGTGGACGCTGCCAATCGGTTCGCCATTAAAGGCAACAATCAAGTCGCCGTCACGCAGACCGGCTTTCGCGGCCGGACTTTCTTTTTCCACCGAAACGACGAGCACCGCGGTTTCCCTCGGCAGATTGTAAAAACGAACGATGCGGCGATGGATCGGCACGTTTTGCCCAGCTACTCCGATATAGCTGCGCCGGATCTTGCCATCTTTTATCAACCAACCAGCCACAAACCGCGCAGTGTTGCTTGCGATGGCGAAACAAATTCCCTGGGCCGGACGAATCATCGCAGTATTCACGCCGATTACCTCCCCGGCGGAATTGACCAAAGGACCGCCAGAGTTGCCGGGATTCAACGCCGCATCGGTTTGAATGATATTGTCGATCAAGCGTCCGGACTGGGCATGCATCGAACGTCCCAGCGCGCTGATTACACCCGCGGTGACACTCGCTTGAAAGCCGAGTGGGTTTCCAATCGCGATGACAATTTGGCCGACACGCAAACTTTCTGAATCTGCCAGCCGAACGTGCTTCAAATTAGACGCATCGATCCGGATCATGGCCAAGTCGGTGTCCGGATCGTCGCCAACTAACTGCGCCGGAAATTCGCGGCCATCAGGTAAGTTTGCTGTGATCGCAGTCGCCTCATGAATGACGTGACTGTTCGTTAAAATGAATCCGTCGGGCGCGATAATAAAACCCGAACCGCTTCCGCCGAGTTCGCGAGGTCCGCGCAGGCTGTTGAGGTGCTTCTTGATGTCGATGTTAACCACGGCGGGCGCGACGCGATCAACCGCGGCAACGACGGTGCGAGAATATTCATCCAGCAGGAGCGAGTCCTTGAGGCCGGGTGTAGTGTCGGCGGAATTCGACATTCTGCCGGCATTCGCTTCGTCCAAAAGTAATTCCAAAGGCATACAGAAATTTCGAGCAAGCCGCCTTTGAGTCAAATAGGCAAAAACGGCTATACAGTCATTATTGATTGTTACATCCAAGCTTGCGCGTAACCCGATCGCAGCCTAAAACCGAGCATGGCCTCAGTGATGGATTCTCAATGCCCCTCTCGCCTGGTCCTCGATCGGATAGCAGACAAATGGACAGCGCTTGTCATTCACCTCCTCTCCAAAAAAACGATGCGCTATGCTGAACTTCATCGGGAAATCGGCGGCATCTCGCAGAAAATGTTGACCCAAACGCTGCGCAGTTTGGAACGGGACGGCCTTGTCGATCGAAAGGTTTATCCGGTCGTTCCACCTCGGGTTGAGTATTCGCTGTCTCGACTTGGCCGCACCCTTATTGAACCACTACGGGCACTTTGCCGGTGGTCCGAAAAGCATCTCGCCGAGTTGCAGGCCAATCGCTTGCGCGCGAAAGCGAAAGCAAGCGCACAAATAGACCGCCTCTAAAGCACTAGTCCGAGTTCAGCTCAAAATTGATCTTCACGTCGTAGTGATCACCCTTCCCGAGTCCGTCCGGCAAAGGTTCAACGTGGCTCACCCGGTTCGCCAATGCCTTCACTGAATCATCGAGCTCCGCGTTTTCCGACGATCGAACAATTTCAAAGCTCGAGACGCGCCCATCCTTTTCGATTCGAAGTTTTACCAGAACGGAATTTTTCCCGCCGGTATTGGCGACGGACGTTGGCTGGGCCCATTCGCTGTAGAAACGATCGTGCAACATGCTGCCATACCAGCCGAACTGCGATTCGTTCACGCTGCCGCCAGCGCGTCCACCGCCGGTCCCTGGCGACGTGCCTTTTCCGGCCCCACTTTGAGCGGATAGAGGCTTTTCCGGCGCCGGTTTTGTTTCGGTTGTTTCGTTTTTAGCCAAAACGATTTTCTTTTTGTCCGTATCGGCAGCTACTTCAGACTTCTTAGGCAACTCTTGTTTCTCTTCGTGCTTCGGCGTCGCCGAAGGTTTGACTTTTGCGAGCGTCGCCTTTTTTGGTTTCGGCGTTGGCTTGGGTGTGGGTTTCGGGCTCGGCTTCGGCTTGGGTTTGGGAGTCCCTTTTACGTTCGGAGTTGGCCTGGCCGTTGCTGAGGGCGAGGGCTTCGGCGTCGGCAATTGGATTTCACTCGGAGCCGAGGTTAGAACCGGGTGATCGTCGTCTTCGTCTCGCGACCTTTCGGCTTTCGACTCAGTGCGGAGCGAGGATTTGTCGCGTGGCACCGTACTCTTTTTTTCCGTGACGATTCCGTCCCCGGCCCCGCCGTTCATCCAAACCACGCTTTGCCCATTCGCGTCTTTGCTCTCGCGACTCGAGCGAATCAAGCCGTAGATCACCCCGACGTGGGCGAGCCCAATTAAGCCCACGTTCGTCCAAAATCGCAGGTTCTTCGGCGTTATCATTTGCCTTCCGCGCGCGTTGCGATCCCGACCTTCATGATTTGGGCCCGCTGCAACGCGTCCATTAACGTGATTAATTTTTGGACCGGCAAATCACGGTCCGGCCGAATCACCACAGCAACCTCCGGATTGGCGCGTTTGATTTCGATCAACTGCGCAGTGAGCGACTCAAGATCGACAATCTGATTGTTGAACCGAAGCCCTTCGTTGCGGTCGATCGAAACTGTTTGCACTTGCGACGAAGCCACCGGCGGACTTTTGACCCCACTCGACGGGATGATCAGGCTCATGCTGTTTTCGAGCAACGGCGTCGTAATCATAAAAATGATCAGCAATACGAACGCGAGATCGAGCAGCGGCGTGATGTTAATCTCGGAAAGCGACGAGAGGCTTTGCCGTTGCGAGTATCGCCTCATCTGCGAAATGCCGGTTCGCGCGCGGCGTGATCGACGAACTTGTGTTCGAGCTCGGACGCGAGCTCGGCGGCGAAGTTGTCCATCTCCACGATCATCCCCCGGATGCGCGTAACTAAAAAGTTGTAGCCGAACATCGCCGGAATCGCGACGCAGAGCGCGGTCACGGTTGTAATCAGCGCGCCGGAAACGCCTGGTGCCATCGCAGCAAGATTGGGCGCGCCGGCCTCCGCCACGCCGCTGAACGCGTCCATCACGCCCCAAACTGTTCCGAGCAATCCCAGGAAGGGAGAACCACTGACCGCGGTGGCGAGCAAAATCATTTGTGATTCCAACTCGAGAGCGGTCTCGCCAACTGCACGTTCCATCGCCGCGACGACCGAGCCCATTTGGGCCGGCGAAATTTTATCCGCGATTCCCAACCGCGCCTTGAATGTCTCATCCACTTCAGCAGAACCGAGCAACTGAAACGTGATCTCCTGACAGCCGGCGCGATAAACATTGAAAAGCGGCGAGCCCGGAAAGCGCGCATTCTTCTCGAACAATCGCAGAGGCTGTCGATCTTGCCGGAACCCGTGGTGAAACCGTGCGTTCTGTTTTCGGGCAAATTGCACGACACGAAGCTTGGTCAACATGACCGACCAGCTGAAAATCGAAACGATCGCGAGCAACAGCAGAACAAGTTTGCCGGCAGTCGTGGCGTGTTCAAACGCAAAGAGCAGACCGCCAGCGGCAATGAACAACGCTATCAATCAATTCACCTGCGTATTAATAAATGACGAATGACGAATGTCTAATGACGAACGAATGACCAAATCCGAGGGGCAAAAATTCACGAACAAACAACTTCGTCCTTTGAGCATTCGGATTTCCTTCGGGATTCGTCATTCGTGCTTCGACATTTTCTTCGGATACGTCGGCCGCAGTTTCGCAAAGATTACGAACGCAAGGCCGATTCCGATTAGAAAAAACGAGAAGAACTGACCGCGGGTAAAGCCCGCAATCAGGCTCGCGTCCGGTTCGCGAAAATTTTCAACCACAATCCGAAAAATCGCGTAGCAAATGAGAAACAAGCCGGCGAGAACTCCGTTCGGTTGGCGCATGCGCGTGCGAACCAACCAAAGGATCGCGAACAGGACGATTCCTTCGAAGAAAGCTTCGTAAAGTTGTGACGGATGGCGGGGCGTTAGAATCGAACGAAGCACGTCCTTAACTTGTGGCTGATGCCGCACCGCAGCGACGATCGCTTCCGGTGAAGTCAGCGATGGATCTATTTTTGTGCAGGCGACGATGGCCTGCTGAGCTTCGCCAATATTTTCCGTAAGCTCTTTTGGGAACTGCATCGCCCATGAAACATCTGTCGCCCGCCCGTAAAGCTCGCCGTTGATGAAATTGGCGCATCGTCCGAAGAACAAACCGAGCGGCGCGGTGACGACAAGATTGTCGCTGAGATTCGTCCATGAAATTTTGTGGCGCCACGCGAAATAAAAAGTGAACGCCAGCAGGCCGACCATTCCGCCGTGGCTCGACATTCCTCCTTCCCAGACGCGGAAAATCGACAACGGCTCGCGCAACATCTCCGGCTTGTAGAAAAGAACGTAACCCAGCCGGCCACCGACAATCACGCCGAACAATGCGGCGCCGGTGATGAAATCTCCGACTTTCGCAACCGGCAAGTCGGCATAACCGCGCTTCGCGAGATAGCGAAACAAAAAATAGCCGGAAACGAATGCCAGGACGTAGGCCAGCCCGTACCAACGCGGACCAACATTGCCGTAAACGCGGAAGATCAGCGGATTAAGATCGTGAACGTAATAAGCGAACATTCGGTGTGCGATTGTCACTGAGCGCCCGAACGGTTCAACACTTTTTGCAGGAACGGCGCCGTCCGGCTCGTCTTGTTCTTCGCGACCTGCTCCGGTGTCCCAAACGCAACGACCCTGCCGCCCTCTGCACCTGCTTCGGGACCAAGATCGACCACATAGTCCGCTTCCGCGATCACGCTGAGGTTATGCTCGATGACGATCACTGTGTTTCCTTCATCGACGAGTCGATGAAGCACCTTGAGGAGAAGATCGACGTCGGCCATGTGCAAACCGATCGTCGGTTCTTCAAGAAGATACAGCATCGAACCGGGCTTTCGCATTTTCCGGATCCGCTCGTTGATTGCGCGACCGACTCCGCGCTTCAATTGCGTGACAAGTTTCAAACGTTGGGCTTCGCCGCCACTCAACGTCGGACTCGGCTGACCGAGTTTGAGATAACCGAGCCCGGTTTCAACCAGCAACGACAGCGGCCTCGCGATCTTTGGATGCGCCGAGAAAAACTCGGCCGCTTCCTCAATCGTCATCTCCATCACGTCGCCGATTGATTTCTCATTATATAGCACTTCCAGCGTTTGCGGATTGTAACGCCGTCCGCCGCAGTCTTCGCATTGCACCAGGGCTTCCGGCAGGAAATTCATTTCCAATTTAATTACGCCCTGGCCTTTGCAGGTTTCGCAGCGTCCCCCTTCAGCGTTGAACGAGAATCGGCTCGCCGAATAACCGCGAACCCGCGAGACCGGCAATTGCGCGTAAAGATTTCGGATCTCGTCGAAAACTTTAATGTACGTGCCGGGGGTCGAGCGCGACGTCTTGCCAATCGGCGACTGATCCACTTCATAGACGGCCTCGATCTCTTCTGTGCCGCTCACGAGCTTGAACAACTCACCGTTGCCGCTTCGCTTTCTATTCTCCAGTTGGTCGACGACTGCCGGCAAGAGGATGTCGTGCATCAACGTTGATTTTCCAGAACCAGAAATTCCCGCGATCACCGAAAGTCGTCCGATCGGGAACCGAACATCGAGGTTCTTTAAGTTGTTCGCGCGCGCGCCGTGGACTTCGATCCAACTCTCGACCGAGCGAAGCGATCGTCGCGACTCGCGAGTCGGATGCAAAAGCGGCTTCTTTAAACAACGCCCCGTCTCCGAATTTTCCGCGCGCTCGATGTCACGCAGAGTTCCGGTCGCAACCACTTCGCCGCCGTGGATTCCCGCGCGTGGTCCAAGATCGACGATGTGATCGGCGCGGCGCATTGTCTCCTCGTCGTGCTCGACGATTACCAGCGAGTTTCCCTTTTCGCGCAGTGCTTCCAGCGTGTCGAGTAAACGCAAATTGTCTCGAGGGTGAAGGCCGATCGTCGGTTCGTCCAAAACGTAAAGCACTCCCCGTAAATTCGATCCGAGCTGCGCGGCAAGACGGATCCGCTGCGATTCGCCGCCGCTCAAAGTTTTCGCCGAACGCCCAAGGGCGAGATAACCGAGTCCCACGTTTTCCATGAACCGAAGGCGTTGCCGAATCTCCGGAATCAAATCGGACGCGATGGTTTGCTGTGTCCCGGTGAATTTCAATTTGTCGATATTCTCGGCAGCCTCACTGGCGGAGAGATTGGTGAATTGGTCGATCGTCATTCCCTGCACACGAACGTGTCGCGCGACGTCGTTGATGCGCGAGCCGTGACAATTCGGGCACTCGTGTGCTTCGGTCGCGTCGATCCACTCCGATTCGCGCTCGGCCGCCAGCTCGCTTTCCAAAACGGAGTCGCTGTTGTCGTCTTCCCCGGTCTGAAACTCCTGGTCCCAAATTTCTCCGAAGCCGCCGCATTCCTTGCACGCACCGTGGGGCGAGTTGAACGAGAACAATCGGGGATCGAGCTCTTCGAAGGCACGGCCGCAATTCGGACAACTCATTTCCGTGCTTACGATGGTGAGCCGATTTTTCGAATCGAGCAGTTGGGCAGTGCCGCGACCGATGTCGAGCGCGCGCTGCGCCAGATTCCGCGCTTTCGCGATCCGCTTGGCGTCAATCACGCCCATGACAACCGCGATAGTGTGCTCTTTGAAGCGCTCCAGTCTCGTGAACTGTGCGATCGGAATCAGGGACCCATCGACATACAAAGTATCGAATCCCTGGCGCTCGGCCCAGCGCGCGACCTCGGTGTGAAATCCTTTCCGCGCTTTAACGAGCGGCGCGAGCACTTTGACCACTCCGCGCTTGGTCGCCGCTTCAATCTGTTTCACGATTGCGGCCAGGCTTTGTTTCTCGACCGCCAAATCGCAGTCCGGACAAAATTGGGTTCCAGTTTTGGCGAAAAGCAGTCGCAGAAAATGATAAACCTCCGTCACAGTTGCAACGGTTGATTTCCCGCCACCGCGTGTCACGCGTTGCTCGATAGCCACGCTCGGCGGCAAGCCGGTGACAAGATCGACATCCGGTTTCTCGAGTTGCTCGACGAACTGTCGTGCATACGGCGACATGCTGTCGAGGAACCGTCGCTGTCCTTCGGCGAACAAAATGTCGAAAGCCAAGGTCGATTTTCCCGACCCGCTCAAGCCGGTGATCACGACAATCTGATCGCGCGGAATTTTGACATCGATGTTCTTGAGGTTGTGCTCTCGCGCTCCGTGAACTCCGATCGCATCGTTCGTTCCATTGATTCGAAAACGCGGCGGCGCCTCAGCGGCACGGGCAAATTCTTCCCCTTCGACAAGGTTGAATCTTCGCGATGAATCAGTGATACGACGTTTCGATATCAAGACGTTTCGCAGAAATTTTCCGGTGTGCGATTCTTCGATCTTTGCGATTTGTTCAGGCGTTCCAACTCCGACGACTTCGCCGCCTTCGTCACCCGCCTCCGGCCCAAGATCGACGATCCAATCGGCGCACTTAATCACTTCGGGATTGTGCTCGATCACCACGAGCGAATGACCAGCGTCGACGAGCCGTTGAAAAACCTGGAGCAGCATCGCGACGTCGTCGAAATGCAAACCGGTAGTCGGTTCATCGAAAATGAAGAGGTTCCCGGATTGGTGATCTTCACCGTTCTTTCCGGTATCCGATTTCTGGTTTCCCCTGTCGCGGAAATGGCTGACCAACTTCAGGCGCTGCGATTCGCCGCCGGAAAGAGTGTTCAGAGGTTGTCCGAGCCGCAAATAACCGAGACCAACCTCATCCAAAATATCGAGCGGCTCGGAAAGCGTCTTGCGTTCGCCAATCTGCGCGAAGAACTGGATCGCTTCGTGAACGGTCAGCTCCAAAATATCGTGAATCGATTTGCCGTGCAGTTTGATTTTCAGTACGTGCGGCTGGAACCGTTTTCCTTCGCACTCCGCGCAACGCACATAGAGATCGCTCAAAAATTGCATCTCGATTTTTTCGAAGCCGGTGCCCGAACAGCGTTCGCAACGTCCGCTCCCGGAATTAAACGAAAAGGAGCTCGCGGTCAGGCCCTGGGCCAACGCTTCGGGTTGGCCGGCGAACAATTCGCGAACGCGGTCGTAAAGACCGAGATAGAGGATCGGCGTGGATCGCGGGGTGCGGGCAAGGAGCGATTGATCGACCATCACAACTTCGTTGACGCGATGCGCGCCCGTGACTGATTTGCAGGCACCCGTTTCCTGATCCGTCGATTGCCCCTTGGCGGCGAGAAGGTTCCGATAAAGGACGTCATGAATCAGGGTCGATTTCCCAGAACCGGAGACGCCGGTCACACAGGTGAAAACGGCGAGCGGAATTTCGACATCGATGCTCTTAAGATTGTGTTCGCGCGCACCCGAAATCTTGATCGACGAGGTTGATCGACGCCGGGATTTCGGAACCGAAATCGATTTGCGATTGGAAAGATAGTCGGCCGTCAGGGACTTGTTCTTTAATAGAAGCTGATCGAGCGGGCCGTTGAAAACCAGTTCGCCGCCTCGCTCTCCTCGCCCAGGGCCGATGTCGATCAAATTATCGGCCGCGCGAATGATTTGCTCTTCGTGCTCAACCACGAGCAGCGTGTTCCCGCGATCGCGCAAATTGTGCATTACGCGGACCAGCCGCCCAACGTCCCGTGGATGAAGCCCGATGCTCGGCTCGTCCATGACAAACAGCGTGTTCACCAGAGATGCGCCGAGACATGTCGTGAGATTGACTCGCTGCACTTCACCACCGCTCAACGTGCGGGTGGACCGATCGAGCGTGAGATAACCGACGCCGACATTGCGCAAATAGTTCAGCCGCGCGCATATTTCGTCGCGGAGCATTTGCGCCGTTTTGTCGGCGTCATCGATATCGGTGTGATGCAGAAGATCGTCAGCTTCGGCCACGGACAACGCCGCGAACCCTGGCAGGGTGAGACACTTGTCTGATCTTTCCGCCTTTCGCTTTCCGGTTCCCGTTATTCGAAAATTGAGCGCTTCCGGCTGAAACCGGCCGCCATTACAGCTCGGACACGTCGTGTACGACCGATAGCGGCTGAGCAGAACACGCATGTGCATTTTGTAAACCTGCGATTCGGCCCAGCGGAAAAATCCGCGAACCCCGTACCAGCGGTCGTTATCGTAATCGTCGTCCTTGTAACTTTCTCCCCGTTCACGTGCCGCGACGACTGACTTATCGCCGCTGATGACGAACTCCTGATCAACCTTCGGCAATTCCTCGAAGGGAACGTTGATGTTGATTTCCTCGCGCGCACAGGCGCGAAGCAGGTCCTTTTGCGATTCGCCAAATTCTTGGCCACGAAAAACGCGCACGACGCCTTGCTTGATCGACAACGAGCGATCGGGGATCGCTTTGTTCAAATCGATCGTGATCGTGCGACCGAAGCCTCGGCATTCCGGACAAGCGCCGAGCGGGTTATTGAAACTGAAAAGTCCCGGCGACGGGGAACGAATATCGATGTCACAGTGGGCGCAATGCCAGCCGGTGCTAAATGGCATTTCGGATTGCGGATTGCGGATTGCGGAAAGATCCGAACCCAAGGACACGATATTTACTTTCCCCTTTCCAAATCGAAGCGCGGTTTCGAGTGCCTCCACCAAGCGCGCGCGATTTTCTGGCGTAATCGCGATTCGATCTTGAATGACCTGAACCCGCGCACCGAGGCGCTTGATCTTCTTGGGATCGTCATCAACCCGAACCACTTCGTCATCGATCCAAACGCGCAGATACCCCTGCTGTTGAAGGAACTCGAAGAACTTCTTTGGCTCCGTCTTCGCGGGAACCGCCACCCAAAACGTGATTAAGACCGTCCTTCCAGTTCCTTCCCTCACCTGGCGTTTCGCGCCTTCCTCTCCCTCAGGGAGAGGATTGAGGTGAGGGTCGACGCCAAACAACCAAAAGACTTGATCGGCGATTGCTTTTGCTGTTTCAGGCCGAATTTCGCGGCCGCATGAGGGACAAAAGGCTTTTGCAATGCGCGGCCAGAGCAGCTTCAGATAATCGTTGATCTCGGTCATCGTCCCGACGGTCGAGCGCGAAGTCTTGACGGGATTTGATTGCTCGATCGCGATCGCCGGAGGGATTCCGCGAATGTCGTCCACGCGCGGCTTGTCCATTCGATCGAGGAATTGCCGCATGTAAGGCGAAAAAGTTTCGACGTACCGGCGCTGGCCTTCCGCGTAGATCGTTTCGAACGCGAGCGACGATTTTCCAGAGCCGCTCGGGCCAGTGACGACGGTCAATTTTCCGAGGGGAAGATCGACATCGATCCCTTTGAGATTGTTCTGCCGTGCCCCTCGAATCTCCACGCACCCGCGCTGGAAAGGCGCGGTGACAGTTTTCTTTTTAGCAGTCTTCGACCCCACCGGAGACAATCCCAGATCGCAACCGAATGCGCAAATTTTCCGCAGTTATTTGCTGAACCTGGAAGCGATTTCGTCGCACTGTTTTAGCAGTTCCTCCGGAACGACGCCACCGAGCGAATCGAAGAACTTCTTGTGCTCAGCCAGTTCGGTCTTCCATTTCTCGTGATCGATCTCCAACAGCTCGTCGACGCATTTCCGATCGATCTCGAGTTCAGCGAGATCGAGATCATGCAGACCGGGCAGCCAACCGATCGGGGATTTCATCGCGCCGCCGCTGCCTTCGCAACGATCCAGGATCCATTTCAGCACGCGCATGTTGTCGCCGAATCCAGGCCAGAGGAATTTTCCGTCCGTATCTTTGCGAAACCAGTTCACGTTGAAAATTAACGGTGGTTTGGTGAGCCGCTTTCCGATCTCGAGCCAATGACGGAAATAGTCGCCGATGTTGTAACCGCAGAACGGCAGCATCGCCATCGGATCGCGGCGGACCTGGCCGACCTTGCCGGTCGCGGCCGCAGTCGTTTCGGAGGCCATGGTCGCGCCGAGATAAACGCCATGGGCCCAGTCCAAGGCTTGAAATACCAAGGGAACAGTCGTGCTTCGACGTCCGCCGAAGATGATCGCGCTAATCGGAACGCCTTCGCCTTTTTCGAAATCAGGATCCAGGACTGGATTGTTTCGGCAAGGCGCAGTGAACCGGCTGTTCGGATGCGCAGCTTTTTCTTTTGAATCTGGGGTCCAATCATTCCCCCGCCAGTCGATCGCGTGTTTCGGTGGCGCGCCGTCTTTACCTTCCCACCAAACATCACCGTCGTCCGCAAGCGCGACGTTTGTGTAAAGGGTATCGCGCGAGATCGTTTTCATCGCGTTCGGGTTCGATTTGAAATTCGTTCCCGGCACGACGCCGAAGTAACCGTTCTCCGGATTGACCGCGAAGAGTCGACCGTCACGGATCTGCATCCAGGCGATGTCGTCGCCGATCGTGGTGACTTTCCAGCCCGCAAAGTGTTTTGGCGGAATCAACATTGCGAAATTTGTTTTGCCGCACGCGCTGGGAAAGGCAGCGGCAACGTAATGTTTTTTTCCTTCCGGCGATTCGACACCGAGGATCAACATATGCTCGGCCATCCAACCCTGCTTGCGCGCGAGATAAGAGCCGATGCGAAGGGCGAAACATTTTTTGCTGAGCAAAACATTGCCGCCATAACCTGACCCGACGGAGATAATGGTGTTGTCCTGCGGAAAATGGCAGATCAAGCGGCGCTCCGGATCGACATCTAATAATGAGTGGATCCCCCGGTTCCATTCCCCTTTTGGATCATTCCCGAGCCTCTTCACCGCGATCTCGCCCATCCGGGTCATGATTCGCATGCTGAGCACGACGTAAATTGAGTCGGTGATTTCAAACCCGACCTTGGTCAGCGGCGAATCAGGCGGCCCCATAATGTAGGGAATGACAAACATGGTCCGTCCCTGCATCGCGCCTTTGAGCATCCCGTGAAGTTTGGTGTAAGTCTCGGCAGGCGCACTCCAGTTGTTCGTCGGTCCGGCTTCCTGTTTAGTCGGCGTGCAGATGAAGGTGAACTGCTCCACGCGCGCGACGTCGTTCGGATTTGAGCGATGCAAATACGAGCGCGGAACTTTTTGCTCGTTGAGCTTGAGCAAGACCCCGAGCTTCATTGCCTGATCAAGGAGGAACTGATGTTCGCCATCCGAGCCATCGCACCAGAAAATGTTGTCCGGCTTGGTCAGCAACTCGACCTCATGCACCCAATCAAGCACCGCCCGATTCTGTGATGAGCGATCGCCGATTCCTTTTGGAGGCGAAATGGCCGGTGCGAGATTTTTCATGAATACCTCTTGTCGATACTGCGGGATATCGTCCCGCAGAATCGAGCGAGTCACGAATTTCATCCGGTTCGCCCGGTTCTCCAAGAAATTTTTCGTCCGGCCGGAACCGGCAGATTGCGGACCTCAATGAATCTTGCACTGGCAGGATGGCGGCTGTTTACTCAAAGCATGTTCGGGGTCACTACGTCCGATGATTATCGGCCGGTAACGTGGATGGGGCGTTATCCCGTTGACGTCACAACAATCCTGGTGGGCGTCCATGTCGTTTGCGCAATTTTAGCCGCGCTCATCGTCGGCTTTATTCACAACGGCGTGCTCAACTACGCGATGTTCGACAGCGCTCAGGTTTGGCATGGGCAGGTTTGGCGGCTCGTCACCTATGCCTTCATTCATCCGCCATCTGGCTATGCGTTACTTTGGTTCGCTATCGAAATGTACATGCTCTTTTTCTTTGGGCGCGAAGTGGAGCGGTTCATCGGTCAGCGGGCTTACATTTTGCTTTATGCGCTTTTATTATTGGTGCCGGCACTGATCTTGACGTTGTGGGGACTCAGGACACGCACTGGATTAGCAGGATCAGGCGCACTGCACTTCGCGGTTTTTACAGCGTTCGTCACAGTTTATCCCAACGTTCAATTCTTCCTGCGAATCCCTGCGAAATGGATTTTTGTAATTCTGGCAGCAATCGGAACCTTAAGCGCGCTGGCAGCGCACGATTGGCAAGATTTGGTGGTCCTCTGGGCTAGCATTGCATTGGCTTTCTTCTTTATTGAAATGCACGGCGCTGGTCCCGAACTGGCCTGGATCAAAGACTTCAAATCACGGTTTCGTCCAAAACCGAAACTGTACATCGTGCAGAAGTCTTCGACCCGAACCGTCGAACCCGACGACGTTTACGCTTCGATCGATCCCATCCTGGACAAGATCTCGAAGTCCGGAATGGGCAGCTTGACCGAGACGGAGAGAAAAATTCTCGACCGGGCCCGCAATCGGTTACTGAAAAAGTCAGATTGAAGGCGCGCCAAGCAGCGTCGCCACAAATTCGTCAACTTTTTCGGCGTGGAGCAACAAGGTTCGCAATGGTGCATCTCTGGTGATGCGCGCAATCGCGCCGACAACCACCAGGTAATCGCTGATCAGTCGCTCCGGCACGGCGATCAAGAACACTAAGCGGGCAATCTCACCTTTTCCGCTCCAGGGAATGCCGGTCTCACTGCGACCAATTGCGAGAACGATTTGGTCGACCAGTTTCGAGCGCGCGTGGGGAAACGCGACCCCGTCGGCTGCGTAAGTTGAATTAACGGCTTCTCTCGCGCGCAATTCCTCCGAAAACGTTTCCGCTTTGTTGATCTTGCCTGCAGAAACCAGAACATCGACCAGCTCGCGAATCGCCTCTGCTTGAGTGCGGGCCCGAAGATTGAGCGTGATCTGCCTGGGATCGATTAAATCGGCAAGGGCAATAGCCATAAAGCAGGAAATGTTGGATTCTGCTCCAGTTATCCAGTTAACTGACTAGTCGTGGCAACCGAAAACAGCGCCCCTGCCGCTAGCGAGGAGACGACCGTTTCGGTCCAGCGCAGCCTTTACGATCCCGGTTACGTCAACGCGATGTCGCATTTTTACCGCGGCGAAATGGGGCGGATCATGGTCTGGCGGCAACGGCTCGACGTGACGACGAACTGGGCGATCACCAGTAGCACGGCGATTATCACCATTTCATTTTCCAGCCGGGAGGTGCCGCATATCATTTTCTTTTTCAATCTAGCGATCGTTTGGGTGATGCTCTGGATTGAGGCACGCCGTTACCGGTTTTACGACGCCTTCCGCGCCCGCATCCGGATGTTGGAAGCGCATTTCCTCGTCCCGATGGTGATGGAAAATCGCGACCTCTTGCAGGGCGAATGGAAAAAACTCGTTTGCGAGGATTTGATTCTGCCCTGCTTCAAAATCAGCAAGCTGGAAGCGATCGGGCGCCGGCTGAAGCGCAATTACGTTTTCATCTTCATCCTGATCCTGGTGGCGTGGATCACGAAAATCTTTTTGCACGCACCGACGGCCATGGACAGCCCGGTCTCGTTTTATCACGCCTTGCGCGTCGGTCACATTCCGTCGTGGCTGGTCGCCCTTGTCTTTGTTGGCACGTTTGTCAGCGTCATCAGCATCACCATTTACGTCAGTAAAAAATCTTCCGGCGAAATCTCCGAGTTCGGCACGCACCGGTCGCTCTGGCGGATCTGAAGAAGTTGATAGTTCTTTGTTGAGAGTTGATAGAGAAATGCAAGATGGCGTCGGCTATCAACTATCAACCATCAACTAACAGCTTTGCGAAGCTTTGCGATATCGTCGCCAAACTGCGCGCGCCAGGTGGATGCCCGTGGGACCGGGAACAAACGAACGAATCGCTACTGCCGGCAACAATTGAGGAGGCCTACGAAGTCACCGAAGCGGCCCGATCCAAGAACGACGCCCATTTTCGCGAAGAACTGGGCGATTTCCTGCTGTTGGCGGTCATGCACGCCGAGATCGCACGCGAAAGCGGCAGATTTAACATCAACGACGTCATCAGCGAGATCACCGAAAAGCTGATCCGGCGACATCCGCACGTTTTCGGTGAGAGCAACGCGGGAGACAGTGGCGCGGTCTTGAAACAATGGGAAGCGATCAAACGCGAAGAGAAAAAAAATGATAAGCATTATCTCGCCAGTCTCCCTCGCGCCCTGCCCGCGCTTCAGCGCGCCCAAAAAGCGCAAAGCAAAGTCGCGCGGGTCAACTTTGACTGGACCGACCTTCGCGACGTAATCGCAAAAGTGGAAGAGGAACTGGGAGAACTGAAGCAGGCGATCAAAAGCCAAGATCGCCTCGCGATTGAAGACGAAGTCGGCGACCTGCTTTTCGCGGTCGTGAACCTTGCCCGGAAGTGCAAGCTCGATGCCGAAACGTCTCTCCAATCGGCAACCGACAAGTTCGTCCGCAGATTCAACCTGCTGGAGGATGAATTGAGAACCCGCGGAAAGAAGCTCGGCGATGTAAATCTTGCTGAGTTGGACGCAATCTGGAACGAAGTTAAGAAACGATGAGCGGTTGCGTCCTCCTCGACATCGTTCATATTCCCCGTCCCCGATGCAGATCTTGATTAACTTCCTGCTGGCGGTCTACGTTCTGGTGGCGCTGCTGATGGTCCTGGTGATCCTGATGCAACGCCCAAAGAGCGAAGGACTTGGCGCGGCGTTTGGCGGCGGCGTAACGGAAAACATCTTCGGCGCGCAAACCACCAACGTTTTGGTCAAGTTCACGTCGTGGCTAACCGGAATTTTTTTCGCCCTGACCTTCGTCTTGTCGGTCCTGTATTCGCACAAGACGAGCAAGGACACAGGACTGCGCAACGAGTTGCTGAGACAACAAACCACTGCGCAACCGTCGGCTTCGGTACCGCCAGTTAATCCGAACACACCGGCGGTCCCGGCTCCGGGCGCTCCGGTTCTGCCACAAGCGAGCGCTTCAGCGACAGCGACGCCCCCAATCGTTCCCTCGGCTTCGCCTAAAGCGTCGGCGAAACCGAAGTCGTAGAGTCTGAGTTTCCCGCTTAAGCTTGTCGCGTTAATTCCGCAGCGCGACGTCACACAAATGTCACTTTCGCGACATTTGTTCGTAACATTCTTTTCCTAGCTTCCACTCGCAATCACGGCGAATCATTGCCGACTAAACCAACTCAACCCAAAGAAAATCCATGCCTAACCAAAAATTCTTTTTACGTGCAGCCGGGGCGTGCCTGGCTGCTTCGATCCTTCTACCGCTTCCAATCGCTTCGCGCAGAAACATCCTCCAGACTCCGATCGACTGGCAAAACTCGAACAGGCGGTCGCTCAATTACAAAAGCGCAATGCCGAACTGGAGAAAGAAGTCGGTACCTTGAAGAAACAAACCGCATCGGCAACCGCGCCGCCGGCGGAAGGACCTACCAAAACACAGAAAACTTATGACGGGAAAACTTACGTAGAGACAAAGGTTCCCGTTGAAAAGACGGCAGCCGACAAATGGAAATTGTCTACCCCAATTACCGAGATCGAACTGTTTGGCGACGTTCGACTGCGTTATGCGTACCAGGGCGGACAGACCGATGATAATTCACCGCTGGCACGTCCAGCCAACGGTGTTGCCGGTAAAGATGATTGGCAGGAACGGGAGCGGGAACGCTACCGAATCCGGCTAGGCTTGAGAGGAACGCTGCTGGACGATTGGTTCTTTGGAATTCGCTTGGAAACCAGCACCAGTTCGCGCTCAACCAACGTAACGATCGGCGACGAATCGTCCGGTGGACCGTTCTCGAAAGGCAGCGATAGCATCAACGTGGGTCAAGCTTATCTCGGCTACAAAGGTTTCAAGGACATTACGCTGACCGGCGGCCGCATGCCGAACCCGCTTGTTAACACGGCAATGGTGTGGGACCCCGACATCAATCCTGAAGGCCTGGCCGAACAGTGGAAACACACCTTCAGCTTTGGCGACACCGGCGGTGAAGCGGCCCCATCGTACAGCAAAGACAGCAAGAACATCGCTCCTGTTTCGGTCAAATCGGAGCCCCAAATTAAACTCGATATCTTCGTCAATCTCGCTCAATTCGTTTATGACGACTCGAACCCGGAGAATCCGCTTGGACTGCGCGCGACTACTACGTCACAAGTCGGCCGGGTTCGGGGAAGTCAGTTGGTTCCGAACACCGATGCCTTCCTGATGGCTTGGCAGGCGGGAGCGAGAGTTACTTTTTCAAAAGGCATTTTCTTTCAGGTCGCTCCAACGCTCTACAATTATACCGGTAACGGCGACAGCTTTAACATTCACTACCAGGGCGGCGATCCAAATGTGACGAACGCAGTGTCATTGGCGCAAAACCAGACTGGCATCAACAGTCTGCTCATCTTTGATATGCCGATGGAGTTGGGCTGGAAGATTGGCAAATTGCCAATGCACGTCTTCGGTGATTTCGCCGCGAACCTAGAAGGGGACGAGCGTGCCAAGGCTGCGCTTCATCCTGGGTTCGGCGATCAGCGCTACGCGTTCCAAGCTGGCGCGGGAGTTGGGCAGCTAAAGAAAAAGCATGATTGGCAAATCGATGCTTACTATCAACTTTCCGAGCAATACGCGCTCGATCCCAACCTGGTCGACGACGATATTTTCGACGGCCGCCAGAACATGGAAGGCGTTGTGGTTAAGGCGGGATATGCGCTCAGTGACGCGGTCAGTGTGAACTTCACCTACCACTATGGCTGGCGTTACAATGACAATCTCGGCACCGGCGGAACCGCGGTCGCTATCGGAATCAATCCACTCGACCAATACCAACTGTTCTTCGCCGATCTGAACATCAAATTCTAAAGCAACACAGGCGCAACAATACGACCAGGTTAGGTCAACCAAAGCCCGCCGGGAGAGCGCTCCGGCGGGCTTTGCAATCGTTTCGTAAACGTCACGCGGTTTTGACAATTCGTTACCTGACCGCGAAAACCGCGCGATTACTCTGATTCATGCGCGTAATCAAGATTCAACGAAGCGTTCGCAAACGGGAGAATGGAAACAGATCAGGCGTTGATCGCTCCCTCCATCAATTTGGGCGCGATTTTTTTGCGAAAGAGAATCACATCGAGTTTGCGATGGAGGCCCTGGTCTTTGGTATTCTGCTGGTGATCTCGGCCTGGCCAATAATGGCGGCAGCGGGAGCGATTAACGAATTCCTATAAAAACCATTTGCGGACCAGGAACGGATCCAGTATATATTTAACCACATGGTTAAATATTCGAAGAAACTGGATCGCACGTTCGCCGCACTGGCGGATCCCACCCGCCGCCGGATCCTCGCCCACCTCGCTCGCGGCGATCAACGCGTCACCAGTCTGGCCCGTCCCCACGCGATGTCGTTGCCGGCCGTTTCCAAACATTTGCGCGTGCTCGAAAAAGCCGGACTTCTGCGTCGCCATCGTTACGGCCGCGTGCACGAAATGCGATTACAAGCGAGGCCGCTCAAAGAGGCGGCCGATTGGGTGGAGAAGTATCGCAAGTTCTGGGAAGGCTCTCTCGATCGACTTGCCAATTACCTAGAAAACACGACGCACGCTTCAAACAAGAAAGGAGCGAGGTAACCGTGTGCCCGGCCTGTTTCACCGGAGCTGTCCTGGTTCTTGCCGGAGCCACTTCCAGTGGCGGAGCGACCGCTGTCGCCGTGAATTTTTTCAGAGAAAGAACACGACAAAAAATAAGGAAACGAAAATATGAAACCATCAGTAAAGGATCTGGATCGAGAAATTGTATCGAAAGCCGAGTGGCTTGTTGCCCGCACCGATCTGCTGACGCGCGAAAAGGAATTTAATCGCCAGCGTGACACGCTCAGTGCGGCTCGGCGCGGCTTGCCGATGGTCAAGATCGACAAGAATTACGTCTTCGATGGACCTGATGGAAAAGAAACCCTGAGCGATCTGTTCGCCGGTCGGAGTCAATTGATGGTCTATCACTTCATGCTCGGACTGGGCTGGGGCGAAGGCTGCAAAAGCTGTTCGTATCTGGCCGATCACTTTGACGGCGCTAACTGGCATCTGCCGCACCGCGACGTGACTTTCGTTGTAATCTCGCGGGCGCCGCTGGCGGAGATCCAAGCTTACCGGAAGCGCATGGGTTGGCGATTCAAGTGGCTGTCATCCCACGGCAACGACTTCAACTTCGATTATCACGTGTCGTTCACCGAGGAGGAGGAGAAAAAAGGCAAGATTCATTACAACTACGCGACCAGCGAATTCATCAGCGACGAGCTACCAGGGTTAAGTGTGTTCTATAAAGACGAAAACGGTGATGTGTTTCATACCTATTCGACCTACGCACGCGGTCTCGACACGCTGGTGGGGACCTACAACTTCCTCGATCTCGTGCCGAAAGGTCGCGACGAGAATCCGGCTTCGACGATGGATTGGGTTCGGCGACACGATGAATACTAATGAGGCAGCGGAACAAACTATCGAGCCTGATTTGAAGGCAAATTAGCCAGCAACCATTATGACGAACAAAACATCAGAAAAAACGTCACTCGAAATCAAACGATTCATCAACGCACCGCGGGCCCGCGTTTACGCGGCATGGACCGATCCGGAGCAACTAAAACAATGGTGGGGACCCGAAGGCGTCCGGACGCGCAACTTCACGGCAGACGCACGTATCGGCGGCAAGTATCGATGGGACTTATATAATCGGGAAGGCGAAGAAATGACGGTTTTCGGCGAATACCGCGAGCTGATCGCCGGACAGAAGATCGTTTTCACCTGGAAATGGGATGACGACGAAGCTTGGGAGACGCAAAACAGCATTGTCACAATCGAACTGTCGGACCGCGATGGCGGGACGGAGGTAAAGCTCACGCACGTGAAATTGCCGAGCGAAGCGTCGCGAGATCGCCACAACGAGGGCTGGAACAGCGTCCTCGATCGTTTCGAGAAGTTCTTCAACAAATAGGTATCGATCTAAAAGGAGGAGAAAAATGAACGCGGAAGAAGTAGCGAATAAAGTGGTGGAGCTGGTTCGCAAACAAGCCTGGTACGAAGCTCTGGACACGTTGTACGACGATAACATCGTCAGTGTGGAAGCAACGGCGCCGGAGACGCACGGAAAGGAAGGTGTGCGCGGCAAAATCGACTGGTGGGTCAACGCCATGCAAGTTCACAGCTTCAACGCGAGCCAACCGTTTGCCGGACGCGACCGCTTTGTAGTGCAATACGACGCTGAGGTGACCGATAAGAGAACGAAGGAACGGCGAAAGATTTCCGAGGTTGGCGTTTACACAGTCAAGAACGGCAAAATTGTGCGGGAGGAATTCCTGCCGCTGGTCGGCGCCTGATTCTCTTTAGATTTCCCCGGCACCGTTTACGAAAGCGGTGTCGGTGACAGTATTTGCGGCCACACTTCCGCCGGAAACACGGTACACCGTATGGCCGAACTATTGCCGTACTTCTCCCGGTGCGCTGAAAATCCGCGCGCGTCGAACAAAAATACCACCGTTATTGCAACGTCGGGCAAAATCCGTTTCACTCGATGCAAGGCTGGCAGCATTTGCAATGAAACACAAAAAAGGCCGCGAGATTGAACGCAAATTCCTGATCAAGCGGCTGCCAGTGGAGATCTTGCATTCGCGACACCATCCACTGCGCCAGGGTTATTTGGTGAATGAACCACGCGGGCGTCACGTTCGTTTGCGAAAGAAGGGCAAAGTGATGTCGTTGACATTTAAGGTCAGCCGGGGACGCGGCCCGAGCCGGGAAGAACGTGAAATCCGATTGAGCGGCAAACAGTTCGAAACACTTTGGCCGGCCACCAAAGGGCGCCGATTAAGAAAGACGCGCTACGAGATCCCGTGGAGGAAACTCAAGATCGAGGTCGACATTTATCATGGGCGGAATCATGGTTTAATGGTGGCGGAAGTTGAATTTCCGAACCATGCCAGCCGTCGAAAATTCAAACCACCTCGTTGGTTTGGGCGGGAAATCACCGGAGAGAAACGCTACAGCAACGTGAGATTGGCCCGAGAGTAGATCGATCATGAGCTATCAACTGCGAAAAGCCGAAAAGTTTGGCCCCGGTCTTCGCCGGCTTTGCCGAAAACAGATTGAAGCGGCAATCGCGGTTGCGACCGGTGAAAAGAAAACCAGCGACACCCCGGTCCACGAGATGCGCAAGCACATAAAGAAGGCGCGGGCGGCGCTGCGGCTGGTTCGCAAGGAGATTGGAGCCGGACTCTTCCGCGAACAGGACGATTGTTTGCGCAACGTCGGGCGTCTCACCTCCGAAATCCGCGACGCCGAAGTACGTTTGCAAACGGTACGTGAGCTTCAGGGAATCACTCGACACCGTCGCCGCCGCGGCGTTTATCCAAAGCTGGAGGCGATGCTAATCATGGAGCTGGAAAATTTCATGGCGGCGTTTGCCGAGTGGCAAACCCAGGTCGCTCCGATGTTAGAGCGCGCCCGCGCGAATATCGATTGCTGGCCGCTCGAGCATTACAATTGCAAACAATTGCGGCGCGCGGTGCAACGGACCTACAAGAGTGCAAGAAAAGCCCTGGCGTGCGCTCACGCCACACCTACCCCCGAAAATTTTCATCGCTTCCGGACCCGGGCGAAAAGACTTTGGTACGACCTGCGGATTCTGCGTCCTGTGAATCCAGTGGTTCTCAGAAATTTGACCGACGATCTTGACGCCCTGGGAAGTTTACTTGGCCGCGCCCATGACCTCAGTTTCCTGGGCGATCGACTTCGCCGGGAGGAGCACAATTCGGACTGGGAACGTGAAGGCCACAAACTTCTCGCCGTGATTGAAGTGAGCCAGGGCGATTTGCAGCGCGGCGCGGCCGAATTGGCGGGACACTTTTTCGCCGAACGCCCGCGGGATTTCGGCGAGCGCATCGCGAGTTGGCTGGAAGATTGGGAGAACGACGCTTCGCCATCGATTCCCGAAGAACTCTTTGCCTGAGTTGTCAGGCGGTCGCCACTTTTGGCGGAAAGAGCCAAAGCAATCTGCCGTTACGCCAGGAACGATTCAATTCCAGCAACGCTGTGCCGGCCTTCGAAAGTTTCAGCGCTGCGCCGGTCAATTCCGAAATAACTTCGGTAAAATCCGGTTCGTGCCCGACAATCATCAGACTTTCCTCGGGATATTTCTTCAGCAATCGCTCCAAATCTGCGCGGGAAAAGCCGGGCGCGAGCAATTTGTCCTCGCGGCACTTGACCTTCAAACGGTCGGCAGCTATTTCCGCTGTTTGCGAAGCGCGGGGTAACGGACTGGTGACGATCAAATCCGGCCTTGCCTTTACCCGTTTCAGGAACGCCGCGACTTCGCGCATTTCTTTTTTGCCGTGTTTGGTGAGTGGACGCTCGTCGTCCGATTTTTTCCAGTCGGGCCAATCGGCCTCGCCGTGTCTGAGAAAATAAAGTTCCATTGTCGATCCTAGTCCCTTCTCTTCTTCCCGGTCGCTGTGTTCTCCCCTAAAAAATTCTCCATTTTGGCTGGCCGGTGCGCGGATCGTTTTGCCAGAGCCGAACACCGCCGAGAAACGCGTTGCGATTATGTCCCAGCTCAGTGCCTTCGGGGAGTTCACGGAGCTTCTTGGCCTTTCCTCCGCCGAGCACAACGTAATCGGCAATGACGGATTTTCTCAGCTGATCAACCGCGAAACGAACCTCGCGCTCCCATTCCTTGCCGCCGAGCTCATCGATCCCCGTCTTTCCTAAAAAATCTTCGATGATTCGATGATCGCGATAAGGCAAGTCCCCCAATTCCAGCGGCAGAATCAAGTCTGGCAGCACGAGTGTCGAACCCAGTCCGGTGCCGAGGCCGAGAAAGAGCATCCGGCCACCACGATAGCTACCGAGTGCCTGAAGCGCTGCGTCATTCAGGATTCGAACCGGTTTTCCGAAAGCTTTCTCGAAGTTAAAGTCAACCCAGCCCTTCCCAAGATGCTTCGGATCGGACAGGATTCGACCGGCGCGCACCGGCGCCGGAAATCCGACAGCGACCGCATCGTAATTCCAACCCTTCAACTCTGCTTTTGTCTGCGAGACCATCTCGCGCGGGGCCATTTTCGGTCCCGATTTAAATTTCCGCCGTTTCTTGCGAGAGATCATCAACTTCACGTGCGTGCCGCCGACGTCGATGACGAGAATTTTTTTCTTCACGATCTTTTGGGGGGTTCCGGCGCAACCGTGATCGGAATCAATTTGTCAGCGGGTGGTGGTTTCTTTCGGCGCTGCTGTTTGTCGCGCTCTCGCGAGACTTCACGAAAATGCCATTGCGCCTGAGATCGGGGCTCGGGGCCTTCCGGCTTCAACCGCCGGTAACTGCCATCGGGCTGCAACTCGCGCGATTTGACGCGATCATTCAAAAACCGAGGAAGAACTTCGTTTATGATGAGGTCGCGCAGTTGCGGAGTTTCGATTGGAAACGCTACTTCGACTCGGCGCAGGAAATTCCGCGGCATCCAATCCGCGCTCGAGAGATACACTTCGGGCTGGCCGCCGTTTTCAAAATAATAAATGCGGCTGTGCTCGAGAAACCGGCCAACGATACTCACGACTCGGATGTAGTCGCTCAATCCGGGTACTTTAGGACGTAAACAACAGATTCCGCGCACAATCAGGTCGGTTGTGACCTCGGCATTCGATGCTTCGTACAATTTTTCGATGATCTCCTGGTCGACCAGCGAATTGAGCTTGGCCACGATGCGGGCCGGTTTGCCCGCGCGGGCGTTGTCCCGCTCGCCCTCGATCTTTGCGATCAAGCGTTGCTTCATGTCGAACGGAGCTACCATCAGTTTTTTCAGGCCGGGATAACCAGCGAGGCCGGTGAGAGTGTTAAAAACAACCGCGACTTCCTCGGTCAGTTGCGGCTTGCTGGTCAACAAACCGAAGTCCGTGTAGATGCGCGCGGTCCGCTGGTGATAATTCCCGGTCCCGAGATGGACGTAGCGCCGGATCTCATCGGAATCCCGCCGGACGATGAGTAGCGCTTTGCAATGCGTTTTCAATCCAACCACGCCGTAAATGACGTGCGCGCCTGCTTCCTCCAGTCGACGCGCCCATTGGATGTTCGCCGCCTCATCGAACCGGGCGCGCAATTCCACTATCGCGGTCACTTGTTTGCCAGCGGTGGCGGCATCGATCAGCGCTTCAACGATGGGTGAATCGCCACTCGTGCGGTAGAGCGTGATCTTAATTGCCAGCACCTGGGGGTCGCGCGCCGCTTCTTCGACAAGATCGACAATGGGGTCGAAACTATCGTAGGGATGATGCAAAAGCACGTCCTGACGACGCATCACATCGAACATGTCCGCGTGCGGCGGCAGGGCCGGGTCGCGTCCCGGTTGAAACGGTTGGTCTTTAAGCTTGGCAAGAGCGTCATTAGTTAAAATTGGCGAGAGATGCGCCATCGAAAGCGGGCCGTCCAGCTTGTAAACGTCGGCGTCGGTCAGATCGTAAAATTCGAGGAGCAACTCGATGATGTCCTTCGGGCAGTCGGCTTCCACTTCCAATCGGACCGCGTCGCCCTTGCTCGAACGTCGCAATTCCTGCTCGATCGTCCGCAAGAGGTTCTCTGCTTCTTCTTCGTCAATGTAGAGATCGCTGTTGCGGGTGACACGAAAAGCGTGGACCGCGTCGAGGATCAAACCGGGAAACAATTCGGCAATGTGCTGCTTAATGAGTGACGCGAGATAAATGTAATCCCACGGCTCGTCGTCGCCCTGGCCGCGTGGCGCCAAAATCAACCGCGGAATTACCCGCGGCACCTGCACAATGGCGAACAAGGGCTCGCCCCTGCGCTTCGTTTTCGCACGCACCAAGAGGTTATGACTCTTGTTCAGCAAATCGGGAAAAGGATGGCTCGCATCGACGGCCAACGGCGTCAGCATCGGAAAAACTTCTTCCTGGAAGTATTTGCGCGACCAGGCTGCGCGACGCGTGCCGAGCTCCGACACTTTACGGATTCGGATGCGATTTTTCTCCAACTCAGGCAGCAGCTCCTTATTGAAGAGGTCGTATTCGGTGGCCACCAACTCATGGGCGAGCCGCTGAATCTGATTGAAGATTTCGGTTGGACTCAAACCATCAGGTCCGACATCGCTGGTTTCGCTCTCGATTTGTTGCTTGATGCCGGCGACCCGAATCTCGAAAAACTCATCCAAATTCGAGCTGAAGATCGAAAGAAACTTGATTCGCTCGATCAATGGCTGCGTAGCGTCTTGCGCTTCTTCGAGAACGCGGCGATTGAACTCAAGCCAGCTCAGCTCGCGGTTGATGAAGTTTTTCGCATCACCAAAACGTTCATGCGCGCTGCGCTCATCTTTGATCGGAACGATTGCGGCGCTTTGTTCCGTTTCGACTCTAGATTGCGCCTGCGGCATCTTTCAAAGATCGGCAATCAGCCGGCCATGACAAGCCCGACCGGTTTTAGCTGGCAGCGGTGACAGTTTGATGTCGAATATCCTCAGCCGCAGCAGCATACACCGCGTCCTCCGCAATATTCGTTGCGTGATCGCCCACCCGTTCAAGACAACGGGAAATGAAAATCAAATTAAGATAACCGCGCAGTTGCTTGGGGTCCTCTGCCATTCGATCGGTCAGGCGACGGCTGGCTCTCTTATTCATTAGATCGAGATCTCTGTCGCGCGCTACCACCGCCCGGCCAAGATCGACATCCTCCCGAGTGAATGCGTCGATACTGTCCTTAAACATCGCCATCGCGTGCGCTTGAATCGGAACGATCAGTTCCGTCTCGGGTAACGGTGCGTGCTTGTTCAATTTTCGCGCCCGGCGCGCGATGTTCGTCGCCTGATCGGCGATACGCTCGATGTTCGGTGAAAGTTTCATCGCTGCGACGACGCGCCGTAAGTCCGATGCCACCGGCTGAAAGCGCAGCAGCACGTCCACGCCGTCCTTATCGATCTGCTTTTCGAGCTGGTCGATCTCCTCATCATCCGCGATTGCGGTAGTGCAAAGATTATCGTCGCGCTGAAGGAGTCCACGGATAGCACGATCGAGCGTGCGTTCGGCCAAGCCGGCCATCATGAGCACGTTGTTCCGCAACGAAGCGAGCGCTTCGTCGAAGGTTCCGAGAATATGTTTTGGCGTGACCATTTTCTATACTGGATCAACCGAACCGGCCAGTAATGTAATCCTCCGTTTTCTTCTCGCTCGGCTTCGTGAAGATTTTCGTGGTCGGCCCAAACTCAATCAATTTACCGAGGTAAAAGAAAGCGGTGTAATCGGAGACACGGCCAGCCTGCTGCATGTTGTGAGTTACGATGACGATGGTGTAATGCGTCTTCAGTTCGTGAATTAATTCTTCGATCTTCGCGGTAGCGATCGGGTCGAGCGCCGAACAAGGTTCGTCCATAAGCACAACCTCCGGCTCGACAGCGAGTGCGCGCGCGATACAAAGCCGCTGCTGTTGTCCGCCAGACAGGCTGGTCCCGGGTTTGTGAAGATCATCTTTGACTTCGTCCCACAGCGCCGCCATCCGCAACGATTTCTCCAGGCGCTCGTTCAAGAACTTTTGATCGCGAATACCGTTTAGTCGCAACCCGATGATGACATTCTCGCCGATCGACATGGTGGGAAACGGATTCGATTTTTGAAAGATCATGCCGATGCGTCGCCGAACGATCGCCGGATCGACATCGGACGAATAGAGATCCTCCCCCAGAAGCAATACTGTTCCGTCCATTCGTGTTCGCGGCACCAGTTCGTGCATCCGATTTAGACAACGGAGAAAGGTCGATTTCCCGCAACCACTTGGCCCGATGATCGACGTGACGGCATTGGAGGGAATGTCCATCGTTACGCTGTCGATCGCGCGTTTCTCGCCGTACCAAACGGACAAATCCCTAATTTGAAATGTGAGAGGCAATTCTTCCGTTTCCGGACTGGCCTCAATGGTGTCCCCGCGGCGCTCAAGGACGATTGGATCCGGCGATGGCATAAGTAGATTAACCATTAGATTCTCAGGCGGCAGCTGGTTTCCTCGTGCGAGTGAGAATCCTCACCAGCACATTAACGCAAAAAATTCCAACGACGAGCACAAGTGCTCCAGCCCATGCCTGACGATGCCAGTCGTCATACGGTGAAATGGCATAGGTGAAAATCTGTAATGGAAGCGTGGCAATCGGCTCAGCCAAGTTGTGATTCCAGAAGCGATTTCCGAAGGCCGTGAACAACAGCGGCGCGGTCTCACCGCTAATGCGGGCCAGCGCAAGCAAAATGCCGGTGATAATCCCCTTGGATGCGGTCTTCATGACTACGTGCACGATGGTCTTCCAGCGTGCGATGCCGAGCGCGAGCGCGGCTTCGCGATAACCGTTCGGGACGAGTAAAATTACTTCCTCGGTCGTGCGCAGAATGAGTGGGACCATGATCAGTCCCAGCGCCAGGCCGCCAGCGTAGGCAGAAAATCCTTTGAAGCGCAATACGACCAGTCCGTAAACCACAACTCCCCATGTAATGGAGGGCACCCCGTTGAGCACATCGGCAATAAAACGAAGCATCGAGTTCGCCCGGGCCGTGCCGTATTCAGCGAGATAAACGCCGCCCAAAACGCCAATCGGGACACCTATTACCGACGCGAGCCCAAGTAATTCCAACGAACCGGCAATGGCGTTGACCATTCCGCCACCGACGACGCCGACCGGTTTGGGCAATTGAGTGAAAAACGCGCAGTTGATCGAGCCCGCGCCGTTCACCAGAAGATGGAAAAAAACCAGGCCAAGCGGCGCGATCACCAGAACGGCCGACAAAAACGTGATCACGGAAACCAGCGCGTTTTTCATCTTGCGCCAAGTGTGTTTGTCCGCTTTTCCAGTGCGCATATCTATTGGACCGCGCGCGTTGTCGACTTCGCAGTGATCGTTTTGAGAAGCAACTGCGCGAGGAGATTCACCAAAATCGTTACCCCGAAAAGGACCAGGCCAAGTTCGAACAGGGCTTGAAGGTAGAGATCACTGGTCGCTTCGGTAAATTCGTTGGCGATAACGCTGGCCAGCGTGTAACCAGGTTTGAAAAGGGAAGCCGCGATCTGTGGCGTGTTACCGATGACCATCGTGACGGCCATGGTTTCGCCAAGCGCGCGGCCGAGTCCAAGAATCACCGCTCCGAACAGTCCCTTTTTTGCATAACTTAGGACCGCGATGCGCGTGACCTCCCATCGTGTAGCGCCGAGCGCATAAGCCGCTTCGCGCTGCAAATTCGGCACGCTACGCAGAATCTCGCGCGAAACCGAAATGATGATCGGCAGAATCATGATCGCGATGATGATTCCGCCAGCCAGCATGCTCGTGCCGTAGATCGGCCCAGTGAACAATGGCGTCCAGCCAAACAGCCTTTTTCAGCACGGGAAATGGATAATCGCGCAACCAGGGGATCATGACAAAGATTCCCCACAGGCCCAGAATCACGCTCGGAATCGCAGCAAGCATTTCAATCAGCGAAACCAGCGGCTGCCGGATCCAGAGCGGCGCGAGCTCGGTCAAGATAGACCGCGGTCGCAATGCTCAGGGGCACAGCAATAGTCAGCGCGATCAGTGAGGAGACGCCAGCGTGCCGTAGATGAAGGGCAAGGCACCGAATTGTTCGGCAACCGGATCCCAGGTCGATGTTACCAGAAAATGGAATCCGAACTTTTGAATAGCGAGCGACGACCCACGGGCCAACTGCCAGCCAATCAAAAACACCAGAAGAATAACCACCAGCGCCATGCCGAGGGTGAGCCACTCGAACGCCTTGTCGCCAAATCGGGACGGCGGCGCCATCCTCGCTGGCGCCGACCGTTCCTCCACCGACATCGCGGCGACTGCGGCCATAATTTCCTGATTTGTTTTACCGCGCGAAAACGCTACGGGATCGAATCTAAAATTTGATCTCCTCGATTCGCTTCAACACTCGCGCTTGAAGAGATTCCGGCAAAGGAGCGTAATCCAAATCCTTTGCCATCTTTTCCCCGTCCTTCTGCGCCCACTTCAAAAATTCGACCAGCTTTTTCCCTTTAGTTGCATCCTTCTGCTGTTCGTAAACCAGCAGCCAAGTCGCGCCACAAATCGGATAGGCGGCGTCCCCCGACGCGTTCGTGATCGAGAAGCGGAAATCATCCGGGATTTGCGCCGTCGCCATCGCCGCGGTGATCGACTCGAGTGATGCCTTAACAAATTTGCCGGCAGCATTTTTCACGTCCGCATACGGCATCTTATTTTGAATCGCATAGATCAACTCAACGTAGCCAAGCGCGCCTGGAGTCTGCTTGATTTGGCCGGCAACGCCTTCATTTCCCTTTCCGCCGATCCCCGTTGGCCAGTTAACCGATGTGTTCGTGCCCACTTTCGACTTCCACTCCGGGCTGATCTTGCTGAGGTAGTCGGTCCAAATGTAAGTGGTGCCACTCCCGTCAGAACGATGTACCACCACTATCTCCTGATCTGGAAGAGTAACTCCCGGATTCAAAGCCGCGATTTTCGGGTCGTTCCATTTTTTGATTTCGCCAAGGAAAATGCCCGCAATCGTGTCAGCATCGAGCTTCAACGCTGGGTTTCCCGGAAGGTTATAGGCGACCACATCTGCACCTGCGACCGTCGGAATGTGGAGGAGCTTTCCGGGCGCTTTCGACAGGTTATCGTCACTCATCGGACCGTCTGACGCGCCGAAGTCGACGGTTTGGGCCATGATTTGTTTCTGTCCTCCTCCCGAGCCGATCGATTGGTAGTTAAATCGCACCGAAGGATCGACTTTGGTGTAAGCGTCGAACCACTTGGAGTAAATTGGGTAGGGAAAGGTTGCGCCCGCGCCATTGATCATCATTTGCGCGGAAGCCGTTGCGGTCAGCCCGAACGCAATCGTTAACCCGAGGAGTTTTCCGCAAAGTCGCTGAATTTTTGTCATGCGACGAAAGTGCCGCAGTCAGCTTCCGCCGGTCAAAAGGTTTACTGTTACGTTTGTGTGACAGCGGGCAGAATGACTCGGATCGTCGTTCCTTTTCCGAGGTCGCTCTCTGCTTCGACACGGCCGCCGTGCAGTTGAGCAATGTGTTTCACGATCGACAAGCCAAGGCCGGTGCCGCCGAGTTCACGGCTTCGCGCCTTATCCGTCCGATAAAAACGCTCGAAGATCCGAGGCAAATCTTCCTGGCTGATGCCGGCGCCTTCGTCGCTCACGCTCAGAGTGAGCTCACCGTTCCGTCGCTCGGCCGCAAGACGGACGGCGCCTCCTTTGTCGGAATACTTCAGCGCATTATCGAGAAGGTTGTCGAAGACTTCGCGCAATCGTTGTTCGTCAGCGCGAATGGTTGAACAATCGTCGGACACATCGACGATCGTTTCCAAATCTTTGGTTAGGAACTTCTTTCCCCAGTCGCGGACGAGATCGGAAAGAAACCGAAGCAGATCGATCTCGCTCAATTGCAAGCTCGAGCTGCCGGACTCCAGGTGGGCCAGCGTCAACAGATCGTTCGCCAGCAAGCCCAATCGTTTCGAATGCTGGTCCATCACTTCGAGGATGCGGGTCGTTTCACCGCGCGCCATTTTCGGATCATCGAGCATCGTTTCGATGTAACCGCGCAGGATCGACAACGGCGTCCGTAATTCGTGGGAAACATTCGCGACAAAGTCGCGGCGCATTTCATCTGCCCGTTTGAGTGCAGTAATGTCGTGAAACAAAATGACTGCTCCGCTGACGGCGCCGTTTTCCGCACCCATTGGCACGGAAGTCATCTGGAACTCACGCCGGCCGATAACAAGCTCGCCCCCACCCGGTTTCCGTTGTCGCAAAGTTTCAGCGACGATCCGCTCAATCGCCGGATCGCGCACACTTTCTAAAAGCGGTGAGCCTAACGAATCCTCCTCCACCCCAAACAAATCGCAAAATGCGGGATTCATGAGCGCCAGTCGCCTCTGACCATCGACCACCAGTAATCCATCCTGCATCGCGGACAGAATCGCTTTCTGACCGGATGTTCGTTCGCCGATTTGTCGGTCGAGGTGCCGCTGGCGCGTGAGAATCTCTTCCAACGCCACGCCGACGCGCCGCGCTTCGTTCCCGCCCTCGATCAGAAATGTCCGTGGTTGTTCACCCCGTCCTACCTGCCTCACCAGCGGTTCCAATTCACGCCACGGCTTGATCCACTTTCGGCGAACGAAATAAGCGGCCGCAATTGTCGCTCCAACAATCGCAAGAAAGAGAATCCAGAACATCTCCGTTATTTTTCGCGAAAACGATACCCGAAGCCGCGCACCGTTTCGATAATATCTCCCGCCTTGCCCAGTTTTTCGCGCAACCGGCGCACATGGGTGTCGACCGTCCGGGTATCGATCACGCTCTCATAACCCCAAACCTCATTCAGCAAACGATCGCGCTCCTGCACGCGGCCGCGCCGTTGCATCAATGTGCGGAGGAGTTTGAATTCCAGGCTGGTGAGCTCGATTCGTTTTCCGTTTACCAAAACTTCGTGACGCGACGGATCGATAGTGATTGGACCGGCTGCGAGACGATCGTCGTTTTCTTCGGCAGTGCCGCGGCGCAGGATCGCTTTTATTCGCAAGATAACTTCGCGCGGACTAAATGGCTTCGTCACATAATCGTCGGCTCCAAATTCCAACCCGACGATGCGGTCGACCTCCTCTGCACGCGCGGTAAGCATTAAAATCGGAATGTGGCGAGTCGCAGGGTCGCTCTTGAGGAGCTTGCAAACTTCCAGCCCTGGCATTTTCGGCAGCATTAAATCAAGAATGATGAAATCCGGCTTTTCGGCGCGCGCTTTGGTGAGACCGGCCGCGCCATCCCCTGCGGTCGATAGCGCGAACCCGCCGGATTTGCGCAGATTTAAGGTGAGAAGATCGACGACATCCTTTTCGTCTTCGACGATGAGGATTCGTTTGCTCGACACCGCATCCATGCGCGCGAGATGTTGAATTCCGTTACTCGGATTCGCCCGCGACGGCAGGTTTGACTCCGGCTTTCTCGTTCAGAAGTTGGGTAAACTCCTGCAAACTGGAAACGATTTGGGGCGCCTTGCTGAGCACCGTAGTCGCCAATTTCTCAGCGTAATCGGGGCGGCGCTGCGACATCTCCGAAAGCGCCATCATTACCGCGAGCGCGTTGTTGATGCCGTGTTTGATCTCGCTGAATTTTTTCTGCAACTCGACCAGCTCTTCAGGAGAGAGAGTGCGATTTGTTTCGTTCATAAATCGGGATTTTCGCTGGAGAAAACGCTCGGCTGTGCTTGACTGATAGGTTCGAGATTTGTCGTCCCGATGCCTGCGCAAGTTATCAAGATCAGTGGTGCGCGCCAGCACAATTTGAAAAACCTCCACGTCGAATTGCCGCGGGAGAAGCTGGTTGTCATTACCGGTCTGAGCGGTTCGGGCAAATCGTCGCTCGCATTCGACACCCTCTACGCCGAGGGCCAGCGCCGCTACGTCGAAAGCCTGTCGGCCTACGCTCGGCAATTCCTCGACCAGATGGAAAAGCCGGACGTCGATTTCATTGAAGGCTTGTCTCCGGCCATCGCCATCGAGCAACGCAGCGCCGGCGCGAATCCCAGATCGACCATCGCGACTACCACCGAGATCTACGATTACTTGCGAGTTCTTTTCTCGGCTGTGGGTCAACCACACGACCCGAAAACGGGCAAACCGGTCCATCGCCAAACGCCGCAGCAGATTGTCGATCAAATCCTCGCTTACCAGCCCGGAAGTAAAATCATCGTGCTTGCGCCGCTGGTTCAGAATCAAGTCGGCGAATTTCGAGATGTGATTGAAAGATTGAAGCGCGAAGGTTTTGTGCGAGCCCGCGTCGACGGTGAAATTGTCGAGCTCGATCGGCCCGAACCGGTTCGGTTGAGGAAGGGTGAGCGACACACGATTGAAGCAGTGGTCGATCGGTTAGTCGTCCGTGACGGGGTCCGCGTGCGATTGACGGACTCGGTCGAGACCGCCCTTAAATGGGGCGACAACAAACTGTCGATCCTCAAAGAGAAGAAGGTATCGAACAGCGAGTCAACGGATTGGGAAGAGCTTCGTTACTCTACAAACTACAGCGTCGAGGGCTCCGATTTTTCTCTCGGCGAACTGACGCCGAAACATTTTTCGTTCAACAGCCATCTCGGCGCCTGTCCGGCGTGTCACGGTTTGGGGACCCAGCTGGTGATTGATCCCGATCTGATGATTTCCGATCAGACACGCAGCATTGCCGAAGGCGCGATCAAGCCGTGGCGGAGCGGAACAAAACGGATGCGCGCTTACTATCAGAAGTTGCAAGGCGCACTGGTGAAGCATTTTCACATCGACGAGGACGTTCCGTTTGCCGACTTGCCGGACACATTCAAGAACGCGCTTTATTTCGGAACCAATGGCACGCCAATCGAAATGAACTTCGCGGGCAACGGCGAGAAAAGCCGCCCGTTCGAAGGACTGGTGCCACAGATGCAGCGCCTTTACGACCAGACGCAAAGTGAATTCACGCGGAATCGAATCCGCGCGTTCATGACACGTGTGCCGTGCAAAGTTTGCGGCGGCGCGCGACTCAAACCCGAAATCCTGGCGGTGACGATCAAAGATCGACCCGCCGCCGCCGAGGCTGCGGCGGACGGGCAAGGGCGCGAGCTGAACATTCATCAGTTCAGCGAGCAAACGACTGAAGCGGCTGCGCGTTACATCGATAATCTCCGGCTGAACGCGGCGCAGAAGAAAGTTGTCGCCGAAGTTGTGCGCGAAATTCGATCGCGCCTGCAGTTCATGGTCGAAGTCGGGCTCGGTTATCTTACGCTGAATCGTGAAAGCGGCACCCTAAGCGGCGGTGAAGCTCAAAGGATCCGGCTTGCGACCCAGATTGGGTCGGGACTAGCCGGCGTCCTTTACGTTTTAGACGAGCCGAGCATCGGCTTGCACCAGCGCGACAACGCGCGGCTGCTAGTTACCCTGCGCAGGCTGCGTGACCTTGGAAATTCCGTAATTGTCGTCGAGCACGATGAAGAGACGATTCGCGCAGCTGATCACATTGTCGACCTTGGTCCAGGCGCGGGTCCGCGTGGCGGAGAAATCGTGGCCGAGGGAAAACTGAGCGACATTCTGAACGCAAAAAATTCGCTGACCGCAGACTATCTTTCGGGCCGCCTGCGCATTCCCGTTCCAAAACATCGAACCAAGCCGCGATTCCCGCGAAACAAAGCCAACAAGAACGAAGAAGGGTGGCTAATTGTGAAGGGCGCCGCTGAGAATAATTTGAAGAACATCGAAGTGGCGTTTCCGCTCGGGTTGTTCACTTGCGTAACCGGAGTTTCGGGCAGTGGCAAATCAACATTGGTCGACGACATTCTTCGGCGGGCGCTGTTTCGACGTTTTTATAACTCTAAAGAGAAACCCGGCTCGTATCAGGCCTTGCGAGGCGTCGAACAAATCGATAAGGCGATTGTGATCGACCAGAGCGCGATCGGGCGTACGCCACGCTCGAACCCGGTGACCTATACAGGCGCATTCGGTCCGATCCGCGAATTGTTCGCGCAGTTGCCCACGGCACGCGTCCGCGGGTACGACGCCGGCCGGTTCAGTTTCAACGTTAAAGGCGGGCGTTGCGAAAATTGTGAAGGCGGCGGTTTAATTAAGATCGAAATGCACTTTTTGCCCGACGTTTACGTCCAGTGCGAAGTTTGCCGCGGGCGGCGTTACAACCGCGAAACACTGGAGATCACTTACAAAGGAAAAAATATCGCCGATGTGCTGGATCTGACCGTGGACGAGGCGGCGCGCTTTTTCCGAAACGTGCCCAGCATTTCGGACAAGATGAATGCTTTGCTCGACGTCGGCCTGGGATATTTGCAGCTGGGCCAGCCTGGAACGACGCTCTCCGGCGGTGAAGCCCAACGAGTGAAGCTTGCAACCGAGCTCGCCAAAAAGGCAACCGGTCGGACAGTTTATATTTTGGATGAACCAACGACAGGCCTGCATTTCGCCGATATCGAGAAATTGCTGCAAGTGTTGATGAAATTGCGCGACGCCGGCAACACCCTCATTGTGATCGAGCACAACCTCGAGATGATTAAATGCGCCGACTGGATCGTCGATCTCGGCCCGGAAGGTGGCGAGCGCGGCGGCGAACTGATAGCCGTCGGGCCGCCGGAAGAAATTGTCGGTGCTTCCACGAGTCAGACCGGAAAGTACTTGCGACAATTGTTGGAGAAAAAATGAAGCCCGCACGACATTTAGCCGCGGCGACTTTCATCGCGTTCGCTTCATTTACCCGCGCAGAGATTTCGAGCCAATTGGCGGAGGCCGCGCGACCGTTAAACGAGGGTGTGCCGGAAGTCGCCGTCACTCGTCTGCAAGCGTTGCTCAAACAAAATCTAACGGAACAGGATTGGCGCGCGGTAGCCGAAAAACTCCTGGAGGCAATGGTCGCGGCGAATCAAACCGCTGATGCGCTCAAGCTGGTGGATGATCCGCGGTTGCGGCCAAGCGCCCCCGCAACTTTCTGGCACGCGCAATTACTCGCGGGCATGCACCGCGACGAGGAAGCATTGGCACTTTATCGGCAGATCGCCGCCGATACGAAGTCTAGCTTTCATGCGGAGGCGCTTTTTGGCGCAGCCGAAATGCTGCGTGCGCTGGGACAGCAGGATGACGCGCTGCAGACTCTCAACGCTTTATTCCGCGATCCAAAATGGAGTGTTCGGGCCCAACTTCGAGCGTCGGAACTTTATCTTGATAAATCCGACGCTGGAAACGCACGCCGTTTGCTGGAAAAAACGCAGCCGACAACCGTTGCCGAAAAAAAAGAACGACATTTTCTGCGAGGGCGGCTTGAGCTCGCACTCCAACGACCGGACCGCGCGATTGGAACTTTCGATTCGATTCTGAAGCAACCGGACGGCGCAACCCATGAGACTTTAACGGCCGTCCTTTTCGCATTGGCAGACACGCATCTGCAGCTTGGCACGCCGGAGACGGGAGACGATGCGCTGGAGAATTTCATCGAGCATCACCCGTACGATGTCGATCTTGCTCGAATATTTGCGAAGCTGGATGAGCTTTATCGCGCGGAACGGAAAGCTTCCCGCAGCGAGCTTGATCGTTGGGCAAAGGATCCCGCTCAGCCCCGTCGCGCGTTCGCACAGTGGTATCTGGCGCGATTTGATCTGCGAATTGGCAGACGCGACCGGGCGCTCGATTCGTTTACCGCGTTGCGCAAGAGTCATCCGCAAAATTCCGCACTGGTTCCGGCGTTGGTCGAGTTTGCCCGGTTTGAGATGGAAGACCGGCGATTCGATGAAGCGTTGGAAATATTGAATGAAACGCGCGCACTGCACCCGGAACCGGCCGCGTTGGATCGGGTGAATCTTCTCGCGGCAGAAATCAATTATCGGACCCGGCGTTTCGATGCGGCAACCGCCGACTTTGAGGCGGTGGCAGCATCGGAATCACAATTGGCACCCGTGGCATTGTTTAACGCTGCGCTGGGCGCGCTTCAAAAGGGGGATGAGATGCGATTTGTCGCCAATGTGGAAAGGCTTGGGACGAAAACAAGCGACGAAAAATCGCAGGCCGATCTACGACTGGAGGCCGGCCTGACGGAGGCTGGCAAAGGCGACGCGCGCGCCGCCGATTCGTTGAATAATTTTCTGCGCGATTTTCCAAAGAGTGAGCGCGCCGCCGAAGCTTGGGTTGCACTGGCAGAACTCGCTTTTCACGCTATGCCCCCTCGGATCGACGAAGCCCGCAAGGACCTGGGCCGCGCGGCGGAATCAACGCCGAATCCCGTCGCCCAGGAACGAGCTGATTATCTGGCGATCTGGCTGGAAGACGCCTCTCCCGGCCGCGAAGCAAAGGCGACCGAGCTCGCCAAGAAATTCATTCAACAACACGACAAGTCGGAGCTACTGCCATCCGTTCGGATGAAGCTGGGCGAGATTTATTTCAGGCAGGAAGATTTTGCCAACGCGGAGACGCAGTTCGAGCTACTGACCGAAGAAGATCCGAAAGGACCCTTGACCGAACGCGCACTATTTTTCGCAGGCGAAGCAGCGATGGGGAGCATAACGGCCCAATCGTTGGACCGGGCGATCGTCCTGTTCGATCGCGTCGTTCAGCTCAATGGGGAATTCAAGTGGGCCGCGCGAAACGAGGAAGCTGTCATCGAGCGCAAGTTAGGAAAACCGCAGGATGCACTTGCTCTTTATGATGAAGTTTTGAACGGAGCCGCACGGCCTGCTGAAAAGCGCGAGGCGATTTGCGGAAAGGGTGACATTTTTTTCGAGATGGCAGCAAACGACCCGCAGAACTATCAGCGAGCGATCGAAGCGTACGATCGACTGGCGACGGATCGGGATGCCCCCGCCCACTGGCGCAATCAAGCGCTTTTCAAGAAGGGACTTTGTCTGGAAAAGAGATCCGATCGGGCCGGGGCACTGGCCAGCTTTTACACGATTCTCGAAGAAGGAACGCGCTCGGACCGGCCGCACGAGTTCTTTTGGTTTTATAAGGCAGGTTTCAATGCCGGTCAGTTACTGGAAACTGACTCTAAATGGCAGGCGGCGGCGGCTATTTACGAAAAGCTTGCTTTGGCGGGCGGAAGTCGCAGCAGCGAAGCGCGGGAACGATTGGACCGGCTTCGGCTGGAACATTTTTTGCGCCAGGAATAGCTCTCACCTAACGAACGTTTTCGCTTGCCTTTACTCACGAGAAGACCGATCCTTTTCTTATGACAACTGTAACAAAGCCAAGCGGCTTGTGCGGTTGGTCGGTTCGGTGCGCGACGGTCGCATTGTCGATCGTCATTTGCGCATCGGCGTTTGCCGCTCCGAGCAAGAGCGTCGTAACCTCGAAAAAGCAGCCCGTTGTAAAAAGCAAGAGGTGCGTCGCTCTAATCACAGGTTCTGCCTGCCGGCAAAACTGTGATCGCCTTGGGGTGATCCCGACCACAGCGTACCAGCTCGACCGCGTAGGCGGCCACTCGGCAACGAACGATTGATTTTCAGCGAATAAGTTTCGCTGGAGGAATTTTCCGGCGCCCTCACGCCGGTGCGGTGGGTTATTTTTTTGCTAATTTGGCCGTCGGCGCTAATTGTCACTTACTTTTCGGAATGCGCGTCCGCGATGCTTGGTTTGTCTTAACGGAATTCTATCCGCGATCGCTTCGGAGTTGAACTCGTTAGGCCATTTGCGGAACTCACGTTCTGGGAAATCGCTTCCATCGCTTTTATAATCCGGGTTAGACCCTCGTTTACGGGACATTCCACGCCACGTTGGGCACCCAGCGCGACAACCGCGCCATTGAGATAGTCGATTTCCGTGCCACGGCCGCGCAAGAGATCTTGTTGCATCGAAACAGTATTTGGCGACCCGGCATAAGTAGCGTTGATCTCGCTGATCCAGTCGCCTTTAACAATTACGCCTTCCGTCTCGGCAACAGCCAAGCACTCATCAATGATGAGCCGCTTTAGACGATCCAAACGAGGATCGACAATCCCGCCAACTTTGCATCCGATGATGGTCGTCACCGGGTTCACCACGCAATTGAAGATCAACTTGCGCCAGACTTCTGTCGTGATGTTGCGAGAAATGCGACAATCGAGTCCGGCAGCGTTGAGAACGGCGGCGATGCGCGTGCTCCGCTCGTGATTTTCAAGAAGCGTATAACCCTTCGCCATATATTGAATTATGCCGGCCTGATCAAAAATGGCGCCGAACTGAGTAATGCCACGGAGAACAGTCCCTCGACCGCCCACCGCTGCGCGCGCAACTTCGTTACTGTTCAGTCCGTTCTGAAGAACGATGATCGTCGTATCATCGCGAACAAGGGGTGAAATCGGTTGGAGCGCGTCCGCTGTCGCAGGGACCTTCGTCGTTAACAGGATGAGAGCCTCCGGCGGAATCCGATCAAGGTGCGTCGCCGCGCCGAGCCGAACGATTTCCGACTCGATGCCTTCGATTCGCAAACCGTTTTCCCTGATGGCACGGACGTGATCGGGACGGCCGACAAGAGTAACATCATTCCGGGCCGCTAGCTTGGCGCCATAAAGACTGCCGATCGCGCCCGCGCCGAGAATGAATATCTGCATTCTATCACAGACTAACACGCGGTCTTCGAACCCGCGATGGTAAACGCCGCAGTCGATTACGTGCCGGCGAAAAAGTTAAAGGGACTGAGGTGGCGACGTTGCTGCCTCTGCGCGAAGACGGGAAACTTCAGCTAATGCCGCCCGCGCCTCTTCATTGCGACCCATTCGTTCGAGAATGTTGGAAAGCAAAACATACTGACTTGGTTGATCCGGCTGACGCGCGATCGCGCGCTGCTGTGTTCGAAAGGCGTCATCAAGTCGATTCTGTCGCAATCGCATGAGCGCAATGTCGCGCAACGCATCGGCATTATGCAGATCGAGCCAGCTGGCATGGCGCAGCGCCGCCTCCGCGCGCGGAATATCGCCTTTTTCCGCGTACAAACGGCCGAGCGCCAGGGCCGCGCCATAGTGCCACCAATTATCGCGCGCGAAGTTTTCGACGAGCTGCAAGGCGGCATCCGGTCCCTTTGTTTCCCGTAGCAATTCAGATTCCAGGCGAATCACTTCCCAGATACCGGGATAATCACGTCGTGCCTTTTCGGTAATGACAAGAGCCGCAGCGTCGTCCTTCGCGATATGGCGATAAAGCGCCAGATTCAATACTGCGATCCAAGTGCGAGGATATTCGTTTTTGGTCTGTTCAGCAGCCTTGGTTGTGGCGGCCAGTATCTGTTCTGCTTCTTTTCTTTTGCCCTGCCGGGCTAAAGCTTCGGCTAGATTATTTCGGGCAATCGGATAGTCCGGGCTCAGTTCAAGCACTTTTCGGTACATCTCTTCCGCTTTCGCGTACTGCCCTTGGTTGCAATAAACCTGGGCGAGATTAGCCACCACGCGTAAACTTGAGCCGTTTGCGGCGAGCGTGCGCTGATAAAAACCTTTTTCCGTCATCCAATCGCTGCTTCGTACGGCGCTACGCACGCTTAAGGCGATGATCACACTAGATGCAAAGATGACTATCGGCTTGCGAAACCGCGCTGGAAAGTCGAGCGCGCAGCCGACGAGAAAAACCAGGAAACCGGCGATCGGAAGATAAAGCCAATGTTCGGCGACGGTAGCGTCCAACTCCATCAAGTTCGAGATTGGCAAATAGCCAAGCATGAACCAAAGCGATCCGAAAATGCGAAGACAACGGCCTTCGCCTCGCCTGCTTGCAGCAAAAATTAACGCGGCAAGGAAAGCGAAGCCAAGAATCGAAAGATACTCGGCGCTAACCGAGTCGCGCCAGCTGCGATTGCTCAAGTAGTTCTGCGGATCGACGACCGTTCGCTCCATGTGCAGATTGGCCGGGAAAATCATTAATCGCGCGTAATCGCCCAGAGCGCGGGCCATGAGAACAGCGCGCACGGGCGGGGACCAATCGGTCGAGAGGCCCGGAGTCGCGCGCGCTGAAGGCAACTCACGCAGTCCTGCGTAAATTCCGATTAAGCAAAGAGCGCACGCGACCGCGACAAGAACTTGCCGGCGTGGAATTCCTTTTTGAAAAATAATTAAGTAAAGGACAAACAAGACCAACCAGATACAAGCGGTCTCCCGCGAGCACAGGGCGAACAACCCCGAGATTGCAGCAAGCACATAAAGCGTGTAACGCGGGACCGAACCGCTTGCCTCGCGCGCCCGAAAGAAAAGCAACCAGCTGCTGCAGGCGAAGAAAAACGCGAGGCTGTCAGCCCGACCAGAAATGTAATCCACAGCCGCGCTGTGCACCGGGTGCACCGTCCACAAAAGCGCCGCAAAGAATGCGCCCAATGACCGTACGGAACTCACTGTGGGATCGTCGCTATCTCGCCGGAATGAACTGAATAGCCGTTCCAATAGGAAATAAAGAAGGACGCCGCTAGCTACATGCAGCAGCACATTCGTGAGGTGGAATCCATACACGTTATTGTTCCAGAAGAAGTAGTCCGCGATGAATGACACGTTCTGCATTGGGCGATAATGCGCCGCGAAGGCCGAATCCATCCAAAGATAATGCCGGAAGACCTCGAAGATGAAGAGCGGACTCTTTATCAGCGGATTGTCTCGGACAAGAAAAGCGTCATCCCAAACCATCTCACCTTGCAGCGCCGGCATTCGAATGGCGAACCCGATCGAGGCGAGCACGGCGACACGCACCCACTTATTCCTGGAATAGGTCGCGAGTTGCCCGATGACACTTTTCTTTTCGCTCGAAACGGAACCTGCAAAAGCGATCGTTTCGCTTTTCACGCTAGTGCGTAAGCCGTGACAGCCACCTATCCGACCGGAGATCCTTAGTGAAACAACTGAGCACCCGCCCGCCGGTAAAAGGACATTCCTTCATATTCTCGGAGGCAAAGGAAACGGGCGTTACGGTCCGTAAGGCGACCAAAAACCGGTGTTCGCCACATCGGAAAGCGCGGCGTAATCGGCCGACGGGACTTGAGGAATTGTATCGACGGTCTGAGCTCCGTAGGCGGTACCCAGAATACTGTTTCCCGTATTATAAAGAACCGAGCCTTTCTTCACGTAGTTTGTCCAGTCGGTCACTGCGACAGGGGAACCAGTGCTTCTGCTGGTCTCGATCGCGTATTGATCCACCGCTGAATCGATCATTCGCAGATCGTTCAAGATTCGGGAAGCTTGGGAACGTTTTCGGGCGCGCAGGAATCCCGGCACGGCAATGGCCGCCAACAGGGCGATGATGGCTACAACGATCATTATCTCGACTAGGGTGAAGCCGGCGTGCTTGGTATGAAGTTTTTTAAACATGAGATGATTGCGGTTACTTATTCTTTCGAGAGCCGCGATCGCCGGAGCTTTCTCCGCTTCTCACGACTCATTCCCTGTCACTCTCGGGTTCAACCGCGAATGACAGGAGAATGAATCGTTGGATTCGTTAAGGACCGTAAGGCGACCAGAAGCCAGTGCTGGCCACATCGGATAATGCGGCGTAACTGGCTGAGGGCACCTGCGGGATGGTGTCTACGGTTTGAGCACCGTAGGTATGTCCGAGGATATCGTTACCAGTATTGTAGAGGACTGATCCCTTTTTCAGGTAGTTAGTCCAGTCGGTCACTGCGACCGCGGAACCAGTGCTTCTGTTGGTTTCGATCGCGTATTGGTCACACGCTGAGTCGATCATACGCAGATCGTTCAGAATGCGGCTGGCTTGAGAGCGTTTGCGCGCCCGGAGGAACCCCGGAACCGCAATCGCCGCTAGTAACGCGATAATCGCAACTACGATCATGATTTCCACGAGGGTGAAACCCCCGCGGCGTTTGTTGATGGCTTTTAACATGCTATTGCTTTCTTTGTCTGTTGTTTGTTTGACTGCGCTCCACGATCTCCGACCGCGAAGTGAGCCTTTAACTAGCAGTGTTAATGCCAAATCAGGTGTTTTTTGTAATTTCAAGAACGGTGCAAACCCCGGGTAAACCCGAACGCCGACAGAGACTTACACCTGATTTGAGCAGAACAGCGATTCTGGCACTCGCGTCAGTATTCTTTCTGGCTTGCACTTGGACGTCGTACGCCCGTTGGGCCAATTTTGAATATCGAACCTTCGATCTCGCCTATTACGTCCAAGCCATCTGGCAACTCATTCATGGCCGTTCTCAAGTATCTGTAATAAATGTTCCTCTGCTTGGGAACCACGTAGAGCCAATTGTTTTTCTTTTTGCTTCATTCTTTGCAGTGTTTCGCCACCCAATGATCTTCGTGGTGGTGCAGAATGCGGCGCTGGCATCCATGGGCCCGGTAGGTTACAGCATCGCGAAACGATTTGGGTTCGACGGGAACCGTGCGTGTTTGCTGGCTGCCGCCCTACTCATCACGCCAACGACTGGTTATATCGCCTTACATGAATTCCATCCTGAGGCGTTGACCGCTCCCCTGTTACTGCTTTTGTTTCATGCGCGGCTTTCCAATTCGTTGGGGCGGCACTGGCTGTGGTTCGTCGCCGTGCTTGCCTGCAAGGAGAACATGGCCCTGCTGCTCATTGCTTATTGCGTTGTGCAGTGCCTGATTGAGCGCAAGCGCCCGGTCGCCGAATTGCGTACTTGGTATCTTTGGCCAATGGGGCTGGCAGTTCTCTGGCTTTTTCTGTGCGTTCAGATAATCATACCATCACTTAATTCAGGAAATATAGATTACTCTACGCTGTACGATCGCCTTGGCACGTCGCCAGGCAACATTTTGCGACACGCGGTCACACAGCCGCAATTTATTCTGCGTGCCATTGCGCAATCCGTGACGCGGGGAAACCTCATTTGGGCCCTGTTGTTTCCATTCCTTTGTTTGCCTCTTCTCAGGCCTCAGTGGCTGGTTATTACGATACCGATTGTTCTTCAACACCTTCTCTCCTCACGTTCCTCCGAATGGACGATCTATTTTCATTACGCCGCTCCGTTGCTACCGTTCTTTTGGATCAGTCTCGCCGAAGCCATCGCAGTTCTTAGTCTCGCAAAGGGGATGCCCGTGCTGCTTGCGCGAGGACTCCCTTGCTTAGTGATTATCGGTTGTGCGGCTGCGCAAATCTCGCTCGGACCTGCTGCGGCGATCGTTTCCGAAACGATGGATTGGCCAACCGGGAAATCAGAGCGCGCTCGCAAAGCCGCATTCATTGCGAGTATTCCCCCGGAGGCCAGCGTGCTTGCACCGTTTCCTTATCTTGCACATTTGGCCATGCGTGAAAAATTATATTCCCTGCACTATGTTCTGAAGGGTCTGAAAACGCTGAGTCACTCACCCTACCAGCCTCCGCCTCCAACTGATTTCGTCCTGATTGACTATCACGATTCGGCAACCTTCGATGCGAGCGCCGGTTATTATCATCCTACGATGAGGACGGTCGATGGTCAGATAATTCCGTCCAGTGATCAACTCCTGCACAATTTCCTCAAGCCCTGCTCCTGGGTCGTAGACTCATGTAACGAACTGAGCCTCCTCCGGCAAGATAAACGAGCAGCAGCAATACCCTCGACAGAGCAAGGAGGAATTATTTTCGAGGTAGGAAACCATACCCAGCTTCTGAACATTATTAAGAATGGGAATGCGATGTCTAACCAGCAATTCCTCGAGATTCAAATGAACTGGAAGTTCCAAAGCAAACGCGATGTCTTTCCGTGGATGTTCCTGAGATTGGCACGCCATGGAGACGATAGCCATGCTGTTTTGACAAAGGGGTTATGCGCACCAGAAGCTAATGGTGGGCTCTACCACGAAATTTGGCGGATTACTTCAACGAATGGGTTAGCCGTCGGCGATTACTCGGTCGAAGCAATCTTTGTCGATAATAGCAGGCTAGCTTGGACCGAAAGTGTCGATCGTAGTAATCAGCAACCGACTCTGCTCGCCGATCCAGTGCCACTCGGAAATATTCGCGTCATCGCGGAAACCAGCCAATTCAAATAACAACGTCCTGCCCCCATCGACAGTTTAAAATGCTCTCTGTCGAAATAATGCACGCGTCATGCTCAACTGTACGAACGTGAAAGCGTGGAAATCAGCACGACCGTTTTTTCTGCGGCCCGGCCATTACGTCTTTGCAATCGTCTTTCTGCTGCGGATCATCGTCTTGGCCCGACTTACGGTTTCTCCGTTCCTGCTCCCCATGCGCGGAGATATGCATTTCTACGATGATTGGGCACAACGTATTCTGCACGGTCAGCTCACTGATCATCTGGCGTTTTACGGCCTGCCGCTCTACGCCTATTTGCTTGCGCTGATTTATAAACTGGGCGGCTACGGCCCATTCATTCCCGGCTTGCTCCAGGCCGGCCTCGATGCCGGCACGGCAGTGTTTCTCTATAAACTCAGCGCTCACATCTTCGCGACAGTGCATCAACAAACAGAGAAGAATCCGACAAGCCGCCGATTGGGCTTCTTTCTAGGAAAGCGCGGTCAGCTAATCGGCGTCGCCGCCGCTTTAGGTTGGGCCTTCTTTATGCCAGCGCAGACTTATGCGGTGATCCTGATGCCGACGGTTTGGTTCGTTTTTGTTTATTGGTTTCTGGTTTGGCGGATGGTCCGAACGACCGCCGCGCCCGGACAGACTGAATCCCTCATATACGGATGTCTTATTGGCTTTGCTGCCATGGGTGTGGCGACAATTCTCTTTCTTGTTCCATTGCTGCTCACGGCGATCCTTTTTAAGTCATCTTCGAACCGCGAACGGTCGTTCTTAGCGAGGTTAAGCGCGATTGCGCTTCTGTTTTTCGGAATCGGGGTGGGCACTTCGCCCTGTTGGATCCACAATTATTTCGTCGCTCGCGATCCCGTTTTTCTGTCGGCCCACAGTGGCGTGAATTTTTGGATTGGCAACAATCCGCTCGCAACTGGTTATCCCAGGTTCCCGCCCGGACTGCATGCTGGACAGGAAGTCATGCTGAAGGATTCCATCAATGTCGCGGAAAAGGAGGCAGGTCATCCGCTGAAACGCTCGCAAATATCTGCTTATTGGTCCGCCAAAGCGAAAGACTATATCCGACATCATTTCTACGAATGGCTAAAATTGCTCTCGACGAAAGCAAAGAACTTCTGGAACGCATTTCAATACGATGATTTGAGCATGATAACCGCGCTCCGGGAAAACCACGTCCTTCTTCCCGGCTTACGGTTCGGACTCGTCGCAGCGCTCGCCATTCCAGGTCTGCTCATCGCCTGGCACCGGTTCCCTCCCTCGCGCTGGATTCTTGCTGCGATCTTGTTGCAGATGCTTGCGCTGCTTCCGGTTTTTATCACCGAACGTTATCGCCTTGTTGCGGTGCCCGGTTTGCTGATCTTTGCCGCGTTCGGGCTGTCGATCTTTTGGGAAGCATGCGCGACAATGCAGTTCCGCCTCGCAACGGTTTATCTCGCCCTGCTCGCTGCATCAACAATCTTTGTCGCCTGGCCTGTGCGTGAGCTTTCGCTCTGGGCGCTCGATGCGTACAATTCTGGCTGGCAAGCGCTCGAGTCGAATGATCTGACGCTTGCTGAGAAAAAGCTTCAACTCGCCTACGCTTACGTTCCCGACAACGCAGAAACTAATTTCGCGCTTGGCAACCTTCGTCTCGCGCAAGGGAATAAGTTGGCAGCGAAATCATATTATCTCGCTACCCTTCGTCTCGATCCGACTCACGAAGGTAGTTACAACAATCTTGGTATCGTGGCGCTGCAGGAACAGCGCTGGGATCTGGCAGCGCAGTTTTTTGCCACAGCAGCGCAGCTGGATCCACGCGATGCGAAAACCTATTACTTGATTGCGCAAGCGCATTTCAAGGCGCGTAATTTTCGGAACGCCAGTCTCGCCATCACCCAGGCGATCAAGCTGAATCCGGTCCCGCCTCAATTCCATACTTTAAGTGAGGAAATTCACCGTGCGCAGGCTGCAGAGTCACAACGATAATCGCGCAACTTGATAGCGCCTGGCAGCTCGGCACCGAAGCTGCTGAAAGTTCTGGCAATGGACTCGACCCCATCGTCTCCACTTGCTTCTGTGTTGCCGGCGATCGACGTCTCGGTTGCACCGTCGCCGCAAACAAGACCCGCAACGTCCGCGCGGCTGGTGATTCCGTCCGCTTTTTGGATCATTGCGCTCGCTCTCATCGCGACTGCAATCAAAATAGCCATCGCCCTGAACACTTTCGGCACCAACGACGTGGCCGCCTTTTACACCTTCGCTCGATCTCTGACCGATCACGGTCTCGAGTGGACTTATCAAAACGGCGTTGTTTGGTTCTCCGGACCTGTTTTCAATCACCCCCCGTTAACGGCGTATTACCTGCAGTTCATCAGTTATCTTTCTCATCAGGAAATTTTCCGCTCCTCCGGAATAACGTTTCCATTCCTACTGCGACTGCCGGGGATCATTGCTGACTTTGTTGTCGTGCTCGTTTTGTTGCGACTAACAGAGAAGAGTGATCGACTTCGAATCCCGACTTGGGCGCTGGCTTTGTTTGCGATTAGTCCCGTTTCTCTGATGGTCTCCGGCTTTCACGGCAACACGGACCCAGTCGTGGTGATGTTTCTCGTGTTGGCGGCGTATATGTGTTTGCGCGAGCAGCCGGTTCTCTGCGGAATCTTTTTTTCGTTGAGTTGTCAGATCAAAATTATCCCGCTGCTCTTGCTGCCGATTATCTTCTTTTTCTGGCTGGCGCGCGGCGTGGCGCGGCGATTTGCAATTCCGTTTATGCTGCTGTCTCTCGCAATGTGGGCTCAGCCGCTAATCGAATTTCCGACACTGTTGCTGAGAAACGTATTGTCATACAGCAGCTTCTGGGGTGGATGGGGCATCACTTATTGGCTGCGCCTGACGCACTGGCGACAATTCAACGGGACCGGTTTTTTTCAGTTGCCCCCCGCCGCAGCAGCTACCGGCGTGCTCCTTAGGATTGGGATTGTCGTTGCGGTGCTCGTGATCGCATGGCGTCGTCGATATCTCCCGGGACGAGCGGTGATTGATTCGATCGCTTACGCGTGGATTATCTTTTTCATATTCGCGCCGGGTATTGCCGTGCAATACATGGTCTGGCTCGCACCATTTGTTCTTATATTATCGCCATCACTTTTCGGATGGCTTGTCGTCACAAGCTCGATCTTCCTCTTTGTCTTCTACAACAGCATTGCCGGCGGGTTGCCGTGGTACATCGCCATCTCGACGAAGGAACTAGATATGCTTAATCTCTGGACGCCGTGGTCGCTTTGGCCTTGGGCAACACTCATTGTCGGCATGATTTTACTTTGGAAAAACGCGACCGCCGCGGATTCTTCTTTGCGGTTGTTCAGCATCAAAACGTTGCGTGCTGAAAGCGCGTAAACAATGACCGTGTCTCAGTCGCGCCTGAGCAAGATCAACATTGCTATCTTGGCGTTCATTCTCGCGCTCGGGATTTTTTTGCGCATCCCGCCGCACGCATTCGTATTGGGTGAACCGCTGCACGCGCTTGGCGGGCTCCATCCGCAACCGGCTTTCACTCAAGTGGGTTTCGATGAAGGTATCTACTGCCAATACGTCAACGCCCTCATCAAAGACGGCATCACATCGTACCCCGATATAGTTGATCGTTACATCGAGGTGCAAAACAGAACACCCAGCGCGATTCTGCCCCCGCTCCGGTTTCTCTACATTTTTGCGGCCTACGTATGGCATTCCATCTTCGGTTGCGAAGCGCTGGAAGCCCTGCGTTACGTCTCCGCCTTCTTCAGCGTGCTGACGCTCGGTCTTGCGATGCTTTTCAGTGTGCGGTTGCGCGGATCGATATGGGCGCTCGGAATTGGCGCGCTGATGGCCTTTGCCCCGACGCAAATCCACATGTCTCAGCACGCGCTCATCGATGGTGTTTTCACATTTTGGGCGCTGCTTTCTTTCTGGCTTCTCTGGGAAAACCTGCATGTATCGCACGATTGGAAACGGCTCGTTGCTTATGCGCTCGCTCTCGCCCTCCTCGTCCTTACCAAAGAGAACTCGTTTTTTGTTGTCGTTGCTCTCGTAGTTCTACTTTTGGCGAATCGATTTTTCCAATTTGGAGCCGTCACGCGTGAACTGCTGCTCGTGACAATTGCCGGTCCACTTGTCGGTGTCGTTATTCTAGTCTTCCTCGCTGGCGGTTTCGGTAATCTGGTTACTAGCTACCAACTGCTCGTAAGCAAAGCAGCCCAGACACCATATGCGATCCTCACCGGCGACGGACCATGGTACCGTTATCTGGTCGACCTTTTGCTCGTCAGTCCGGTAATCCTACTTCTCGCGCTTGGAAGAGTCTTTCGACTCAATCGCACACTGAGGCCCGAACTCTATATCTCGATTTTTATCGCGGCCAGCTATCTCGTGATGTGCAACATAAAATACGGAATGAATCTGCGCTACGCCAACATGTGGGACATGCCGCTGCGCTTCCTCGCCTTTAGCACTCTAGTGGCGATGGTTTCGCCGTTGCATCGCTATCGGAACGTCGTGCTCGGCGTCGCCGTCGCGTTGATCTGCGCTGTCGAACTGCGCCAATACTACATCCTCGCCGTGCAGTATCCCCTTTACGAACTGATCACGCACGATTTGCTGAGCGCACTGCATATCTTGAAGTAGCGACCGTCAGCCAGGGCAGCATGCCAGCGATATTACAGAACTTCAAAAAAGATGCAGCCCGCCGTCGCGTCCTGATCGGCGTCTGCGTATTACTCGCGGCTCTCACGTGGATCGTTTTTGGTCAAACGCTCGGCCATCAATTCGTCGAGTACGACGACCAAAACTACGTCTACGAAAATCCCGAAATCACCGCAGGTATGACGACTCGCGGAATCTTCGATGCATTCGCGCATCCTCATGCACGAAATTGGCATCCTCTTACGACTATCTCGCACATGCTGGATTGCCAGCTGTTTGGTTTAAATCCTGCAGGTCACCATTTGACGAATGTGCTGCTACATACGGCGGCGGTACTGCTATTGTTTTTGGTGCTGCACGCAATGACCGGAGCGATGTGGCGTAGCGCTTTTGTAGCTGCAGTCTTTGCCATCCATCCGTTGCGCGCGGAATCCGTCGCTTGGGTTGCAGAACGTAAGGATGTCCTGAGCGCGCTGTTCTTCATGCTAACCTTGGGCGCTTACGTTCGCTATGCGCGGCAATCGTCGATCAAGTGGTATCTCTGGGTAATTTCGTTGTTCGCACTTGGTCTCATGTCAAAGCCGATGCTAGTCACATTGCCGCTAGTGCTGCTGCTGCTGGACTACTGGCCGCTCGCTCGATTCCAAGGCAAAGCTTCGGCCCACCCTGACGACACGGATGTTGTCGGTAAGAATTACCTTGGCGTTCCACAATCACTAATCCTAGAAAAAATCCCCCTTCTCTTTCTTTCGCTCCTTTCAGCACTTGCAACACTCATCGCGCAAAGACAAACGGTCGGTTACAGCGAGCAAGTGCCTCTAACATGGCGACTCACCAATGGCCTTGCTAGCTACATCGCTTACATAGGACAAATGATTTGGCCAGTGAGGCTGGCGGTCTTCTATCCGCACGCGGCCGATGGCCTTCCGCTTTGGGAAACAATACTCACGTTTCTTCTTCTTGCCGGGATTACGGCAATGGCGTTCGTGCTCCGGAAAACACGGCCTTACTTAATCATCGGCTGGTCGTGGTACCTGATTTGTCTTCTGCCGGTGATCGGCGTGGTCCAGGTAGGGCTTCAAGGCCGGGCCGATCGTTACACATATTTGCCGCAAATCGGTTTGTATCTCGCTGTCACTTGGGCTGCTGCTGACTTGTCGATCTTTTCGAATAAGCTGCGACGAGAAATTTTGGCGTGCATGGCTGTGGCCATTATTGGGGTTTTGGCCTGGCGGGCATGGATTCAGACTTCGTATTGGAGAAATACGGAGTCGCTCTGGAATCACGCCCTCGCCGTAACCTCAGACAACGATCTCGCGCACTACAATGTCGCCGCGTTTTTGATGAGACGAGGACGCGTGGATGATGCGATTTCGCATTACGAAAAGGCGCTCAAATTGAGCTCGAACAACCGCGAGACGCATTACCATCTTAGCATTGCTCTTCTTCATAATAATCTCGCGAACGCGCTCGCTCAAAAAGGTCTAATCGACGAGGCGATTGTTCATTATCGCAAAGCTGTGGAATTGCGCGATGACTTCGCCGACGCTCATTCCAATCTCGCGGCGATGCTGGCTCAGAAAGGGCAAGCTGCGGAAGCCATCGCTCATTACGAGAAAGCTCTGGCCATCCCGCCTGAGGACGAAGCTGCTCACCTTCGTTTAGCGGCGATGCTTCTACAGACGGGTCGAGAGAACGAAGCGATTGCCCACTACCGGCGCGCGTTGGAGATCGCGCCACGCTCGGTCGTCGCTTTAAATGCTCTGGCCTGGGTCTTAGCGACGAGCCCTGATGTAGCCATGAGAAACGGTCACGAGGCGGTCGCATTCGCAGAGAAAGCCAGCCAATTGAGCGATGGGAAAAATCCGGTCGTACTCCGTACGCTGGCCGCCAGCTACGCCGAATCGGGACGATTCCCGGAAGCAGTTGTCGCTGCGAAAGGGGCACTGGATTCCGCCAAGGATCCCGCTTTGGTGAACGCCCTTGAACGGGAGATTAAGCTTTACGGGGCCCATGCAGCGGACACGAGGTCACACTAAAAAGACTGATTCGGCTAGTAAGCAATGGCTCGCCTTACGCTGGACAGTTAAGTGACGCGGTCCAGGACTGCCGGCTACGATCAAGCCGCTTGAACAAGCACTTCTGCTTTCAAGGCAGTGCTGCTCGAGATGGTTTCATTCAACAAATTATTGACGGTCGGCATCGCTTCCGCCCGAATGAAAATCTGGTAGGCGAAGAGACCTTTGCTCAAACCGATCAGCGCTGCGTTCAGCGCCAACAAAAACCGCGCCAGAAACGTTCGCCCGAGCGCGAGCGGAAACGGCGCCGGAATCCCGCGCAGTTCAACAATCTTGTAACCCGACTGGGTCAACAGTTCATGAATCGACCGGAACGTGAACAAACGTGTGTGCGTCACGTCCAGGATTCCCTTTTTGCCGTAATTGAACTGTCCGAACAACAACATCAGCCGTGTCGCGAAAAATCCGATGTTCGCGGTGGTCAGAATGATCTCCGGACGTTTGCAGCCGGTCGCGAACCGCAGTTCGTCCATAAAATGCGATGGCTCCTTCAAATGTTCGATGATATCGAGCAAGAAAATCTGGTCGAATTGCGAAACGTTGATTGGAAATTCGGCGCGGTCCAAATCCCATCGAACGAAATCCATGCTCGTCCGTCGCACATCGTCGCTCGGAATGTATCGATCCAATCCCGTAACGTGGCACCCGAGCTTCGCGAATTCGGCGCCGACTCGGCCTTGCCCGCAACCGATATCCAAAATTCGGCTGCCCGGTTTTACTGCCGCGATTGCTGCGGTGTGCGATGAGGCGTATCCGAGCTTCAGGTCGTAGACTTCCTCGACCGCCTGAACGTCGTAGCGGCGATCGTAAAAGAGCGATAACTGGCACAGCCGCGCCCGCACCGTGGTTTTGAAAATGTTCCAGGCGTACTTCACCGCGTCGCGATAGGAAATTCCATCTCCGTAAAACATCGGGATCGTCGCTTCGAGGATTCGTAGTTTCTTCAGTAGAAATTGAATGACGATCTCGGTGTCGAAATGGAAATCGTTCGTGTTTTTCTCGAATGGGACTTGGGCGAGAGCACGGGTCGCGTAAATCCGATAACCGCAGTGAAAATCCGAAAGCTGCGTACCGAGCACAGCATTCTCGAACGCGGTGAACACGCGATTGCCGATCCATTTGCCAAAAGGCATGCCTGCACGCAAGGATGCACGTTTGTCGATCAATCGTGATCCCAGCACTGCATCCGTTTTATCCTCGATGATGGGTTTCAGTAGTGCCGGCAACTTCTCCGGCGCGTATTTTCCGTCGCCGTGGAGCAACGCGACAATGTCGAACCCGTTGTCGATCGCGTATCGGTAGCCGAGCTTCTGATTACCTCCATAACCCTGATTTTCGGGCGTGCGTAGGACGGTGATTTTGAACTCCGAGTTCTGCTGCTTATAGCCGACTCCTCGGGCAAAAGTGTTGTCGCTCGAAGAATCATCGATGATGAGCACCTCGGTGTCATTCGTCCGCAACGCTGACGGGATCCGGCGCAATACCTTTTCGATCGTTGCCTCGGCGTTATAAGCGATGATAAAAATCAGTAGCCGTTTGCCGGCAAGATCGACATCCTCGGACGCAAAACGATGCAACTCGTTTAGACGCATGCCTTCCCGGCAGCTAGAACCGCGCCACTTGGGACGTCAGCTGACGAATCGGACTTGGTCCGATTGCCGGCAAAACTCTAGGATAACGCCGAGTCGGCGGCCGCGAGGATGAATTTGTCGTCGTTATCGCCGAGGCCGGCCAGAAAAGTGCGAATTCGCCGGAATGATTGGCGTAGAAATAACTCGGCGGCAGTGTTGTTCGTGGCCGGTGACCCACCGTTACGCTGCGCTGACTGGATTTCGGAGTCCCAGCGACTCAGCGTTGCCGCCGATGCGAATAAATCCATTGCCGCGCCGGCGATCCGTTCCTGCACAAGCTGCATGTCCAGAATTGGCTCGCGATAAAGCACGAGCGATTTGTTCACCCCGAGGTTGAACCGCCAGATCAGACGACCAAGCTGACTCGCAAATGATTTTAGTTCCGCGCTTCGGACCGGCACATCAGGGATCCGCACAGTGGCACCGAGACGACTCATCCCTGCGTTCCACGCTTTACCGATTCCACCCTCGCGCGTCGGCTTCAACATCGTGTCGTAGATCTCTTTGAATTCCAGGCCCGGTCCGCGCATCCCGACCAGCGCGACGAACGATTTCAGGACTTCATTGCTGCCTTCGCCGATCTGATTGATGCGCGCGTCACGCAACATTCGTTCCAGGGGAAGATCAGTCATGTAGGCCGCGCCGCCGTGAATTTGGAACGCTTCATTGACGCATTCCCAAAGCAGCTCCGTGGTAAAGACTTTCAACATTGCGGTCTCGACCATGTAATCTTCAAGGCCGCGATCGATTAGCGACGCGGTGATCGTCGTCATTGCTTCCATCGCATACGCGTCCGCGGCGATACGCGCGATTTTCTTTTTGACGAGATGAAAATTGCCGAGCGTCTTGCTGAATTGTTTTCGCGTGTTCGCGTGTTTGACCGCCAGGGCCAGGCAGGTCTTCGCCGCGCCAGTGCAACACGCCCCAAACGTTGTTCGGCCGAAATCCAAAACGGTCAGTGCCAGTTTCAAACCTTTGCCGAGTGCCCCAAGAATATTTTCCTTCGGTACCTTGACGTCGCGGAGCGCGAATTGCGCTGTCGCCGTGCCGCGGATCCCCATCTTCTCCATTCGACCGTTGATCATTTCGAATCCCGGCATGTCCGGTGTAACCAAAAACGCAGTTATGGCGTCCTTGCCGGGTTTTCCCGGAACCGGTGTCCGCGCCATTACAGTCAACACCTGCGCAATCGCGGTGTTGGTAATGTATCGCTTCTCGCCGTTCAAAATGTAATGCGATCCATCGTCACTTGGCGTAGCGGTCATTTGCACATTCGCCGCGTCCGAGCCGGCTTCCCGTTCAGTTAGTGCAAATGCGCCAAGCCACTCGCCTGTGCAAAGTTTTGGCAGCCATTTCTGTTTTTGTTCGTGTGAGCCGAATAACAACAATGCGCGAATTCCAATTGAATGGTGCGCGTTCACGAAAACTGACGTCGACGCGCAACGGGTCCCGAGTTCTTCCAGGATTTTGGTGTTGGCCAGCTGCGAAAAACCGTGGCCGCCATACTCCGCAGGCGCGGTCATCCCCAAAACTCCAACCCGGCCAAGACCGTCGATCACTTCGCGCGGAATATCTGCGTTTCGATCAATCGCGGCAGGATCAAGTTTCGCATCAAGAAATTCTCGCAGCTCTTTCAAGGTTTGATCGAGTTGCGTTTGTTGGGCCGCGGGAACGCGTGGATACGGCATTACCCAATCGGAAACGAAATGGCCGGCGAACAACCCTTTGACGAAGCCAAGCGCCTGGGGGCCGGTGAACAACAGTTCCTCAGCCTGCTGCATTTCCTTCTGTCTTTGGAGTTCGGCTTCAGTCATAGGAGAAATCTACCACGCGCAGGTCGCCGCGGCGACCGAAGGCGGGCAACCACCGTCGAATGAACGGCAATCACGAATTGTAGCTAAACGCGGGCATCTGTCCAACCCCGCAGCCCAATAATTGAGAGATGCAGACTCAGCTGCAGCCCTGGCTCGTTCCACACTCGGTGCAGACGCCGCAGGCGCCCGCCCGGATCACTTTGTCGCTGCCGCAATGCGAGCAGATAATGTCCATGAACATATTCCCGAGCGCTTCCTGAACGCGATCGGCGTGACTGTGACCGTTGCCGGAAATCTGCGGTTCGCCATCGTTCGCCGTGTGGCTCGTGATCACGTCGAGAATTTCCCTCTCGCCAGTGCGCGCAAGGTCCGAGACCGGACGGTTCAACGCTTTCTTTTCCATCTCGGGAATTTCTTTCAGTGGTAATTCCGACTGTCCGCGGTTCGGTGAGGTCGCTTCCTTGTAGCCCTTGATGAACTGACAGGCCAACCAGCGGAAAACGTAGTCGGTGATGCTGGTCGCATTGCGAATATCGGGATTTTTGGTGAATCCGCTCGGCTCGAACCGTTGATAGGCAAACTTCTTCGCTAAACTTTCCAGCGGCACGCCGTATTGAAGCGCAATCGACGTCAGCGTTCCCACTGTGTCCATCAATCCACCAATGGTGCTGCCTTCCTTGGACATCGTGATGAACAGTTCGCCGGGTTGCCCGTCTTCGTACAAACCGACGGTGATGTAGCCTTCATGTCCCGCGATCTCGAAGCGATGAGTCAGCGACATCCGCGTGTCCGGCATGCGATGCCGGATGGGTTTGTCGATTTTCGCTCTCAGCTGGGTCAATTCCTCTTCCAGCTCGAGAATTCGTTTTTGGAAATCTTCGCGATCGACCGTTATGTCCAACGCAACGTCGACATCTTCAGTAGTGCCGCCCATATCGCGCGTTTTACGCGTATTCAATGGCGCCGACCGTTTGGAACCCTCGCGATAGATGGCGATCGATTTCAACCCAAGCCTCCAGCCCTCGACGTAACTATTCATGACGTCGCCCACAGTTGCCGCTTCCGGCAGGTTCACCGTTTTCGAAATCGCACCACTCAGGAATGGCTGCGCCGCCGCCATCATCCGCAGATGCGCCATATAATTAAGAGAGCGCTCGCCTTTGAATGGCTTGAATGCGCAATCGAAGATCTCCAAATGTTCCGGCTTCAATCCGGAGCTGATTTTCGTTCCATCGGAATCGATCACGTCCTCAATCGTGTCGAACGCGTCGATATGCGCGATGATGCGATCAACTTCTTCCGAATTGTAGCCCAGTTTTTCCAGCGCGGGCCTAACGGTCTGGTTCACGATTTTCAACATGCCACCGCCCGCGAGCAGCTTGTATTTCACTAGCGCGATGTCCGGCTCGATCCCGGTGGTGTCGCAATCCATCAGAAAACTGATCGTCCCTGTCGGAGCGAGTACTGTGACTTGCGCATTCCGATAACCGTGACGCTTCCCCACCCTTGCCGCGCGGTCCCAGGTTTTGGCAGCTTCTTTCTTCAAATAAGAAAACTCGTCCACGTCCGCGATTTCGTTCACCGCACAACGATGCAGGTTCATCACTTCAAGCATGGAATCGACGTTGCTTTTACCGACTGGTTTCGGAACTCCGCTGCAGCGAGCATCTTTGTAACCCGGAAACGGTCCGAGCGCTTCGGCCATACGCGCACTTTGTTCGTAAGCTTCGCCGGTCATGATCGACGTGACCGCGCCACAGAGCGCGCGGCCTTCGACGCTATCGTAACCGTACCCGTAACTCATGATTAGCGACCCGAGATTGGCGTAGCCCAAACCCAGCGTGCGGAAGATATGCGAATTCTCCGCGATCTCCCTGATCGGATAACTGGCGTTATCGACCAAGATTTCTTGCGCAGTAATGAAGATGCGCACGGCGCTTTTGAATCGTTTGACATCAAACTCACCGTCCGTTGTCTTGAACTTCAGCAGATTGAGCGACGCGAGATTGCAAGCGGTGTTGTCCAGAAACAGATATTCGCTGCACGGATTGGTAGAATTTTGTCGACCGGTCGCTTTGCAGGTGTGCCATTTGTGAATTGTCGTGTCGAACTGCATCCCCGGATCGCCACAGATGTGCGTGCCTTCGGCTATTTTTCGGAGCAGAGCGCGCGCGTCTTTGCGTTCGCACGGTTGTCCATCGGTCACCCGACGTGTCCACCACTCCTTGTCCGCGAGCGCGGCCTCCATGAATTCGTCGCTCACCCGCACGCTCAGGTTTTCGTTCTGATACATCACGGACCCGTAAGCATCGCCGTTGTAACTGCCGTCGTATCCTTGCTCAATCAGCGCCCACGCTTTCTTTTCTTCCATTTGTTTCGCATCGATGAACTCTTCGATGTCCGGGTGCCAATCCTTAAGCGTGTTCATCTTGGCCGCGCGGCGCGTCTTGCCGCCGCTCTTCACCACGTTCGCGACCTGATCGTAAACTTTGAGGAACGAGAGCGGCCCGCTCGGTTTACCGCCGCCGCTTAATTTCTCCCTGGTCGATCTCAGAGAAGTGAGGTCGGTGCCGGTGCCACTTCCGTATTTGAAGAGCATCGCTTCGCTCTGCGCGAGACGCATGATGTCTTCCATCGTGTCTTTGACATCCTGGATGAAACAGGCGCTGCCCTGCGGATACTCGTATTGAGTCGGAGCGCGCTCCGCTTTTCCGGTCGGGCGATTGTAAAAATAGTTCCCTTCGCCTGCACCCTTGCCGATGCCATATTCGTGATACAAACCGACATTGAACCAGACCGGCGAGTTGAAGGCGCCGTGTTGGTTTAAACAAAGCCAGGTCAATTCGTCGTAAAAAATCTCCGCGGCCTCCGCGTCCGCGAAATAACCGTCTGCGATTCCCCAATCGGTCATCGTCCGAGTCACCCGATGAATCAATTGCCGCACCGAACTTTCGCGCCCGCCTTTGTGCGGGTCCGTTCCGTGCGCGATGTCTCCGTAAAAATATTTTGAGACCGCAATCTTTGTCGCCAGCGCACTCCAATTTTTCGGCACTTCGACGTTTTCTTGTTTGAAAATGATCTGGCCGCTGTCGTCGGTGATCTCCGCCGTCCGATGTTCCCATTCAACTTGATCAAACGGTTTCACCGCCGCGTCACTGAACACGCGCTCAAAACGCAAACCGCTGGGTGATTTTTTGACCGACCGATTCTGACGGTGACTGGCGGCTTTGCGCGATTTGTTTAGAGCTGATGGCGGGATTCCAGGTTTGAGTTGAATCATGGCGGGGCTTGGTGGTTAAGCGTTGTGAATGAGCGGTGAATTCTTGCTAACAGCCCGGCTAACAACCTGTGAATTCCAGCGAACAACAAGTAATAGCGGAGCCATTCGGCGGATATACAATATGCGGTGCAAAATTGACCGAAATCAAGCCTAATTTTGTGACGTTTTAATGCCCGCCGGGCGTTTCCAATGCTTCTGCGTTACTTCAGAGCTGAAAAGCTGGTCGGATCCATGAAATACCGGTCGATATGGTCAACCAAGCGCCCGTTCTTCTCCGATTCAGCCTTCACCTTCTGCCACTCCAGATCGGCCTGGAAAGCGGCCCAATTTTTTTCGGCATCTTGCCGGCTCGGGTGCTCTAAGATGTAGACAAATAAATTCTGAGAACTCGGCGGATCCTCAGGCACCCAATAACCGACGCTTTTCATGTTGTGTTGCTTAAAGATTGAATCGGTATGATCGCCGAAGCGGGCTTTCAATTCATCCATTTTGCCTTCGTTGACGTGGTAGAGACGCAATTCGTACACGTGATGTAACGATTCTTTATCGGACCCCCGTAGATTGCTGAAACCGAACATCAACAACACTCCGCAAAGAAAAGATATAAGATGCGACGCTTTCATATCGGCCAAGATATGCCCCGATCGTTCACTTTCGAAAGTGCGAACTGGCGGAAGGGGTGGGATTTGAACCCACGGTGGGTTGCCCCACGCTCGATTTCGAGTCGAGTGCCTTAAACCGGACTCAGCCACCCTTCCCAGCGTTACAAGATCGACATCGTCCCGGGTCGATGCCCAAAAAGAGCGCGGTAATTATCAGACGAGCGCGTCGGTTTGCAAATAGTTCGCCATTTTCGATCGCGAGAGTGTTCTTGACTAAAACCCCCTGCTGAAATAAACGTCGCTTCGAACAAAGTTGGCTGCGGCATTGTCAATGCTGGGGAAGGGAAAGCGCGATGATTAGGGCAAATTGTCGGGCGCGTTTTACCGCCGCAGACTTTGATTTCATCGTTCGCACGCTTGCTCGCTCGCGCGGCGACAGCGTTTCATTAGTGGATCTTTTAAGCGATTCCGAAACGCTTGATTCCATTCTCGATCATCCGCTCCTGGTCGAAACAATCCTTTCCAACGCCGGACACCTCCACATCTCGTCGCAATTCTATTTTTACGTCCTGGCCCGTCACGTTCTGCAACAAGCCGGGATCGGTAATCGGAAACTTTCCGACTATATCGGTTCGCTTCTGGAAACTTTTTCCCGCGCCAGTCAACTTCAGAGCTCGGAAAAGATTAGCGAACGGGCGCACAAATACATCGCCGACATGCTCATTGCGCTCTCCCAGGCGACGCCGGAACAGACATTTCTGCTTCGCGCACACGTCGGAAACTATTCTCTCTTCGTCACCGGAATTTTTCACGAGAACACTCAGCGACGCAGTCTGCGCGGCGCCCCCGATATTGAGTTTTACGAACAAGTAGGACGCACCAATTATCAATTGCTTGCCGCTCACGAAACCGCGCGTCGCTGCGAACTGACGGACGTCTTCTCCGGCCTGGCCAACCGCTTCCACGACGTACGCCTGGCGCTGAACGATCTTTCGGAGCGCCTGCTTCATCTGGATGAAGACGCGCGACCGCCCTTGGTCTTGTGAACGAAACGCTCTTCAGTCAGATCCAAAAACTTTTCGAGCGCACCTACGCGCAGGTCGGGATCAATCTGGAGGATTGCCTGATCGATCGCCACCGTTGCCGGCAATTGTCGATTTTGGCCGGCAGATCTGCTCGAGAATTGAACAATCTGGCGCGGACATTCCTGCGGGCCGCCAACGATCGGCTTTACGTCGGCATTTACTACTCGCACTGGATGATCGAACAGCTCGAACGCCATGATCCGCGCGCCGGCCTCAGCGAGCAGAACATTCGTTCGCTGATCGCGTTTGTTGAAGAAATCAATCACGCACTTCACGCGGCGCTTCAGTTTGAAAACGGCGCGAGAGAGATCACATCGGAAGATTTCGCGCGCAACCTCGAGTTACAGGCCCAGGTCGACACTTACATGGTCCTGCTGTTGTTCGTCGCCTTTTTCAGAAAAACCCAGCGGGTTTCGCGGACGGATCGAAAATGGCTGCGGTTCCATCTTTTTGACCAACAATGCCCGGACGCGTTCGAGGACCGAAACTTGCGCGCCCGTTATCTTGAAACGACCGAGCTCGCCGCGAGTTACACACGTTACCTAGATACCCTCAACGCGATTCGTCGGGTCGAAGAAATCCGAATGTTTCGCTCACTTAATTACGTCGACAAGAAAGAGCGCGTTCTTGCACTACCGGCGGCCAAAATTCGACCGCTCTTGCGAAATTAATTTGCGAAAACCGGCACGCGGTCGCTAAATACCAGCGTGTTCAGTTTGACGATGCTCGGGAGCGGCAGTGCGGGAAACAGCGCGCTCATCGCGACCGACCATTGCAAAATTTTGGTCGATGGGGGACTGAGCGCACGCCAAATCGTGCTCCGCCTCGAACAATGCGGCGTAACACCCGAGCAGCTCGACGGCGTTCTTCTTACCCATGAACATGGCGACCACGTTTGCGGCCTCGAAGTGCTTTGCCGGAAATTGGAAATTCCTATTTACGCCAACTCGCAAACCGCCGAAGCGGTTCGCTCCGGTTGTTCGTTGGATCAACATCCTCACTGGCGGATCTTTCGTACCGGCTCCGAGTTCAAAATTAACGACATCATGGTGCAAACGTTCCCGGTGCCGCATGACGCAGTCGATCCCGTCGGCTTCGCGTTTTATGCCGGCTCGAGCGGACTCGGCTTCATCACCGATCTCGGTTACGCCACCAAGATGATCGTCGAACGATTGCGTCACGTGCATACGCTCGTCATCGAAACCAATCACGACGAAAAACTCTTACAGAACGACACCCATCGCCCCTGGCCGGTGAAGCAACGGATCCAATCCCGCCATGGACATTTGTCCAACAACGCGGCGGCCACGGTGATTGAAGAACTTTTGCCGGGAAAAATCGACCGTGTTGTGTTGGGTCATCTCAGTCGCGATTGCAATACGCCCGAACTCGCGCTCCAAACCGTCCGCAACGCTCTCTCAAAATCCGGTAAGATCGACATCGAACTCTTTTGTGCGAGGCAATCGGAGATCAGTCCGCGTTTTCAAATCGGCGAAACCTTGTGCGGGCATTTTCAGCCGACGTTCGAAAACGCATTTTTCCCGGCGGCATGAGTACAACGATGGCGACTGAAAAACCGCAGCGGAAAGCCGCGGCGAAAAGCGAGATGAAGATCCGCGACGCGCGCGCGGTGGATCTCCCGGCGATCATTAAAATTTATAACGCTGCGATCAGGACCCGGATGTCGACCGCGCAATTAGAAACGGTCACATTGGAAGGGCGTCGCAACTGGCTGAAAGATCATTCGCCCGACCGTCATCCATTCTGGGTCCTGGAAAGGGAAGGGCAGGTTGCCGGTTGGTTAACTCTAAAAACGTTCCTCCCGCGAACTGCCTATCGCGATACGGCCGAAGTAAGTGTTTACGTAGATGAAAGTTTCCGACGCCGCGGAGTCGGTCGCGCGTTGTTAAACGAAGCGATCGCGCGTGCGACGGAACTAGGGATCAAGGCAATGGTCGGGCTAATTTTCGCGCATAATCAACCGAGCCTGCGACTTTTCGCAGAGCTTGGATTCGAAAAGTGGGGTTTGCTGCCCGGGGTGGCGCGGCTCGACGATGTTGAGCGCGACCTGACCATCATGGGTTGGCACGCTTGAACGCCGAATCGCCTCAGACTTCTTCCGGACCTACAACGAGATGGACGACGCCTCCGGGTTCGGAAATGAAAAAGCCGTTGAAATCTTCCCGTAAATTCTCGACCTCGTCGCGGCGCGGGACGCCGTGAATTTTTAAAAACGCCGCAGCGGCCTCCGTGTCATTCGTTTCGATCTCGAGCCAAATGTCCGGATGACTCAGGTTCGGCACTTTGTCGATCCAAAGACGATTCGGGCCGAATTGAAAAATGCAACCGTCGGCTTCCTCCTCGATTAACGGCAAGGCTAGTGTGTCGCGATAAAACGCGACGGTTTGCTCGTAAGTGTGCGACGGACATTTGATTGCGATATTGGCGCCGCCGGAAAATTGCGGTCCATCAAGCTTGGCCACCATGTTGTCGATCTAAGCTCGCGCCGTCCCGCGGTCAAAGATGCTCGAGCAGTTTTTGAGCGACCATTTTCGCTCTCTCCAAGGCGACCGCGTCGTTGGCGAAACCGCTGACACCGATAGTGAGAAACGCGTTGCCCTTAACCACGTAAAGCATCAACACCCGCGATGCGAATCCACTTTCGCCGCCGGCAGTAAACATTTGCGCCGCATCGCCAACGCCCGGCACATTTTCCATCGAGCCATTCGCCTGAGCCACAAGTTGAAGTTCTTTGTCCGGAGCAATCGCATTCGGTCCGGGCAACTGGAGACGGATCACCAGCGATTTGCCGCGACGCATGCTGTAGTAATTGCATTTCGAGTAGTAACCATCCGCGCCTTCACCGCTGCGCGGACTTGGGTCCTTTACCGCTTCGCCCAAAACGTCCGCCGCATCTGATTTCGTGATGATCTGTGCAACATCCGGCCGATTGTCCGCTCCCAGGAGCAAATTCGTTACGCAGGCCGCCAGAAAAAACAGGCCGATTGATTTGTGGATCGACATTCTTAACCGCCGACAGAGCCGGTGCCGCCCGGTTCTGTCATCGAAATAGGATCAAGTGCAGCTTCGAGCTCTTTTTCCGGCAATATTTTCTTCTCCCGACAAAGTTCACGCACCGTTTTACCGGTGCGAACGCTCTCTTTGGCAATTTCCGCGGCGCGATCGTAACCGATCTTCGGCGCAAGAGCTGTGACCATCGCCATCGAAAGCTCGACCAGTTCCTCGCAACGCGCCTTGTTCGCCTTGATTCCGGTGACGCATTTCTCGCAGAAAGCGTCGGCGGCATTGGCCAGAATGCGGATCGATTCAAGAAGATCGTGGGCCATCACCGGCATCATCACGTTGAGCTCGAAATTCCCATTGGCGCCGGCCCATGTGATCGTCGTGTCGTTCCCGAAAACCTCAGCGCAAACCATCATCATCGATTCGCTCATCACTGGATTGACCTTACCGGGCATAATGGAACTCCCCGGTTGCGTCGCCGGCAATTGAATCTCGCCGATTCCACAACGCGGTCCGCTGCCTAACAAACGAAGGTCGTTCGCGATCTTGAATAAGCTGGTCGCGATCGTTTTTAACTGACCGCTGGCTTCAACGACCGCATCCTTGCCGCCTTGCGCCTCAAAATGGTTTGTCGCTTCGTAAAACGCGATCCCGGTCCGCTGCTCGATGTGGCGCAGGGTTTTCTTCGGAAAATTGACGTGACGATTCAAGCCGGTACCGACTGCAGTGCCGCCGAGCGCGACCTCCCGCAGCACTTCGATTGCTTTTTCGGCCCGCTGTTTTCCGTAGGCGACTTGCTGCGCGTAACCTGAAAATTCCTGACCAAGCCGGACTGGAGTCGCGTCCATCAAATGGGTGCGGCCAATCTTAATAATGTCCCAAAATTCCTTCGCCTTGGCGTCCAGCGCGGAATGCAATTTCCCCAACGCCGGCACGAGATGGGTCTTTAATTGTTCCGCCGCGCTGATGTGAATGGCCGACGGGATCACATCGTTGCTCGACTGGCCCATGTTGACGTGATCGTTCGGATGCACCAGTTCGCGGGAGCCGATCGGTTTGCCGGCCAGCTGCGCGCAGCGATTCGCGATCACTTCGTTCGCGTTGGTGTTCGTGCTCGTGCCGGAACCCGTCTGAAAAATGTCGAGCGGGAAATGTTCGTCTAATTTGCCTTCAATCACTTCTTCGGCCGCCTGGACGATCAGTGCCGCCCGTTCGGCGTCGAGCAAACCAAGGTCATGATTGGCCTGCGCGGCGGCCCATTTGATCAGACCGAGCGCGCGAATAAACGGTCGCGAAAAACGATAACCGCTGACCGGAAAATTGAGCACGGCGCGCTGAGTGGATGCACCGTAGAGCGCCCATTCGGGCAGCGACATCTCGCCCATCGAATCTTTTTCCATTCGCATTCCGCCGCCGCCGGTCATGCGTTATTCGCGGAAGCTGGAGGTCTCTGCCGCCATTGAGGCTTCGCCGTTTCGGCCGTTGGCCTTCTCAAAAACGGTGATGAACATCGGCGGAATATTTTGCAAAAAATATTCGGATTCGGCGTGATCGAAAATTTTGGCGTGCTGTTTCAGCTCGTTCGTAACCTGATAAATAATGAATCGGCCACCCGGCGCGAGCGCATCATGCGTTTGTTGAAGAAGAGCGCGCTTCTTGTCGATCTGCAAAATGCTGAATGGAATTCCCGAAACGATGTAATCGCAGGCCGGAATGTCGCGACTTTGAAGCTCCCGTTGTAAATGCGCAGCGTTGTCATTGATCACGTGCACCCGCGGGTCATCGCTGAATTGGCGGCGCAAATCACGCGAAAATGCGGGATCGATCTCGAAAAGGAGCAGCTGGCAATCCGGCCGCATCCGGCGCGCGATCGCGCGCGAATGAACGCCTTCGCCCGGGCCGTATTCGGCAATCACCCGTGCCTGGTCGAAATCGATCTTGTCCGAGACCCGTTCGACCAGCGCCCTTGAGCTCGGAACGATCGAGGCGATTTGAAACGGCCGTTTCAGGAATCGCTTGAAGAAAAGGGCGCTCATCGAAGATCGACATAGTCACCCTCAGGCCGGGCATTGTCCAGTCGCGAGTGCCTTGGACGCCTCAGGGGAGGTCATATCGGTTAGGCTGTATCGCCCAAAGAAAGGATTGACACCGATTCTAGAATTTATAATGCTATACCCAGCGAAATGTCTTGCCCATTTTCCCGCCAATTGGTGATTTTCCATCCATGCACAACCTCCTAACGGTCAAGGAAACGGCCAAATACCTCCGGATTCCGTTGCCCACCGTTTATTATCTCGTCCAGCGCGGACAGCTTCCGGCCATCCAAATCGGCGGCCGTTGGCGCATTAAGAAATCCTCCCTCGACAAAGATATTCTCAAAGAAGACAAGTCCGGCCAGCCAACCGTGTTAGTGGTCGACGATGATGAAAGTCTCCAGAACCTGTTCAAGCTGTTCCTTCGCAAAATCGGATTCAGTCGCGTCGTAGTCGGAACGGTCAAAGAAGCGCTCGCCGCGCTCGAGAAACAAAAATTCGATCTCGTCTTTCTCGATTTGAAATTGCCGGACGGTCCCGCCGACGACGTTTACGATGCGATCAAGGAGGACCAGCCCGAGTGCTCCATCATTATTATAACGGGCTATCCGGACAGCGCGATGCTCGACCGGATCCTGTCCAAAGGTCCCATCACGGTGCTGAAGAAGCCGCTCAAGGTCGAGCAACTCAAAGAGACCGTTCGCATCCTCGGCCACAAGGAAGCGGTCAAGCTGGCCGCCTAAGATCGACCCTCACCGGGCGGTCTTGACTCGGCATCGATCACTGATCACTTATCAATCCGCTTGAAATGCGCGGTTAGCTCAGTGGTAGAGCACTACCTTGACACGGTAGGGGTCAGAGGTTCGAAACCTCTACCGCGCACCATTTTTCTCCGCGCATGCGCAGCTCAACTGAAATTTTAAAGAGCGCAATCGGCGCCGGGACTGCAACGCTGCAATCGATCGCGGCGCTTGAATCGCAAATCGCGAAAGCCGCTGATTTGATTGTCGATTGCCTAACGAATGGCAAAAAGGTGTTGGCGTGTGGAAATGGTGGAAGCGCGGCGGACGCTGCTGACTTTTGCACCGAGCTGGCGTGCCGATTTGTCGAAGATCGGCGACCGTATCCGGCAATGAACCTTTCGCAAGGCGGCAGTTTGATCACTGCAACCGGAAACGATTACGGCTTCGACGAGATTTTTGCCCGCCAGGTCCGGGCGTTTGGCAATTCCGGCGATGTGCTGATCGCCATCACCACCAGTGGTAAATCGAAAAATATCCGGCGCGCGATTGAAGAAGGACGCGCTCGAAAATTAGGAACAATCGCGTTACTTGGCCGCGATGGCGGGTCGACCGGCGGACTGGCCGATGTCGATCTTGTCGTGAAAGGCGATTCGACCGCGCGGATCCAGGAGGCGCATAAATTTATCCTTCATGTGATTTGCGAGATCTGCGAAGCGCGGTTACCGAAATAATTCGCACGCGGCAACATACCAGCTCGCGTTTTATTATTGGGAAGATGATCACATTACGCTGCCTGATTTTCGGCGGTCTCTTGGTTTCGGCATCAACACTCCTGGCGCTTACGCCGAACACGCCGGCGGGCACGCTTCAGTCCGATATGCTGGTGCAAACTCGGAACGGAACCGTCGATTGCATTATCGCCATTGAGCGTCCACACGTCCCGCCGATTCGGGGACATGCCCGCGGTGTTTATGCGGCGGACATCGCTGTCGCGACTGGCTACGTTTATGCAGTTCGTGTCGTGGAAAGTTCGGGCGATTCGGCCCTCGATAATGCGATGCTGAATGCGCTTCAACAGTGGCGCTTTCGCCCGCGCATAATTTACAAATTGGTTGTGCCGGTGGATTTCAGCGGCTCAATTGCGCATCTCGGCGGACGTTGAAGAAGGGCGTAGTCTCTTTTCAAGCGCACCGATTTTGTTAATGCTTGGTATGTTATGAAAAGGATACTCGGATTAGTATTGATCTTTACCTTTCTCGGCACCGCCGGATCCGCGTTTGCCCAGGTCAAATACGACGCCAGGACCTGGCGCGCGGTGCAAACCTACGACCTGGCCACGTTGAGCAAGGATCTGGACGCGCATATGCGTGAGTTGGTGGCAGTGAAATGCAATTTTCGCGGTAAGGACATCCATCACACGAAATCGAATTGGTATGAAAGTTCGATCTGGCAACCAATTGCGGGCGAAAGCGGCAAATTCGCGCACATCCCCGTGATGGTGGCCAAGCCGGACCTGAAAGCGTTTAAGTCTATCCCGACCGATTCGAGCGGCACTGAAATCACTTTGTACGGACGGGTTGAATATGACGTTGCGGCCAAGTTCAAGTTTCTGCGCCTGGTTGGTCGCAACGCAATGGTGGACGCGGCGGGGAACGCGACTGTTACCTGGTAAGCTAAAGCCCGCGATTAGCTGATGTTATTCAAAATGATGCGCCGAATTTTCGCTGTCCTCTTTGTTTGTCTCGCCGCTGGCAATGCTGCACAAGCCGCCGATTATCCGCCGCCGAACGAAGGCGATTACACGATTCGCAACTTCAAATTCGCGTCCGGCGAAACATTGCCAGAGTTGCGAATTCATTACCGCACGCTCGGCAAGATTGAGAAAGATGCGAACGGCAAAGTAACAAATGCGGTGCTGATCATCCACGGGACAACCGGGAGCGGCGCGCAATTTATTCGACCAGAATTCGCCGGCGAACTTTTCGGCAAAGATCAGCCGCTCGACGCGACGAAGTTTTTTATCGTGCTCCCTGACGGAATCGGTCACGGCAAATCGAGTAAGCCGAGCGACGGAATGCACGCGAAATTTCCGCGTTACGGCTATGTCGATATGGTCGAAGCGCAGTATCGATTACTGACTGACGGCCTCGGCGTCAATCACGCGCGACTCGTGATGGGAACATCGATGGGTGGGATGCACACCTGGCTTTGGGGCGAAACGCATCCCGATTTCATGGACGCGCTCATGCCGCTGGCCAGTTTGCCGACGCAAATTTCCGGTCGCAACCGCGGCTGGCGGCGAATGGTGATCGACGCGATCCGCAACGATCCCGCGTGGAACGGTGGCGAATACAAGACTCAGCCGCCAAGTCTGCGCACCGCCGCAGAAATGTTGTGGTTTATGAGCAGCAATCCGGTGTTGCGACAGAAAGAAGCGCCGACCCTCGCGAAGACTGATGAAGTTCTCGACAAATTCGTGAATCAAATCGTCAACGCGGATGACGCGAACGATGTGCTCTACGCACTGGAGGCGTCGCACGATTACGACCCCGGCCCGAACCTGGAAAAAATTCGCGCGCCGCTGCTCGCGATCAATTCCGCCGACGATTTGATCAATCCGCCCGAGCTCGGAATTCTCGAGCGCGAGATCAAGCGCGTTCCAAAAGGCCGCGCGATCGTGATTCCGCTCAGCGACAAAACGCGCGGTCACGGCAGTCACACCGTCGCCGCGCTTTGGAAAGATCAACTTGTTGAATTGCTGAAGTGAAACGCAGCATTGATTAACCGCTGATTACGCGGATTGCAAGTCCGGGAACGCACGCACTGTAGGGGACGCTGTTAGCGTCCCAATTATCTTGAGAAACGGGAGAGCGAACCGCTTCCCCTACAGAATATCCATGAAGCGCGCGCTTTTTGATCTTGCTCAACGTCCACGATTGCTTTTGCTGATAGCTTCCGAGCCCAGGATTTCGACGTCATCATCCGGAACGGCGACGTCTACGACGGCAGCGGGGGCGAAGCGCAACACGTCGACGTTGCGATCAAGGGCGACCGCATCGCCGGACTCGGTGATTATTCCAAAGCGAGCGCGAGGACCATCGTGAACGCGACCGGGCTCGCAGTCGCGCCGGGATTCATCAACATGCTCTCCTGGTCGACTGAATCATTGATTCAGGATGGCCGATCACAGAGCGAACTTCGTCAGGGCGTAACCACGGAGATCATGGGCGAAGGCGAATCGATGGGGCCGGTCAACGACCGACTGCGCGCCTACATCGTGAAACAGCAGTCCGATATCAAATACGACATCAAATGGAACACGCTTGCCGAATATCTTCAGTATCTCGAAAAACGCGGCATTTCCTGCAACGTCGCGTCGTTTCTCGGCGCGACGACGGTCCGCGCGTATGTGATTGGGTTTGATGATCGCGCGCCGACGCCGCAGGAGCTTGATCAGATGCGCGAACTCGTGCGCAAGGAAATGGAAGCAGGCGCGCTCGGCATCGGCACGTCGCTGATTTATCCGCCGGCGTTTTACGCAAAGACTGACGAATTGATCGAGCTCTGCAAAGTCGCCGCGAAATACCAAGGCAAATACATCTCGCACATGCGCAGCGAAGGGAACCAATTGTTCGAGGGGTTCGACGAATTGTTGCGGATCGCGCGCGAAGCGAATATTCCGGCCGAGGTTTATCACATCAAAGCCGCCGGCCAGAAGAATTGGCCGAAAGAAGACGAACTGCTCGCGCGAATCGAAAAGGCGCAAAAGGAAGGACTGAAGATTCGCGCTAATATGTACACCTACACCGCCGCTGGCACCGGGCTCGATGCCTGTTTCCCGCCGTGGACCGAAGACGGCGGTTACGAAGCGTTGTTCAAACGCCTGCGCGACCCGGCCACGCGCGAGAAAATCAAAGCCGAGGTCAAGATCGACAGCGACAAATGGGAGAATCTTTACCTCGGCGCCGGTTCACCGGACAACATTCTGCTCGCCGCGTTCAAGTCGGACAAACTGAAGCCGCTCACTGGGAAAACGCTCGCCCAAGTGGCCAAGATGCGCGGCAAAGATCCGATCGATACCGCGATGGATTTGGTGGCTGAAGACGAATCGCGGATCGGCACGGTTTACTTCATCATGTCGGAAGAGAACGTGAAGAAGGAATTGCGGAAGCCGTGGATCTCGTTCGGTTCCGATGAAGCGTCACAGGCGCCCGAAGGTCCGTTTCTCGAAATCAAATCCGCATCCGCGCGCTTACGGAAATTTCGCGCGCGTGCTCGGCAAATATTGTCGGGACGAAAAAGTGATTACGCTACCGGAAGCGATTCGAAGACTGAGCGCGCAACCGGCGCAAAATCTCGAGCTCGATCACCGCGGAATGTTGAAAGAAGGAATGTTCGCCGACGTGGTGGTGTTCGATCCGAAAACAATCACCGATCACGCCACGTTCGATAAACCGCACCAGTACGCGACCGGGATGAAACACGTTTTCGTGAACGGCGTGCAAGTGATCAAAGAAGGCGAACACACCGACGCCAAACCCGGCCGCGCTTTGTGGGGCCCAGGCAAAACAAAGACGTGACCAGGACTGAGCGATGACGCAATCTGTCTCATCCAGGCTGTGTCGCCTCCTAAGTTGTCGATACGCGCGACGATATCATCGCACATCCGTCACCAGCGTCTGATGAGCTATTGTGATCCGGTCGCCTATTTCCATGCGACATCGCTGCAGGGGGCAGTTCAATCGAGCTTCTAATGTGTTACGCGTTCTACTGGTTCGGTTCGCAGACTCGAGATCTTGCACAGTTGATCTGTCGGATTTCACAGCGGCAACAGTGACACTGAAGAGTGCTCCATTGGACGGTTTTGCTCCATGTCATTCGGAATGTAGCACTTTGCCAGGATTTGACTGGTTTCGGACCATCGTGCTGAGAGTTATTACCGGCGGGCTTACCGGCAGAATCGAGAATTAGGACTTCAAGATCGACATCTAGCCGAGGTCGGCTGTCAGTGGATTGCGCTCGCGGCCATCCCTCGAAAGAGACACGCATTGAGTTCGCCTTCCGCGTAATCTATTATAGAAGCAGGTGGTTTTGTTGAAATGGACCCTATTGGCAGCATCAAGTTGCGCTGGCTCCACGGCGCGTTGCATGACGTCACTTACGAGCTGGCGCGGTCGCAGTTTCAGTTCGCGCCCCATACCTGGGAGCCGGCGATCAATGCTTATCGCTGCGAGAAATGTATCCGGATTTGTGTCGATCTGGCCGGGGTCGAGCGGTCGCGGATCGATCTGATTGTCGAACCGCAACGGGTCCTGATTCGCGGCGCGCGCGAATTGCCCGAGCCGTCGCATGACGAGGGCCGCGCCGTCCGATTGCTGGCGATGGAGATCGATTATGGTCCGTTCGAACGCGAAGTGTTGTTGCCGGACGAAGTGGAAATCAATGAGGCGAAGGCGGAGCAGCGGAACGGGTTGCTCTGGATTTCGCTACCGATCAAACAATGACCGACGAACAAGATTTTTCCTTGCAACCGGCGGAGCTGGAAATGAAGTCCGGGGCCGATCCGACAACGGCGATTGCGGCCGACATGTCGGACGACAGCAAAGTTCCAAAGATTCCGGAGGAATTGTCGATCCTTCCGGTGCGCGGGTTCGTGGTTTTTCCGGGAACGATCGTGCCGTTGAATGTGCGGCGTCCGGCTTCCATCGCGTTGCTGGATGATACGTTGCCGCGCACAAAAGTGATCGGATTGCTAACCCAGCGCGACGAAGCGAAAGAAGATCCGGGGACGGAGGACCTTTATCATGTCGGTACGGCTGCGCTGGTGCTGAAGATGATTCGCCAGGCCGACGATCACGTGGTCATCATCGCTCGCGGTCTGCAGCGATTCACGCTGCGCAAGATCGTGGCGACTTCGCCATTCATTCGCGCGGAAATCGATTTAATGAAATCGGTTGCGCCGCCTCCGAGCAAAGAATGGGAAGCGACCTTCCGAAACCTGCGCGATTCGGCTGCGCGATTGTTCGAATTGAGTCCGGAAACGCCGGAGCAAGCACGACTGATGGTGTTGAACATCAGCGATCCCGAGCAGCTAGCCGATTTTCTGGCGCCGAACCTAAACGTCGACGTCGCGCAAAAGGAGGCGATCCTCGAAGAACCGGATGTCGCGAAGCGAGTCGAGGTCGTGCAAAAATACATTTCGGCCCAGCTCGAGATCGCGCAGATCCAGGAAAAGTTGCAGAAGGACGTGGCATCGCAATTTTCCGATGCCCAACGCCGCGCTTATCTGCGTTCCCAAATCAAAGCGATCCAGCACGAGCTGGGCGAGGACGAGACCGGCGGCGAAGAACAAGTGGAGCAGTTGCGCGCGCGATTAAAAGAAGCAAACCCGCCGGAAGATGTGATGAAGCAGGCCGAGCGCGAATTGAAACGATTGGATTTTATTCCGCCGGCCAGTCCCGAATATTCGGTCATTGTCAGTTACATCGAGATCGTCGCCGATCTGCCCTGGAACAAATTCAGCGAAGACCACATCGACCTCGATCAAGCCCAGGAGATTCTCGATCGCGACCATTACGATCTCGAGAAAGTAAAACGGCGGCTGATCGAATATCTGGCCGTGCGCAAACTGAATCCGAACGGGCACGGACCGATCCTTTGTTTTCTCGGGCCGCCCGGCGTCGGCAAAACCAGTCTCGGCCAATCGATCGCCGACGCACTCGGCCGCAAATTCGTCCGGATCAGTCTCGGCGGCATGCGCGACGAAGCGGAAATTCGCGGACATCGACGCACTTACATCGGCTCGATGCCGGGCCGGATCATTCAGGAACTGCGCCGCGCCGGAACGCGCAATCCAGTTTTCATGTTGGACGAGATCGACAAGATCGGCGCCGATTTCCGCGGCGATCCAGCAAGCGCGCTGCTCGAAGTGCTCGACCCACGCCAGAACAACGCGTTTGTCGATCGCTACCTCGACGTGCCGTTCGATTTGTCACAAGTCATTTTCATCGGCACCGCCAATTACATCGACGGAGTTCCCGAACCGTTGCGGGACCGAATCGAAGTGATTTCGCTGCCGGGTTACACCGAGCGCGAAAAATTGGAGATTGCGAAGCGATATTTGATCCGGCGACAACTGGAAGAAAACGGTCTCAAGCCTGATCAATGTGAGTTTCAGGAAGAAGCCATTCGCCGGATCATCAATGATTACACGCACGAAGCCGGCGTTCGCGACCTTGAGCGGCAGATCGGCGCGATTTTCCGGTCCGTTGCGGCCAAATGCGCGCGCGGCGAATGCCAGCGGGTCGAAGTGACGCCGGAATTTGTGGCCCAAACACTCGGGCCGGCGCGCTACGTGCGAGAGAGCAAATTGAAAACAAGCCAGCCGGGCGTTGTCACCGGTCTGGCCTATACGCCATACGGCGGCGAAGTATTACACATCGAAGCGACGCGTTATCTGGGGAAGGGGAACGTCACCTTAACCGGACAAATTGGAAACGTGATGAAGGAATCGGTCCAAGCGGCGCTGAGTCTGGTTCGAAGCCGCAACGGCCAGATCGGCCTCAAGCCGGAAGACTTCAGAGACATGGACATTCACGTGCACGTGCCGGCCGGAGCAGTGCCGAAAGACGGGCCGTCAGCGGGAATCGCCATGTTCACTGCGCTCGCGTCGCTCTTCGCAAACAAACCGGTGCGGCCGGATGTTGCGATGACGGGTGAAATCACATTGCGCGGTCTGGTTTTGCCAATCGGCGGACTCAAGGAAAAAAGTCTGGCTGCGATGCGCGCCGGCATTTCCACCGTGATCATTCCGAAGTTAAACGAAAAAGACCTGGTCGACGTTCCGGAAGAAGCGAAACAGAAGCTGAAATTCGTGCTGGTGGAGAACGTCGATGAAGTGCTCGCCGTCGCCTTGGAAAAAAATGGATCGCCGGAGCCCGCGCCTCCAGCTGCGATCAATGGAAACGGAAAAGACTGATCTCAGCGCGACCCGGCTTCAGCGCGCTTCTCGATTTCTTGCAAGTTCGGCTCTGAGCTGCGAATCCAATCGCGGGTCGCATTGATATCGCCCTGGTTCACCGGCTCGGCGCGCGCCACGATATCGTCGCCTACTTTGACCGGGGCGGCCTTTGGCGCTTTCCAATGACGTCCGAATTTGCGGAGCGCATAGTACATCGTGCCCGCTTCAACTGTGCTGACTCCGCTACAGCGCATTGCGTTGTAAAACATTCGATCGCACTCCTGCCACGGCTTGGTGTGTTGATCGTAGGAGACATCGTGCAACACGGATGCGTTGCGGTATTTTCCTTCAAATGGTCCGCCCATCAGCGACCAGAGCGAGCGTGGAATAGAAGCGCCATCGACAGCCGAACCGGACGGCGCGATCCAAACCACGCCATCAGGATCGGTATAGCGCAACTCGCTCAAGAGAGTCATGTTGCGACCGTCATTTTCCCACCGCGCCTCGACGTAGCCACTGTAATGGCCCCACTTGTTCTGTTGCTTTAGCGCGCCACGGACCCAGGCCGGCTTCTTGTCCCCAGCGCAGCCGATCAGAAAAACGGTAAAGATTATGAGCGAAAAAGCCCTCATTAGTATCCCAGAAAGCGCCCAACCTTTAACGTGCAACGCTCAACGTCAAATGCTTTGGAGAGGTAGTGCGCGGGCCTACAACTTTGCGCGAAACGCGCGCAAATGTCCGGCAAACGCGGCCGCGTCAAAATCGTAATGGCGCTGCACGTCGCTACGGAGTGCGTTGAGTTCCTTGTCTAGTTTTGGCGAAAGATTTAGCGCGGCGGAAAGCCGATCGATCGCCAGCGCGAGCCGAAGCGCGCGATAGAAATGATCTTCCCCTGTTGCACCGGACGGGAATTCCGAATCGCTGGCGGCAAGCGTTTGCAGGATCGACATCAGCTCGTTATTCGTCGGGCTCCATTTTGCCGCGCGTTTTGCGATCTCGTCCGCGCGCAGTTCTATTCCCGGAAAAGAGTTGAATTGACTAACGCTCTCGCCGAGTCCGGTCTTGTCCAGAAGCCAGGTCAGTGCGGTCATTTGAACCAATAAGCGATCCTGCTCTTCTTTCGGAGACTTGATCAATGCCCAGGTGATTTCGCGGAGCGCGACTGCTTGTCCGGTTAACCAACTGCGCGGGCCGATCGCCGAGTCTTCATCACGCCAGTGTTTCGGTTCATTGACCGATTGACTGTCCAGTTCGAAAACGAGTTCCGGATGTCCTGCTTTCAAAATATCAGCATCGACATTCTGGTGGCAGGCAACACAAGCATTCGCGCGCACGTAAAGACTGCGAAGATCGTGCATGCCGGCGCTAACGCGGGTCGCATAAGTCCAATCTGGGCGGGTGTGTCCGCGCAACCACGGTTCGGCTGCGCCGTGACAATTTTCGCACGAAACACCTTCATCTGCGCGCGCTGTCGAACTTAATCGATCCGGAGCCACGGATTGAAATGGCGAGTGACAAACGGTGCAACGCGAACTCGACTGCGGTTGAGGGATGCTCAAAGCTTCACCGATCCGCGCCGAGCGCGCGTCGAGAAGAATTGCGTAAGCCCGGGTGTGAAAATCCTTTTGCGACCAGGTGAGGTACTGGCTGCGTTTTTCGCCAGCGCCGCCGTGGCAACTGGAAGAACTGCAACCGATCGAGCCGACGAACTTGGCATTGTCTTCGGAGGGTTGCGCGCGCGTTTTCGCTGAAACTATCGTGAGAGTGATCGCAAGAAGCGCAGCGACGCGGAGCACGCGTTGAGATTAGCATTCGCCCGAAGTCGGCTAAAAGCTCCAAATCCCAGATCCCAAGGAATCTTCAAATCCCAAACACCAAAAGGACCGCGCACCGCCTTAATTGATCCTTGGAATTTCTTTGGAAGCTTGGGGTTTGCGATTTAATGCTCTTCCGCCAGAAGGGCGGTATCAGCTTCTCCAGGATTTCCAGCGCTTGCGGATCGGCTTGGCGTAACGATCGAGATCAATGCTTTTCACGCCTTCGGTGACCGCATCGGCCGAGTCTTCGAATTTTTCCTTCATGGATCGCAGCGCCGGCCAGAGAAATGGCAACGACAGAAAACTCCAATTGATTCGACCCAGCGGCATCTTCGTTTCGCTTTCTTCGGAACGCGACGCGTAATGAATTGCTAAACCGATGACTACCCCGGCAGCGAGGGCTCCAATCACCAGCGGCACCGGATTCTCGCGTAGAAAGAGCTCGGTCCGTCCGCGGCTTGAATTCGGTCGGCCCCGTATTTGTTCGCGTCGGCGCGGGGGCGGTTCCAAAACACTTGGCGGCCGGCGGCGACGCCGCTTCGGCGACGCGGTTTGTTCCGCTGCCAGTGGGTCATCGTTTACAAAATCGTCTTCGATCGAATCCATAATCAATTATCTAGCAACTGCCTGGCCACAAGAGCTGGTCAATTCTTAGACGCTTCCAGCTGTTTCTTGTTCGACCAAACACGATTCATGGGGTGCGATCAAGTAACTCTTCGTAAGCCGTGAAGATTTCGTCTGTTGCCAGGACGAACGTCACCTTGTCGATCTTGTCCCAGGTTGCGAGAAAATCGCGCGCCGTCCTCACGGCGATCGCCGCGGCCGGTTGAACGGGAAATCGATACGCTCCGCAACTGATTGCCGGGAAGGCGATTGTTTTGATCTCGTTTTCGACCGCGAGTCGCAGCGAATTGCGATAGCAGTCGGACAAAAGATCTGCTTCGCCGCGATTTCCGCCCGACCAAACCGGACCGACGGTGTGAATCACAAAACGCGCAGGCAAATTGTAACCGCGCGTGATTTTAGCCTCGCCAGTGGGGCAGCCGCCCGACGTGCGGCATTCTTCCAACAAATCCGGGCCAGCAGCGCGATGAATCGCGCCATCAACACCGCCGCCGCCAAGCAATGTCGTATTGGCGGCATTCACAATCGCGTCGACACGAAGTTTGGTGATGTCTCCCCGTAGAATTTCAATCTTCGAGGCCGGCGTTGCCGTCACGGCGCGAGTCGATCAATCGACCATGAGCCGTCCCGTTGAAGAGTGTAACGAAAGCGATCGTGCAGACGATCAGGACGACCTTGCCAGAATTCGATGCGATCGGGCTTGAGCCGATAACCGCCCCAATGTGGCGGCAACGGAACGACGCCGCCGGCGAAACGTTGCTTCATCTCTTCCAAACGAGCATGCAAGACTCGCCGGGCATCGATTACCGCACTTTGATGCGACGCCCACGCTCCGAGTTGTGCGCCGATTGGCCGGCTGTGAAAATATTCCTCCGATTCTTCCCGCGACGTCTTTTCCACTTTGCCCTCAATTCGAATTTGCCGTTCAACTTCCATCCAATATGCCACCAGCGCGGCGTTGGGATTTTTTTCCAGGTGATGCCCTTTCTCACTCGCGTAATTCGTGAAGAAAACGAATCCGTCATTATCGAAATGCTTGAGCAGAACAATTCGGGCGAAGGGTTTATCACCGGCGCAGGTGGCCAAAGTCATTGCATTGGCATCGTGAATGCCCGACTTGATAGCGGCTGAGAACCAATTGCCAAATTGTGCGATGGGATCGGCAGGGAGACCCGCGCGGCGCAGCCCCTCTCCGATATATTCGTGACGAAAACCAGCGTAATCGAACTTTGATTGATCCATTCGCTAACGAAAACACTTAAGATATTCGCGATGCGAAAGTTGTCGATATCAAGCTGCGACCTCGCGTGTCCGATCGCGCAAAGAAAATTCCCAGCCGACAATGGCACGCTTGCGAATAGGGTCCCAGTGATAGTGACCAAGGGCGCCCGTTTCCCGAATCACGCGATGACAGGGAATGATGAAAGCGATCGGATTGGCTCCGACCGCGCTACCAACGGCGCGCGCGGCTTGCGATTGACCGATTGCCTCAGCGAGCCGGCCGTAAGTTGTGAGCGAGCCAGCTGGAACCTGCAGTAATGCACGCCAAACGCGCAGTTGAAACTGGGTGCCTCGGACAAAAGTGCGCAGCCTACGGTTCGACTTTCCGACAGGATCCGAGGTAAAGATTTTCGCCGCTACTTTGGCGACCCGAGCATCATCTCGGCGCAGTTTTGCATTCGGCCACTGCGCCTTCAGCACTTCATGCGCTGCGTTGCGGCCCCGATCGACAAACGACAGGTTACAAACGCCGCGTTTGGTTTCGGCGATGAGCGCTTCGCCGAAGGGCGTCGCGGTGAAACCGTAATCAACTTCAATCCCGGCGCCGCCGTTTTTCATCTCGCCCGGCGATGCAGCCTCGAGCGTGACGCAAAGATCATGTAGCCGACCTGACCCAGATAAACCGGCGTTGAGTGCAGCGTCGAAGACGTTGTCGCCATCTCGCAGAAGCTGCTTCACGTGCTCGAGAGTGAGGCATTGCAAGAAGTCCTTCGGAGTAACACCGGCCCAAGTCGAAAACAGCCGGTGAAAATGAAATGAACTCAAGCCTGCAGCTTTGGCCAATGCGGCGAGGTCGGGCTGCTCGGTATGATGTTGATCCAGAAAACGGATCACACTGGCGACGCGTTCGTAGTCATTCATGGCAGCAGTTTGTCACGGATTGGAATCAGGCCCACCCGCTTCTTGCTGCAATTTTACGAACGTTCGACGAAAGCGCGAATCGCTTTAGGTCTCTCGAACCACCCGCCCAAGCTCGCGCGCAAGTGCATTGTCCGCTTCGGCGTCGTCGTCGTAACCCCAGACAACGATTTCCAGAATTTGCGCGCCAATCTCGCGTCGCCCCTGCAAGGCCGCGCGAACACGACCACTGAATGACCAATCCTCCAGGATGGCAGTGGAAGCGTTTTCATAGGATGAACGCGCATCCCAGTAACAATAAAAAACGTGCAAGGGCGCGCCACCCTCTTCGAATCGATACGACCGGATTGGAAGTTTCAGTCCGTTGACCGTGAGCATGCGTAGACCGTAATCGCGTTCCATCGTGCGGCCGCTGGCCGGCAAACAAATGTCAGGCCGGTGAACCTTGACGAATCGTGCGGCCGTCCGGCCGGGGAACCAACGAAAGAAAAACATGAGCCATTGGTGACCATCTGCCCCTTCCCAGCTCGCGCCACCACCTTCGTTATATTGGAGCAACGATTCCGCTTCGGGCGCAATCGGCACTGATTTGTAATTGCTCTCTGAGTCTGGCCATTGCACGGCCCAGTGCGAACTGGCCATTGTTTGGTGCGATCGATACCAAATTTGCACCGCGCCTTCGGCCACAATCAACCAAACTGCGAGAAGGGCGAGCGGCATCCAGCGAAATTGGACGGACCTCGGTTGGTATTCTCTGGCCGGCGCACTGATCGGAGCGTCTTCGCGACGCAGCATGATCAGACTGACGAGCCAAAGACCAAACAGACAAACGATCAAGATCGTGAGTCCGGCGGGATCGTGCCACGATTCGATGCGCCCGAGACCGCTATGTGTTCCTACCCAAACCAGGATCGCTGTCCGAACAACGTTGCAAACAAATGCGAGAACCGCGCCAATAACGAGCAGAACCAGCCGGCGCGCAGCGCTAAACGAATAAAGTTCACCGAGAAAAAGCGAAATCATCAGGGTGGCTTGAAGCGAGCGAACACCGCTGCAAGCCTCCTCGATACCGATAAATCCGGTCCCGACTTCGATTACGTTACCGTGTTGAAGGGCGGGGATGCCGGCCAGCTGTAGAAAGATTACATTAATCGCCGTTACCGTTCGCATCAGATCCTGAATCACCAGCTGCTCAATCCGAACTGGCCATGGAACGGCAACCAGAAAAAACAGGAACGGAAACGCGAAGTGTCGCAGCCAGCTTCGACCACCTGTTAGATAAACGAACGCTAGTGAAATGCTGACGACGACAACGGCCAGCAGCCAGCTCAACAACCTCCAGTCAGGATTTGCTTCTGTGATGAGTCGGATTGGCAGAAACAGCACCGCACCGACAATGATCGTAATGAATGCCAATATGCGCGCTGCCGGGGCCGTCGGAGCCGGTCGATTTTGCCAGCGCTTCCAGAGCAAATAAACAACCAGGACGGGGACAATAAGACCGTAATTGTATTGAGCATTCAGCCACCACTCGCCCTTTAGTTGATTGATGAGCTCGAACCAAAGGAGCCCGAGCGCGACAATTACGACCAACCAACCCGTGGCTTTAGTGTCATTTGTCTCGGCAGACGCGGGCTGCGCAACCGTATCGTTCATTTGCGACATAAGCCTAGCCGAGCCCCAGCAACTTGCGAGCCTCCGCAGGTGGGCGTTTCAACTGCAGTCGATGAGTTGTTGTGCCGAATTCTGTGATAAATTGTAGCGGAACGGCAACTGCTTGAGGCAGATGTTGTTCAAACATTGCGGATGCTGAAACTATCTCGGAGGCGAAAGAGGCTATAATGGAATCTGCGCATGGACGAACCGAGCGCTTCTATCTGAAGCTTCTCTTGGGATCGCTGATTGGGATCGCTCTTCTCATTGCGGTATTCTGGGGAGGTCACGATTTGTACGTGCGTTGGCAAGAGAGGCGGTTGATCAGCAGCGCTGCCACGGCAATGCAGCACGGAGACTACGCAACCGCAAGCTTGGCGGCACGGGCTGTCTTGCAGATCAAGCCCTCAAGCGCCGCAGCGGCGCGAATCATAGCCCAGCTGGCCGAAAAAACTGGGAACCGAGCGGCGCTCGATTGGCGTCACAAAGTTGCCGACCTCGAACCGCATTCCGTTGAAGACGACTTGGCGTGGGCGCGATGCGCGTTGCAGTTCAACGAACCAGCTGTCGCAGAACAAGCGCTGTCGAGAATTGACGAGCAAGGCAAACAACAGGCGGGTTACCATGCGGCTGCCGGCGCTCTCGCACAGGCCAAAAAGGACGATAACGCGGCCGATCGAGAATGGGAGTTAGCCGTTCAATTGGCTCCAAACGAAACCGCTTACCAGCTTCAACTAGCGACGCTGCAGCTTCACAGCGCGAACCAAGATCAGCACTCCACAGGCAAAGCAACCTTAAACAAACTGCGTGAAGATCCAAAACAACGGGCGGCTGCAACTCGCGCATTGATTACCGATGGCATCGCGCGACAAGTAGGCGGCCAGGAGTTGGTTAGTCTTGCCCGCGACCTTCAAAGCTATCCCGAGGCAACGATTAGCGATCAGTTGATATATCTGGATTTTCTTCGTCAACTCGGTGCTCCTGAATTCACAACTTACCTGAGCGAGCTCGAGGCGAGCGTCACTTCAGATCCATCCAACTTGGCCGCACTGCTGGAATGGATGAGTCGCAGCGGACTCAATCTGGTCGGGCTCGATTACATCAAAGGGATACCGAGCGATACTTTGAATAAGTGGCCCGTCCCAATCGCAATTGCCGAGCTCTACGCTGGACTGAAGGAGTGGCGCAAATTGGAAGAGATCACAAAGAGTTCGAATTGGCGGCAGGGTGAGTTTATGCGTCACGCTTATCTCGCGCGCGCGTTGCGCGGGCAAGACAAGGAAGCGCTCGCGGAGCGCGAGTGGGCGCTCGCAACAAAGGCGGCTGAAAATCAAAGCTCTGCCATTCTGGCGCTGATTCGTACTACCGAAGAGTGGAAATGGGACAAGGAGATGGTGGAATTGTTTTGGTCATTAACCACAGATCCTGAGAAGCAAAAAGAAGCAGTTGAAACTCTGTATCAATATTATAGCAGCACCCAAAACACCCAGGGCCTTTATCGCGTTCTTGTTCGGTGGGCTGAGCTCGCGCCGGAAGACCTAAACGTCCAAAACAATCTCGCCCAGGTATCGTTGCTGCTCGACGCCGACCGAGATGAGGCGCGAAGAATCGCCACCGATCTTTACCGCAAAGCGCCAACGAATGCGGCCTACGTAACCACATATGCCTACTCCCTCTTGACCAAAGGCGACGCCAAAGGAGCCGCCAAGGTCATGGATTCGCTAACGGAGGACCAATTGCGAGATCCGGCCGTCAGCGCGTACTATGGAATTTGCCTTGCAGCCGTGCACGACGAGAAGGCCCGTGATTTTCTGGCTGCCGGGCAGCATGCCACCTTATTGCCGGAAGAGAAAAAGCTGATCGATAAAGCGCTGGTCAGCTTGGATTCTTGGCGCCGCATTCGGTAGCCTAACAAATTAGCTGGCTCAAAAGCGGCCATTGGCGCGCTCTAAGCTTTAGAGGGGGCCATGCCAGCTTCTCCTACTTGCCTGAGTAAACTTCTTGTAATCATTGCTTTCGCTCTTGCAGGCGCGAACGCCCTGAGTGCACCGGAAGCTACTGAGATAACTACTACTGCCAGGGTAACGGTTCGTGGCTCTGAAGTCCGCGAGTTTGACTGGGCGAAGTCCCGAGCCCGCGCGCGAATTGCCTATACGAGTTCCGGGCCACGAACATTGAGCGGCCGAATGATAGACAACGACTTGCAGACGTCGTTCCAATTTTCCGAATCCGATCAATCACCCACCGTGATTGTCGAGTTGGCGAGGAGCACGGAGCTGCACCGCATCAGCGCGGTGTTCAAAGCTGAGGACGCAGAGCTGGGCGTGTATTTGCTTAACGAACTGCCGAAAGATCCATCTGACCTGGGACCCGCCCAGCCAACTGCCTCGGCTGTCAGCCTTCCCGATGAACACGGAATGGCAACTGTCAACGTTTCAGTAAGCAGCGCGCGATATGTTGTGCTGCGCTGGAAACGGAAAAGATCGGATGACCCGTTCACTGTTGCCGAGATCAGTGCCTTCAGCAATGCCACGGCTGACCTGGTTTCCGACGAAGGCCCGTATCTGGCTGACAACAATAGTCTCACAGCCTCGGGGCCCCCACCCGTCGCCGTCATCAGTCCCTAACACCGGCTGGAAATAACAGTCGCTGTCTTTGCAGGACAAGCCTTAGAATCCATTCGCGTCTCTGCCGCGCGGTTATCGAGAAACCGCTATTAATTTCCGGCAAGAACCTTGTCGAGATCAATCATCACCTTGTCGAGGTTGGGCTGATCATTGCCGCTGTCGGAAAGGATTTTGCCCGTTGAGTCGGCGAGGATTAGATGAGGTATCTCACGAACCAAACTTCGTTGTATCCCGCCAGCCTTACCGCTGCGTTTGTCAAAAGCGATAACCGGCCACGGCATATTCGTTTGCGATATGTAATTCTCCATGGCAAATGCCGAACGATCCGCGCTGAAAAAAACGATTTCGAACTCCGGATGCTGTGGCGCGACGTGGTTGTAATAATCGACTAGTCGCGACGTAAATTGACGTCCTTCCCTGGACCAAATCGCCGAAAAGAACAGGAGATAGAACTTTTTCTTCTGAAGCGTTTCGTCATCGAAGGGAATCAAACTCCCCTCGTGCCAGTAGACCAGATCGTCTTTGAAATGATCGTATAAGTCGCCGCCCATTTGAGCTTCCGTCGGCGACGCGGGCTTCGTTGGGGCACTCTGGCTTGTCGCTTGAGGTTCCAGACTTGTTCGAGAAACGTTTTCCGCAGTCGATTTTTGCTTTTGCGCAGCCGCGGCAGTTTCCGCTGCGGATAATTGATAGACCCCGCTCTGAAGTGTACTTGATCAACGACTTACTGGCTCCGGCTTGAACAAGCTGCTCCTGGCTGGCCGAATCCAGTGTGTCGGCAAATTTTCTTTTCGAGAGCTCCTGGAGCACAATTTCACTGGAGAAACCCGACCGCAGCATCAAGCTCACCTCTTTGATCGTGAGCGGCGTTGGGCCTGCCATCAAATAACAAAGTGGGCAGACAAGGCAGAGCCCGATAATTAGACGAAACATCCTGCTGAACTCAGCACGGACCGGGCCGAAGCACCAGTGGTCTGCAAGCTGCTCAAGTGGTTTCCGTGCCTATGGGAATGCGAGTCTTCAGGCCCGGCTTGTTCACTGCGATCACACTTGTCTTGGCGTGGTCAAATACCAAAGCGAGCCTCATCTACACATATGATTTTCCCGGGAGTCCCGGGTCGGGATTGGCTGTGGATCAGACCAATGGACAACCTTCTAACGCGACGCTCAGCGATTATGACCGAAACGGCGGTCTCACCGGAACGGGCAACTCGGGCGTTTTCGGCAGTCAAAATTGGCCAACCGCCGCGGCACTCGATCCAAATGTCTTCACCGCGTTCACAATTACCGCGAATCCGGGATTCGTCCTTACTCTTTCGCAATTGACCTTCGATTCGTTAAAGAACGGAGCAGGAACACTCAGTGCCGAGGTCGATCTTTTCTTGAATGGATCCGCGACTTCATACGCCAGCTTCGCTTGGACACCCCAAAACGCACCTTTAACCAGTTATACGTTCAACTTCGCGCCGGTCACTGCAGCCGATAATGTAACGACCGCGACATTCAAATTCTTCGCTTGGAACGCAAATGACGCCACGAACGAAGTCCAGTTCGACAACGTAGCGATCTACGGCGGGATCGACGTGCCGGAAGCGGCGAGTTTTGGCCCAGCTGCGTTCCTGCTTGGATGTGCCATTTCGATGGAGGGCCTTTACCGGCGCCGCAAAGGCAAAGGCACGTCCAATTTGTAGTAAATCGGCATATTTATTGCTTTTATAGGCGACGACCACTCAGATCGTTATGCGCCTTTCTTGCCATTTAAGACAGCGGACCGCCGCTTTCACCCTCGCTGAAGTCCTGATCGCACTCGCGGTCTGTGTCATTTTCGCCGTAGCTGCCTTCGCCACTAACGAACGCTTGCTTTTGGCGCTCAGGTCCCAAAAGGAAACAACCGCCGCCTCAATGATGCTACAGGAGCGGATGGAGGCATTTCGCGGGATCTACTACAGCAATGTAGCCAGCACCACTGCCTCGGGAACGACGAGCCCAGCCACAATGACTACGGGAGATATTGTTCAAACCGTGACCACTTCCGAAGCCCAGCTTGGCTCAAGCCTGACCGAAACAGTGACCATAAGCGGCTACTGGACGAGCACAGGCGGCGCAGGATATCCGAGTGACGGATCAGCAGTCAACGTATGGACTCGTAGCGGCGGGTCCACGACGGCGACCCTCGGTTCCCCATCGAATTCAACCCTTGCCACCAGCTACGATCTTATCCAAGTCGATATCAAGCTCTCATGGACAAGCGCGAACGGGCGCACTCGGACACGTGAGCTATCGTCAGTTTTCGGGAAGGGAAATATTGGAGTCAACATCAACTCATGAAGCTTTCGTCCCATCGAAAACACCTGGCCTTTACTTTGGCCGAGATGATGGTGAGCATTGGGTGCGGCATATTGATCTTAGCCGCCGTAGTGGCCGCGGGCGTGTCGCTCCAGCGAAGCTACGGGGCAGTAGAATCTTATTCGAATACTGAAGGCGATCAGTTACGCGTTCTCGATTACATTGCCATGGACTGCCGGCGCGCCACTTCAGCGACGGTTACCACTGTTAGCAACATACCCGTACTCACGCTCACGGTACCGGTCTACTACGACCCTTGCAATGGCAATGCTCCCGTCACACCGGTGCTTAGCAACGGGGCGATTACCTACAAAGGTGGAAGTAACACGGACTGCGCCAATATTACCATCACCAGCGTGACGATTAAGTACACGCGGAGCGGCACCAATTTTACTCGAGAAGTCATCTCTCAAAAGAGCGATGGGACGACCAATGACGTTACGACAGCGATCGCCAAGAACGTGTCGACTTTCACAATAAGCGACACCGATCTTACGAACTGGGTAAGCTGCAACATCATGTTCTTCCCCACGTTTCTCCGTAATGCCGGTAGCGGCACTTGGCGCAGCGGACTGAGCAATCCAGATACCGCGCCCGATAATGGCGTTGGCTCCAATGGAGACTGGTACGTAGTTAACACCACAGCGAGCAGCGCCGCAACAGTAGGCAACGTGTATTTGAAAACCGGCGGAGCCTACTCACTCGTGCAAAATGAAAAAGCAACAACTGTTGCCTGTAAGACCTTTCTTAGAAACGCAGTAGCTAGAAACTAATTAACTAATGAAAACTAAACTAACCGATAAGCACAAGGGCAGCGTTCTGATCATCGCCCTGTTTACGATCACGATCTTGACCATGATCTGCGCGACCAGCCTGTTCGTTACATCGCAGAATACCGAGTACTGGAGTGCAAACTGCAGCCTGGCAACAGTCGCTAACCGGCGCGGAAATGGGCATCGACGCCGCTGTCCGGGCATTGAACCAAACCGCCACTACCAGCGCGAACCCGTGGACCAATTGGAAGACCGTTAGTAGCGTGCTACCTACTCCCGCTCCGTCAGGTAGCCCCGTTGCAGGTTTTACCTACGAGCCTACGAATGGCACGGCGATCCCAAGCTCTACCACTACGCCGCCCGATTCGAGCCATTATTATTATCTTCCTTCGTCTGCATCCCAGCTGAGCATTAGCTATCCACATTCTGAAGGCACAACCAGTGTTTCGGCCTGGGTAACAGATACGTCAATACGGCAGGAGGCTTATCCAACTCCAACGGCTCGTGGTATCGCATCCGGTCGACCGGTCAGGCCAAATTTAATTCAAACTCCGTCTTAAAGCGCGTCTCCAATAACAGGTTGGATAACGATCTGCGCAACACGCTCGCTATGAATCTGTATGGCGGAGCCAATCGCAAGGGCGGCAGCAGTCTTGGCCCGACCCGAACGATCGAGGTTGTGGTTCAACCGATCCCAGGAGGCGGCAGTGCGCGCGGAATCACGCTGGCAAACTGGCTCACAATGACTGGCGGTGGCACGGCGGACTCATTCAGTTCACCCACCGGGCAATGGTCCTCCACGTATCGAGATACTACCTATCCACTACTTGTTTCCGAAGGGGCGACCGGTAATCAAGCCAAGTTTGCCAATACCGGCCAAACTTATGTTTACGGCGGAGTGGTTTACAGTGGAACTGCGCCTACGAACATTAATGCTAACGGCGGCAATCCGCCGGTGAAGGATGTGACGGGCCAAGTCTCGACACCGGACAATATTACTATTCCGTCAACTTCGGATCCAACCGCGCAAGGAAATGTCTATAACTGGAGTTACACAAATCCATGGACCGGTACGAATGCATCGTATTCTTGGACACCGAGTGGTCCTTCGGCTGGAAAGTATGCAACTTGGACAGGCGGCGGCGGTCTCCCGAAGAACGGTAGTAATGTTACCATGACCTCGGTCACCGCCAATGGCACCGGCGCAAACCCTGCCTTGATTATTGTTAATGGCGATTTCACCGTTTCTGGTGGCAATGCGTTTACGATCAATGCAAGCACGGCCACTCAAAATGGTGTCCAGGTTACGGATCCTACCAACAGCTATATCACCATTTGGGTTCAAGGGAAGTTTACAACTTCCGGAAGCGGCCTGATCAATCAAGCCAGTGGCACGAACGTCCGGTGGATTGTGGATGGCGACATTACCACAAGCGGTAATTCCTATAACAATTTAAACGGCACCGCTTCGACTGATTCTTTTATTGGCGTAGGCAATCACAAATTTACTGACTCCGGCTCAGCGGCCTTTACAGGCACGGTAGACGCTCCGAGCTTCTCTGGGAACACCATCTCCGGCAGCGGCGATTACACAGGCGCTTTTATTGGAAGTGATCTCACCATAAGCGGTAGCGCAAGCTTCCATTACGATGAGGCGTTAAACGCGGGTAGCAATCCAACCATCGGTAACTACGCCTTCGCCTCCTGGTTTGAAGACAACTCCGATCCGACCCACAAGGACGTGAACAGCAATTACGTCGTTTATTGATCGACTGAAGTGCGTCCGGTACGCAAAGCTGGCCGACAGCGTGTAATTCGGAAAAAGCGTTTACGTTTCCGGGGCTTTGCATCGTGATCGCGGTAGCCGTGCTGTTTGAGTTGGCCGTATTCGGAACCAACTCACGTCTGTTGCTCGCGCTGATGCATGAAACGCCCGAGATGATCGAGTCAGGCCATTTAGAATTCATCGACAGCTAGCTAAGGAGCAGATCGGCGAATAAGAAATCGCGGTCGGGTAGCTGAACACCCGGTCCGAAACAATTCTGTCGATTCCGCGGAGGGTTTGCTGCGAATTCTCATTTGTGAGGTGATTGCCTGTCTGCGTGACGGGCAAAATTTGGCATTGACGCCGGTCACTGCCTTATCCAGCATCCACCCTGAACGGCAAGGCTTCGCTGGCAGGTAATGAAGCGATGCCTCCCCCTAAAACAAAAACTTAGATAGCAAATCCCCCGGACCTTTCATTTCCGGGCGCCAGTCTCGGGGCGCTTTTGCTATCGCAATCGGAGAAAAACACTATAGCCCAACTAAGGGTATCGTTAGGCTTCGCGAAGTTGCCGGACAAGGAGCTCGATAACTTCACGAAAACCGTCAAAGACCAGATGACCGCTAACGCGGCGTTCCCGACGCCGCCCGTCACACTGGCGAACCTCGAAACCGAGCGATCGACTTTCGAGCAAAAGATATCAGACGCCGCAACGGGGTGGTCCGCCCGATACCGCGGCCAAGAACAATCAGCGGCAGGTGCTCCTGGGCATGCTGCGTCAACTCGCTGCTTACGTGCAAATGAACTGCAACAATGACATGGCCACGCTCCTCGGCTCCGGCTTCCAGGCCGCGAGCACGAATCGAACACAGAGTCCGCTCGAACAACCGACCGAGCTTGTAATCGACAATGGCGTGAGCGGTCAACTCGTCGCCGGCGTGAAACCGGTGAAAAACACCCGTCTCTACGAAGGTCGCATCAAAGGTCCGACCGGCGATTGGCTGCCGGGTGTGTTCACCGGCGATTCCCAGCACATCGAGTTCAACGGACTAACGCCGGGGCAGAATTACACCGTGCAAGTTCGCGCACTCGGCGGATCAACCGGCCAAAGCGATTGGTCCGATCCGAGCACGCACATTTGTATGTAGCGTCAAGCTGCTAAGGGGTCCGATGACCTCCATAAAAACAGAAACGGCGCTCAATCGAGCGCCGTTTTCATGCAAACAAACAAGTAAAGCTCGCTTTAGCTTATTAGCACTTCCCATTCGCCGCCACGGCGCGCATACGCGCCATCAGGCTGCGTCTCGAGCCAAACGCCACTACCAAACCAATGAACCCAAAGACTACGGAGCTTGGAGTAACTTCCGGAACAACGCCCAGAGCGCCCGAGGACGTGGTCAACGTTCGAGCGATAATCTCGCCATTGATTTGACCTGGATGGAGATTGACCGATGCATTCAAACCTGTGGCCAGCACATTGCCGAAAATCTGCTGAGCATTTCCGCCGCCAGTCGTAGTCAGACTGCTATTGGCGCCGGTCAGATTGATAAACACGTTATTTGAGGTTAGACCACCGGCTACAAGTATCCCGTTACCTTGGCTGCCGCCGTCCAGCGTGACGTTGCCGGAGATATTAAGCACAAAAGTAGAACCAGCCGGAGCACTCAAAGTGAGTGCACTTTGGTTGAGATTGATGCTGGAAATGTTGAATACGTAAGTGCCAACCTTAGATTCGCTAAGCGTCAAACCCGAGTTAATTGCGCCGAGGGTTTGGGTCGGCGTAAGCGAGGCCAGCATTGCGGACGCATTCACCGCATCCGTCCAAGCGGCGTTTAGCTTGGCAGCGTCAAAAACCGTTGTTTCGACGGACGGCCCGTTGTTATGAAAGCCGGGGCTGAGATAAACGGTCGTCGGCTGTTGAGTGTTGGTCTGACCGCCACCGCTCTGCGTCCAGTCACCGTTGACGACGCCGATCGGTCCACCCTGAAACGCGGAATCAGAAGTGTTGTTGCTGTTATAGGTCAAGACCGACCAACCAGCGGCAGCACCTAAATTAACGACCGATGCCTTGGCGGCAAATGAGGTTGCCAAGAACGCAGTGAGACAGAGAAGGCTAATTTTGAACAACGTTTTCATAGATAAATTATCAACAGTCTCCATAATTCTCATAATTGCGTCGCACCGTCAATAACAATTTTTATGCCCTTCCAAACTGAGCGGGTTCCGGTGTAGCGAATTCCCCCGTAAATAGCAAGAAAAAAAGTCGGCGCGACAATCTTAAGCGCGTTCGAAGACCGTTTTGTTCCACTGACGATTCTGTCTAGATTCCGCCAATGACTTCGATCTGGGACCGGGCGAATCCGCAATTACGGGACCTTGCTGTCTACGAACCGGGCAAGCCAATCGAAGAGACCGCCCGTGAACTTGGTGTTCGACCCGACGAAATTATCAAACTTGCTTCAAACGAGAACCCGCTTGGTCCCTCGCCTAAAGCGATCGACGCGATGCGCGCCGCAGCCGACTCTGCTCAACTCTATCCTGACGGCGGCGGATTCCTTTTGCGTAACGCACTTGCAGCGAAACTCGGGTGTGCCCGCGCAAATATCATCCTCGGCAACGGCTCGAACGAGATCATTGAATTCGTCGGACACGCGTTTCTGAAACCGGGCGACGATGTTATCACCTTCCAGCACGCATTCATCGCCTATAAGCTCATTGCCACTCTGTTCGGCGCGCGAACGATCGAAATTGCGACGCCGAATTTTGAGCTCGATCCAAACGCTCTCCTGGCCGCGATCACGCCGAACACAAAAGTCATCTTTATCGCCAATCCCAATAATCCGACGGGATCATTGATTTCGCCGAACGGAATCGACAACTTTCTCGCGCGAGTGCCGGACAACGTGTTTACCGTACTGGACGAAGCATATTTTGAATTTCTGGACCATCCTCCCGACACCCTTCGTCACATTCGCGACGGCCGAAACGTGTTGGTGCTCCGAACTTTTTCGAAGATCCATGGTCTGGCCAGTTTGCGAGTGGGCTACGGAATAGCACGAAGCGAGATAATCGAGGTTCTGCAAAAGACTCGACAACCATTCAACGTTAACGGAATCGCCCAAGTCGCCGCGCTGGCCGCCTTGCAAGACGCCGATTATCTCGCTGAAACAAAACGCGTGGTCGACGCTGGTCGCGCTTTCCTGGAAAAAGAGTTTAACGCGATGAAATTACGATTTGTCCCCAGCTCAGCTAATTTTGTCTTCGTCCACGTGGGCAACGGACCGGAGGTGTTCAAGAAAATGCTGGCCCGCAAAATTATCGTTCGTCCTCTGGTTGGCTACGGTTTGCCGGAGTGGCTTCGCATTACCGTCGGAACAATGGAACAAAACACGAAATGCATCGCAACGTTAAAGGAAGTGCTCGCGTAAGATCGACATCGGACGCTGCCGACAATCCCGATTTGGTCGTCGCGGACACGATTGCGGCAATCTCTACGCCGTCCGGAGAAGGGGCGATTGCTCTCGTCCGAATGTCGGGTCCGAACGCTGTTGCGATTGCCGACAAGATTTTTCGCGGCAAAGAAGCGCCGTCACGTTTCGCGTCGCATGTTCAACACCTGGGCGAGATCATCACTCCATCCGGAAATTTGATCGACGAAGTCTTGATGTCGATCCATCGGGCGCCCGCGAGTTATACCGGAGAGGACCTCGTGGAAATCAGCTGTCATGGGGGAACTCTCGTGAGCGCGAAAGTGCTGGAAGCTTGTTTGCGTGCAGGTGCGCGGGGAGCGCGGCCGGGAGAATTTACCGAGCGCGCGTTCCTGAACGGCAAGATGGACCTGACCCAGGCTGAAGCGGTCATCGATTTGATTCGCGCCCGCACTGATTTGGCCCTGCGCTCGGCAACCGAGCAGCTCGAAGGTAAGCTCGGAGAAAAAATCAGATCCATCCGAGAAGCGCTGATCGAGCTTCTCGCTCACGTGGAAGCTTCAATCGATTTCCCGGAGGAAGGCATTCAGCCGGACGAAGGCGAGAAACTGCGCGTCCGCCTCGATTTCATTCGCGAAGAAATTTCAGCGCTGCTCGCGACTGCGGACCAGGGACGAATGTTGCGCGAAGGCGTTCGAATCGTGATCTACGGCGCGACCAATGCCGGCAAATCCAGTCTGTTGAATCGACTGATCGGCTACGACCGCGTGATTGTCAGCGACACTCACGGCACGACGCGAGACACGATCGAAGAAACTGTAAATCTCCACGGAATCCCGGTGCGGCTATTCGATACAGCCGGCTTGAGAACATCCACATCGGACATAGAGCGTGAGGGAATGGCGCGGACCGAAAGTTCGCTGAAGCAAGCGGACTTACGGTTGCACATTATCGACCGAAATGCGGCGCGACCCGCCCATTTCAAGGAGAATGGGTCGAACGGCGACGAAATTATGGTGCTCAACAAGAGCGACCTGCCGGAGCACAGTGACTGGAGAAATTTCGGCGCGATTCGAATTTCTTGCGCCACTCAGGAGGGATTGCGCAAGCTCCAGGAGGAAATTATTGCCCGCATCGGGAAAGGGAACCTTCGTCCTGAGAATCCCGTTTCAATTAATTTGCGCCATCGCGATTGTTTGCGGCGGGCTTTGGAAGCGTGCGATCGCGCCCGCGACGGGATGAATGGCGGCTTGTCTGCAGAATATCTGGCGGTGGACCTAAATGAGGCCCTTCGGGCCGTCGGCGAAGTGATCGGCGCCGTCGACGTCGAAAAAATCCTCGATTCCGTGTTTGGTCAGTTTTGCATCGGCAAATGAAGAACGCTTATGAGCGATTCGTTAGGCCACTGCTATTTTCGATCGATCCGGAGGCGGCCCATCATCTCACCATCGCTTGTTTGCGGGCCGCGTCGCATATCAACCCAATTTTAAACGCGCTCAAGCGCTTTTCGCCCGAGCCGAAACCGAAAAGCGTCTTCGGCCTCGATTTCCGGAACCCGATCGGCCTCGCCGCCGGCCTTGATAAGAACGGAGTTGCTCTGCCGGCATGGGCTGCGCTCGGCTTCGGTTTTGTCGAGATCGGCACGATCACCGCGAAGGCGCAGCCCGGAAATCCGAAGCCGCGCATTTTTCGTTTCCCAGAGCAACAGGCGTTGATTAATCGCCTCGGTTTCAACAACGATGGCGCTGATGCGATCGCAAGCCGGCTACGCAAACTCAAGCGGAGCGGGCGCTGGCCCGGCAGCTGCCGGGTCGGAATCAATATCGGCAAGTCGATGAGCACGCCGATCGCCGAAGCAAGCGCGGATTATCTGCATTCGTTCCAACTCCTGAAAGAATTCGCCGATTACATTGTGCTCAATGTCAGTTCGCCAAACACGCCGGGCCTGCGCGATCTCCAGGGCGCCGAAGCTCTCGCCGAACTATTGCGCACAATCGGGGAGAAAAACATCGCGAATCGCAGGCCGATCGTCGTGAAAATAGCGCCCGATTTGGAGCTGAACCAACTCGAACAAATTATCGCGCCATGTGAAGCTAATAACGTCGCCGCGATAATCGCGACTAACACAACGCTCGATCATTCATCCATTCCCGCGGACCAGGATCAGCAAGGTGGATTGAGTGGCGCGCCAGTCCGCCAGAAATCCTCAGCATTGATCCGCGCGATCGCCGCTAGATCGACAATCCCGATCATCGCCTCGGGTGGAATTCTCGATGCCGACTCGGCGCGCGAGAAGTTCGAAGCCGGGGCGCAGCTTGTGCAGATTTACACCGGGCTGATTTATCGCGGACCGAGTCTACTCCGAGAAATTGCCGGGGCCATCGCATGAAACTGTCGCGAAAACTCGGGAAGCTCGTAAGCCGGGAAGCATACCGTCGGGCATGGCGACGCGCTCAACGCTCCATTTTTCGGTTACCCTTCGGACCGGTGCTGGCCGGCGTCGACCGGAATCGGCTTCGAGAAATTCAAAATCGTTATCCCGGCGAGAAGTATGCCAATGTCGATCACTGGCTGCGCGTAAACCGGGAGCGCGTTCAAGATTTGAACCTGCACCGCATTTCGCCACAACGCGTTCTCGATCTGGGATGTGGCGGAGGTTATTTCCTCTTCATATTAAAGCGATTCAATCATTCGGTCCTTGGACTCGACGTCGACCAATTGCCGCTTTTCCGTGAGTTACTCGAAGTCTTCGGCGTGCCGCGAATTCTTTTCGAGGTCAAACCGTTCGAGCCGTTGCCAGATCTCCGGCAACGATTTGACTGGATCACTGCGTTCTCGATCGGCTTTGATCGAGATCGACAAACAGGCGCGCGCTGGGGCGTGAAAGAATGGGATTTTTTATTGCGTGATCTGCAACGGCAACTTGCTCCAGGCGGCAAAATTTATCTGGCGGTTAATCCTTTGCCGGATGGCAGTTATCTCGGGCCGGAAGTGCGTGATTTCTTTTTGAGCCGTGGCGCCGACATCGAGCGCGAGCGAATTTTTTTCAAGCACGGCCTGCGGAGCTGACGCGGGCTCGATTTCTTACGGACGCGCGAGCTGCCTCCGAGATGCGAATCGCTTTAGGAGATGACATAAATGTTGAAGTGGGCCTTTATATTTCTAGTGATCGCGCTAATCGCGGCGCTTCTTGGATTCACCGGAATCGCTTCGGCCGCGGCCGGCATCGCCAAGTTCCTGTTCGTCCTGTTTTTGGTGATATGCCTGATCCTTTTCATCATCGGCATATCGATCGGGAAAAAGGTGCTGTAGGCGCTTTACCCTGAACAATTGCCAGTCCGGTTCGGACTATTTTCCCTTCCAGGGTGTCCAACCTGCGAGAACGTTCTTTTCGCGCAACTTACACTTGTCGCTCACCTTCGTGAAGGTGAGCATGTCGCCGTTGCGTTGAAACTTGTAGCTCGCCGGACCTCTGCAGGACTTTGGCGTATGCGAGCCATGTGATTCCTGAATATTCAAAGTGTCACCGGTAACCGTGTATTTTCCCCAGACATCGATTCGATGGCTCTTGGTAAGGCTGACTTGAAAAGTGCCATCCGCTTTCAGCGCCCAAACCGTCCCGAGCGAATTCGTCCAAGTCCCGACCAGGGCAGATTGACCGCTTTCCTGAAACATCGCGCATCCCGTAAACAGCGTGGCGACGACAACAACCAAAGCCAAAGAGATTTGTTTGTTCATGGCGTTGATGCTGTTCGGATCATTGTCCGTTTTCAAGAAAGAATCGTGGCCCTTCTTTACTGACCAGCGTGGGCGCTTAGGTTGGAGGAATGTCGATCTCTGAAGAGCAAGTTCGGGATGCGCTGCGAACGGTGCGTTATCCAGGCTTTAGTCGAGACATCGTGTCTTTCGGCTTGGTTAAAGGAATCAATATCGATGACGGCGAAGTAAAAGTGCAGCTCGCTCTGGCGACGAACGATCCCCACATTCCAGCAACTATTAAGAATGATGCCGAAAAAATCTTGCGCACGCTCAACGGCGTCCGGAGCGCGAAGGTTTTGATCGACATCCAGGCCCCGCCCGGCGGCGCCGGCGCGCCCGTTGGGGCCCAGCGAATTCCCGGAATCAAACATGTCATCGCGATCGCGAGCGGAAAAGGTGGGGTGGGCAAGTCTACCGTCGCGGCGAACATTGCCGTCGCTCTCGAACAAGCCAAAGCGCGCGTCGGTTTGTGCGATTGCGACATTTATGGTCCGAGCATTGCGCTAATGTTCGGGACACGGGAGAGACCGACCGCCACCGATGAAAACAAAATCGTCCCCATCAAACAGTACAATCTGAAATTGATGTCGATGGGGTTTCTTCTCGATGACGCATCGCCCGCCATTTTGCGCGGACCAATGGTGACGCGTTACACCCAACAATTCTTACGGCAGGTCGAGTGGGGGGAACTTGATTTTCTGATTCTCGATTTGCCACCCGGCACGGGCGACATTCAACTCACAATTGTCCAAAGCGTTGCACTTTCCGGCGCGGTGATCGTCACTACGCCACAGGAGGTCGCGCTGATCGATGCGCGAAAAGCGGCCACCATGTTTGAGAAAGTAAATGTTCCCGTGCTCGGCTTGGTGGAAAACATGAGTTACTTCGTTTCGCCCTCCGACCACAAGCGTTATGACATATTCGGAAGCGGCGGCGGCGAACGCGAAGCGAAACGGCTCCGTGTTCCTTTACTTGGTCAGATTCCGATCGATATTGCTACGCGAGAAGCCGGTGACCGCGGAGAGCCGATCGTCGCGAAAGATGCACAATCGCCTGTCGCGCAGGAGTTCATGAAGATAGCGGAGCGCATCTGTGAGGCACTTGCGTAACTCCACGGACTGGCTTGGGTTAAATAGGTATGGCTGATGCTACGTCCTACTTAGTCGCAGGTGAGTTGTTATTGACCGATTGTGATTTTTATGGAAAAAGCTGCTGAGATGCCCTCGACCGAAGCAGACAAAGCAAAGTCGCACTTCGTTAAGAACTCTGTTCTCTACAAGGAGTTCCTCGCCGAACGGGAAGAGATTTTGAAACATAAATGGATTGAGAGCGAAAAAGCCGGTAAAGACATCGGCTTTGAAAAAGCGCTGCTCGATTGGATCGTGAAACATCGCTCCAATTGGAGATCGAAGCGATTGAAGGAGGCTCGCACAGAAAAGGCAGCCTCCTAAATTTTGTACACCTTTAAAGCGATCCAGTGAGGTCGCCAAGGATGTAGATGAACGAGAACGAACATACTTCCAGTCCGGCTCCGAATGCCAGAGCGGCTAGCACCGCTCCGCTCATGGACGGCGAAGCCATCCAGCGCGCGCTGCGACGGATTGCGCACGAAATTATTGAGCAAAACGCCGATTTGAAATCGGTTGTGCTCGCTGGAATCCCGTTGCGCGGGGTCGAAATCGCGCGGCGACTTGCCGAATTCATCCGTGAAGTCGCCGGGACTGACATTGAAACAGGAACGATCGACGTCGCGATGCATCGGGATGACGTCGGCATCCGGGCCGAGTTACCGATGGTCCACGCTTCAAGACTTCCGCTGCCGCTGGAAGGTCGTACCGTCATCATCGTAGACGACGTTCTCTTCACGGGCCGGACCGCCCGAGCGGCGCTGGATGCGATCAGCTCCTTCGGCCGACCTGCGCGAATTCAATTGGCCGCGCTGGTCGATCGCGGCCATCGCGAACTGCCGATTCGCGCCGATTACGTTGGCAAGAATCTGCCGACCGCTACGCGCGAACAAATTCAAGTGCGACTCGAACAAATCGACAAAGAGCCGGACGCAGTCTGGTTGTTCAAGGAATGAACTGGAATCGCAAAGATTTACTCGGACTGCGAGAACTCTCCGTCGACGAAATCAACTTCGTTCTCGAAACAGCGGACGCGTTCAAGCAAGTCGGCACCCGCGAGATAAAAAAGGTTCCTGCGCTACGCGGCAAGACCCTTGTCAATTTCTTCGTTGAACCGAGCACTCGCACTCGCACCTCGTTTGAGCTGGCGGCATTTCGATTGAGCGCCGATGTCATCAACATTGCGGCTTCGACTTCGAGTCTGACCAAAGGCGAAACTCTGAAGGACACCGCGCGCAATCTGGAAGCGTTGCACGCAGACATTCTTGTCCTGCGTCACAGTTCGGCCGGCGCACCGCAGTTTCTCGCCCAACGCTTGAAATCGAGCGTGATCAATGCCGGTGACGGAGCCCACGAACATCCGACCCAAGGATTGCTCGACATTTGCACCATCCGCGAGAAACGCGGCAAAATCGCCGGTCTTCACGTCGTGATTGTCGGCGATATTTTGTTCAGCCGCGTCGCGCGCTCGAATATCTTCGGTCTGACGAAACTCGGCGCCCGCGTCACTCTTGTCGGTCCGAGCACGCTCGTCCCTCGCGAATTCGAAAAGCTCGGCGTCGCCGTCTCCCATAACATCGAGAAGGTTCTTCCCGAAGCCGACGTCGTGAACTTGCTGCGGATTCAACATGAGCGTCAGCGTAAAGAATATTTTCCGGGCATCGGCGAATACACGACCCTTTTCGGCCTGACCAAAGAACGCGCGAAACTTTTGAAGCCCGATTGCCTTGTGATGCACCCGGGCCCAATTAATCGCGGCGTTGAGATCGACAGCGAAGTCGCAGACGGCTTGCAAAGCGTCATTCTCGATCAGGTCACCAACGGCCTCGCTGTCCGCATGGCTGTTCTTTATCTCTGCGGAGGAATCGCCACATGAGCGCGACGCGAAAGGTGGATCGCGATCTCCGAGCGCGATCTGAATATCCACGAAAAACGCGCCAGGAGGTCGCGTTCCACCAATGAGTGCGACGATTATTAGAAACGGTCGCATCATCGATCCAGCGAACAAACGCGATGAAGTCGGCGACATTTATATCGGCGAAGGAAAGATCGTCGCCTCAAAATCCGAAATCCGAAATCCGAAATCCGAAATCGACGAAATTGATGCCAACGGCTTGATCGTTGCGCCTGGATTGATCGATATCCATGTGCATCTGCGCGAGCCGGGATTCGGTCACAAGGAAACAATCGCCTCTGGAGCGCGAGCGGCCGCGGCAGGGGGATTCTCGACGATTGTCTGCATGCCGAATACGTCCCCAGCGGCCGACAATCCGGCGACGATCGCGTGGATCAAGGATCGAGCAACTGAAACGGCGTGCGTGAACGTTCTACCGACCGGCGCCATTTCCAAAAATATTGCGGGCGAAGAACTCGCCTCGATCGGTTCGTTAGGCGGAGCCGGAGTCGTCGCAATCACTGACGATGGACACTGCGTGCAAAATCACGAATTGATGCGACGAGCGGTTGAGTACGCGCGCATGGTTGGTTTGCCGGTGCTCGATCATTGCCAGGATTACAATCTCGTCGGCAACGGCGTAGTGCATGAGGGCTATTGGAGCACACTTCTCGGCTTGCCCGGCTGGCCGGCGGCGGGCGAAGAAGCGATCGTGATGCGCAACATCTTGCTAGCCGAGTTGTGCGATCATCACATCCATTGCCAGCACATCAGCGCGGCGGGAAGCGTGCGACTTATTCGGGAAGCACGGAATCGCGGTGTCAAGATCAGCGGTGAAGTCTGTCCGCATCACATTGCGCTGACTGACGAGGCGATCCAAGGCTTCGATACGAATTACAAAATGAATCCGCCGCTGCGCTCCAAAGAGGATGTCGGCGCAATTTTGGACGGTATCGCCGACGGCACATTGTCGATCCTATGTTCAGACCACGCGCCGCACGCGGGATTCGAAAAGGAAGTAGAGTTCGATCAGGCGCCGTTTGGCATAGTCGGACTGGAGACAGAACTCGGATTGTTCATTGACCTGCTCGTGCACAAACATCGGAAGATCGACATCAAGCGTTTGATCGAGATGTACACAGTCGAGCCGGCGAAACTCTTAAAGATCGATGCCGGAACATTGTCGATTGGCGCGCCGGCCGACGTCACATTGATCGATCCGGATTCGGAATGGACCGTCAGGGTCGATCAATTCCAGTCCGCGTCGCGCAATTCGCCATTCGACGGATGGAAACTGAAAGGCCGAGCGGTGCGAACGATCGTCGGTGGAAAGACAGTCTGGGAATTAGGTAGTGACGATTGACCTTAATCGCCATTGGCCGTTCGGTGAACGGCCGCTACCTCAGCCCGAAAAACCGCCGCTGATGTAGCTCTCCAGGTGCGCAATGGTTGCGCTTTGGCAGGAGATCACGTGCTTAACCAGATCGCCGATGGAAACAATTCCGATCACTTTACCGCCCTCGACCACCGGCAGATGACGAACGTGTTTCTCGGTCATTAAGCGCAGACATTCATCAACGCTTTCTCCGGACTTGGTTGTCGAAACGTTCGACGACATGATTTCATCAACCCGGGTCTCCTTGGAAGATTTGCCGCGAACGAAAACTTTTCGGGTATAATCGCGCTCGGAGATAATTCCGACCAGCTTTTCGCCTTTCATCACCAGCAGAGCGCCGACGTTCTTGTCTGCCATCATTTCGATCGCCTTGAACACGGTCGCATCCGGCGCGATCGAGAAAACATTGCCGCTCTTCTGGTTCAGGATTGCGCCGATATGTCCGCTTACATCCATGGCAGTTTGAAAAGGGGGAACCAAAATACAACATCCCTAACGGGCGATGCAAAAGAAAATTCGCAGCATCGCAGGGGTTTATGATTGAGCCGAAAGTCGGAACTCAGATAGGATCAGCTATCTATGAGTTGGAGTAGAGAAGAAGCGTTAACCGATCCCGCGGTCGTCGAATCGATGAAATTCTTGTCCGAATTTCGCTTTTTTCTGCGGGACATTCCAACCGAAATTACGGTGCGACTTTACCAGCCGGTGCATTCGGGCGGCATCGTTTTTCGGCGAAGCCATGACATTGTGGTCGGCGGCATCAGTCCACCGGCGCCGATAGAGTGCGAAGATGATTGCGGCGAAGGTGAAATTTTACACGTCGCGGTCAACGACCTGATCGCCGTTTACAACGCTGCCCGCGCGAAAGGATTGAAACCGGAAACCTCCTGGTTGAAGCCGAATGCGCAGTTCGGTGGCGCACTCTGATTCGGGACCGACTAAGCAGCGAATTTTTGCTCGATCAGCCGATTTAAATGCTCGGCGACAAGCGGTTGGTCGAGGCGCTGAATTACTTCGTTTAAGAACCCGTTGACGATGAGGCGTTGAGCAATTTTAGGCGGAATGCCGCGGGAACGGAGATAAAACATCTCGTCTTCATTGATTTGGCCGGATGTTGCGCCGTGGGTGCAACGGACGTTGTCGGCAAGGATCTCCAATCCAGGCATCGAATTGGCCTCGGAATCATCACTTAACAAAAGATTGCGAACTTTCTGGTAGGCATCTGTGAAATGGGCATGCGGTTCGACGCGGATGAGTCCGCCGAAAGTGCAACGGGCTCTGTCGTCGAGCGCGTTTTTGTAAAGCAGATCGCTCGCACCGCGAGGCGAAACGTGGTCCTGCAACGTGCGCGAATCGAACTCCTGCTCGTTCGTCGCAACCGCAACCGCCAGCATGTCGCTGCGCGCGCCTTCGCCAACCAGTCGAGTCAAACCTTCGAATCGCGCATATCGGGCACCGACGTTCAAGTTCAAGCTCATCGCTGACGCGTCGTGATCGACCGTGGTCGAGTTCATTTGCAACGCGATGGTCTTCGGCGACCAATTCTGCGCGCAGACATACGTGACCTTCGCGCCGGGGCCTGCAATAAGATCGTTTACCCCGCATGCGAAACCGGCTGCTCGCTGATCGCACGATTGGAAATGCTCAACCACCGTAACTTTCGCGAGTTCGTCGGTCACCAGAAGCAAGTGGGGGAAGATCGACATATCATCGTGTCGCAACCAGTGAAAAATCTCGATTGGCTGTTCGATCTCGACTCCACGCGGCACAAAGAGAAATGTCCCATTCGAAACCATAGCCTGATGCAACGCGGCGTACTTGGCCGAGCCGAGGGTCGCCTCGGTGGACATGAAATATTTTCGGAAGAGATCGGCGTGCTCGACCATTGCCCGCTCGAGCGGTTCAAAAATCACGCCTCTCTTCTTCAAATTCTCAGACACGACCGTGCGCTCCACCAATTGATCGTTGGCGAAAATCATTCGGCCTGCGATTTGATCGAGACCTTGCGAGTATTTTAGAATGTTCTTGCGGTCCTCTTCCGAGAGCGGGCCGGGAGTTTGGAAAGGCGCCAGATCAAGAAGATCGACATTGGAGAAACGCCATGGTTGGTCTTTCCGGGTCGGGCGTGGAATCGATTCGAACTTTTTCCAGGCCACGTGCTGCTGTTCGCGAAACCAATCAGGCAAATCGCTCGCCTCATCCGGGCCGGATAGAATCCCAGATGTCTTTAGATTTTTCTCGTGTGTGACTGCAGACATTTCGATTTGCAGGAAGATCCGCCGGCGCTAACCGACAGAGCCTTCCATCTCCAGCTCAATCAAGCGCTTGAGCTCGACCGAATATTCCATCGGAAACTGGCGAACGAGATCGTTCACAAATCCATTCACGCTCAAGCTCATCGCCTGGGCTTCGGTCAGACCGCGCTGCTGCATGTAGAAGATTTGTTCCGAGCTCACTTGCGACACACTCGCTTCATGTTGCACGGCATTGCCGGTCCCGCGGACGGTAATCGCCGGGTAGGTGTCAGTTCGGGAAGTCGAGTTGATAAGCAACGCGTCGCATTCCGTATTGTTCTTACAGTTCTTAAGATGTTTCGGGACGTGGACCAGCCCGCGATAAGTCGCCCGGCCGGTGCCGATCGAGATCGATTTCGAAATGATGTTCGAGGTCGTCTCATCCGCAGCATGAATCATTTTCGCGCCGGTGTCCTGATGCTGGCCGTTGTTGGCAAGCGCGATTGATAGAACCTCGCCGCGCGCTTTGCGCCCCTTCAGAACGACGCCCGGATATTTCATGGTCAATCGCGAGCCGATGTTGCAATCGATCCATTTGATCTCAGCGTCTTCGTGCGCGAGTCCGCGTTTTGTTACCAAATTGAAAACGTTGGCGGACCAGTTTTGCACCGTGATGTATTGGATCTTGGCACCCTTGAGCGCAACCAGCTCGACCACTGCGCTGTGTAGCGTCGTGGTCTCGAACTTCGGAGCGGTGCAGCCTTCCATGTAGGTGACTTCGCTGCCTTCGTCCGCAATGATGAGCGTGCGCTCGAATTGGCCGAAATTTTCCGCGTTGATTCGGAAATAAGCCTGGAGCGGATGTTTCACTTTCACTCCGGGCGGGACGTAAATGAACGAGCCACCGCTGAACACAGCCGCGTTGAGTGCGCTGAATTTGTTGTCGGCGATAGGAATGACTTTGCCGAACCATTTGCGGAAAATTTCCGGATGCTTCTTCAAACCTTCGGTCGAGCCCACGAAGATAACGCCTTGCTCGCCGACGGCTTTCTTGATGTTGGAATAAACCGCTTCACTGTCGAACTGCGCTTCGACGCCGGCGAGAAATTTCCGTTCCTGTTCCGGAATGCCCAAGCGCTCGAAGGTGCGCTTGATGTCTTCGGGCACTTCTTCCCAAGTCCGTTTCGCCGCCCCACCTTGCGCCAGGTAGTAACGGATCTTATCGAAATCGATTGTTTCGAGATCTTTGCTCGCCCAGTGCGTGGGCAATGGTTTCTCGAGAAACGTTTTCAATCCCCGCAGCCGAAATTCGCGGACCCAATCCGGATCTTCTTTGACGTCCGAGATGAAATGGATCGTTTTCTCGCTCAAACCGCGGCCCGCGTCTTTCGCGTAGGCCATTTCGTAATGGAAATCCCCGATGTTCCGATCGATATCGACGGCTTTGGTTTCAGGTTTCATTATTGGTCTTATCTGGTGACTGCCATTTCGCCGGCAGATTCGCGCGCCCAATCGTAGCCTCGTTCCTCGAGCTCCAGCGCGAGGTCTTTTCCGCCGCTGCGGACAATGCGACCGGCAACCATAACATGAACGTGATCGGGGACAATGTAGTTCAAAAGTCTTTGATAGTGCGTGATTAAAAGGACGCCGAGGTTCGGGCCTCGCATCGTATTAACGCCGCGCGCGACAACTTTGAGTGCATCGATGTCGAGACCACTGTCGGTCTCGTCAAGCACGGCGTATTTCGGTTCGAGCATGGCGAGCTGTAAAATCTCGGTGCGCTTCTTTTCGCCGCCTGAAAACCCTTCGTTGACCGCACGCGAGGTAAAGGAACGATCCATTCCGAGAAGTTCCATTTTTTCGTAAAGCTTTGCGTAATATTCGGTGGCTTCGAGTTCCTCGCCGTCCGGCAAACGCGACTGCAGCGCCGCGCGTAAAAAATTCGCAATCGTCACGCCGGGAACTTCGCTCGGATATTGAAACGCCAGGAACAAACCTTTCCGCGCCCGCTGGTCCGGTTCCATCGCCAGAACGTCTTCACCGTCCATGGTAATCTTGCCCTTCGTGACGTGATAATCAGGGTGACCGGCCATGACCTTGGCCAGCGTGCTTTTGCCAGAACCGTTGGGCCCCATAATCGCGTGCACCTCGCCTCGTGGCACAGTCAGGCTAAGGCCCCGCACGATCTGCTGATCACCGATAGCGACATGGAGATTATCGACTCGAAGTTCGTTCATAAGGCGGATCGAGAAATATACGGCCGGTTCGGGTCGATTGCGAACGGATTTGACCGATTTCGGATAGAGCGAGGAGCGCCAATCTGGCGCAGGTTGTTCAATAATTCTCATTAAAAGGCATCCGGATTGCTAAACAGAGAGAACGGTGAACCCCGACGACAAATCGCCCGATACTACTAACGAGGGTGCGCTCTCCAAAGACACGGTATCCAAGGCAACGAGCGAATTAAACAATCTGCTACAAATCATCTCCGGCACCAGCACCGAGATCGCGAACCTTCGAGAAGAAAACGATGGATCTGAGCAATATCTATCCATGCTCCGGGCAAGCATTCAACGCGCGGAAGCAGTTGCGGGGCAGTTGGCCGAACAAGCCGGCGGCACCAAACAGAAAGCCGCGATGCATCCCGAGCTCGCTGTGTTCGTGAAATCGAAAAAGGTCGCGAGTATGCCGATAGCCAAACCGCAAATTTTGGTTGTCGATGACGAAGAGGTGGCGCTGATGCTCGTAAAACAGCTTCTGACCACGACCGGATATCAAGTAACCACCGCCCAGTCCGGTTTTGAATGTCTCGATCTGTTTCGGCGCCGCCCACTTTCTTATCAACTCGTCCTGCTCGACTTGACCATGCCGTTCATGGATGGCGAAGAAACCTTTCATCGTCTGCGTGAAATTCGCCCCGATGTGCCCGTCATGCTTTGCACCGGCTTCATTCAAAACGAGCGGCTCGAACGATTGATGACGGCCGGACTTGCCGGCTTTTTGCGAAAACCTTTCGCGCCCGATGAAATCGCCACTCAAGTCAAGGCGATCTTGGAGAGCGTGAAGTACTCTCGCGGTTCGACCGAAAATACCTCTTCGTTAACTGGTTGATCGCGGCTCATGCAGTCGAGTCAGCGCGCCCGGGCCAACTAATCTCGCGTAACCTTCGTCTTTTCGCGGGCGGAGGGCGTTCCTGGAAAATCTTCTTGTGCAAACCAGGCTCCAGCGTCCCATGACTTATTCCGGGTCTGTTCTTTTTGCGACTCGATGTCGCGGGCAGTCCCGATGGTGAAAATTTCACACGACTGATGGGAATCATCCAGCGCCGCAGATCCGAGCGAACAAAGATTGAACTCGTCCGCGACTAACGATGCGACGCTTTCACTAACGATCAGCTCCGTGCCTGTCGTCTTAGTCATCTCCTGAAGCTTCCAACTCACGTTTACCGCATCGCCAATGACGGTGAATTCCATCCGTTGCGGCGATCCGACGTTTCCAACTACGACCTCACCATGATTGATCGCCATTCCGACGCGCAGTTCGGGCCAGCCCCGTTGATTCCAGATTTGGTTCAGGGAACGTATTCTTTTTTGCATCGAGAGCGCCGCTCGAACGGAGGCAATCGCATCCTGCCGGGCGCCGCGGCTCTCCAAACTTCCCCAAGAGGCCATAAGCGCATCGCCGATGAACTTGTCGAGCGTTCCGCCATTTTCGAAGACACACTCCACCATCGCGCTGAAGTATTCGTTGAGTTGCGCGACCAACGTTTCAGGCGAGCTCCGCGCGGTGACCGCGGAATAAGCACGAATATCGGAAAAAAGAATGGAGACTGGTTTCGTCACACCGCCCAGCGAGTCGCGGTAGACATCCGGATGATCGACCAGTTCGTGAACGAGGTCGCGAGAAACGTATCGTTCCAATACCCGGCGCACGCGCATCTTCTCAATGCGTTCGCCAGCAAAATCGCAAATCAATCCAAATAAGGCGGTAATGCCGAAGACATTGAGCGGCCCAACGATTGGGAAATAGAGCGAGGCGCGATTGAAACAAAGCAACGAGGCCAAAACTGCGGCGACACCAACAACCACGATCAACAGAAGCCGAATCCACGGAGTGCGAAAGAGGATAGTAATCGCGATTGCCAGGGCAGCAGCCAAACCGATGCAAACGAGATTCGCCACTGGCGGTAGTTCGCGAATGAATTCACGATGGATGGCGGCGTTGATTGCATTGAGATGCAATTCCGCCCCCGGCATGTTTCCGAACGGCGTCGGGTGTTCGTCGTGCTGCCAATTTCCTTCCGCACCGACGATTACGATTTTATCCCGAAAGAAGTCGCCTGATTGATAATTTTGACGCCAAAAAGTCGGCACGAAAATCTCGAACAGTGAATGCGGCGGAAAGCCGTTTCGGGGAGGAGCAGTAAAACGGAAGGCGTGCGCATCAAGATCGTTTGGAACTTTCTCGCCAAAACCAGATTTGAGTAAAGCGCCAGCAGCGACCGATAGGAACACTTGGGAGTCTGACTTGATTTTCAGATTGCGGACCTGCTCGAAGGTCACGCGAAATTGCGCGCGGCGAACCACATCGTCTTCGTCAGCCCAGAAATTGGTGAATCCGATCCGCCTGTCGGTGGGAGTCGACTGCGGAAGCAACGTGTCACACGGACGAACTAAACTTCCGTCGACAAAATTACTGCCGATAATCACATGACTGGCATAACGATCGAGCGCCGTGCGAAACGAAACATCGTTTGCGGTCGGAGTGGGAAAATTTAAATCAAAAATGACGACTCCCGCACCGGCTTGCACCAGTCGTTCGAGAACAAGTCCGTAAACTTCGCGTGACCAGGGAAAACCTTTGCTCATCAATCGCAACGCACGGGCGGTATCGGAAGTATCGCCCGATAATCCGTAAATCTGGTCGATGTCGGTTTGATCCAGACTCACGGACGCTGCGTCGATCGCGAGGAATACCAGGTCCGGGTTGGGGGCCGTGGTTCTACCTGAACGGTTGATCGCGTCCCGATACAAATTGTTTAGCCGGACGTAGGCGAGCGGACGGGTTAAATCGAGAAAAGCCGCCGCAGCAAACACCAAGAGGGCAAAGCCCGAAGTAATGAAAATTCGTCGCGCCGACACCCGGATAGCTTGAGCGGGAAACGTGCCCTTGTTAGGCAGCATCGCCAGTTGACGGCATACCCCGTGCTTTAAGGGCGAACGTGGCTTCTCCTGCCTGCCGGATCCTCGTCATAGGGACTGCCTTCCTGTCCCTGGGCTCGCTCTATGCCCAAACCAATCCTGCCGTCGAAAATTCGCGCCTCTTCGAGCGAACCGCACCCCCAACCAGCGGGATGGTTACGCCCGACGGAATGGCCTTGCCAGAGGGAGAAAACGCCACTTCAGAAGACGAAAGCTTCGGCGCGCAGCAAATTCTCAAAGCTCAGCAAAAAATTCCCGATTTCACATTGGGCGGCAGCGTTTCCGGGTTCTACACAAACAACGTCGCCCTGACCCAAAGCCACACGATTTCCGACAGCTTCCTCGTCGGCGCGGCATTTTTTAACTGGACCCCGCGGATCAATCCGGAGCTGCAGTTTCAATTCGGCGCCAGCGCTTCGATTTTCCGTTATTGGGATACAACCCCGCTTGACTTCGAAAATATCGGCACAGGAGCTGGCCTGCTTTGGACGCCACAGAATTTCTGGGGAATCGGAATTCTCGGCCGCTACGATTTCACCGAACTGCTCGACTCCGCCAGCCACGAGATTTTGCAAGACCACGAGTTCTCGGTCGCGCTCCAAAAGCTCCTGGTGCTCGGCCGATCGCATGCGCTCACGTTAGGCGTGATCGGCTCGGCCGGAATTTCTGATCCGTTTTCCGAGCAACGGGACCAGGTTGGCTTTGCCGTTGGCTATCATCTTCAGCTCACGCGGCAGTTAGGCAGCGATCTGGGTTATCGGCTTTCCGGATACTTCTACAACAAAGGCGGCCGCGACGACTTGAATCAGGTCTTCTCGTTAGGCCTGCACTACTACATCACACCGTGGGCGTCGGCGGACAGTTTTCTGACCGGAGCGGTCAACTCCTCCAACCGTTCCGCGTTTAGGTACGACGTGATTTCAACCGGAGGCGGCGCGGGTTTAACCGTGCGATTCTAAGTACTATAAAAGGCATAATCAATGCTCCTTCGCCCCTTTCGCCATGCGTAAATTATTGCCCTCCATATTAATAACACTCGGGGTCAGCCTTACCTTGCCGGCCCTTGCCTTCGCGGGACCCTTAACCGAAGCGCACGTCACGAAGATCATAAACGAAGTGAAGCTGGTCGACCCGACGGCGGGCGATCATGACGCCAAATTGGACGATGTGGTCCGGGGCGATCTTGCCCTGACTACCGGCATAAAATCGCGCTCCGAGCTCATCTTTCAGGACAACACCCTGACCCGGCTCGGACCGGAAAGTTATTTTAGTTTCAAAGGCGGCACCCGCGAGATGACTCTCCAAAAGGGAACGATGCTCCTTCAGGTCCCCAAGGGGCTCGGCGGAGCAAAAATTCACACCGCATCGGTTACCGCAGCGATCACGGGCACCACCATCATGATGGAGTACGTGCCGCAGAAAGCGATTAAGGTCCTGGTGCTGGAAGGTACACTGCGATTGTCGATGAACGGCAGGTTCGGAGACTCGCTTCTGTTGACTCCGGGAAAAATGGTCATCATGCCGCCGAACGCGCGACGAATTCCCGATCCGGTAACAATTGATCTCAAGAAAGTGGTCCAGACTTCAACTTTGGTGAACATGCACGCGAAGAACAGCAACCCGGCAGCCGCGAATGACACATCGCTTCCAAGCATTTCAAAGATCGAAAAGGAAATAGATCAACAACAAGCCGGTAAAGACACTCATCGATTTGTCGATACAAACCTCGTGATCCTCGGCAAGGGGACCAATGTAGTCATTGGCTCGGACGATCTGATCAGCGACCTTTCGGCGCTAACCGAAATCCAAAAGACGAAACTGTTTCCAGCTCCGCATCCGGTCGCCACTCCGGGGCCTACACCAATTCCTGCACCAACGCCGAATCCTAATCCGCCACCCAGCGGCGCGCCGCCTCCGCCGCCGCCTGGCACTTACACTATTGACAATACGACGGTCATCAATACGCCGCCGAACGTCACCCCCACAATCGTTACCCAGGGCGTCACGACAAGCGGCGTCATCTACAAAGATTTGCCGACCAACGGCTCACCGTCGGGATTTCTTTTCGGTGCTACCTCTGCTTTCGACAACCAACTCAATTTCGACAACTCCTATCTTCAACAATTCGGAACTAACGCGGTTTTTACCTTTGATTCGCTCACACTCGCGGGCGGAATCACCTTCGCCACCGATGGTGGACCGAACGACATAACCCTCGTCGGAAATAACGGCATAACCAACGGCGCCGGGACCGTTAATCTTGGCGGCATTCAAAACGTCCTTTTCGCAACCAAAGCCGGAAGTATCGTCTTGGACTCGGGCCTAACTTTTGCGTCCAGTGTTGACGGCTCAAAGCCGAGTTTTGTCCAGTTTTATGCGCGTGGCGGCGATCTAAACATCGGCTCCACATTCAATCTCGCGAATTCGACATTGCAATTCGACGCCGAAGACAACGCGATTTTCACCGGCGGCGCGATTACGGCCAAGAATCTCGAGGTAACCGGCCTGCTGACGATCCAGTTCGACGCGAATGCAAACGTTTCGTCACTCTTCCAGCTTAACGGCGGCGACGTTGAGATGGGCGGCACAGTTAACGGGAAGAACGGTTTCGTCTACGGGAGCTCGGCCACGATCAACGGAACATTCAACGGCGAAGATTTCACGGCCAATGTAACCGGAGACTTCACGTTGAACGGTTCAATTTCATTGACGGGAAATCAGCAATTCCAACTCACCGCCGGCGGCACTGCAACGATCAACGGCAGTGTTCTCGGAAACGTAACGATTAACGCGCATGACATGGTTTTCGGAACGGATTTTACGGTTGGCCCAAACTTCAAAGGCGAACTTACTGCCACAGGTGGCGATATCGACGCAACCGGCCATGCTTTAAGTGGCTTCGACCAAATTTTGTTGAACAGCGGCAACCTGACTGTAGGCAGTCTGACCGCGAAGACACTCTCAGTTGGCGGAACATTGGCCGGCAACTCGATCACAGCCGACACGATCACGACCAACGCTTTGCGCGCAGACAGCGTTACGGCGAACAAGACGTTAACTGTAAATAGCTCAAGTCTCGCTCCGTATTCGACTGGGACCGTTTCAATTAACGCTCCGACCCTGACACTCGCGGCCGGAGCGAACCTGAACGGCGCCAATGGCACTCTCCTGATTGCACCAACAAACGCGTTCAATCTAGCAATCACCACCGGCAGCTTAACGCTTGGAACAAATGTGAGCCTGAATGGCGGTGACGGTGATCCAACCGCCTCTGACGCTGGTGGCAACGGCGGTCAGCTGGATCTGACCAGCAACAATTCTCTCACAGTTAATGCGCCGATCTCGGCCACGACAGGTCTTAACAGCAACAGCGGAATGACTGGTGGCGCCGGTGGCACGGTGAACCTAACCGCGCAAAACACGATTACGTTGAACAACAAGATCGAAGTTTCTTCGAACGACGGGAACCGACGAAGCAGCGCCAGCGGTGGCCATATTAATATTAAGAGCAACGCGACGGGCGGCACGGCGATTAACGTCAGCAGCAGCGCTCAACTTCTGGCATTGCTCAACGCCGCAGCGCCCGGACCCGGTGGCTCAATCAAATTCACTTCGGCCGGCGGGGCCATTAACATGAGCGGGACTGCCCAGGCTGATCGCGGGAATATAGAGATCACCAACAACGGCGCCGGCGGTGGCCAAATCAATCTCACCAATGCCATGCTCATGGCCGACACGATCAAGGTTGGGGCGCTCGGCACGAATGGACAGTTGAATATCAGCGGCGGCACCATTTCGGCCGATACGCTGATCAAACTTTACGCCGGTGGCAGCAACGGCACGGTTGACTTCGTCGACAACGTCACACTGAGCGGGACCAGCGCCAAAATAATCGCTGCCAACACGGTAATCATCAACAATGGAAAGATCGTAACCATTCTCGGGCCAACCGCCGCGGACGTCTTCACAAATCACGCGAACTACACCGGTTTTGGTGGCAACAGTACAACGACCGGAACGTTCGGTGGGAAAGGCGCGACGACGCATCCGCTGAGCGGCGCGCCCGGTTACTAAGGGACTAAGGGCAGTGCTCAATGGTAGTTGAAACGTCACCGACACAGAGCGGTCCGGGAACGGCGGCCCCGCTGTCACCGACTGGAGGAATAGCGGCTGCTTTTGCGGCTAATGCGCTCTTCGCCGACCTGAACCCGGCAGTTTTGCACACGATCTCCGAACGCGTTGAAATCCTGATTTTGGCGCCGGATCAGATCCTGTTCGAAGAGAACGAGCCGGGCGATTGCCTATATTTGATATTGCAAGGCTCGATCAAGATTTCAAAACGCGGCCGCGGCGGCAAACAGGAAACGCTCGCCTACCTACCAGCCAACGATTATTTCGGCGAAATGGCGCTGGTCGACAGCGGCAAGCGCTCCGCTCAGGCGACCGCAGTTGGAACGACAACTCTGGGACGAATCGACCGTCCGACTTGGGACCTGCTGCTTCAGCTCGCGCCGCAAAGAATTCTCACGAATTTCACCCACTCGGTCACCCAGCGGCTCCGGCAAAATAATCAGCACTTCATCGAGCAAATGATGCGCAGCGAGCGGCTCTCTCTCATTGGCACAACGATCAGCTCCATCGTTCACGACATGAACAACCCGATCGGCACGATTCTCTGCGCCTGCGGAATCATCCAGATGAACACGGATGACGAGGGGACGAGGCAGATGGCCTCACATATCCGAGACGCAATCGAACGAATGGCCGCGATGACTCGCGAGCTAGTGGATTATTCGCGCGGCGAAACGCAGCTCAAACTCGAACTGGTGAACGTGGAAAACTTCGTGCGCCAGCTCGAGCCGGATTTCTCCAAGTGCCGGTCCGGTTGCGATGTGGAAATCAAAGTCAATTTTGCAGGGTCCGTGCGAATCGATCGTCATCGCATGCTGCGAGTTTTTGGAAATCTCATCAAGAACGCGCGGGAAGCGATGAAGGCCGGTCAGCAAAACTTCCTTCGTTTTTCGGTCAGCAAAGTCGAGGCACAAGCTCAATTCGAAGTGAGCGACACCGGTCACGGGATCCGAAGCGAGCTCTTGCCGAAAATCTTCGAGCCGTTCATCACCGACGGAAAGACCCACGGCACCGGCTTGGGTCTGGCTATCGCGAAGACGGTGGTCGACTCGCATGGCGGAACCATCACCGTCGAGAGCAGCCCGGCCGGAACAACCTTTCGGATCATGCTGCCGATATCGTCGGAAGGGGAACTATCATGAGCGAAATCGGCAAAATGACGGTCCGGTTTTGCGGCGTGCGCGGTTCGATACCGGCTCCTGCTCCGGAAAACATGCGCTACGGCGGCAACACTTCATGCGTGGAAATTCGTTTTGGCGATCAATTGTTGATTCTCGATGCTGGAAGCGGAATTCGCCTTCTCGGCGACCAATTACTTCTGAGCGCTCAAAGTAGCCCCATTGAAGCAACATTGCTGCTTTCCCACAGCCACTGGGACCACATCCAAGGGCTGCCTTTTTTCGCTCCCGGGTATTCACCCAAGAATCGGATCACGGTTTTCGGCGCGTGCGGTCGCGGCGAGCAATTGCAGCGCGGGCTGGCAACCCAAATGACGCCGCTCCATTTCCCGGTTGGGTTGGAACAAATGCGCGGTCTCGAAGCAGTCCGTGAGCTTTCGTCGGATGCGACAAAGTTCGGAGATCTGCTTGTCCGGACGACGCCACTGAATCACCCCGGCGGATGCACGGGCTTCCGAATCGAATGCCCAGCCGGACACGTTGCCTACTTGCCCGACCACGAACCTTATCGAAACAATGGGGATCAATCCGGCAACTCAGCCCAGCGCGCTCTGATCGAATTTGTTCGCGGCGTCGATTTGCTGATTCTCGATACCCAATACACTTCGGATGAATACGACCGGCGAATTGGTTGGGGCCACGGTTGTCTGCCGGACAGTGTTCAGCTCGCAATCGATTCGGGCGCACGACGCCTGCTTCTGTTCCATCATGATCCGTCGCATGACGATCGCCAGCTCGACCACATAGTTGAAGTTGCACGTGCGACGGCGGCTGGTTTGCCCCTGATAATCGACGCGGCATCCGAACACGAAATAATTTCGTTTACGCCCTCCAACATTGGCGTGATCCCGACGATCGGACTTTTATCTCTTCAACCGATGATTTCTCCGATGACAGCGTCGAGCACCTCAGAGAAAGTTCATTAAACGAACCGGCCGCGAAGCGTTCGAGCAATTCTTGGCTCGAACCGTTGCGCTTTAACGCAAAACGGACAAGCTAGGTGATCCGTTGCCCTGTGGTGTAATGGTAACACAGCGCCCTTTGGAGGCGTTATTCATGGTTCGAGTCCATGCGGGGCAGCCACCTAAAAGGCCTTTGGTTTCAAGCGGCTACGCCAATTACTTCGCAGGGCTTGGACTCGACAATGGAAACGCGAACGTCGCCGAAACGGATGGCGTCGGCGATGTCGATCCGGCAGGAGATGCGGGCGGCGTTACTGACGGAGCGGGTGACGGAGTAGGAGTTGGGCTCGGCGGTGGTGGAATAATATTTTCCCAGTGATGAACCGGCACTGTTGCGCCACCGATTTCGTCGACCAGCTTCTGGCAACGCGCCTGAAGTTTCTCCAAATCCGGCGGACCGAACGGCGTGTCGGCCGTTCCCGGAAAAATCAGATACGTCACCTTCAATTCGCTCACCGGCCGACTATATGGCGTGGACTGCGGATTGATTTCCTTGGCGATCCGGAACGAAGCTTCGCCTACTTTGTCGTTTGGCCCAATGTCGCCCACGATTGCCGGATAAATTCCATCACCGAAAATCACCAGTGAATAGTCGCCGGTCTTGGCGCCGTCGCGGTCGTGCGCAAACGCGCCAGGAATCACGATGTAGGGATCGGTCGTGCCGATCAGGAAGCTGTACTTTTGCAGCGTAGTTACTTCCGCACGCAATTGCGTAATCGCGTTTCTTAAATCGCGTTTGCGGTCCGCCGTCGTAGTTTTCGCCGCGAATTCGTCTTCCGCGCGTTTTAATTTCTCTTGCGTAGCAGCGAGATACGGATTCAGCTGCGCCGTTTTCTTCGGCCATCGATAACTGGTAAACGGTTTGAAATTCGTCGGCGCGCCGGTTCCGACGGTCATTCGGTCGCCGTCCGATCCGTCGGCGTCGACATCCATGTCGGCCTGAAGCAGGAGCGCTTTGCGGTGTGTCTGCGGATGCTGCAATTGCAAAACAGTCTGGCAATCGAAAAAGTTGTGCCGCGAGAGCAGCAAGTCGAGCCGACCCAGGTTTTCCCGGAGCATTCTAATCTTTGTGTCATAAAGCTGCGCAAACAGTGGCGATACGGGCTCGGTTGGAAGCATCGACGAGAGCGCGGGTAATAATTCCGGCAACTTCGGACTGACTTTCGCAAGTTCTTCAATCGTGCGGTTCGGCGTTGGGACCCGTGGTTTTAATTTCAGTTCTAAAACGTAACTTTCCGGATCGACCCGCTCCGTCGTTGCATCGGCGCCCGGGGTCGGCTCTACCGATGAATGCAATGTGATGCCGCTGAATAAACGGCCGGTATCGAGTTTGCCGCCAATCGGCGGCGGCCGGGTCGGCGACGGCTCCGGCGTTGGCGTAGCCAGTTCCTCCCGCGGCGCGAAGTATTGCAACCGCTCTTGCGAAATCCAGCGATACAAAATCAGCGCAACGAAAACGGCTGCCACCAACGCGACCAGCTTTCGCAGTGTTCGTAGTTGAAGTTTTGCCACCGATTACTTCTTCAACCAGGCGACGACTGCCACCACGATGCCGATCACGCTCAAAATGGACATCAGACCGGCCGGCATCACTTTAGCAGTCCGGATAAATTTGGGGACGAATTGCGCCGCGAGCACAAGCGAGACGATAAACGCGATAATCAGTCCGGGATTCCGGTTCGCGGGCAAGATCCAACCGGCAACCAGCAACAACACGCCCGTGATCGCGCCGGCGATGATCGACGGCAAGCTGCCGGCCTTCACGTATCCGATCACGCCGCCAATGATGGTGACCGCGCCGAAGATCAGGAAGTAAATGCGCGTGGCGTCCATGTTTCGCGGGTTTGGGACGTGTAATCCAACCACGGGACGCTGTCCAGCCGCAGGGTTACCCGGTCCCGAGGTCGTAGATCTTCAAAACCGGATGAATTTCCCACGCGATCGCAAACCCTACGTACAGGCGAGGGGCGGATTCTACTTGGACAATGCCAGAACACAACGCGTCTGCTACATTCTACGGTGCATTCGTTTGAGTATCGTAACGGCAAGCTTTACTGCGAAAATGTCGATCTGGCGCAGGCCGCCGATCAATTCGGGACGCCGCTTTATGTTTACAGCGCCGGCACTATCATCGGCCACTTCACCCGGCTCGACGCCGCGCTCGCCCCGCTCGATCACCTGATTTGTTACGCGGTTAAGGCCAACTCAAACCGCACGATCTTAAAACTTCTGGCCGACGCCGGTGCGGGATTCGACATCGTTTCCGGTGGCGAATTGTTTCGCGCCATGAACGCTGGCGCTGATCCGCAAAAATGCACGTTCGCGGGAGTCGGAAAATCGCGCGACGAAATCGACTACGCGCTCCAACAGGGCGTTCACAGTTTCAACGTAGAAAGTGAAGCCGAGCTGGAGCAGATCGACAAGATCGCCGGAGCAAAAAAAATGCGCGCGCCGATTGCGTTGCGGGTCAATCCCGACGTCGATCCGCACACCCACAAGTACATTTCGACCGGGTCGCACGAGAACAAATTCGGCATCCCGCTCAACGATGCGCCGGCCGTTTACGAGCGTGCCGCCAAAATGGGCAACGTCGACATCGTTGGCGTGCAAATGCACATCGGCTCGCAGATCACTGAAGCGGCGCCGTTTGCAGCCGCCATCGAAAAGGTCGCGCCGCTCGCTCGCGATCTGAAATCAAAATACGGCATCAAGTTTTTTAGTATCGGTGGCGGCATGGGAATCATTTATAGGCGAGCACTGGAAAGCGGCTCGGGCAAATGGTGGCACGATCAGGGCGGTGAATCGTCCGCGTTCAGTGTGCGTGATTATGCGGACGCGATCGTTCCGCCGCTGCGCGAGGTCGGCCTCCGCGTCCTGGTCGAGCCGGGACGCTTCATCGTTGGCAACGCCGGGGTCCTGCTTATGCGCGTCCTCTATATTAAGAAGGCCGGCCAGAAAAGATTCGCGATCGTCGACGCCGGGATGAACGATCTGATCCGCCCCGCATTATATCAGGGATATCATCAAATCGTTCCGGTAAAGGAGTCGACCGACCAGGCCAGGAAACAAAAGATGGATGTCGTTGGGCCGGTCTGCGAATCCGGTGATTTCTTCGCACTCGATCGCGAGATGCCCGACGTCCACGAAGGCGATCTGCTTGCGGTCATGAGCGCCGGCGCTTACGGATTTACGATGGCGTCGAATTACAACTCGCGACCGCTGCCCGCCGAAACGCTTGTCCGTGGTGACAAAGTCAGCCTGATCCGCAAACGCCAAACCTTGAAGGATTTAGTCAGAGACGAGATTTAGGTATGAAACCGCCAAAGTTGCAGATTTTCGTTTCCTGCATAAATAGTGCTTCCCTCAAATTGGCATGAAACGTCTGCTCCTGGTTTGCATATTATCGATCCTGCCCTTGCTGGCGAAAGCGGGAGACAACATCCCGAAAGGCGAATGGGTTCTTCTCGTCGGCGGTCCGTCTCTAAAAGAATGGGAACAATACAAGGCCCAGCCGCACGACCACTGGTGGGCCAACTTCGTGCGGGCTGCCCGGTTGCGGACCGAACAACTCCGGGACGGTCTTGGACCGGACGCGCCGATCACCTGGCTCATTTATAAACAGGGTTATCTCGACCGCATGGCCCAGGAAAAACAGGACCTCATCTCGCTGATCGGAACTGTGCGCGACAAATTCAACATCAAGCTGGTCTGGTTCAAAAACGGAGACGACGTCATCAACTACCTGAATAACGGGCAGGACCGTCGGCGCTTGAAAGTCGCGGGCTTCGAATATTTCGGACACTCCAACCGCGCCTGTTTCATGTTCGATTACAGCAGCAACGTCGACAGCGCATCGAAATCGTTTCTGCACGAATCGGAGTTGCGGCAAATCCACGGCAACATTTTCGCGAAGAACGCTTACGTGCAAAGCTGGGGCTGCCACACTGGCGAAGAAATGAGCGCGTGGTTTTATCGCGCCACCGGCATCAAAATGATCGGCGCGCTTGGCAAGACGCAGTTCATGATGGAAGAGCTGCCGGTTCTCACTTCACAGGGCGGCAAGTGGGTGACGATGCCGGAGAAGATGCCAGGCAATTAACGTCTCTAGTTTGGGCCGGTAACTGTTACCGCGACGGGCGATGCGCCTGTCCTACAAAACACGCAGCCGATACCGGAGCGGTTGCCCTGCAATTCAGAAATCCTGTTAAATCCCCTCTATTGTATCCGTTTTCGAAATTGACGGCTGAAAGCGACGCTTCTTAGCGTCACTGGAAGGTAAATCGCGGCTTGAATTTGACGGCCAAATCGTGGATGGAAGTGCGAACCAATTACCGATGAAGACTGACGACCAGAGAGGAATTAGCGTGATTTTACTCTACAGCGCGCTGCTCTTTTTGCTCATCGGATGGGCCGGACGGATGAAGGCCGATTTCCATTATCGAATGGAAATTGGCAACACGGCTTTTATTGTGGCCGCCGTTCTGGCCGGATTGGCTGTTTTACTCTTCCTGTTTTCGTTCGGTAAAAAACGCAACTGACAATTCTCTAAACAGAAAAGAACAAAGAAAACCAAGGTCCGTCAGGCGCCAGAGAATCTTGGCTACCTTCGTTTCCTTTCTGTTTAAGCTTTCCCGAAATAAACCCGCTCGCCTTCAACCCGCGCGCCGCGCTTCAGAAAAAATTCGCTGACCTCGGACGGGAAATATCGGCCGTCTTTGCCGGAATTAATCTCGAGCAGGATCCGGCCGCCGGGTTTGAGATGCTGGTTGATGTCGTTCAGAAAAAATTCCCACTCATCCGCCGTCCAGCCGCGGGTCTCATCCGCATTGCGATTGAACGCCGCTGAAAACGCCGTGATCAGATCGAACTGGCGTCCAAAATCGGGCAATGGCTCGAACGCGCGAATCCGCCAGATCAACCGGTCCACGCCGAAGAGCTCAATCAGTTCGTTCGAAAGCGGATAGTCTCCAACATCGAGGCCGACGCAGGAATGGCCCGCCTGCTTCAGCAGAAAGAGAAAAAAACCCGCGCCGCATCCAAGATCGAGAACTTGCCTTGGCGGTGAGTAATCCAGTTTCAACTCCTGGACGCGCGGAAGATTGATCGCCAGCCAGTGTTCAATGTCCGCGTACTTTGCATAACGAGCGCTCGAGCCGCCATGGCGCTGTTGAATCTCGCGTAACCGATCGGTGTCGATCTTCGCCATGAGCGTCGTCACTTCCGTGCGCCTGGAAAATTTCACCAGCCGACTTTAGGCCGACGAACCATCGCTGTCGTGGCGATTTGTATCAGCCGGGTGCAGCGTCACGCTGCCGGCGGCGACCATTTCTGGCCGCCGCCGTCATTCCTTCCATGACCCCCCAGGAAATTATTGCGCCATTGCGGCGTGCATTTCCTGCATCGCGTTACGCATGTCCTGACGAGCTTTTTGGAGCGCGTCGAACTTCGTTTGCTGTTCCGGCGTCAGCATCGGGCGGATCTGCGACATGGTTTTGTCGAGGATCGCCTGAGTCTGTTGCATCGCATTCTTGTGGATTGCGATGATTTGTGGTTTCGCCTGATCAATTAACGGTTGGACCTTGGCCTGTTGGTCAGGTGTCAGGTTCAACGACTTGGTCAGATGCTGCATGGCAAATTGGTGTCCGCGAAATCCGTGCCCGGCCGGGCCGGGCCCATCCTGCGCGTTAACCAAAGCAAAGCCACCCAGCGCGATCGCGCCCGCTGTCGCGAGTGTCAGTAGGTTTCGTTTCATATTACTTGTTTTCATTTGCATGTTTGCGCCCGCCTTTTCCGGGCTATTTGATAACTGTGACGGCGCGTCACTGACTCCGGTTACATTTATTTGTTATCGTCCTTCACCCGTGAAACTTGTAACCACAACCCGTCTCCACCCGTCTTTGGCTGTAGTGTGGATGCGATTTGGACATGGATGATTCTGACCCTGATGCGCTGGTTCAAGCCGCGCTTCGGCATGACGATGAGGCGGCTCGCCAACTGGTGCGCCGACTCTATCCGCTTGTCGCGAAAATGGTGCGGTCTCATCGGCCGCGACGAACTTCTGAGGAGGATCTTTGCCAAATGATTTTCATTAAAGTCTTTCAGAAGCTATCCCAGTTTTCGGGCAAGGTGCCCCTGGAGCATTGGGTTTCTCGTATCGCGGTGAACACCTGTCTCACTCAGATCGAGTCGGAGAGAGTTCGTCCGGAGTTGCGCCACGCGGACCTGACAGAGGAAGAAGAAGCCGTCGTGAAAAACCTCGCCACCTCGTCGGACGAGCTGGCGCCCGACAATCGACTCGCCTCGCGTCAGTTGGTAGAACATTTGTTCGAGTTTTTGAAACCGGTGGAACGCGTGATTATTGATTTGCTTTACTTGCAGGGCCGTTCCGTCGAAGAAATTCACCAGATCACCGGAATGGGAACTGCCGCAATCAAAGTGCGCGCGTTCCGGGCCCGGCAGAAAATGAAGGCGCAACTTACAAAACTTGGAATCGGAGCAAATTTATGAAAAACACTGATGTTGATCGGTTACTTCGCTGCGCGGCCCAGGCCAACGATGATGCGACTGATGAGATGCCGTTCGGTTTCGACACTCGTGTGATTGCGCTCGCGCGCCGAAATGGAAATGGCGCGGCATTTGGCGCCCTGTTGCGTCGAGTCGCCCTGTTCGCTGCTGCCGTAATTGTTCTCGCAACCGCCGGCGCGTATTTCGAATTCGATCGGAACACCGACGCAATGTTGGCGTCCGGTAACGAATTCGCCATTGCCGATTCCGCGATTCAGGACGAGTTCGCGCAATGAACAGCGCGCTGAAATGGAAACTCATCGCCGGCTTTCTGCTGGTGTTCATCGCCGGCTGCGCCACCGGCGTCTTCATGACCATGGCTATTGGCCATCACTTCATGTTTGCTCAACATCCGGGCGGCATTGCAGCGCAGACGATGAAAAACCGTTTACGCTGGCAGCTTCATTTGACCGATGAACAAATGACGAAAATTTCGCCGATCATCGACAAAGCCGGCGCCCAGCTCGAACAAATCCGAGGCGATACTGGCCGTCACGTGCGCGATGTAATCACTGAGACACACCGTGAGATCTCTCAGTATCTCACACCGGACCAACAGCAGCGCTTGAAGCAAATGGAAGAACGGCGGCGGCAATGGATGCAGCAGCATCACGGGCAGTGGCACAGAAACGGTACGCCGACTTCTGAAACGTCTCCTCAATCGTAATCGCGTGTGCTGCCGCTAAGCGGTTGCGCAGGCTCCCGCACGAATTCGGCGTGCATCATTCCGGGATCACCCGTCATTAGTTCGCCGCAGCGAATAAGCTTGGAGGGTCTAACGCCCGTCCGGCTCGGACTTCGCAGCCCGGGCCAGTAAGTCGCGCACTTCTTCGTCGCTTGTTTGCGAAAAATCGTCGTAGTACTGGCCCACCGCCTGGAAAAATTCAGGCGCGTTCGCGCAGACTACTTCGTCCGCCAGGTCTTGGAACTCCCGGCACGTGTCCGGCGGACCAACTGGAACGGCCACCACGATTTTTGCCGCGCCTCGTTGACGCAACGCTTTCACCGCGGCACGCATCGTAGCGCCGGTCGCCAGACCGTCATCGATCAGGATCACCGTTTTTTCCCGAATCTCCGGCGCCGGTCGACCATCGCGATATTCATGCTCGCGTCGTTCGAGTTCGGCGGTCTCCTGTTGCGTGACTGCTTCAATAATTTCGTCCGCGTTCGGCAACGCGCTTGCCACGTCCTCGTTCAAAACCCGCACGCCGCCGGAAGCGATCGCACCCACCGCGAGTTCCTCGAACCCTGGCACGCCGAGTTTGCGCACGATGAAAACATCCAGCGGAACGCGCAATGCTTGTGCAACTTCGTAGGCGACTGGAACACCGCCACGCGGCAATCCGAGCACGATGACGTCGTCGCGCCCGGAGTATTTGCTGAGCTTTGTCCCCAGAACGCGACCGGCTTCGGAGCGATTTGGAAAAGCTCCTTCCATACGATCACGATCTCCCGCGAATTGACTGACTGAGTGGACCCACGCCGATTGCAGCGACGTTCTGCGCGATCGAATTAATCGTCTCCAACCTCACACTTCACGTCTACCAAACGATATCGAAACTGACGATGTCGATCTTCTGGTGGAACGCGATCTCCGAGCGCGTTTACAAATCGAGCTCGGAGAGCTCGATCCACCCGTCACTTGCCGCTGGTCACTTCTCTTGGTAGCGGCTGCTCGGCGTTGGCCAGCGCGTAAGCCCAGACGGCAACGATCGCCGAAGTTTCCGACAAATGTTTGGGATCGATCTTGTCCAGCGTGTCCGCAGCCGTGTGGTGATAATTGAAATAGAACCGCCCGTCCTGAATCGGCGCGAACGACGGCACGCCCGCCTTTTCCATCGGCTCGATGTCAGCGCCTGCGTGCTCGCTCAATTCCAATGCGCCTGCTCCCGATTCCTGCAGCACCGCCGCAACCGGTTTCAACAGCTTCTTCACTTCGGGCTTCGCTTTAATGTGAATTCCTATCGGATGATCGGCGCCGTTGTCTGTTTCCATGGACCCGAAATGGTTTGCCCAATCTTTCTCGTGATCCTTCGCGTACTGTTTGGAACCGCGCGTCCCGTTCTCTTCGTTCATCCACGCGATCACGCGGATCGTGCGTTTTGGCTTCAGATGCAGTTTCTGGACAAGGTTTGCCGCTTCCATTGAAACCGCCACCCCTGCGCCGTCGTCAATCGCGCCCGTTCCCAAGTCCCAGGAATCGAGATGGCCTGAAACGATCACTACCTGTTCGGGATGTTCGCTGCCTTTGATGTCGCCGATCACGTTCGCGCTTTCGACGTCGGGTAACGTTTGCGGCGTTAGCACTAGTTTCATTTTCACCGAGCCCTGCTTTACCAGATCGGAAATCAAATCGGCGTCTTCGCTCGTGACCGCGCCAGCCGGAATCCTCGGGGCGTCAGTCGCGTATTTCGTCGATCCGGTATGCGGAATCCGATAATCGGCGCCGCCAACCGAACGAATCAGACATGCGACTGCGCCTTGTCGAGCCGCCGCGCTCGGCCCATCGCTTCGATAAGTTACCGCTTCCCCGTAGGCTTCGCCGCTGCGACCGACCGCTGCCATTTGTTTGTCGAACGGATACGTGAACAGCACAATCTTGCCCGCAACCATGTCGCGCGGCATTGCTTTCAGTTCGTCGAAATTTTTCGCGACCACAATGTCCGCCGTGATTCCATCCTTTGGAGTGGCAACGCTTCCGCCGAGCGCGCAGAGCACGATCTTTTGCGTGGTGCCGTCCGCCATTCCTGGAAATTGAACAAGCGCCGCGGTCTCTTCGCCGCGCACCCAGTGCGGCACCATCACTTTTTCCAACTGCACTTCGCAGCCGAGCGCTTTCAGTTCGCTTGCGACGTACTCAACTGCTTTCGCTGCTTGCGCTGATCCGCTCAATCGCGGTCCGATGTTGTTCGCAAGATGCCCAACTTCTCGATAAGCGTAATCGCTGCTCAACGCCGCTTGTTGCAACCGCTTGAGATCATCCAGTGTTTGCGCGGAAAAAACAATTGGCGTTGCTGTCGGCGAAGGCGTTGCTGACTCCTCATCGACCTCCGCACTGGGAGGAGCCTTTGCTACCGGCTCGGCGGACTTGACCAGTCCGACAGTTGCCAGCAAGAACCCTACACCAACAATGCATCGCCATTTCGTCATCCAACGAAAATGTCTAGTTCCGCATCAATGACAAGCGCGCGATCGCACGCTGGATCATTTGGCATCAGCTCCGTGCGAGAAATAGCGATAAACAATCTTCTGATTTTTCTCCGCGCCCGCCTTTTTCAGCTCGGCCATCGCATTTTCGTCCGCTTCAGCCTGCGATTTTCCACGGCCGACAACGTTTACGTCCTTGCCCGGGACGTTCGCAGCACGCGCAACCGCCACGAATCCGGTGGAATCGGACGACGATAGAATTTCCTCGCGCGCGTTTTGATGATCGCCTCGTCTGCGCAAATCGCGTAACGCTTCCTCGCGCGCTTCCGCTTCTGTTTTGTAATCGCGGCCGCCTTTAGGTGCGCCAGAAGAATAATAGGTGACCGAAGTCCAGACCCCGTCCTTGTTGTAACCAATCGCTACCGCATCGCCGGCGACAAGCGTGGAGCTGGGAGCCAGGAGCACGGAGCCCAACAAAAGCGCAGTTAGAAATCTACTCACTCCTTGCTCCGTGCTCCATTCTCCTTGCTTTTGACGTCACTGGTAACCGGTCACTGATCGCTATTTTAGTCGTTCCTCGTCGAAATCGATCAGGTCCGGAATGCACTGAATGTCACTCCGATCCGTGATACCCATCTCGTTCTTTCGTTCCTCCAATCGCGGGGTAACGCGATCACGCCAGCCGAGTTTCGAAATGAAACCGTTCCAAACAAAAACGTCACCTTCATTCACACGCCGGCCTTTTTCGAAACACCACTCCAGAATCTCTTCGTCAGTCCCGCCTTGTTTCACTCGTTCGACCAAATCCCGGTGATGAATCCGTAGAAAATTACACATGGCACTGTCCGCGGTTTGCGGCGCGCCGAAATTTTGCTGGTAATCGTCGTGCAGCTCATCGCCGAGATGCATCCGGATCTTGTCCAGCATCCGCGGGAAATAGATCAATCCCTTGGTCATCTCCTTCGGGCTCTTCGGAAACTTTCTGTCGCCATATTTGTAAGGTAGCGGCGGTTCACCGAACCGCCACTAGTGCCAGTCCGGCTCGGACCTCAACGCCTCAACCTCTCAACCTCAGACCAGTCCCTGGTCGATCATAGCGTCGGCGACTTTCGTAAACCCGGCGATGTTCGCGCCGTTCACGTAATTGCCCGGCGTCCCGTATTTCTCGGCTGTGCGATAACAAACTTCGTGGATCGTTTTCATGATGTTGAACAACCGCGCGTCGACTTCTTCGCGCGTCCAACGAATGCGCATGCTGTTCTGTGCCATTTCCAATCCTGATGTCGCCACGCCGCCGGCGTTCGCGGCCTTGCCCGGACCGAAAAGAATCTTGGCATCGAGAAACTGGTTCACCGCATCGATCGTGCTCGGCATGTTCGCGCCTTCCGAAACGACGTAGCACCCGTTCTTCAAAAGATTGGCGGCGTCCTTGCCGTTGATCTCGTTCTGGGTCGCGCTCGGAAACGCGCACTCGGCCTTGTGGTTCCAGAGCGGATTGTGGTCGAGCTTCGGATCCGTCTTTGCGAACACCGCGCCTTTGAACTTGTCTGCGTACTCGGAAATCCGGCCGCGCCGATTATTTTTCAGGTCCATCACAAACGCGAGTTTGTCGCGCGTAATTCCTTCTTCATCGAAAATGTATCCGCCGGAGTCGGACACCGTGACCGGTTTCGCGCCGAGCGTGATCAATTTCTCGATCGTATATTGCGCGACATTCCCGCTACCAGAAACCAGCGCCGTCTTGCCCTTCAAATCTTCCTTGCGCGTCTTGAGCATTTCTTCCGCGAAATAAACCGCACCGTAACCGGTCGCTTCCGGCCGAATCACCGAACCGCCCCAGGTCAGACCTTTGCCGGTCATCACGCCGGTGAACTCGTTCTTTAGTTTCTTGTACATCCCGAACAAATAACCGATCTCGCGCGCGCCCACGCCGATGTCGCCCGCGGGCACATCGGTGTCGGGACCGATGTGCCGCCACAGTTCGCACATGAACGCCTGACAAAACCGCATCACTTCGGAATCGGTCTTCCCATGCGGATCGAAATCACAACCGCCTTTGCCGCCGCCCATCGGCAACGTGGTTAGCGCGTTTTTGAAGACCTGTTCGAAGGCCAGGAACTTGAGGATTCCCAAATTCACCGTCGGATGAAATCGGAGACCGCCTTTGTACGGGCCGATCGCGCTGTTCATCTGGATCCGGAACCCGCGTTGTACGTGCAGTTCGCCTTTGTCGTCCTGCCACGCGACCCGGAACATAATCACCCGCTCGGGCTCAATGATTCGCTCGAGAACTTTCGCTTTGCGATAACGCGGCTCGCGATCGAGCACCAGGGTCAGCGATTCGGCGACCTCCTGGACCGCTTGATGAAACTCCGATTCACCCGGGTTCTTTGCTTTGACCCCAGCCATCAAATCCGACACGTAGCTTTCCATGGTTTTTACCGGCAAATGGTCGCGAACCTTAGCTTTATGTTCTCCGTTAAACAAGAGCGAAGCGGGAATACGGCGGCGAGCTTTGGGTAATTTGGTTTGCATATGTGCCTCAGAACAAGCCATCAAAACAACCCGCCCACTTCTCGTTTTTTGTGTTTCCTAACTCGTTTTTTGCTACCCGGTTACGGCCGGAAATTACCGAGGAGGACAAGTCGGTAGTTGACGGAACGGCTGCGCCTTTAGTTAATAGTAATGCCAATCCGGCTCGGATCTCTCAACCACAGCGAACGGAGAGCGCGTTCTATCAGCTATCAGCTCTTGCGCCGCTGGTCACTGGCCTGCCACGCCGTAGCCATGGAAGGCGGGTCACTTTCTTTCAAATGTTGAATGTTTAGATACGACCCCAATTCTGGGGACTTTCACCACAGAGAACGCGGAGCGCACAGAGCGAGAATCGACAGGATTAGCAGGATTCTGAACGATTAGGTAGGGGCGATTGCCCCTAATCGCCCGTCTTCTAAGCCAAAAAATTTTGTAAATCCTGTCTGATTTTTTTCCTGTTTTCCTAATTCAATGTCCGCGTCTTGCTGGTCACAGGTCACTTGTCACTGGTCACTTCTGTTAGTCCACTAGGCAAGCGCGGGGACGCGAGCAGCTTCCCGAATTCGCTCCACCTTTTTTCCGGATCGCTGCCGCTTCGTTTCTCAATGTAACGGCGCACCATGTCTTCGCCGAGGTTGTAGTTGATCACGTAACTGCGGTAACGCCGGATAAATTTCACCCGCTTCTCGGCACGAGGCGGTTCCATCACCGCGTATTTTTGCAACCATTGCACGGCGGTTTTCTCGTCGATCTCACCGTTGATCAATCTGCGCGCGGCTTCGTTTACGGTATAATCGAGCTCCTTAAACAAGTCCTGCACGGCATAATATTCGTCCGCGCGGGCCGGATCTATTCCCGCCGCGGGGAATAACATTTCCTTCTCGAATTTCATTCGCTCGGTCTTGGTCGGAAACGCAACGTCTCGGCCGAAATTCGCCGTCCCCTCCGCGATCAACGATTGCGGCGAGAACAGCGCGTAAACCGAAAACTCTATCCAGCCGCGATCCCGGACCAGGTTCTTTTCCAGGAGCGAATTGTAAACGTGATGCCCGGGATAACCTTCGTGCGCCGCAAGATCGACCGCGCGATCGATATAGATCGGCAGATCGGTGTTCACCTGAATCACGCTGTGGAAATTGCCTTTGTACCAATTGTAACCGCCCCACGGTTTATTGGTCACGTACTCAACCGTGAAACTCTCGTTAGGCGGAAGCGCAATGTGCGCCAGCGTCCGGGCGCGACATTCCTTGATCGCAGCTTGAAACACGGCGTCGAGTTTTTCCTTCGGAATCATGAACGGTTTCCGCCATTCCTCGTACCGCTTCCACAATTCGCCAGTCCCCGGAATTTTCGCTTCGAGCTTTTTCAGGATTTCATCGAAGTGCGAATCCGGATAAGTCGGCGCGACCGCGTCGTAAAGCGCCTTGGATTCGTCATCGAACTTTAGTTTCTCGCCCTTCAACATCCGCACCCGCGCCGCCAGCGCGGAAATCTGCTTCTGCAAATATTCGCGACGCAACTGGAGCAGATTGCTGTCCGGCGTTCCCGGCGCGCAACAATCCATATCGCCGCCGGATTTCTTTGTTGTAGCCGCGTCGCTGTGCGACGCCTTTGCAGCGGATTCGCTATCAACTAAAGCTCGCGCCGCGAGCGTTCTATCAACCATCAACTTCTGCGCCTCGGCGGCGATCATATCCAACGACTTCTTTTCCTTCTCCGCCTGCGTCTTCCACACGGCCGGCCCGTAAAACGCGTCGACTTCATCGGGATCATGTTGTCCCAGGGCCAGCACAAGATGCGCGTACCGCTCGGCAACAGCGTTCAGGCTGTCATCCTTCGCCGGCGCCGCGAGACTCGACGTTGCGAACCCGCACAGCCCAATCAGCCCGCTCAAAATGAGGACCTTTTTCATCAACCACGAATTACACGAATTGACACGAAATAGGTAGGGGCGATTGACCCCAATCGCCCGCTCCGCAACTCTCAACTAAAGCGAGCGTAGCGAGCGTTCAATCAACCATCAACTCCGCCTGTCACTGGTCACTCCCATTTCAAAGCTTTTCAAAAAATGACGGATCTATCGGGGGATTGATCTTGATGCTCTTTATTTGCGAGCTCTCGAGCACTTTTCCCGCTTTCAAATCAGTCTCCGTGTTGGCGAAAGGGAATTGCACACCCGAAATCGTGCGAAAATCCGTGCTTCGCTGCTCGATCGTTGTCGGAGTCGGATCAATGTCTACGTGCAACGGGCGAACGTCGCGACGCCGCGTAATTAACCAGCTCGTCGGATCCACATAAAGCGTCGTGCTGTAGCCGTCGCGCAGGGTGACGCGAAGCGCGTAGTAATTAGTTCCTTCGATCTTTTCCCTGCCAACGAGCTCGACCTGATGACCGCGCTGTTTGAGTTCGTGCAAACCGAAAAGTTTTCCCGGAAGCTCAACTCCGTGCTGCAGCGCGGCCGTCGCTTTTGGCGAAGCGGTCGCGGATTCCTTGCCGTTCCATTCCCAACCGCGCTGTCCGTCGAAAGCCTCAGTGAACACATGTTTATCCGCTGAGGAAATGTCGATCCGCATCCGGCCCGGCCGCGCCGCGTAATAGATCCCGTCCACTTCGTAACCGGGATCAGTGATGTGAAGACTGACTTCAATAGACTGAATCGCCTCGATTGCCGCTCGACCGCCCATTGCCTTGGTATTGCGATCGATAACGTCGTCGACCGTGAGCGCACGATTGCAACTGAGCAGTCCAAGCGATACGAAAAGGAAAATCAGACTTCGACTACAGCCTCTGGTCATCCAGAAGAGACGCCGCCCGCCGACAGATTTGTCTAAAAGTCAGGGAACCATGAACCTACTGGAGGGTGAACTCCGTTTCGTCCTCTTTGTGCGTCACTCGCTACCGAAATCTTGAATCTTTAGATACGACCCCGTTTTCGCCCATTTCCTTTCCCTCCGACACCTTGTTCCCTCCTATCACGGGCTATCGCTATGCTGAGACAAAAACTTTTCGGCCAATTCACGCCGTTTTTGCCGAATCTGTTGCGTCCGAGAATTTTTAACTGCCCTAACAAGGCCAGAATCAACAGCTACTTTTACTGGCAACTTATGGTGGATTTCTTTAATGTTAGACTGCTCGTCCAAAAGAATCCGCTGCACTTTGAAAGATTTTCTCTTAGGCGTAAGACTGCGTAACTGTGCGATCAAGTCGAGTTTCGCATTATCTGGTAGTTTGTTGTACCGCTCTGCCAAATCGTCGGGAATCTTATCTTCACCTTCGGTGTGACTCGGCGAGGGCTCAGTAGCGGGCGAACCAACTCCTGCCGATGCGTTGCCACCCTCGGTGTTTGCCGGCTCTCTTGTCTCGAAAGTAATATCACCGACGAACCAGCTTTGTTTGTCCGGCGTTAAAAGCGTAAAAGTAAGGATGATACCGTCACCAGCGTGCTGGCCAGTCACTTCCATCCCTGACAGCTGGTCCTCGTTTTGCGCCCCTTCCCAAATGTTATTGTCTTTAATGTTGATCACATCTGGGACTTTGATGCTTACCTGCTGCCGAGCGGCGTAGAGCCCTTCATCGTCACTGCCGCAATACCCTTCGTTCCCCCAATTTCTTACGAAAAAGGCCCATGAACTTTGCCGCAGGCTGGGCGTGTTACCACTATTCACCCGAACGAACATCGCATAGACCGGATGCAACTCTGGCTTGCCACGGTGCTCCTTATCCAGATTGAGCAAACCGATAACGATAACGGAACGTCCATCGATCATGGCCCTGGCATGGGCATCGTCTTGATCGACCGCATTATGGTGAAAGTTATCCCACCATGTGTTGGTGTCGTCCCAGTTATCGACGGTCTCATCGGAATCGAACTCGATATGCACTTGGTGATCCTGAGCCGTGTAAAGAGCTTGGTCATCCCGGAACACATTCAGGGTGTAATCGTCATCACCGAACGGCCAAAATGTTTGGTGACTATCCCATCTTACGGTCCCCTGATATGTCACTGGCATGAAGTTCACGTGTGGGCCGCAAAGGTGGGCATCATTAAAACTTACAGCATAGGAGGTGCAATTCGGGAACTGCGGGTTGTTGGTCCAATCATTCTGATTTGTCGAACCGGAGTCGAGCGGGCAGCTCTCACTTGGATTCGGAATAGTGTTTTGCTCGATTTGTTTTCCCCACTTTGGATTTAGTGGAAATGGATTCGGATCGAAAGTGTCCGCTCCAACATCAAAGTCTTTAAAAGGAGTACGTGTGCATCCGCACGATAGCGTAAGAACTGCGCAAGCGGCTAGGAGGACCAACAATGTTTTCATGTGGCGCAGGTTATTCACTTTTGAGCCTAACGGTCAATCCTGCGGAACGAGCATGAAAACCAAAACAGCCGAGCCCTTGCGAGCTCGGCTGCTTGTTAATTGTTGTTGGCGCTTAGCCCCGAAATTCTTCGGGGTTTCTCCCGCCTAGGCGGGATCAATAATCCATACCGCCCATTCCGCCCGGAGGCATCGCCGGAGATTTTTCCTTTTCAGGAACTTCCGTGACCAATGCTTCGGTGGTGAGCAACAGACCCGCGATCGAGGCCGCGTTTTGTAACGCGCTTCGCGTGACCTTGGTTGGATCGACGATGCCGGCCTTCACCAGGTCGACATATTCGCCCTTGGCGACGTCGTAGCCTTCGTTGCCTTTGCGCTTCTTGACTTCCTCGACAATGAGCGCGCCTTCCGCGCCGGCATTGTTGGCCAGTGTACGCAACGGCTCTTCGATCGCGCGACGCACGATCTGGACGCCAACTTTTTCATCTTCGTTGAGGCCTCGCATGCCCTCGAGCGATTTCTGGGCTCGGATCAATGCGACACCGCCACCCGCGACGATGCCTTCCTCGACCGCCGCACGCGTGGCGTGCAATGCGTCTTCGACGCGCGCCTTTCTCTCTTTCATCTCGGTCTCGGTCGCTGCGCCGACGTTGATGACGGCAACACCGCCCGCGAGTTTCGCGAGTCGTTCTTGAAGTTTCTCTTTGTCGTAATCGCTGGTCGTCTCTTCAATTTGACGACGGATCTGAGCGACCCGGCCCTGGATGTCAGCACCCTTGCCCGAGCCTTCGACAATCGTGGTGTTTTCCTTGTCGACGGTGACGCGCTTGGCTTTGCCGAGGTCTTCAATCTTGATGTTCTCGAGCTTGATGCCCAGGTCTTCGCTGATCAGTTTGCCGCCGGTCAGCACCGCGATGTCTTCGAGCATCGCCTTACGACGATCGCCGAAGCCCGGAGCTTTGACCGCGCAGACTTGGAGCGTTCCGCGCAATTTGTTCACGACCAAGGTCGCGAGCGCTTCGCCTTCCACATCTTCTGAGATGATCAACAGCGGACGTCCCGCTTTCGCGACTTTCTCGAGCAACGGAAGCAGGTCCTTCAGGCTCGAGATTTTCTTCTCGTAAATCAGAATGTACGGATTATCGAGAGCGGCTTCCATCTCCTCCGCGTTGGTCACGAAGTAAGGCGACAGATAACCTTTATCGAACTGCATGCCCTCGACCACATCCATTGTGGTCTCGATTGCTTTCGCTTCCTCGACCGTGATCGTGCCGTCTTTGCCGACTTTGTCCATGGCATCGGCGATGATCTCGCCGATTTTCTTGTCCCAGTTGGCTGAAACGGTCGCGACCTGTTCGATCTCGCTGCGATCGCTTACTTTCTTGGAGATTTTTTTCAGCTCCTCGACGATCGCATCGACGGCTTTATTAATGCCGCGCTGCAACGATGTCGGGTTCGCGCCGGCGGTGACGTTACGGAGACCTTCGCGGTAAATGGATTCCGCGAGAACTGTCGCCGTGGTCGTGCCGTCGCCCGCGACGTCCGAAGTTTTGGAAGCAACTTCGCGAACGAGCTGCGCGCCCATATTTTCATACGGATCTTCGAGCTCGATTTCTTTCGCGACCGTCACACCATCCTTGGTGATCGTCGGACTGCCGAATTTCTTGTCGAGAATCACGTTGCGACCGCTCGGTCCGAGCGTGGCCTTGACGGCCCGCGCAAGTTTCTCGACTCCGCGCAGCAAAGTGTGCCGCGCTGCTTCATCAAATTGTAATTGTTTAGCTGCCATAATTTTTATTCGTTAATTGGTTAAATTGTTAATTCGTTAAATGGCGATCAGCCAATGATGCCGAGGATGTCGTCCTCGCGCATGATCATGAATGTTTCGCCGTCGATTTTGATTTCGGTGCCGCCGTATTTTGAAATGAGGACCTTGTCCCCTTTCTTCACGGTGAAATCCACCTTCTTGCCCTCTTCGTTCACCTTACCGGTGCCGAGAGCGACCACTTTGCCTTCCTGCGGTTTTTCTTTCGCAGTGTCGGGAATGATGATCCCGCCTTTTTTTGTTTCCTGCTCTTCCATTGGTTGCACCAGCACCCGATCTCCGAGCGGTTTTACGTTAACTGTTGCCATAAGCGTTTAGTTTTCTCTTTCTTGTTTTTTTTGGGTTGAGCCGGCGATCCGGCAGCAACCGGACCGTCAGCAAATTGTTTCGGTTACTTTTTCTTGTCTTCGTCGACGACTTCGAACTCGGCGTCGACAACGTCGCCTTGCCCATCGCCCCGCTTAGCGGCGCCGCCTTGTTCAGGGCCGGGCCGTCCACCGGCCTCAGGTCCGGGTTGTGGCCCCGAACCGGGCTGCGGACCTGCTCCGGCTTGCGCTGAAGCTTGTTTGTAAAGCTCGGCGCTTACGTCCTGGAACTTGCTCTGCAAATCGTCGTAGGTGCGCTTGATCGCATCGGTGTCGTTCTTGTTGATTGCTTCCCGCACCGCGGCGATTGCGTCTTCGACTGTTTTGCGTTTATCGGCCGGAATTTTATCGCCCAGCTCCTTGAGTTGTTTCTCGGACTGGTATGCCAGCGTGTCGGCGTTGTTCTTGATCTCGATAGCTTCTTTCGCCTTCTTGTCTTCGTCGGCGTGCGCTTCCGCTTCGCGCTGCATCTTGTCGATTTCTTCCTTGCTCAAGCCGCTCGAACCGGTGATGGAGATTTTCTGCTCCTTGCCGGTGCCGAGGTCTTTCGCGGAGACGTGGAGGATGCCGTTCGCGTCAATGTCGAAGGTCACTTCAATCTGCGGAACGCCGCGCGGAGCCGGCGGAATTCCGTCGAGATGGAACGTGCCGAGGTTCTTGTTGTCCCGCGAGAGTGGGCGTTCGCCTTGTAACACTTTGATTTCCACACCCGGCTGGTTGTCGCTATAAGTCGAAAAGATTTGCGATTTCCTGGTCGGAATCGTGGTGTTACGCGGAATCATCGGTGTGGCTACTCCCCCGGCGGTTTCAATCGCCAGCGTGAGCGGAGTCACGTCTAAGAGGAGGACGTCTTTCACGTCGCCGCGAAGAACACCTCCTTGAATTGCTGCACCAATGGCAACCACTTCGTCCGGGTTCACGCCTTTGTGCGGCTCCTTGCCGATCAGGCCACGGGCCGTCTCGACCACTTTCGGCATGCGGGTCATGCCGCCGACGAGCACGAGCTCGTTCACTTCGCGCTCGGAGATTTTCGCGTCTTTCAAACACGCTTTGACCGGCGGAATCGTTCGCTGCATCAAATCGTCGGTGAGCTGCTCCAGTTTCGAACGAGTCAGCTTTTTCTGAATGTGTTTCGGACCGCTCGCGTCCGCGGTGACGAACGGCAGATTGATTTCGTATTCCTGCGAGCTCGAGAGCGCGATCTTGGCTTTCTCGGCTTCTTCCTTGATGCGTTGGACCGCGTCCGGCTGCTTCGTCAAATCGATGCCGCTGTCCTTCTTAAACTCGGAGATGATCCAATCCATCACCTTTGCGTCCCAATCGTCACCACCAAGGTGGGTGTCGCCGTTGGTCGCTTTCACTTCGAAAACGCCATCGCCGATTTCGAGAACGGAAATGTCGAACGTGCCGCCGCCCAAATCGTATACCGCGATCTTCTCGTCCTTTTTCTTGTCCAAACCGTAAGCGAGCGACGCAGCAGTCGGCTCGTTGATGATGCGCAACACTTCGAGGCCCGCGATTTTACCCGCGTCCTTGGTCGCGTTGCGTTGCGAGTCGTTGAAGTAAGCTGGGACGGTGATGACCGCCTGGGTGATTTTCTCGCCGAGCTTCGCTTCTGCGTCGGCTTTCAACTTCGACAAAATCATCGCCGAAATTTCCGGCGGCGAGAATGTCTTGCGCTCGCCGGCGACTTCCACTTGCACGTGAGCGTCGCCGTTCGCCGCCTTCACGATTTTGTAGGGAACGCGATGCTCCTCTTCGTGGATTTCATCGAATTTGCGGCCCATGAACCGCTTGATTGAGAAAACTGTGTTCTGCGGGTTCGTCACCGCCTGGCGCTTCGCAGCCTGGCCGACCAATCGCTCGCCGCTTTTCGTAAACGCGACAACCGACGGTGTCGTGCGCGCGCCTTCCGAATTTTCCAAAACTACCGGGTCGCCACCTTCCATCACTGACATACAGGAATTGGTGGTCCCCAAATCGATACCTAAAACTTTAGCCATAAATTTTAATTTCCTTTCTTGAATCGAGTGGAGTCGCCCAAACACGACGTCAAACGTGGGCAGACTTCAACCGAGTCGGTCTTTAGCAAACCATAAGCCGCGGAGGGGCTTTACGCTCAATCCTTTGTTGGACAGGCACTTAACCCAATTCAACGGTGATTTTGACAGCCTCGAAGTGAGACAACACGTCACAAACCCAGTTTTGTGACGTTGCTCTATAGTGCCACGGCGTCGCGGCTATTCGGTGGAACGGCCTCTCCGAGGACGTTATCCAATCGCGCTCGGAGGTGCGAGCCGCACTGGCATTTGCGATCCACCTGGGCACATGCCCTGCTCGTTCTTGTCGGGTGGAAACCACGAAAAATTCTCCGAGAAAAGTCGAATCCGATCCGGACATTTTCTTTCACTGCCAGCACTGCAAAGCGGCGCTGGTCGCGAATCGCTCGGCAGCTGGAATGAATCTGGCCTGCCAAAAGTGCGGTCAACAAACGCTGGTCCCCCAACCGCAGGAACCCGATTCGAACGCGCACGCTTATGCGGAGGAACTTCGCGGCAAGTTGAAGGAGAACGAATCGCAGCGCGCCGAGATAACCGGTAATATCAATCAGCTCACGATCCAGCTCCATCGCTGGCAATTGCGTTTGCAAACGTTGAACGAACGCAAAACTCAGCTCGAAAAAGACCTCGGGCAACGGTAGGTGGAACGGCCTCTCCGAGGACGTTACCAATCGCGCTCGGAGGTGCGAGCCGCACTAGCATTTGCGATCCACCTTTGCGCGAATTTCATGCGCGCGTAAGATCACGCGTGCGGCAGTATCACGATCTTCTCCGGCTCGTTCTTGAAGAAGGTCAGCCGCGCGACGATCGCACCGGCACGGGCACGCTATCGATCTTCGGCGCGCAAACCCGATTTGATTTGCGCCCGAACGGTCCGGGATTTCCGCTGCTGACCACAAAGAAGCTCCACATCAAATCGATCATCTACGAGCTGCTCTGGTTTTTGCGCGGCGACACCAACGTCAAATATCTCAACGAGCACGGCGTCACGATTTGGGACGAGTGGGCGGACGAAGAGGGAAACCTCGGCCGCGTTTACGGCGCTCAATGGCGCGACTGGCGCGGCGGTAACGGCGTGCGGGTCGATCAGATCGACAACGTCATTGCGCAGATCAAAACAAATTCGTCGAGTCGCCGATTGATTGTGACAGCGTGGAATCCGGCGGAGATCGAGAAGATGGCGTTGCCGCCGTGCCACGTGCTGTTTCAATTTTATGTGCAAGACGGTGCGCTGAGCTGCCAGCTCTACCAACGCAGCTGCGATCTATTTCTCGGGGTGCCGTTCAACATCGCCAGCTATTCGCTGCTCACGATGATGGTGGCGCAGGTTGTGGATCTTACCCCCGGCGACTTTGTCCACACTTTCGGCGATTTGCATCTTTACAACAATCATCTCGACCAGGCGCGCGAACAGCTCACTCGCGAATGTCGACCTTTACCGCGAATGAAACTAAATTCCGCGGTCAAAGACATTCGCGATTTCAAATTCGAAGACTTCGAGCTCGTGGATTACAACCCGCATCCGTCGATCAAAGCGCCAATCGCGGTATGAGGGCACAAAATCGACAGGATTGACTGGATTAAATTGGATGATTCAAAAGCGAAATCCTCAAATCGCCTTAATCCTGTCTAGTTCGTTGTTAGTTGTCGCAGCAACACAACTCGCAGTGGCTGCTCCATTGCACATCGTCGCTTACGGCGATAGCGGCGTTTACGGCAAAGGTGTTGCCAGAAACGAAACGTATCCCGCTCAGCTCGAAACCATGCTGCGCCAAAAAGGTTGCGACGTTAGTGTGACCAATGATGGCGTGAACGGGCGCACTAGCGAAGAGGCAGTGGCAAATGTGGGCAGTGTCGGCAGAGCGGACGTGGTGATCGTTCAGGTTGGCGTCAACGACGCCAAGCACGGCGTGCCTGCGGCGACGATTCGCAAGAACGTAGACACGGTCATTGAAAAATTAAAAGGGAACGGCGCTGCCGTGCTGGTAGTCAGTTACCCTTCAGCCAACGTTTGCGATGTCGCTGCATCCAAGGGCGCACCGTGCGTGATGTGGGGCGGTTTGCCCGCGGCCCAATATCACGTGCCCGGAGATCCGCAAAACCATTTCAATGCCACGGGTCTTCACGTGATGGCGTCAAGAATGCTCCCGGCGCTTGAGAAATTGCTCGGCCAGAAACATTAAGCCGCTGCGATCGCGGTAAGGTGGAACGGCCTCTCCGAGGACGTTTAAAAAATCGCGCTCGGAGATCGCGATCCACCAACGAAATCTTACGGGCGCTGGGTCGTAGATTTCTTAATCGTCGAGCTTGCCGCGGTCTTTGGACCTTTGGAAAGATCGACCAGGTCGGCCAGAATGTTCAGCGATTCGTCGCGTTCGGGATCGATCGCCGGTTCCTTTGTGTCGTCAGCGCCGCCAATCGTATCCGAATCGTCGCTATCATCCGGGGACGCAGCTTCCGGAGAAACTTTGAGGGCTCCTTTGGCTTTGGCCTGGGCGAGTTTCCCGGGATACATGATCAACTGAAGATTCGGTTTGTCGACGGTGTCCAGAGTAACGCGATAAATGCTCGGTTCCTCTTCTTGTCGAGCGAGACGTTCTTTCGTGCGCGTCTCCTTTCGCAATTTGTCATCCTGAATTTCTTTTTTGCGCGCGTCTTCATTCAAAGTGATGCGATTTTCATCCAGTTTGTGACGAAGACGGTCCATGTCTTCCGTGACGTAATGAAATTCCGGATCGCGTTGCACGCGCTCGGCTGAGCGACGTTTCAATTCCTCGATGAACAGCGGATGGCCGTCCGACCACTTGGTGTAACGAGCTTTCGGAACTTCGTCGTAAGGCAACGGGTTCTTCAGCGCGCCTTCGCCAAATTCGGGCAGATCGCTCAACGTCGGCAGAACGATGTCCGAAGCCACGCCGTGGAGCTGGGTCGAGCCGCCGGCGACGCGATAAAATTTCTGAATGGTTAACTTCAATTCGCCGTCATCGTCTGACCGGCTGCCGAGCAGCGAAGTAAACCGGCCGATCGGCAAAATCGTTTGCACCGTGCCTTTGCCAAAAGTGCTCTTGTCACCCACGATGATCGCGCGGCCGTAATCCTGGAGCGCGGCGGCGAAAATCTCGCTCGCAGACGCGCTTTGGCGGCTGGTTAAAACAATCAGCGGACCGGAGTAAGCAACTCCCGGATCGGGATCACTCGAAACCACGATGTTTCCATTGGACCCTTTCGTTTGGACGATCGGACCCGATTTCAAAAACAATCCGGTCAGCGAGATCGCTTCCTCGAGCGAGCCGCCGCCGTTGCGACGAAGATCGATCACCAGTCCGGAGATGTTTTCTTTCTTCAGACGCTTGAGCAACGCGAGCACATCGCGCGTGGTGCTCTTGGAGTGCCGATCCATGTCGGCGTAGAACGATGGAAGGGTCAACCATCCGAGTTTCGCCGGGGTGCCGTTTTCGTCCTTCTTAATAATAATATCGGCGCGCGCTTCCTGGTCCTTCAGCTTAATTTCGTCGCGCACGAGCTCGACGTTCTTGCGCTGAGAAGGATCGGGCGCGTTTGCCGGAATCGCGAGCAAACGGACTTTGGTTCCTTTTTTGCCGCGAATCATCTCCACGACTTTGTCCAGCCGCATGTCGCGAACATCGACATACTCGGTGCCGCCTTGCCCAACCGCCGTGATTCGATCGCCAACTTTCAGACGTCCGTCCGTTTGCGCAGGTCCGCCCGGGACAAGGCTTTCGATTTTCGCGTAGCCGTCATCAGTGCGCAGCATCGCGCCGATGCCGACGAGCGAGAGGCCCATTTGGATGTTGAAATTCTTGAAGTCCGCCTTGCTCAAATACTCGGAGTGCGGGTCGTAGGTTTGGGCGAGCGCATCCAGATAAAGTTTCACCTGCTCTTCGCGATCCTCTTCGTGGACGTTTCGCGAAATGCGATCGTAACGCCGGGCAATTAGCTGCGGCGGAGGTTCGATCGGGTGCTCGCTTAATTTTTCCTGGAGTAATTCGCTGGCGATGCGGCCGTGCCAAAGCTGATCGGCATCGGCGTCATCTTTTGGCCAGGGGGCCTTCTCGCGGCGCACCTCCACGGTCGCGTTGCTCTTGAAATCGAACGGCTGCTTCAGCAGCTCCTTGACCTTTGCCACCCGCTCATCAACGCGTTTTTGGTAGAGATCGTAAATCTCGTAGGCCGGTTTGAGGTTGCCGAGCAGGACGTCGTCGCCCAACGCGGTGCCGTATTTAGTCGTCAACGAATCGACGTCCTTCTGAGTAAAGAAAAGGTGACTGAAATCGAGCAGCTCGAGGTAGTTACGGAGAAATTTCTGTGAGACATCAGCACTGAGTTGCTGGTGGGTGTAGTGGCCTTCCTCCAGGAGCCGGCCGACTGAAACACAAATTTGCTCGGCGTCGGACTTTGCCTCCACCGTTCGCGGCGTTATGCCATTAAATGCGACCGAAACAACCGCGAGAAGTAGAGCAAATCTTAGTTTCATGGAAATAGCGCGGTCTCCACGTTCGCAGACTTCGTGCCTAAAAGCAACCCAATGACCCCTGAGCGACATGTAAGCAGTTGAGACAATTATACGCCCGAAACATTCAAAATCTCTCAGGATTAGCTGCCTGAGCGGGTCTTCGGGCTAATCCCGAGCGCGGCTAGCCCGAACAGCCCCACTCATTTAGAGTAAGTGCGATGAAATACGAAGCCTTCTGCGGCGGGATTTTCGAGACAAACTGCTACCTGGTTTCCGCGCCGGAAGGCTGGATCTTGTTCGACGCCCCGCAGGGAGCCAGAGATTGGGTCGCGTCGCGGGGAATCGATCTAAAGCTTCTGCTGCTGACCCATGGCCACATCGATCACGTCCAGGACGTTGCGGCGGTAAAGCGGCGCTTTGGATGCAAAATTGGCTGCCATCCGGCCACTGCGCCGATGATTTCCGATCCGAATTTCTTCCGAAACTTTGGTTTTGAACTGGAAATCGAACCGGCCAAGCCGGACTTCTTTATAGAAGAGACCCCGTCACGGAAATTTCTAGGTCTGGAAACGCAGGTTCTCGAAGTTCCGGGGCATTGTCCCGGCAGTCTTTGCTTTTTTCTGCGGGATCACCAGCTGCTACTCGGGGGCGATGTCCTTTTTGCCGGCGGCGTGGGGCGATGGGATCTGCCCGGTGGCGACGTCGATGTACTATTTAGTGGAATCCGTCAGAAACTTTTCCCGCTCGGCGACGCCGTGACCGTTCTTCCCGGCCACGGTCCGCCGACCAAGATCGGGACCGAACGCCTAACGAATCCATTCGTTAGCGAACAGTCTCGTTGAATTAGGAGCTTCAGTCAGAAATCAGTGAAGCTCGGACAAAAGATTCTTGAATAATTCGAGACCGTCGATTTCAGCCACTACTTCGCGCAGTGAATCTACCGCCGTCGGAATGTGCTGGAGGAAATGCTGGTGACCTTTCACCAAACCGAGAAACCCGTACGCGCCCAAGGCCTGCATCAGCCGTTGCATCCCGCAAAGTCGAAGCGTTTTCTGAAAATCGGCGGCCGGTTTTTGACTGCAATAATATTCAAGCAATTCGTCCCGCTCCTGCCCGGTTAGATCGACATACGGATCGTAGAACAACGACGCGAGATCATATTGAGCGAGCCCCGGACGCATTCCTTGAAAATCGATCAGGTAGGCCTGGCTGTTTCGCACCAAAATGTTTTGCGACTGAAAATCGCGATGGACTAATACCCGAGGCATCTGCGCCAGGTTTTCCGCGATCTGATGCAAAACCGGCGAGCCCGCGAGATTATCGATTCTCGCCTGATCGATTTTAAAATACCGGCCGAGGCAGTTCTCGAAAAAGTAACTCTGTTCCCAAAGATAAAGGGCGGCGTTGAACTCGGCCGGCAAATGCTGGTGCATTTCGATGCAAACCGATTCCGGAAGTTGGTGAAGCTTGCGGACTTCGTCCAAGGCCGATTCGTAAAACGCGCGACGGACCAGCCAGGATTCGCTTCGATAACTGAAGAGATCGTTTTCGCCCAAATCCTCCAACCAGATCAGGCCCTCGTCCGCGTCATGATGATAAATTCTCGGCGCGCAAATTTCATGCGCCTCCAGGAATTGCGCGATCTCTACGTAATGCCTGTTCTCCTCGCGTTCGCGATTGTACTTCACCAAAATCAGCGATTGCTCGGACGAACAGCGGACCCGATAGAATTTACGGTCGGAGCCGCCTTTTTCGATCGGCGTAATTTTTATTCCATCGACATCGAACCGAGGAAAATGGAGGCGCGTCTGGCGGAGGAGCAGCTCGGTTTTCATGAATCAGATATCGACGTTGCGATGAGAGCCGGTGGCGGTTTTTCGGGCGCGGACAATACAACCAAACAGCTCGGCATTGGAAGCAATTTGTGAACCCGGCCACAGGATCGTGTCCTCCAACACTGCGCCGGCGCCGACTCGGCAATCCTGGGCGACGACCGAACAGCCTCGAATCGTTGCAGTTGGGTCGACGATTGCAGTCGGGTGAATTCGCGCCATCCAATCCGACCCTTTTACGTAAGCCGGCCGCCATTCGCCGAGGATCGTGCGATGCACGTCGAAATATTCCGCGCGCGATCCAAGATTGAACCATTCGCCTGTTTCAAGAACGACGCCGCCGATTTTGCCGCCCTGAGAAATCCAATCTCCCAAAATCGGTATGAAAGAGATCTTTGTCCCCGGCGGAATGCGTTCGAAAACCGTGCTGCTCCAAATCGCAATGTTGGCGAAATCGAATTGGCCTGGGACGCCGAAACGATTTGAAATATCGACAACCCGACCGTCGCGAAAAGCGATTGCCGATCCCAAATCCGTCTGGCGAAGCGCAAGCGTGACGTCGTTGCCGCGCTTGAAATGCTCGTCGATGAGCGGCCGTAATGGAACATCTGTCAGAACGTCCCCGCTATAAGTAATGAACGGTTCGCTGCCGAGTTGGGCCTCAATGTTTTTGATCCCACCGCCGGTTTCGAGCAGTACAGGTTCGTTTACTAACGTAAGATCGATTCCCGAGTAACGGTTTTCCGGAAATGCTGACGTGAAAATTTCCGGCAAGCGATGGGTGTTGATGAAAAATTTGTCGATGCCGATGTCGATCAAATGATCGAGCGCAAATGTAATCAGCGGCTTCTGAAAAATCGGCACCAAGGGCTTTGGCAGTTCGTCAGTGAGCGGACGCAATCTGGTGCCAAGTCCGGCACCGAGGACGAATGCTTGTTTGATCGCGGCCATCACGTCAGAAGTGCCAATCTTTATCGTTGCGGAGGGGGATCTCCAAACGAAATGCGCGATTAGACTAAGCTAAGACTGCCGAGCGCCAACTGCCTCCAAGCCTTGGCTCAAATCGTTGAAGGCGCGGAGGCAAGCGGCCTTGTGCTTGTCGATCCAGCGCTCGGAAATTTGCTTAAGCGGCGCAGGGTTCAGGTAATGGAGCTTTTCGCGGCCGCTCCAAAGCGGAATAACCAGTTCCGCCTTGATCAGCAAACTGAGATGTTTACTGATGCCTTGGCGCGTCATATCAAGGTGGCGACAGAGTTCGTTCAAGGTTTGCCCGTTATGTTGATGAAGTTGATCCAATAGCGCGCGGCGCCCGGGATCGGCTAACGCTTTGAAGATAGCATCCATTACCTGGTAATTATGCAACCACATGGTTGCATATCGCCACCCAATAGCAACTATCCTATTAAAAAACAGCGGCCAGCGATTATTGGCCCCTGATCGGCAGATTGCAGCGAAACGACTAGGTCTTCTTCAGGTAAAGCGTGTGCGTCCCGAAGTCGATGATTCCGTGATGCCGATTCAGGATCTCCGCCCCGAGCAGTCCAACCGCCGGTGGCGAAAGCTGCAGCGCTTCATGCAAAATTCCGCCCAGGTCCACCACGCCTACATCGTTCCCGCCGATGTCGACCACGCCCACCGACATTTTCCGGATCCGCGCCACATCCAGTCCCTCTTCCTTGAGATTGATCGCCGCTGACGCCAGCTGGGTTTGTTCCGTCGGAATGTGCAACCGGCGGACAAACGGTTTGTGCAAAAGCGTGGCAAAAGCGCCAGTGTCGACCATCAGGCGCGCCTGCGAGCCGTTCACTAGACCGTTGACGTACAAATTGAATCCTTCCGTCACGAACATCGGTACTTTTTGAAACCCGCGAAAATCGAGACCGGGCACGGCCACGGGCAGATCCGGCTGGAGGTTCAAGATGAGAAGTTGCCGCTGACAATCCAACACGGCTCTGCTGGCAAACAAGACGTCGGTCCCCAGAATTCCGTCGGCCTGCTGCTCACGCATCCGTCGAGCGGCATGGCGGGGGCCACTGAGATCAGCCGAAATCGCTGGGACCTCGCCGACGGTAAGCCCGCCGAGGCGCAGCGTGCGCGCCATTACCAAAGCATTGTAGGAGCCGTTCACCCGGACGCGCGCCGGATACTTGGAATCTACCGGGACTTCGGTGACTCCGAAATGACTGCGCCGCTTTGAAGCGATCACCGTACCGGGGGATCCGCTATCAACGATGAGCAGCGCCGGTTTATCGTTGATCCAGGCGTGGACGAGCAAGTGGTTTTGGTTGGTGCGAATGAGCGGGAGCGCTTCGAACTGCCGACTTTGTCCGACGGTTGGCGGCGCAGAACGTGGCGCACCGCTCGACCAAACAGGAAGGGAAACGCCGATTGCGCAAACGATCGGCAAAATGACTCGCGCCCCACCCGCAAAAAGTCGGTCCCTGGAAATCACGCGCCCGAGAATAGCATCTTTCCAAAAATGCGGAAACGAATTCTGCTGCCGATCACGTGAATTTGTGACAAGACTGCTTTTGGCGTTGCCCGATTCCGTCCGGTAAGATTAACTCTCGCCGACTCCGAGCGCGTTTTAAGACCCGTGGACACCTCGACGACCTCGCCGCCTGCCGCCGACCAGAAATTCGTCCGCGGACTCGGTTTACTCGATTCCACGATGCTCGTTGCCGGATCAATGATTGGCTCCGGGATTTTCATTGTCTCGTCAATCATCGCACGGCAGGTGGGTTCCCCCGGATGGTTGTTGGTCGTTTGGGTCGTGACCGGCTTGCTCACCTTAATGGCGGCGCTGTCCTACGGTGAGCTGGCGGCCATGATGCCGAAGGCCGGCGGCCAATATGTTTATTTGCGGGAAGCTTTCTCGCCGTTGTGGGGATTTCTCTACGGTTGGACGCTGTTTCTGGTCATCCAAACCGGGACGATCGCTGCGGTCGCGGTTGGATTTGCGCGCTACACCGGCGTGCTCCTTCCCTGGTTCTCGGAATCAAATTACTTGATCGCACCGGTCCGTTTCGGCGGGTACGCGTTTTCGCTCTCCACGGCGCAATTGCTTGGGCTCGCCATGATCGCGCTGCTCACGTTCATGAACACGCGCGGCTTGAAGCTCGGGAAGCTGGTCCAGAATGTTTTCACAACGGCGAAGACCGGCGCGCTGATCGCGCTGATTCTCCTTGGAATTATTGTGGGCGTGAAATCAGGCGCGGGCGCGGAGAATTTTCACGATTTTTGGACGGTGCGCGGCAACCTCCAGGAAGTCGGCGCCGGATTGACTGCTGCAGCTGCATTTGGACTTTTCGTCGGTATCTGCGTCGCCCAAACCAATTCACTTTTTTCCGCGGACGCGTGGAACAACATCACCTTTACAGCTGGCGAAGTAAAAGATCCGCGACGGAACATTCCGCTATCGCTCGCATTTGGAACGTTTCTCGTCATCGGACTTTATCTCCTCGCGAACGTGGCTTATTTGGCGGCGCTGCCGTTCAGCGCGATCCAGAATGCGCCAAGCGATCGAGTCGCTTCTGAAACCGCAAACGTCATTTTCCCCGGAGCCGGCGCGACCATCATGGCGGTGGCGATCATGATTTCCACATTCGGTTGCAACAACGGACTCATTCTCGCCGGCGCGCGCGCGTATTACGCGATGGCGCGTGACGGTCTGTTTTTTCGCCGAGTCGGCGAACTCAATAAAAATCACGTGCCGGCGTGGGGTTTGATTATCCAGGGAATTTGGGCTGGCATTCTGGTTTTGCCGCGAACGGTGAGAACAGACGCCGCCGGCAACGTGACCGGTTACGGAAATCTGTACGGCAATTTGCTCGACTATGTTATTTCAGCGGCGCTCATCTTTTACATTCTAACAATCGCGGGAATATTTTTGCTGCGCCGGAAACGTCCCGATGCCGAGCGACCTTACAAGGCGTTCGGATATCCAATCGTTCCGATTCTCTACATCATCGGCGCAACCGTGATCCTTTTGGTTCTCTTTATTTATCAACCGGCAACGACAGTGCCGGGCTTGTACATCGTGTTAACCGGAGTCCCGATTTACTTCCTCTGGAAATTTTTTGGAAAATCGCAGCCTTCCTCTGAAGCAAGCGCCGATCGCACCGACTAAATAGAAGAGACCCGAACACCAGGAGTCCACATGGGAAATCTATTCGCAAGAAAACCGCTCGACCGTCTCATGCACGAAGCTGAGGAAGTCGGTGAGCACACTCTCAAGCGTTCGTTAGGCTGGATGAACCTGGTCGCGCTCGGTATTGGCGGAATCATTGGCGCCGGTCTGTTCGTGCGCACCGCAGCGGCCATTGCCGATCGGGCAGGTCCGTCAGTCGTTCTCGCGTTCGTCGTCGCGGGAATCGGCTGCGCGTTCGCCGGTCTTTGTTACGCCGAGTTCGCATCGATGATTCCGGTCGCCGGCAGCGCCTACACTTATTCCTACGCGACGATGGGTGAATTCGTCGCCTGGATCATCGGCTGGGACCTGATTCTCGAATACGCCGTTGCTGCATCGACCGTGTCCGACGCGTGGAGCGAATACGCAAATCGCGTACTCGGTTGGTTTAACATGGCGATCCCATATCAATGGACGCATTCCCCATTCGAACACGATCCCGGCGGCACCTACGGAATCATGAACGTGCCGGCGCTGTTTATTTTGTTTCTCCTCACGTTGTTACTGATTCGCGGCACCAAAGAATCGGCCTTCGTGAACGGAATAATCGTTATCTTGAAAGTGTCGATTGTGCTGCTCTTCATCGGCATCGGTTGGCATTTCATTAATCCGGCGAACCACACACCGTTCATTCCGCCGGCGACGACGCACACGACCGCGCAAGGAATTTCGCACAATTACGGCGGCTTTCTCGGAATTCTGGGTGCAGCCGGGGTCGTATTTTTTGCTTACATCGGGTTTGATGCTGTCTCGACTGCCGCGCAGGAAGCGCGCAATCCGAAACGCGATATGCCAATCGGCATTCTTGGTTCGTTGGTCTTCTGCACGATTCTTTACGTGCTGTTTTCGTACGTGCTGAGCGGTGTCGCAACGGTTGAAGATTTCCGTTCCGCTGGGCGCGAAGCCTCCGTCGCGTTCGCGATCAGCAAATACATGCACGGTTACGAATGGCTTTCGCGCGCCGTTACGGTCGCAATCCTCGCCGGGTTCTCGTCCGTCATCCTGGTGATGTTGTTAGGCCAGTCTCGCGTCTTCTTCTCGATGAGTCGCGACGGACTTGTGCCGGCGATCTTTTCGCAGGTGCATCCGCGTTATCGCACGCCGTGGAAATCGAACATGCTCTTTCTTGTTTTCACCGGCGCGCTGGCCGCACTCGTGCCGGCTGATGTTACCGGAGAAATGACGAGCATCGGAACATTGTTCGCGTTTATTCTCGTCTGCGCCGGCGTGTGGATCATGCGGGTGCGCTATCCAGAGCTCGAACGCGGGTTCCGTGTACCCGCCGCGCCGGTCGTCGCGATCCTGGGCATCATCACATGTGGCGCGATGATCTACGGACTTGGCTGGACGAACTGGATGCGACTGATCGTGTGGCTGCTAATTGGCTTTATCTTCTATTTCGGCTACGGGAAGAAGCACAGCCACCTGGACGCGCCAAAGCCGCCGGACATGCCGGAAGGAATAAAAATGACGCGCGACGGGCTGCTGTGAACGATGGGACCAATTCGTTGCCCGGACGGGGTGTGATCTAACCCCAGCTACTTTCGCTGAACCCGCGTTCCGGGCTGCTTGCGCCAACTCCAAGCAGGGCCTCAGCCCGACGTCGCAGCACGCTTCCATTTTGTCGGCTCCCGAATGCATGTCGCGCGGCTACGATTTGATCCGCTGACAAATTCATCGAGCGCAAAATCTCCCAATCCTGGTCGGTCAACAGCGCACGATCCTCGTCGCTTACCGCGCGCTGTTGCAGCCGCGAAACAAGTTCGCTCAGTGCGCCGGGATTCGAACCGCGGAAAGAATCGATCAAGCGTTGAAAGCTTAGATGAAACGGAATTGTCGCTACGTCTAACTCGTCGCTACCGGTCACGCGTTCTGCAGGCATCGTGACCTGATCGGAAGTTGCCACTGAGTTCCAGACCGTCTCCGGTTGAAAATATCCGATTTCGATACGGTAAACTCCTTTTGGCTCGGAAACGCTCAAATAACAATTGCCGGCCATCGGCTCGACGCCTTGCTTGAGTTCTTCGCTACCGTTCGCTCGAGACACGCGCAGATGGACTTGTCGATCAACCGGGGCCGTGTTCTCAAAAATGGACGACCAATCAACGTTCCAGTAAACGAAAAGCGTTCGTGGATCGCGGGCCACCGCAAATAGGAGCGGCGCGCCATAGACTCGTGGCAATTCGACCGTGTCGGCGAGATCGGGCGGGAGTTTGGAATCGCTTTTCGCCAGCCGCACTACGGGGCCGTTTGAAATTCGATATCCCTTCGGGCCATTCGACCCCTGTTGGCTTTCGGTTGTGAGTTTCTCTGACATCATGTGATCTTGGACAACTTGGAGGAAACCGGGCAAATACAAAGCGTAATTTGCGCCAATTAGCGGCGGATCGACAGTCGATTTGCTCCCGCCCGCGACGATGGAGAAACCCTACATCATTTTTAATCCCGCCGCCGGATCGGCAGGCAGCCGCGCGAAGACGGTCGCGCAGCTGAAAGAACTTGAGCCAATCGCTTTGCGCACGACGCGTAGAACCGGCGATGCGGAAAGATGGGCGCGAAAAGCTCGGGCTTCGAAGGTTCGCGTGATCATCGTCGCGGGCGGCGATGGGACATTGAACGAAGTAGTGAACGGTCTTGGCGCGTTCGCCGGAAAAATACGTATCGGAATCGTGCCGCTCGGAACCGGTAATGATTTTGCGCGCACACTTGGCCTTCCGCTCTCGATCAACGAAAGCATCGACATCGTGCGTTCCGGAAAAACAACCCGAATCGATCTCGTCAGGATCAAGAGCAAACGATTGCGATATTTTGTGAATGTGTCGGCCGGAGGTTTCAGTGGAACGGTGGGCGAAAAAATCACTCGACGAATCAAACGAACCTGGGGCCCGCTGGCGTATATTCGTGGCGCGGCCGCAGCATTGCCCGAACTCCACGCCTACAAAACCGAAATCGTGCTGGACGATGACGAACACCTGTCGACCGAACTTTACAATGTTGTCGTCGCCAACGGTCGTTTTGTTGCCGGTGGATTGCCGATTGCGCCTACGGCCGACCCCAGTGATGGAAAGCTTGAGGTGGTGTTGATTCCAAAACTTGGTGCGGCCGAAATGGCATTCCTAGCCGCCCAAATTATTTTAGGTAAACATCTCTCGAGCAATGCAACCATATTTCGACAGGCCCGAAAGATCGTCGTCCGATCGCGCCCAGGAATGTGCTTCAACGTCGACGGCGAGCCTGTGGGCAACGCTCCGGCGGTTTTTCAAATCATGCCCCGCGCGCTAAGTTTCATTGTTAAGTGACAGAATCAAAAATAGTACCGCTGAAGAAATTGGCCGAGCGCGTGAAACAGCTTCGCGCCAACGGAAAAAAAATCGTCGCCACCAATGGCTGCTTCGATCTGCTCCACGTCGGACACATTCGCTATTTGAAAGCCGCCCGCGCGCTCGGTGATGTGTTAGTTGTCGGCTTAAATGGAGACCAGTCGGTCCGCGAGCTAAAAGGAGCTGGTCGTCCGATCAATGGCGAGAACGAACGCGCGGAACTCGTCGCCGCGCTCGAATCCGTCGATCTGGTTGCAATTTTCCCGGAACTGCGAGCGACGCAATTCCTTAAGAGCGCGACCCCGGATGTTTATGTGAAAGGCGGCGATTACAATTCGGAAACGCTTAATCCCGAGGAACGGGCTGCGCTTCAAAAAATCGATTCGAGGATCGAGATCGTGCCCTTTGAAAGAGGCTACTCGACGTCAGGACTGCTCGAGAAACTGCGCGGAAACAAAAAATGAAGGGGCTCGGCCTCGGAATTCTTGGGTCCGGCAAAGGATCGAATTGTCGCGCAATTCTCGAAAGCATTCGCGCAGGAACGTTGCCGGCGCGAGCGCGGGTGGTGATTTCCGACGTGTTCGACGCGCCGATCCTAAATATCGCGAAAGAATTTTCGGTTCCCAATGCGTATCTCCCGCCGGGACAATTTCGGACGCGCCTTGAACCAAATGCCGAGGCGGAGCTGGTGCGAATGTTGCAGGAGGCCGACGTCGATCTGGTTGTTCTTGCCGGCTTCATGCGCGTTCTGAAATCAACAATCCTCGAAGCGTTTCCACGCAGGATCATCAATATTCATCCATCGCTTCTTCCAAAGTTTCCGGGATTGGAAGCCTGGAAACAAGCGCTTGCCGCGGGTGAACCAGTTACCGGATGCACCGTGCACTATGTCGATGACAAAATAGACCACGGCAATATCATCGCGCAGTGTGAGGTCCCAGTGTTGCCTAACGACTCGGCGGAGAGTTTGCACGCTCGAATCCAAATCGCCGAACACGAACTTTACCCGGCAGCCATTGCGCAGTTGTGCGCGGAATTTTCCAGCTAGGCGCGCTCCGCTTTTTGATCGCGGGCAAGCAAATCCTCCATCGCACGAACGGCCGGCTTGGCTTGATGAACCAGCGCATACACTTCATCGATTACCGGCGTATCGACATTTAGTTTGCGGGCACATTCGTAGGCACTTTTTGAAGTCGGTATGCCTTCGGCCACAGTTTGCATGGATGACGTAATCTCGGCCAGAGTTCGACCGCGACCGAGCTCTTCGCCAACCCGGCGATTTCGACTAAGTCGACTAAAACACGTCGCGACAAGATCTCCCGCGCCGCTCAATCCGTAGAATGTTCGTGCATCCGCGCCCATCTTCGTGCCGAGTCGGATCATTTCAGCCAACGCGCGCGTTACCAACGCCGCTTTGGAATTATCACCCAAGCCCAGTCCGTCGCCCGCGCCGGCTGCGATCGCAAAAATGTTTTTGAGCGCCCCGCCCAGTTCAATTCCGGAAAGTTCCTCGCCGGTGTAGATTCGGAAACGCGGCGTGCCAAGATATTGCTGAAGGGCGGTTGCGCAGGGCGGATTCGTGCATGCCAGGACCGTCGCCGTCGGCAATTCACGCGAAACTTCGATCGCGAGATTCGGTCCGGAAAGCACGGCCACGTCATTTTCCGGGAAGATTTCTGACAGAATTTCGCTCATGCGTTTGCCGGTTCCGTGTTCGAGTCCCTTCACGCAACTGAGAAGCACTGGATTCCTCTTCATGATCAAGGGCCTCAATCGACTCGCAACTTCTCTCAGCGCAGTTGATGGCGTCACGAAAACGATTAAATCGGCCTCCGCACAATCTTCGAGCTCACTCGTTAGGCCGATTGATTCCGGGAGCGTTATCCCAGCAAGATGAATTCTGTTTTCACGTGTCCGCCGGATCTCTTCAACCCGCGACGCATTATTTCCCCAAAGCAAAACCGAACGCCCGTGGTTCGCCCAGATTAGCGATAACGCAGTGCCCCATCCGCCGGCTCCGATGATTGCGATTCGTTCCATTTTCACTTTCGGGCGAAACGCGGTTCGGTGCCGCTAAGCAAGCGCGACACGTTTGATCGGTGACGAAAAATAACAATCGCGGCCAGGCATAACGAAAAGTAAACCAGCGCCGGCGATCGCAATTCATGCAGAAATAATAGCGTCATCATTGCGATCGGCAGCGCAATCGCCGCCGCAATCGAAGCAACAGAGACGTAACGTGTCACTTTGAAGAGGATAATCCACACGGCACACATGATTATCGCGGATACCCAGCTAATTCCAAAAATTACACCCAGAGAAGTCGCCACTCCCTTGCCGCCTTTGAAGCAGAGCCACACCGGATAACTGTGGCCAACAACAGAAAAAATCCCGCCAAGTGCTGCGCACAAATCAGTAGTGACTGAATCAACCTGAAATCGATGCGCGATTGCCACGGCCGACAGAACCGCGACCAGCCCTTTGGAAAAATCGATCACGAACACCGGATAGCCGAATTGTTTTCCAAGAACGCGAGTCACGTTTGTTGCACCGACATTTCCGCTTCCGACTTTTCGCACATCAATCCCACGCAGTCGCCCAACGATATACCCAGTTGGAAAAGATCCGATCAGGTAAGCGATCAAACCGACGCCGGTGAAGCAAAGAACTGGGCTCACACTACTAGAATTTCAGGAGCGCGGCCATGTGTCGAATATAAGTCGCTGCGACAGAGCCATATATGCAAAATGGATAAATCGGCCGAGGTCACGCCACTGATATGAGCAGCGTCACCGAGTGATGTCGGTCGCACCTTGCTTAGCTTTTGCCGAGCTTCAGAGCTAAGGCCGCGTACCGTTTCGAAATTGAAGCCATCTGGAATCCTTTGGAGAATGTGTCTCGCCAACTCCTTGTTCTGCTGTGCCTGACGTTGAGAGTAACCTTCATACTTAATCTCTGTAGTTAGCAGATCCCAGATTTCAGTCGGAGCCGCAGCAGCGATTTCTTCCGGTAAATTCGTCGGACCAAAGTCCGCGCGCTTTAACAACTGGCTAATTGGCACGCCGGCAATCTTGAAATCGGTCACTAGTTGTCGACCCTTTGCCAGCAGCGTCATCTTTTCCTCGAATGAAGTCCATTTCCTCTCGCTGAGTAGTCCGAGTTCAAATGCCAGCGGACTTAAACGCTGGTCGGCGTTGTCATGGCGCAAATGCAGGCGGTCCTCGGCGCGGCTGCTAAACATTCTATACGGCTCCTCAGTTCCCTTGGTAACCAGATCATCGATCAAAACACCGATGTAAGCGTCGTTGCGCTTCAGGGTAAATGGCGACCGGTGATGAACCGCCAGAGCTGCGTTAACTCCTGCAACCAAACCTTGGGCGGCAGCCTCCTCGTAGCCGGATGTTCCGTTCACCTGACCGGCAAAATAGAGACCGGGAAACAGTTTGGTCTCGAGGGTGTGCAATAGCTGGGTCGGCGGAAAATAGTCGGTACTCGACCGCGTATCCTGGGCGCATTATTTCGGCTCGCTCGAGTGCCGGGATAGAATGCACGAATTCGAGCTGCACATCGTAGGGGAGACTCGTCGAGATCCCGTTTACATAATATTCCTCGCTATGGCGCCCCTCAGGCTCAAGGAAAAGTTGATGGGTGTCCCGGTGGCCAAATCTTACAACCTTGTCCTCGATCGAAGGGCAGTAACGCGGCCCGGTCCCTTCGATTCGACCGGCATATAACGGGGATCGGTGGAGATTGTTTTTAATGATATCCCGCGTCTGCGGAGTGGTCTGAGTGATCCAGCAGGGCAACTGTTCCACGTGGAACTCAGGCCCGCTCACATCGTTCAAAGTGAAAATATCGTCACCCTTTTGGCCTTCCTCGTCCGAGCTCCAGAATGAGAATCGGGGCGGCGGTTCATCGCCTGGTTGGATCTGACAGCGGTCGAAATCGATCGATCGCCCATTGAGGCGACAGGGAGTACCAGTCTTAAACCGGCCGACCTCGAAACCCAACTCCTTGAGACTACCGCTCAAACCAGAGCTAGCGTCCGCCATTCGCCCGCCAGGCTTGCTGTTTTCGCCAACATGCAGAAGGCCCCGCAAAAATGTGCCGGCCGTGACGATGATGCTGCTGCCGCCAATCGATTAGTCCCAGATCAGTCTCGACGCCTACTGCCCGGCCGGCCACGACGAGCACCTTGGAAACCGTCGCTTGCTTTAGATCGAGCCCCACGGTCCGCTCCAAAATCGCCTTCATTCGAAATTGATAGGCCTTCTTATCGCATTGCACTCGCGGTGCATGGACCGCTGGTCCCTTCGATCTATTCAGCATTCGAAATTGAATCCCGGTTGCGTCGGCGTTCAGACCCATCGCCCCGCCCAGCGCATCTATTTCACGAACTATTTGTCCCTTCGCCAGGCCGCCGATCGCCGGGTTGCACGACATCTGGCCGATAGTGTCCAAATTTTGGGTCAACATCAGTGTGCGACATCCGAGCCGAGCCGAAGCAAGCGCGGCCTCGATTCCAGCGTGACCGCTACCGACGACGATTGCGTCATAGTGAGTGGGGAGTTTAAACATTTCGTCGCGCTTCTAGAATTTCTTGGTGCGGCGCACAGGCCTCTGTTCGCGCGACACGCGTTGCATCATTCAAAGCCATATATAGCATAAACTATTTATAATAAGAGAGTTGTATTAAACAGATAAACATCAAATAGTTTCAGCTATCGGAAATTTGGTTGGGAGGAATTTCTCGCAAAGCCCTCAACGCCATGCGCGTCAGGAGGATAAACAGAAGCACGGTGATCGCAAACGCTCCACCCCAGGTCCAATACTCGACAAGCCGCGGGTGACTCCTGCCCCGAGCGAGATTCAGGCCCAGCTGACCCAGCGTTCCCAGGTAGGTGTAAAGAAAAAGGCCGGGGGCGCGTCCAGCTGCAGTCCAAAGCATGTAAGGCCAAAAACGGATTCTCGTTAGGCCAAATAGGTAATTAAGCAGGCTGGTCGGAAATAGCGGATGCAACTGACAAAGGAAAATTATTTTCCACGCATCGCGCGCGACTGCTTTTTCCAAAACCTGAAGCATCGGGTTGTGCGAAAGTTTTGCATTCAGGTATCGGCCGCCTAACCAATGGCTCAGCGCGAACGAAACCGCCGCTGCGATACTGTTGCCGAGAAGCACGATAAAGAAGCCCCACCAAAGGCCGAAAAAAAATCCGGCGCCGACGCTCAAGATTCCGCCCGGCAACAGAAGAACATTACATGCGGCAAAAAGCAGCGGATAAAAGACTGCGCCCCATCTTCCCATTCCGGTGACACGCCGCTGCAACTCGGCCACAAGAGCGATGACCGGAACAAAGTGCGACAGCAGCAGTAATCCGACGATTACGGCCGCAAAACCTGCCAGCTGAAAATATATCGCCCGTCGACTTTCGAGCATTCCGGGAGTCTGCTCGTCTCAGAGACTCCGCGCAAATGTCGCCGGCCTTCAATTCGCAACTATTCGCAGGCCAACAAACGTGAATTATGTCCGTCTCCGACTAAGCGGTTGGGGATTGCGCTTTCCGACGACGCGGAATGCCGAGGCTGTCAAAAATCACCCGCGTGGCATCGGAGCGATTCAAAGTATAGAAATGAATTCCGGCAACGTGGTTATCCAAGAGATCGTGACATTGTTCCAAGGCGAAGTGAACGCCGACACGCTTGACCATTTCGGCATCGTTCTCACACCTTTGTATTGCGCGCAGAAGTCTCGCGGGGAAGTGGGCGCCACCGGCTAGTTCGGCGATCCGCCTCAATCCGCCCATGGAGGTAATTGGCATGATCCCGGCGATAATCGGGACGTGGATGTTGGCCAGCGCGCAACGTTCGCGGAAATCCAGGAAATCGCGATTCTCAAAAAATAGCTGTGTAACAATGTAGTCTGCGCCGGCCTCCACTTTCGCCTTCAGATGATCCATTTCGACCAACCGATTCGGCGTCGCAGGATGGCCTTCAGGAAAGCCGGCTATGCCAATGCCGAAGCCGCGAGAATCCGGATGCGCACCGGATTCATTGAATCGGCGAATAAACTTCACCAAATCGACCGCGTGTTTGAATGAGTCGCGCGATTTATCGTAGGCGATTTCAGACGGTCGATCACCTCCAAGCGCGAGAATGTTTCCGATCGCCGATTTAGCGTATCGTAGGAGAATCGCTTCAATCTCTTCTTCGTTGTGGCAAACACAGGTCAGATGAGGAATCGGATCGAGTTTCGTTGTGTGTTGAATCCGCTCGACCAGATCGTGGGTTAAGTCCCGCGTTGAGCCACCCGCACCGTAGGTCACGCTAACAAAATGCGGCATGTACGATTCAAGATCTCGAATGGTTTGGTAGAGAATCTCGGCCGCCTCCGCTGTTTTCGGAGGAAAGAATTCGAACGAAAACGTGGGAGAATCCCCGCGCATGATGTCCGTGATGTGCATGAATCCGATCCTATCTTCGTTCTTGCCGTGACTTTTGGTCAACCGACCAAACAAGCCGGAGCAGCACCGTCCCCATCGCGCCGTTGCCACAGACCATCCGCTCTTCCAATTCGGCCAGTAAATCCATCGAGCTTGCGCTTACTGCCGGGCGCGCCTCAGGTCAATCCAATCGCTAAGGCAAAATTGCGAACACCCGCGCGGGAAATCCCGAACCTCCCTTCGGTTTCGGAAAACTGACCACAACGATCGCGCCGAACTCTGGAACCTGATCGAGATTGGTCAGGAGCTCGATTTGATAATGATTCGTGCTCAAGATGTAAGTCTCGAGCGAGTAATCATCCTTCGTCGTTGCCAGGCCTGGGTCCGTATCGGTCGTTTCATGTCCCGACGCAGTGATTTTGCGGTCCCCGTAAAGAAACTTAAGCGCCGGCAAACTCCAGCCAGGGTAATGCGCCACACCCTTATCATCTTTGTTTTCCATTTTCGCCGCGTCCGGCCAACGCTTCGACCAATCGGTCCGCATCGCGACAAACGAGCCGCCCGGGATCTGACCGTGATTCGCCTCCCATTTTTTCAGCCGATCCATCGTCAATGTGTAATCCGGATCTTTGGCACATTCGTCATGAACGTCGACCACCACCAGAGGAAGCAACATCTCCTTTGGTTCGATCTGATCGACCGTGCGCAGTCCCTTAATGAAATGCGCCGGCGGATCGACGTGGGTGCCCCATTGACCGACATGCGTGAAGAGCTCGGAAAAGAATCCCGCGCCCACCGTATCGGGCCGTTTATCGTACCAGTAAATTGTCTTCCGTGTTTCGTCCGGAAATCCAGGCCAGCGAGGAATGCCGGGTGCAAAATCGTGAGTGAGATCGACGAACTTCTTGGACGCTAATGTTTGTTGAACTGACCAAAGCGATTTTTCATCGCTGGAGCGCGCGTTCAAAATCCAGGGAAGCAAAACGACTACTGCGAAGATCCAACGCGTTCGAAGTTTCATCTGGCCTTGTTAACCGATGCCAGAGCAACACGCCAACAAGTTCCAATAACTCCTAATAACTTTGACAGCATCGAGAAGGATCGAGGTTGTGTGCAGTTGTTGGCAGTGTTATCAACACCTTGCTCTGCCCCATGGCTCGGCGCAGTGCCGTAGTTGTTGGCGTGCAGAAGAAGAAGAAGAGATGAGCCATTTATTAGAAGTACTAATTGTAATTGCGAACAACTTGCCGACTTGCCGCGAATCTAATTAGCAAACCTATGCTGCCTAATGTTGCCGCACCGGATCGACCGTCCGCCCAAAGAGCGACATTCGTTCCAACGGCGTCGGCGCCCGAAGCGACAGACAGTCTCTTCGAGCGGGTGGCCTGGGTTTATGCCTTTTGTCGGGAACGATTGTTCCGGGACGACACTAACCGGATCATTTCGTCCTTGTGGCACAATCAGAGCCCTTCCATCGGGACTCGCGTGATCGAGCTCGGCTGCGGTCCCGGATTTTACTCAAGAAAGCTGGCTCAACGATTTCCTCAGATAGAAGTGACCGGCGTGGACCGTTCTGAACGCCAACTTTACTGGGCGCGTGAACGCGTAAATGCCAGGTGCCTGCCAAACTGTGCTTTTGAGCGCGTTAATGTTTTGTCGCTGCCGTGCGCGGACGCATCGTTCGATGCATTGATCGCTTCGCGGATGTTCACGATCCTTCCGGAACGGCGCAGGGCCGTCGCAGAGATGTTTCGTGTCCTGAAGACTGGAGGCCGATGCTTCATCGCTGAGCCGCGTTATGCTTTTTGGGCCTCAATACCTCTCTTTTCCATGTGGCTCTTGGCAAGGGTCATTCATTCTGGCAATGGCTATCGCGAACCGACGAGAGCAACTGTTTTAAACATTAGGGCGTTCGAAGAATTGTTTAATCATTTACCGTGGAGATCAGTTCAAGTCTGGCAGGATGGGCGTTACCAGTACGCGCTTTGCGAAAAAGGTTGAGATCGGCGCAGCGCAACCGAATGCCGTCTCCCCACAAAGTTCTCGATCCCACCCATACCGCGCACCGCGCGGAGAAGCTTTGCGCGCTCGCGGTGATGACAAAAGCGCCGCGGGCGGGACATGTTAAAACGCGACTTGTCCCGCCGCTGACGGCAGATGAGGCCGCTCAGTTGAACGCCTGTTTTCTTCGTGACACCGCGGCCGCAATTCAACAGGCCTGCAAATCGGCCGCCCGCGGAATTGGGGTGTATACGCCCATCGGTTCAGAAACGGCCTACGCCGGGATTTTGCCGCAGGAGTTCCAATTGCTTCCACAACGTGGCAACGGTTTTGGTGAACGACTTGCCTTTGCCGTAGAAGATCTTATTCGCTGCGGTTTCGGTTCGGTCTGCCTGATCGATTCCGATAGCCCGACAGTACCAGCCGGCGCTTACGAACAAGCAGTTACGTCGTTATCAAAACCGGGCGATCGTGTTGTCTTGGGCCCGTCAGATGACGGCGGATATTATTTGATTGGGTTAAAAAAAATTCATCGCGAATTATTTGAAGGAATCGATTGGAGTACCGAACGAGTCTTTGATCAGACCAGGACCCGCGTTGAGGATTTGAATCTCGAGCTCGCTCTCTTGCCCAACGGTTACGATGTCGATGATCGCGGGTCGTTGAATCGGCTTTGCTCAGATTTACTTGATGATCGCGCGTCCTCGAATTCGGCGCCGCACACCCGACAATTTCTGGTCGAGCTCGTTGAGGCCGGAGGCCGCGAGCGGATCTTCGCAGTCCAATGAAACGTGCACTTGTTACCGGCGGCGCCGGGCTGATCGGGTCACATGTGACGGACCTCCTTGTCAACCAAGGGTGGCAGGTGCGCCTATTGGACAATCTTGAGCCGAACACCCACCGCCGCGGCAAGCCGGCTTGGATCAATCCGAAGGCCGAATTCATAGAAGGCGATCTTCGCAGTCGCGAAACAATCACCGCCGCGCTCGACAACATCGACGTTGTCTTTCACCAGGCAGCCTACGGGGGTTACATGCCGGAGATTTCAAAGTACGTGCACGTTAACTCGTTAGGCACAGCCCAAATGCTTGAAGTAATTCGCGAGAAAAACTTGCCGATCCGAAAAATTGTCGTGGCAAGTTCGCAGGCTGTTTACAGCGAAGGCGCCGGCAGCTGTCCGAAACACGGCCTCGTTTTTCCAACGGTGCGTCCGGTCGAACAACTACGGAACGGCGACTGGCAGGTGCATTGCCCGATCTGCAGGGAATTAACGAAAAGCGTACCGACTCCGGAGAATGCGCCAGTCGGCGGCGAGACGGTTTACGGTTTGACCAAACTCGACCAGGAAAAACTCGTCGTCCTCTGGGGGAAACAAGTTGGGATTCCGACGGTGGCGCTTCGTTATTCGTGCACTTACGGACCGCGGCAATCCATTTTCAATCCCTACACCGGCGTAATCGCGATTTTCTGCACCCGCCTGCTCAATAATTTGCCGCCCGTGCTTTACGAAGATGGCGAACAAACCCGCGATTTCTCGTTCGTCGAAGACATCGCGCGCGCGAACTTGCTCGCCGCCGAAACGGACAAGCTTGACGGACTTGCTGTGAATGTCGGCAGCGGCGAAGGCACGCCGATTCGCAAAGTTGCGGAAATTTTAGCGCGTCTTCTTAAGATCGAGATCAAACCGGAAACTCGCGGCGAATTTCGGCCGGGTGAAATGCGGCATCTCACCAGCGACACGAAATTGATTCGTTCGGCCGGCTACAAACCGCAGGTCGCGCTCGAACAGGGGATTCAGCGCTACATCGATTGGATCCAAACCCAATCCGACATTCGCGATTACTTCAGCGAGGCCGAGCAAATTCTAAAGAGCAAAGGTATCGTTCATCGAGTAGAAGTTGGGAATGCCTGACCCCGCCGGCATTCGCGATTTCAATTCTTCCGTTGTCGAGCACGCGCGAAAAGATTTTCCGCTGCTCGATGCCGAGATGACGATCGCTGAGGCGCTCGAACAAATCCGGCGGGAAGGCGTAGGCGAGCGCGTCATTTATTTTTTCGCGGTTGATGGCGAAAAACGTCTGGTCGGAGTTCTTCCCACGCGGCGTCTCCTCACCGCTGCCCCCGAAACGCGTCTACGCGATATCATGGTGCGCCGGGTGGTTGCGATTCCTGCCGACCGCCACAATCCTGGACGCGTGCGAGTTTTTCGTGCTCTACAAGTTCTTCGCGTTCCCGGTGGTCGACGACCAACGTCGCGTGGTCGGCGTGGTCGATGTTAGTCTTTTCGCCGAAGAAATTTTGGGCGAGCGCGATGAGCAATCGCGTCCGTCCGCGCCGATGCGCGACAATGTTTTCGAAGTGCTTGGATTTCATCTCGACCAAATTCGCGGCGCGTCGCCATGGCGAGTCTTCCGATTTCGTTTTCCCTGGCTTCTGGCCACTGTGACCAGCGGCACGATCTGCGCGCTTCTCGCTGGCGCGTTTGAGGCCACTCTCGCGAATAGCCTCGTTATCGCATTTTTTCTGACGATGGTGCTCGGCCTTAATGAAAGCGTGAGCGCGCAATCAATGAGCGTAACGATTCAAATGTTGCGGTCGGCGCCGGTCACGTGGAGTTGGTTTAGGACCGCGCTTCGGCGGGAAATCGTGACCGCGGCTCTGATCGGGCTTGCTTGTGGAATTATCGTTGCGGCCATTGTGTTGGTCTGGCGACGCGATTTTCTCGGCGCGCTCACCATCGGTGGCAGCATTGCGCTTTCCCTGGTCACTGCGTCGTTGTTTGGGCTCGGTGTTCCTTCGCTGCTGCACCGGTTCAACCTCGATCCAAAGATTGCCGCGGGTCCAATTACACTCGCGCTGGCGGATATTTGCGCGCTGATTTTGTACTTCACCAGCGCTTGGCTGGTTTTGTCATGAGCAACGTTTCAGTGGTGATTCCCGCCCTGAACGAAGAGGAACCAATCGCCGGCGTTGTTCGCGAATGTCTCGCCACGAAAATTCCGAACGAAGTCATCGTTGTGGACAATGGAAGCACGGACGCGACCGCGGAACGGGCGCGTACTGCGGGAGCGCGAGTCGTAAGCGCGCCGCAACGCGGCTACGGGCGTGCCTGCGCTGCCGGAGTCCGCGCGGTTTCGTCAAACTTCGACATTATCGTGTTTCTCGATGGCGATGGCGCGGATTGCCCCGAGTTTATGTCGCAGCTCGTCGATCCTATAGTCGCGGGAGATTTTGATTTCGTGATCGGCTCGCGCACGCGCGGTCAGCGCGAACCGGGCAGCATGAGTTTCCAACAAATTTTCGCCGGCCGCTTCGCCGGTTGGCTGATGTCGATGTTGTACGGTGTTCGTTACACCGATATGTCTCCGTTTCGCGCAATTCGGCGCGACGCTGTCGAGAAGTTATTGATGAAAGAAGAAACTTACGGCTGGAACTTGGAGATGCAGATGAAAGCCGCGCGCAATGGGCTTCGTATCCATGAAATTCCGGTCAATCATCGTTGCCGTGCCGGCGGCGTTTCGAAAGTTTCCGGCACGCTTCGCGGAACGCTCGTCGCGGGTGCGCGAATCATCGCCACCTTTATGCGAATCGCGACTGAAAAACGGCCACAGATGAACACAGATTGACACTGATTCCGCAGGAAGACTCTTCTTTCGATCTGTGTTTCATCCGTGTTAATCTGTGGCGACAATGAGTCGATCAAAGGCGATTTCTGCCGGCCTGCTCGCGGGACTGATTGCCGGAATTGCGATGACGGTTGTGATGCTGTTGCTGGCGTGGTTTCAGGTCGCGACGCCGCTTGTAATCATTGGCGATCGGCTTTCGGTTTTCATCAAACCCGGCCCCTTCCTTTCACTGATGGGTCGCGTGGGCGGCTACAATCACCTCAAACAACTCGGCGTCGGATCGACTATGGCCGGACAGTTGGTAGTGAGCATGCTTGCCGGTGGGGTTGTAGCGGCGCTCTATGAACGCAGACGGCGGTCGCAGACCGCCGCTACAGTTTCCGCTGGGTGGACGATGTCGGTACTAGTCGTTCTGCCCGTTGTCGCTCTCGCGATTCTTCTCTGGCCGGTGCTCGGCACGAGTTATCTCGGGTTCCCGATCGCGTCGGCCCGAATGATCACGTTGATCGGTTTTTTGCTGAGCGTTCTGGTGTTCGAGCGAACGCTGGTTGGAAGCTTTCATTTTCTCACGCGTTCGAGGCCGCAAGACGAGACCGCCGAATTCTCTCCGCCAATCGGCCGCCGCGCGTTGATTTTGAGCGGACTCGGCGTTTTGGTTGCCGGTGGTGGCGTTGCCTTATTAAGAAAACTTTATCGCGCTGCCGCATTCAGTTACGACGGCACGCAATACAAAGGCCGCATCGTTCAGCCGATTACGCCTAACGAGTTGTTTTATTGTGTCACTAAGAACGTGATCGATCCGAGCGTGGATGAAGATCTTTGGCATTTGGAAGTGAACGGTCTTGTTCAAAATCCGAGAGCGTATCGAATGCAGGATTTGGAAGCGTTCACGAAAGTCGAACAGGAAACGACGCTGATGTGCATTAGCAACGGTCTCGATGCCGGGTTGATGAGCAACGCAGTTTGGAAAGGCATCCCGCTGGCCGATTTTCTCCAACCTGCCGGCCCGCTCGCCGATGCCAGGCGCGTTCGATTTTATGGCGTCGACAATTACACCGACACCATCCCGATCGAAAAAGCGCTCGAACCAACCACGCTGCTTGCCGTGCAAATGAACGGTGAGGAGTTGGCGGATCGTCATGGTTATCCGCTGCGCGCGATCGTTCCCGGATATTTCGGCGAGAAACACGTGAAATGGTTGACTCGCATCGAACTTACCGGCGCGGACGCGAAGGGTTTCTACGAAACGCAAGGTTGGGGCCCGGATTTCACCGTGCCAAACCGGTCGCGGATCGATGTGCCCGATCACGACTCGCGATTTTCGTTAGGCCAACTCGGCGGCGCCTCGATTCAAATCAAAGGCGTGGCCTTCGGCGGCGATCGCGGGATTTCCCGGGTCGAAATCAGCGACGACGACGGCGAAACCTGGGCCGACGCGAAGATCGATTACCCCGGAACGAAATTAACCTGGGCGCTTTGGAGCTACGATTGGCAACCGGACGGTCCCGACGATTACACTCTCGTCGTCCGCGCCACCGATGGCGAAGGCGAAGTCCAGGAAATCGAAGAAGACCGCGGTTGGTTTTCCGGCGTCACCGGCTTCCACAAGATTGCCGTTCACGTCACCGCGTAAAGAGTAGCCAAATCGAGAGTTAGTGCGGCGCAACGTTTGCTCAATGATGCTGCGTGTTACTGTTGAGGCCATTGGGGAAACTCCTAAAGCGGGTTCTGCTGTCGTTGCAGAAGGAAAATGAAGTTGCACGATTCGAAGGCATCATACTCTCAGACCCAAGTAATGACGCATTATTTCGGGAAACGGTTTTGGCAGCGTTGCATCTTATCAAAGAATTAGATTCGCGGCGGTTTCGGAGGATCCAAAAGTACGTGAACTGGATCGTCAACGTACTGCTCCCTTATGGCGGCGGGGAATACTCCTATTCGATGCGAACATGTAGACTTGATTTCGAGAAATCGGTCTGGGAGCCGTACGGTGACTACGCTACAGCGCTATGCGCGCGCGTACTCATTCATGAGGCGACACATGGCGTCGTGAATGCGATGGGCATTCCGTATTCCAAGCAACTGCGTTCGCGAATTGAGCGACTATGCGTCAGAGAAGAGCAGCGATTTCTTTTGATGCTCGCCAAGTCTCAACCGGACGTAGCAAAGGCTGTCTGGGATGAGTTCGATGAATCTAGGTGGTATCGACGCTGGGCTGCCTCGCGTTCGCGAAGTTTATTGGCGTTCTTTGCGCGGTTCCGCCGCGACACGCGAACTCAGCGAGCGGAACGCCGGTTAATTCAGCCCTGACACTTGGGGCACCAGGCGGTGGTGCGGCCGGCGACGGTGGCGTGGCGAAGTGGAGTGCGATGGATAGGACAGATGCCGCCCCGTTTCCATTTCTGGTGAATGAGCCAATTTTTCGGCGGATCGGAGAAATCTTTTCCGAGAGTTTCGAGTGACCGACGCACAACCCATTTGGTCGCGCGAAAAATTGCGCCGCGCTCATGCGCAGCTCAGTTTCCGGATCCGTTTCGACGGTAAAACTTTCGCGCGCCAAAGAATTTCATCGGCCATCCAGTTTCCAATTCCGGGAAAACCGCTTTGCATCAATAGCGCGGCTTTGATCGGCGCTTTTCGATGTCGATCCAGAAACTCATTGAAGAATTTCTGATCAAATTCAGGTGAATCGATTTCCGGCGGACGATTTTTCCACCAATCGGGCTCGTCTTTGCCGTGATGAAAACGAACCTGTCCGAGCTGGCGCGGATCAGTGAAAACAAGCGACCGCTCCGATTGATACAAAACCAGATGATCGTGCTTTCCCGGGCGGAAATCGGACGATTCGATGTGCGTTTTGCCGGTCATTCCGAGGTGAATGCCAAGAAAGTTGTCACCTGAAAACTCAAACAGCATTTGTTTGCCGCTTCGTTTCGATCGGACCAGCTTTTGGCGGATCAGATTTTCGCGAAGCGCGTTGCCGTCTGTTCCGCGAAAGACGTATTTCCGCGAATGGGCTTGGAGATCGACGACTTCATGGCCGATTCCCGCGTTCCATTGCTTGCGAAACCATTCGACTTCGGCCAGCTCGGGCATCGCGGAAAATAGCCGTGGAGAGAGATGCGTTCCACTTGCGCCCTGTGCTAGATTGACCTGTGGAGAAAGTCATCATTGTCGGCAGCGGTTGCGCCGGTCTCACGGCCGCGATTTATGCCGCGCAGGGCGAACCTGAATCCGCTGGTGCTAGAGGGACGCCAGCCCGGTGGTCAGCTCTCCACGACAACGCTTGTGGAGAATTTTCCAGGATTTCCTGAAGGAATTGACGGTCCGCAGCTGATTATGAACATGCACGCGCAGGCCGAGAAATTCGGCGCCCGCTTTTCCTATGCCGAGGTGACCGATTTCGAGCCGATGAACAATCACATTCGAGTGAAAGCCGATGACGAATGGCTTGAAACCCAGGCGCTTATCATCGCCAGCGGCGCGTCGGCGCGTTATCTCGGTTTGGATGACGAAGAAAAACTGATCGGCCACGGCCTAACGAGTTGTGCAACATGCGACGGCGCCTTTTACAAGAACGTACCGGTGGCGGTAATTGGCGGCGGAGATTCCGCCGCGGAAGAGTCGCTGTTCCTGACCCGCTTCGCATCGAAAGTTTACCTCGTTCATCGGCGAGATCAGATGCGCGCGTCGAAAATCATGCAGGATCGGGTATTCGCGAACAAAAAGATCGAACCGATCTGGAACACGGTGGTCACGAAATACATTCCGGATGAAAAAGGTGAAATGCGTGCAGTGCGTTTGCGCGACGCAAAGACGAATGAAGAGCGCGAGCTACCGGTGGCGTGTGTGTTTGTGGCAATCGGTCACGATCCAAACACGAAAGCGTATCAAGGAAAACTTGAGACCGATCCCGACGGATATTTGATTGCTCGCAATCTCGCCGAAAGTAAACACCCCGGCATTTTCATCGCGGGCGATGTAGCTGATCGCGTTTACAAACAAGCGGTAACGGCGGCCGGATCCGGTTGCGCCGCAGCGATCGAAGCAGAGAAGGTACTTGAGCCACCTCGAAAAATAAGTCGTCGCGACTTCCAACTAGACAGGATTCACAAGATTAACAGGATGGTTCTGGCCCATCGCGGCTTTGCCCTCAAACAATCGATTCAATCCTGTTAATCCTGTCTGAATTAGCCATGAAGATTTGCGACGTGACGCAGTTTTACTCACCGGTTAGCGGCGGGGTGAAACGTTACCTGCACGAAAAGCTCGACTACATCGAGAAGCACACGTCGCGCGACCAGGACGCGCTCATTGTTCCCGGTCAAAAAAACAAGGTCGAAGTTCGTGGCCGATCGCGGATCTATTCGATTCGTTCGCCGCTGATTTCCAGGACCGGGCGTTACCGGGCGCTGGTCAATCTTCGCGCGGTCAGTGAGATCTTGAAGCGGGAGCGCCCCGATATCATCGAATCAGGCGATCCGTATCAGCTTGGCTGGCGAGCCGTTCGAGCGGGTCGGACGTTGAACGTCCCGGTTGTCGGCTTTTATCACTCGCATTTTCCCGAAGCGTATTTGCGCGCGAGCGCGAGACTTCTTGGTAAACGCGCAGCTGGCCGGGTCATGAAATTGTCCCGCGGCTACGTGCGGCGGCTTTATAATCGGTTCGCGGCCACGCTGGTTGCGTCCGATCAAATTGCCCAGGTCCTCCGAGAATGGGGAGTGCGCAATGTTCACGTGGTTAAGCTCGGTGTGAACATCGACATCTTTCGTCCGGATGAGAACGACCGCGAACCAGTCCGGCGTTCGTTGAGCGTGGAGCCAGGACGCAAGCTGTTGCTCTACGTGGGCCGTCTCGCGAAAGAGAAAAACACGGCGAGGCTGTTGAAGGCGTTCGCTCTGCTGAATGAGCGCGACCCAAAATCGTTTCATTTGGTGGTGATCGGCGAAGGTCCGCAGCGAAAGCAATTGCAGGCACTGCAGAAGCAACACCGAAATATTTCGTGGATCCGCTATTGCGCCGATCCCCGCGAATTGGTTCGCTATTATCGGGCGGCTGATCTGTTTGTTCATCCGGGGGTGCAGGAAACGTTCGGTCTGGTCGCCCTGGAAAGTCAGGCCTGCGGCACTCCAGTCGTCGGCATTCGGGGAAGCGCGATGGACGATCTCATCTTTCACGATCAGAGCGCTTGGGCGCATGAGAATACCGCTGAGGCGCTATCCGACGCGATTGCGAGGTTTGCTGCCCAAGACTTGTCAATGCTGGGCAAACAAGCCGCCGATCAGGCCGCGCGGTTACACGCATGGCCAAAGGTTTTTGAGCGCCTTTTTTGCATTTACCGCGAGGTATGTGCAAACTACAACGGAACTCAGCCAAAATGAGCGAAAACTCGTTTACCATTCGCAGTTATCGCAAAACAGATCGCGAGGCCGTCCGCCGGTTATGTTGCGATACTGGATTTCTTGGAGCTCCCATCGATCCCGTTTACGAAGATCGCCACTTGTTCGCCGACTTTCTCACTACCTACTACACCGACTGGGAACCCGAATCATCTTTCGTGATCGAAATCGATGGCGAGATCCGCGGTTATCTTCTTGGTTCGCGGAAACCGCTGCTCAATCAGCTCTACTCATTCTGGCAGAACGTGTCGCTATTTTTGAAAGCGCTCACTCGCTACCTTCGTTATAACACTGCGTCCCGCCGCTTTGTTCGCTGGATTTTAATGAACGGTTGGCGTGAAGTGCCGGCGGCACCGCGACGTGTTCCGCATTTTCACATCAACCTTCTTCCCGATGCGCGAAAAATGTCGACCACGCGCGCGCTGATGAGTGCGTACCTAAGTTACCTTTATCGCTGTGGCGAAAAGCGCGTTTATGGGCAAATCGTCACCTTCGAAAGCCGGCGTGGTGAACAAATGTTCGAGCGCTATGGGTTCAAAGTCTTGAACCGCGCAGAGATCACGAAGTATAAGGCGTTTTATCCGCAATCCGTTTATCTCAGCACCGTGATCAAAAATCTGGAAACAGCAGAACCGCTCAGGGTCACGTCGCGCTCGCGTTCCATTTAGAATTTATTTCAGGCCGCGCCCGGTTTCGGAATTTTTCGGTAAAGGAACAGGTGCACCCCCGACAACGGCGCCGTTGGGTAAGTGCGGACCAATTCATACCAATTGCCGAACTTATCAGTGAAGCGCTTGCCCGGTGGCACCGGCTGAGTAAACGATTCCTTGTGGAAGACGACCCACTCCGGGCCCTCGGTTGGCCAGTGATCGTGATCGTAATAATTCGCCGGCTTATCGCCCATCATTTCGCGCCAGTAAAAGCCCAGCATGAATTGAATTCGGAAATCCTGCTCTCCACCAAAACTGATGGGCTGTTCTTTTGAATTGTCAGCCGTGAAGCGAACGGCATCGGCAAGTTGGCCCCGTCCGTATTTGAAAAGGCTTCCGACATCCTGCGCGTTGAGAACGATGAATAGCAGACAGAAAATTCCGGACGCAATTTTGCCGACACTGCCTGATTGCCACAAACGAGCCAGCACGCGTCCTAACAAGAGCAGCATGAAAGCGAACGCTACGATGAAGTACCGCACATAATGAAGGGTCCCGTGCTCGAACAGCGGCATTGACAGAGGAATGACCACGGTCACGCCAAGAAAGAAAACCCATTGGCTCGAACGTTCTTTAATAAGCATGGCGAATCCAGCAATCAGACCGATGGCGGTAATCGCTCCGGTAAATCGTTGCAACCAACTCGCGTTCGGTCCTCCAAGAACCCAGGCGAGCGTTGCGCCATAACCATCAAGAACGCTGATGGGGGTTCCACCGCCGATTTGCAGGTACCGCAGGTCGATCAAGTAAAGCGCCCCGAGATAAACAATCGGAATCGCGTAGAACGCAAACGTCCATCCGGCAATTGCGGCAAGCGTGAGTTTAGATTGGAACAGGCGTAACCAGAACCAGATCAGCGATGCTGACAGAAAAATAATAAACGTGAGATGTGAGGTGAGTCCGAGGACTGCGCTCAACGAAAACAACGCGGCCATTTGCCAGCGCGGTTTATTGAGAAATGATTCGAGACTGAGAAAACAAAGAAAACAAAAGAAGACGAGCGGTGCGTAACCGCGCGCTTCCGATGAGTACAGGATCGCGACGTAAGAAAAGCAAACCAGGAACATCGAAAAGAACGCCGTCCATTTGTCTCTGCGCGCGCCGATGAGCCAAGCCAGAACGATTGTGCCGACTCCTGCCAGCTCGGAAAGGATCCGATATCCCGGCCAGTCGCCGCGTTGTCCGCAAAAGTAGATGAACAAACTATTGAGGTAATGATTGTTGTCGTGATGGGTTTGAGTGAAGACGCCGAGCGCCGAATGCAGTTCCCGAATGAGCTCCACCGACCAGATCTCATCCATCCAAAGGTCGTTCATGGCTGATCGTACCCTTATGAGGACAGCTGCAGCCCCAACCAAGACGCACATCGCAATGTAAAATCCCCGCTGAGGAGTGCGCTTCGCTTTCAACCTTTAGGGAGAATACTTCCGAAAAATGATGGCGCCACGTTCGCGGTAATCGAGCGGGTCGCCTCCGATGGACGCAACTTGTTTGTAGTTCTGTTGCACCCACTCCAAGATTTCCTTGCCGCTCCCAGGTTTTTCTCCATATCGCTCGATGCCGAAGCGAATAAGATCGCGACTAATAATTACAATCCAATAAGGTGGATTACGGCGCAGGTCGTTTACAACTTGCTTTTCCCGGCCATCGCTGGTGGCACCGGCGTAGAAAAAGGCATGCGGCAAAGGATTCCGCAATCGCGCGAGGTAGTTAATGAATTCGCCCTCCGGAAGCACAGTTAACGTCGTCCCTTGTCCGTTCTCGCGTAGGACATCAGCTATTGAATTAATGATCTCACCAAGCGGATCGATCTGCGGCGGAAGGCAATAGAAACGGTCTCGTCCGCTGGCCACTGCGAATGTCTTTGATAGATATCTATCTTGCGAACGAATTACCAAATTCGCAATTCCTGGCAACACCATGATCAGGGTTCCCAGGACTACTACCATTCGCCCCCGCGATCCTGCTCTGAGCCAAACAGGTAATTCGGCTATCATAACCGCCGGTACCACAAGCGCAGCTAATGCAGCTTGGTAGTACCCATAGTGATAAATATGAGGGTTCAGAATCATTCGCGCCATCAGCGCAACTGCCAGGCACGCGATCAGAAGTCGCAATATTCGTCTATCGAAATCGGAGTCGTTTCGTCTCGGTTGCCGGACAAAGGCGACCAGTGACAGGACCAGGTAAATTACTGAAAGTCCAACCAAGCAGCTGCCTACTTCGATCCAAGTAACGACCGACCACGCTATCCAGCCAAGTAGCAATGCCAGCGCGGCCCCGCCAAACAGAAGGAACCATCGCGACATTTTCCGTTCGGCGACCATCACTGCGATGCCGAGCGCAAGAATGAAAGCAAGAGATATGGCGGTGGCAATGGCTTGATTGACGAAGCCCGACCACGGCTGCCCGAGGCCCATTAAGCGCATCTGAAGAGGATCTGCGGTTAACGAAGTGTTCAGTGCGTTCAACCATGCCCGTGATGCCGCCGCGGCCGCGCTACCCCATGGCATAAAACAGGCAAAGTAAATCGTGAACGAGAGAATGGGCAGCAGCGTGCCTAACGCCCAGCTAAGAAAAATGCCGAGTCTTAAAGAGTCACCACGTTTCCAGTAAGCTAATCCTGCAAGAATGGTAAGCGCCACTGCGGCCAGGATAAATTCGGGCTTCAGCACAAGCGTCAGGCCAAAAAGTAATCCCGCGAAAAAACTTCGGACTAGAGTCGGTTTTTTGAACAATGCTGCCAACACAAAGCAGAGCAGCAAACAAATAAGCATGCCATGAGTGGTTTCATGAGCATAAGGCGTAACGTAATTATAATTCCCGAGGTCAACAAAATACGAAAAACCAAAAACAGAAATGAAGATTAGCGTTGAAAACCATGCAGCGAGCACTCCCCAGCTTCGCCGGAAGAGGACGTAGATGCTTGTGCAGATCGCGGCACAAACTACCAGATTTACAATCGCCAGAACAATAAGGCCCGGGCCAAAGATTCGAAAAATCCCGGCATTAAAATATTGCGACAAGGGACCGTAAAGAAGCTCTACATCACGGTAGAGAACTGCACCTTCAGACAACTGCCATGCCGAGTAGAGTTGTTCGCCAAAATCGAGGAGGGGATCCGACCATTTTCTCCATGAGTTTGCGACAAGAAAAGCCGCGAAGCACATCAAGGCCAGGATTCCCAAACTTTCGAGCGCTGCCCGGCGGATATTCGGCCTCATAATTGCCGAAGCTAAATGATTTCGCATTGAGGAGCGATACAGCTCGTTGTTAACCTCAGTGGGATTTCCATTTGTATTTAGCACGCCCGAACGCTTCTCATTTGAAACCGCTCGCGAGTCAATTTTTAGTACGTGCGAGTTTGGAGATTTTGCGTGGCGTCGCGTTGATGGGCCGGTGACCGGATTACGACAACTCAATGAAGCTCTGAAGCAATCTCGCGCCGATGCCGATCTGAGGACCTTGTTGTGGCATGTGTGACTCTGCGCTACTTTCCGGCGCTCCGAGCCGGAGTGGGTCCGAGCCGGACGGGCATTTTTTTGCCGGCATAGCTCAGTTGGTAGAGCAGCTGATTTGTAATCAGCAGGTCGTCGGTTCGAATCCGTCTGCCGGCTCCATCGTAAATCGGGATTCAGTCTCACACCCAAAGTCGCGCTTGGACACTTCTTGGACACTTTTCGGTTCCAGCTTCCGCGTTCACTGACAGGAGCCGCCAACAGCGCGAAGCGAACGTTCGACCAAGGCCGCTAATTTGTTCATGCCCTTACTAATGCTTGAGCGCTCCAGCCTACCCGCGTCTATTTCCTAAATGTTTTATTTCTTTGTTGACATTTGGCTTAAGCTTTTGAAGCATATTCGACGTTGGGCTTAATTTGATGATCGAATAAAGGTATGGAAACCAGGTTGCTCACTGAGATTGTCGCCTCGATGCCGAGGACTTTTGTGGTCGAATTGCTACGCGGAATCGAGTGGGCATACGAAGAAGCTCGAAACACGGCCCGAAACGACCCCCTGCTTGATAGGCCAGAGCAAGACTATCTTTATCCCCACTACCGGCGCAGCATTATCGAAAAGCGTTTGCGGGATATTGCTCGCGAGCTTGCGCTGAAAGAGCGCGTTGCCACTAACGAGGCTGGTAACTACGAATTTACCGAGATCACGGCCGGTCGGCTATTGCTCACCTGTTCCCACAAGAACGGCGAAGATTGGCGAATGCTTCGATCTTCAAAATTTCGCGAGCAACATGCAGCGCTAAATTCCTTACTGCTGCAGATGGAGTTTAAGGGCGAAGGCTTCGAAGCTTTTTCGGTTGAAGATGATGGCAGCCTTCTAAATGCAGTTATCTATCATGGCACAGATCTGTCCGATAAGAGCAAAGTCGGATTCTTGCGCCTTGGATTTCCGGCAACAGATAACACCAAGTGGGCTGCACGCTTCGACTTTTACGAAATTCTGAATGCTTATCCTTCTGCCGAAACGAGCGCCGAAGATGATGAACTGATCATCAAGTGGAAAAGCAAAGCCCGCGAGATGGAGGGGTAAAAGTGGCGAGAGGTATTCCGGCGTTTCAACCGAAAAGGTTAACGCAGGCGCGAGAAGCTCGCGGCCTGAGCGGCGTTAATCTGGCGAGTCTCATTGGCGTAAGCGCGTCAACGATTTCTCAATACGAGCACGATGTGACGAAGCCTAACGAAGAAACTCTCGATAGATTGTCTCTCGCGCTGAACGTCCCCAGGACATTCTTTCTTCGTGCTCCGCTTGAATGTTCAGAGCCTAAATTTTTCTATCGCTCGATGAGCGCGGCTACTAAAGCTGCGAGAGATCGAGCAGAAGCTCGCTTCGAGTGGCTCCGAGAGATCCTGCATTATTTTGAAGCGTACTTTGATCTTCCGGTGCCGAATCTTCCGGAATTTAATTTGCCCTCGTCGTTCCGGCTCATCACTGACAAAGCGATTGAAGATTGCGCGAATGCTTGCCGAGCACATTGGGGATTGAGTCGCGGACCGGCTCCGTCGATGGTGCGTCTCTTAGAAAAAAATGGATTTGTTGTTAGCTGCTCAAAGCTTGAATCCGAAAAACTCGACGCATTCTCAGAATCAGATTCGACACATCGCCCGTTTGTAATTCTTGGCACAGAAAAGGAATCTTGCGTAAGATCGAGATTCGATGCAGCGCACGAACTAGCGCATTGCATTTTGCATCGCAATGTTGATCAGCGAAATCTACTTTCGACTAAAGATTATTCGTTAATCGAAAACCAAGCACATCGGTTCGCCTCTGCGTCTTGCTACCAGAAGCCGATTTCTTGCGCGATTTGATTGCTCCGACCTTAGAAAGCTCTTGTTTTTGAAAGAGCGCTGGAAAGTTTCAATCGCGGCGATGATTATGCGTTGTTCTCAACTCGAAGTGTTAAGTGAGGAACAGTCCGATAGGCTTTGGATGAATCTAAGTCGTAGAGGCTGGAAAAGGAAAGAGCCACACGATGAACGACTACCACTAGAGCAACCAAAGCTACTTCGCCAGTGTGTGGATATGGTCTTTAAAGCAAACGTTAAGAGTCGCTCTCAAATTGCAGATGACCTTGGCTTGCCGAAAAGAGACATTGAAGAGTTGGCAGGATTGCCAGCCAATTATCTAACAGAAGGCTTCGGCGAGATAATTCCTTTGCAATTCAAAGGCGAAGGGCGTTCTGGAAGCGCACCGGGCGCAGTCATTCCGTTTCAAGTCGGCGGATAAAATATCAGCGCTTCGACCGACGCGCCCGCGTTTCCGTCTGCCGCAATATTATCGGCGCCGTTTAGATGCAGCTTCGGCTTGCTGAATTCTTTCGCTACTTTCGCGCCACTTGCGGGCTCCAAAAAGTAACCGAGAAAGCCTGTGACGATTAGCGCAACAAGACCGACAACCACATATGCGATCGTGGGTAAAATTAAGACCCAATCCCAAGAAGCGCATCGATGTGCATAGAGCAGAAACACTCCAAAAAGAAAACATGCGCCGGCCAAAACACGGCAAACATAATGGAAGCATTTTAAAACAAATCGAGGAACCTGGAGCGACACTGCGAAGAATTTTACGATCCTTGGATACCTTCCATAATCGAGCAAGTTATTCGCAGTTGCTTCGATGATTCGCTCGCTCCTCAGAAGCGGAGCGCCGAGCACGCCCTGGTACTTATCCCAAGCAAGAAATGCTAGGTTCAAGCCGGTCCAAAGTTGGACGAACGAGTCGCCTCCGGCGTTGGGCCAGTCAACGGACTTAAAGAGCTGGACGACCTGAGGCGAGAGCTGCTCTAGGGAGGACCAGAGAAGCAGCAGCACAGGATTAGCTCGTCGATGCTAAAGCTGGCCCTTTGCTTTGCCCTACAGAGGGAATATACGGTCCAACACTCCGCTAAGAACGGTTGCTAGGTTTGGATCATTCATGCACGCAACAGCCGTCACATCTTTGCCATCGGTTTCCCACCGATAGGCCTTCTGATCCATCACCGCAAAATCATTGCGTAGTTTTGGAATTAAGTCGCTATGAGATTGACCATCCAACTGAATGAACAGTTTACCTGGCGTATTTCTCTGTTCTTCCTGGAAAGCCCTAACGAATTGACTTTCGCGTTCGGGAGAATTGCGGACCACAATTTGAATCGTCCGGCCATTTCTAGCGGCGGAACGCATTGCAGTTAACAGCTCAGGCGCATCCCAAACTATGTCTCGCAATTGTGTACAGACAATTTTGATTTCCGACGCGGCGTGCCTAAAAAAACACGCAAGCAAAGCTGCCGCATGCTCTGGCAAACTATTCGCAATTAGCTCACTAGAGCCGGTCAGCATCAGACGTTCAATATTCTGCTTGTACAGGTCAGCCTCGGCACTCATTTTATTAACCTCAGCGTTGTTTGTTTCAGTACAGTTAGACACCTTACCTCCTAAATTATTCGCGTGGTGGGGCCGTTTGTCGCACGCACCCCACGGTAGGTGTCAAGCTGAAAAAAGCAACTCCTGAGCCGGAGCCAAAGTTATTGATCGTCAATTCAAGACTTATTTGGGGCGTTTCTTCCAACGCGCAGCAGCAGCTTTTTTAGCAATCATAAGACCGTTATTTTCAGAGAGAGATTCTGCCGGCGGTTTGCCGCCCTTTAGCCCCCCCAAGCGCCCAAGCGCCACCGCAGCAGGGTTCTTGCGTAATTGCCTAAACTTACGGTCAAAATGCATCATGACCCCGGCCTAATTTGCCAGGTAATTTGCTTAAGTGAAGCGCATACTCTTTTTTTATTTGGGCGATTTTGACGAAATCAATTCGGCATACGGTTTTTACGCGATCGTGAGCCAGCGTAACCCTGGGTACTCACGGAGTTTTATCACGCCTGGATAAGTTTGCTTCAAAATCTCTTTCATCCGTGGCGTGCGCATCAGTTCCTTAAACATTTCCTTCTGTTCAATTGCGCCTGCGTTGATGATTCTGTACTAGATGTTGAATTGAATCGTGTGCCGGAGCCTTGACCAGAGCGCGGCGCAAACAGCTGATCCGGTAGGGATCGTGAGGCTGCCATCGCGCCCCATTTACTGCTAGGATCTCTATGCAACGCAGCGCGGCCTCAGTCCGAGAATAATCTCGAAATAACGAATCCAAACTCCATTCAAATGAAAGAGAACGCCCAGCGCATAGCGTTCTCTTCACCTGCTGCTTTCCGCGCGTCTGCGCCTAGTTCGATGAGAAATTCGAGCAGCTCTGGATTGGGCCAAAAGCAATACTCATTGATCAGTGCAGTCACGTCGTCTCGCGCTGGATCGATCCCGATTTTCTTAACGACATCGAACTGACCGCGGCGCACTGCCGCGACCAGCGCAGTTTCGAAGTCGTCCTTGTTGACATCTGAATCGTCCATCCTGGGCACCGGCAGCCGCGGATCAGCGCCTGCCCAGAGCAACAGCGACACCCATTCAGATTTCCATCGGCGGCATGATAGCGGAGTGCCATTGTTGCTTGCCGTCGCGCGCTGGGCACCTGTGTCGCGCACACTCATATAAACACCGAGAATCTCTTCGATGCTTGTAAACCAAATGCCTTTGCGATCGGATAATCGCCGTCGAGATCGAGTCCGTTGGCTACAAACCAACGCATGATCGGTGGGTGGCGGGACCACAGAACCGTATCGAAATCCACGGTGCTCGGATCAGCACCGTATTGCGTCAACAGCTCAACGAGATCGAAGTTGCGACCATCGATGGCTCTAATGAGCGCGTCGTCCTTCTCGTCCTGGTCGACCGCTCCTTCCTGCAGGAGAACTTCGACCATGCTGTGAAACCCAGATTCGATTGCGGTCCGGATCGGTGAGTCGCAAAATTTCCCGGCGGCATCCGATACCGTCTTCAACTGTCTCGGATCCACTGCTGCACTGCGAACAACTTTCCAGCCCGGCAAAGCGAACAAAGCTCTTTCAGATCATCGGAAATCTCTGGTTTTGGCATACACGAGTCGACTGCATCTAACGCCTGAGCCTATCGTCATACCCGTTTAATCGTGGGTGTGTTGAAAGTGAACAACGCCCCACGACATAATGCCTCCGAGACTCGCGCCGATGTAGATGGCAATCGCTTGTCCAGATCTTTGATCGCTTCGAAGGCTGGTGTCGGATGCAGTGGCAGTTCTACTACGGCGAATGTTAGGCCGTCCGGGTTTCCGAGCAGCGAGTGTAGATTCGTGACGTCGGACAGGTATCGGTCGGTAGTGGCGGAGTTGCCCAACGGCGATGGATGAAAGTGCAGATAAATTAGCTGCGGCTGGGACTGTTGTTCAGTCGCCACAGCGCAAGCAGACGCGGCGCGATGAAGGACTTGGTAAACAACGTCCGCAAAGTCCTCGATATCCAAATGGCGTGTGGCAAACCGCTGGAGGTGCTGCAGCCAGCCATTCAACGTCACTCGCGGGTCGGCGCCATCCGCTTCCGGCTTGCTAAGGCGTCTCGCCACCGTTTCATACCGCGGTTCCGTCCACTTCGCCTTACAGCCCAGACCTTGGACTGAGAATAATACTAATGCATCTGTTTGCGACGGATTGCCGCCAGGCTTAGGTGACGCGACACGGTATTCAAAATAAACTGTGGCTCTTCGCCCGCGCTCCCAGCGAATCCAACAACGAATTCCATTGCGGTCGGCTGTGCTCCACGAGACTGAGTAGTGGCACCGTGGAGCGATACGGCGACTGCAGGCTTTTCCGGGAAAAGCGTTGGCAAAGCGCAGTAAAGTCCGGCATCGCTGCCGTATCAAAACAGTAATGCGATGTTTTCATGATTCGGTGAATCAATCTGGCCCGAACTCGTTCGACGCCCTGTCGGCTAGATCTGGTGCCTCTCTGCGAACCTGCCCAACTTACTGCTGTTGATGCAGGACACCTTGGGCAAGCGTTGAGACTTCGCCGATATACTCGCACCCCGGAACGTCCAGCATCGCAGCTTTCTTTTCGAGTTTCTCAAGGCTCGCGCGAAGGTGTTCTTGCTCTTTAGGAGAAAGCTGGTCCGAGTTCAGATAACCTCTGACTAAGCTCGACCACGTGCAAATACAGAGAGGTCACACCGTCGGGCGAACTTTTGTCGGCGAGAACGCTAAGCGGGCACTCCTTAAAACACAGGGCTCTGAATCTTTCACGCAACGCATTTCCGCCCGAGGGCACCGATATTTCGTTCACAAAGATGTTCTAAAAACGCCGAATATTGCCAAGATCAGCTCCAAATAATTCCAGTTAGTTGAAAGAGCAGCTTGTGTCGTGCTTCGAGTTGGTCAGGCCCAAATTGTTCGAGTGGTTCGAGATCGAGGCCGTAATTATTCTTTAGGGCTGTCATGTCTAACTTTGACTTGTAGCTATCAGCTCTCAAGGTTTCATTCCAGTAGAGCGTATTGGCATAGGACATTAACTTCTCGCGGTAAGTCTCATTGCTGCTGGAAATATTATCTTTGCCCTTAAGCAGCAAGATGCCGCCAAGCCGGTTGCGTTCCTGTTCGAAGCGCTCTTCGTCCCCATTAAAAAGCGCTTTATTCTCATCATTCCACGAAAGGATGTGCTCGACGTGGAAACCGGACTTTGCGCCAGTTTTGGTGACGAGGTCCGCGATTGGGTGTTTTGGATTTAGATTCATGTTTTCCGCGAGGAACTCATCAATCCGTGCGAAAAAATAGCGCTTAAAGCGCGTATTCAAATTGATCCCGGTTTGCTTGAAAGCGGCATAGCTTAGCGGTTCCGCATCCTGAACGTTTCGCCGCGCAGCAATCATCGCTGTAAGTTGGGCGTCGAAAGCAAGGCGAATCGTCGCCACTTCCTTGCCGCGAATAGCTTCTGAGATACGGAAAAGCGAATCGGCAAATTCGTTGCTGTCGTAGGCGCTTTGGAGTTGCAGTAAGGAGAAGAAGCGGTCGATTTCATGGCCGATCGTTCTAATTTTCTCATCTTCGTTCGGGTCATTCGGAACGCAGGCGGAGAGCACCAAATGAAATGGTGCATCGAGGTCGAGTATCGCGTTCAAATAAACATCGCGGAACGGCTTTTGATCCTCGCCATATGCACTCCACAATTTTACATAGAGATCAGTATAGTAAGTGAAATCGCCTTTAAGAAACGCCTTTACCTTGGCCGGGCTATGAAGCAACCCGAGCCGATCATCCATGTCTGATGCGAACATCGCGCGGTGATAATCGCCGTCAAAGCGCTGTCCTTCGTTGCGTGTGTCCGCAAACTTTGCTCTTAGATAAAAGCGGAAGAAGCTATCAAGCTCGTCTTCTTTAAACGCATTAACCGCCCGAGCACGGGCCTCCCACAGACCATTGTAGTCATCCTTGTCTAACTCGATCTTGCTGATCTGGCCCAGGAGCTTGCCTTTGAGAATTTCATACGGACGAAGGGGGACACCGCGATCGTTGATGACCTCGAAAACCATCGCGACATCCGTCTGCTCTACGGAAAGATTGATCAACACAAGGCGATGTAGAAAGTAGAAAACGAATGTCTCGAAGCAGTGTTTTCCTTTCAGTTCCTTGTCGAGTGACGCACTGATCGTATCGTAATTTATCACCATGTTCTCAGCGGTTACGCCGCTACTCGTGTCAATCGTCTTTGTGTCCGTTCCGTCGAACAACGCCTGTTGTACCTTGTTGTGGCCAACGTGATTCATCCAGAACTCCTTCCGGAACCCGGACTGCCCGGCTATCTTGCTATCGATCCAGCCGATCAGCTCAGAGCTGTGGATTTTGGCCAAATGCCGGAGTTTGATCAAAATCAGCAGCAGAGTCGTCAAACGTTGCTGCCCATCTACAACGTAAACGCGACCATCGACCACATTAGTGACGTATGTATTCAAGTAATACCAGGGGTACCGCGCAGTGATTGTTTCCTTCGAAGGATCTAAATCAGTGGACCGGGCATACTGCTCTTTGAACTTGAAAAAGATATCATCAAGCAACCGCAACACTGGCTCGTTCGTCCAGCGATAGTCTCGTTGGTAAAAGTCTATGTAGTAGGCCGTGTTGGAAAAGACGGCGTCGATGTCGTTCTTCGCAGGTACGATGTCCATTCGGTATTGAGTTAGAGTTGTAATTAAGACGCGAACCGAGTCTTGCTGTAATCGATCGCTTCTTTTGTGGTCAGGCGGCGCGTCGAATTGCCGGCGCGGACGTAGAGATGTTCATCAGCGCCCTCCTTCACCCAAACCGCGCGCGGCGAGGGTTCGACACCGATCTTGCAGACCTGCTTCCCATCGACTTCGTGGGAAGAAAATTTCAGATTTCGACTGAGGTCTTTGCCGTAGTGCGTTAGGAGCAGGTTACTAAGGAAGAGCTCGTAGCCGTCGGCGTTCTTTTTCTGAAGTGTTTGGTAATCATGTTCGAGGCCGAGCACGGTTCCGTCGTCAGAGACGCCGAGCAGGAGCGTGCCACCGTCGCTGTTGAGAAAAGCGGCGACGGTCTTGAGGATTACCTGTTCCATAACCGGGTTCTTTTTGTTCTCACGCAGGTCCCAGCGGGCAGAGGATTTGAATTCTACTTTCGCATTTTCACCAGCCATGAGCAGCGCGGCGATTTCAGGATCCCCCGGTTTGGGTGCGAATGCGCGGAACGCGGCGAGCGCAGCGTCCTTCACCGGCTGGTCGACGAGCGGAAAGGTGGTGAGGACATATGCAAACTCTTCTTCGGTGAGTCCGTAAAGATGGGCGACAAGGCTGTCGAGTTCCGCGCGCAGTTGGGCGCGAGCGGCGGCAGCAGTGACGCCGTTCTTGTGCGAACCGAGGCCGACTTCGCGCGCGAGATCGTCAAACTCCGGCGTCGTGCAAATCAGCTTCGCGGCCCGCGCGACAATCGGCGCGAACTCGGGGTCTTTCTCCGTCAGGCGCGGGATTGGGAGCTGATATACATAGAACATATTGACGTTGATCGTTGCTTTACTCCGAAGCATCGTGTCCACCACGAAGCTATTAAATATTCCAACAACAAATAATAGCGTCTTACCGTCCAATTCAGATCCGGCGCTCGTTAGCAGTGAATTGCCACAAAACACCTCCTTTGGAAGAATTGTCGCAATGAGTGTTCGCTCATTCGTGTTTGAGGCTACAGCCCGAAATCCAAGTCGATGCAGTTGGTAATCGAGTAGTTGCCCTTTGTCCGCACTTTGCCTTGGCAGTGCCTTTCGTCCTTTGCTTTCATCAACCCAGTAACGTGGCGACGCAAACTTGTGATCAAACTGCCACATCATCTTTCCCTCATACAAAGGGAGCCTTCCCCCACCGGCGGTGGCGGCGAAGAGCTTACTATCATTGGTCATGTGAAACTCCGCTGTGAACCGGAGGTTCCAACTACCTGCAATCGATTCCCCCAGAAGCGGGAAACGAATCATTTTCTCCGCGATTACGATATCCTTGTTGTTTCTAAACTCCATGACGGACAAAGACGCTGGGGATAGCCTGCGGATTAGCGCCACCGAAATCCGTAAGTGCTCGCCGAAGTTGTGAAGGAAAATATCCAGCTCGTCGGGCTTGACGGCCTCGTGTGGATGCATTCGAAAGGCTGCTTCGAAACTATCCGTCGAACCTCCTTTTTCGAATGTGAGAAGACACACTTTGAAGCGATGATCGACGCCCTCAAATATAAAACGTTCATTCGATAACCCGAACAGCGTCTCTATTCGCGATTCGAAGAACAGAACGTGTCGTAGCTGAGTTGCTCCGAGGTCGGTATAAACGCTGGTTGGAACGATGATTCCGCAACGACCATTAGCTCTTAGTAAGTTTGCAGTTTGTTCTAGGAATAACTTATAGAGATTTACGTCACTGCCAGTCTTCCTGCCGTTCACGGTGGAGATCTGGTTTCTGTATTGCCTTGCTGACCGGAAATAAGTGCTTAAATGGGGGAAATTGCTTTGGTAAATCAGCCACGCTTTGGCGACGACGGGATCTTTAAGGAGCTTAGTTTGTTCTTTCTCAAACTCCTTAATGTCCATCTTGCGCTGGATGACCAGTTCGCTGTGCTCCTCGAAGAACTCTTTCGCATTCGGCTTTAAGGTTTCCCAGGGCGGATTGGTGATGATCGCGTCGAACCCGCCGCGCTCGTTGATGATCTGGTCGAACTCGTAGCCCCAATGGAACGGCGTGAGCGCTTCAATGTCGGCTAACGTGAGCGGGCGCTTGATCGGTTTGCCTTCCTTGTTCCTCGCGTCGTCCCACGTGGCTTGCTCGAATTGGATGCCGAGCGTATTGAACTCGTCGGGGAGGAGCTGGTTGAGCTTGGCGTATGATTCGGCGCGGATGTTGTCGATGTGGCTGCGCAGTTGCACCAGCGTGGTGTCCTGGTCGAGCGCGTCGATTTCCCTCTGCTTGGAACGCATGCTTTCTGTAGAGCTCGACGGACTTGTTCTTGTCCGCGAGGATGGCGGCGAACTTCCCGGCAGTTAGCACTGCCTGATAGGCGGTGTCCTTTTCACGCCTGGACGGAGCGACCGTCGTCTCTACGACAAACTCGGGTAACTCGGCTGCGGAACCTTTATGCTTCAGCTTGATGAGTGCCTTGTTTGCCGCCGCCCTTCTTTTCCCCCATCGCATCGAAGCGCTGCGGATCGACCTTTAGCAGGCCGATGAGGGAATTGCCGGCGAGGATGTTGAAATCGATGTTCGGCGGCGGCTCGAGTTGCTCGACGCTCTGTGCGGAAGCGACGAGGGCGAGGAAGAGGCGCAGACGGGCGATCTCGGCGCCTTCCTCCATGATGTCCACGCCGAAGAGGTTGTCGGTGATGATGCGTTTCTTGATGAAGTAGTGCAGCGAGGGATGCTCGGCGCGCGTGGTCGGCGAGCCATTCGGTGAAGGCGCGGTCGTGCAGGAAGTCGATCTTGCCGACGATAGCGGAGTAAAGGGTGATGAGCGTCTTCATGGCCGCGACGAGGAAGGCGCCCGAGCCGCACGCGGGATCGAGCAGGCTGAGACCGGCAGCACGTCGTGGAGGAGGCGCGGCAGAGGTTGGCGTCGAGGCTCAACAGCAACTCGGGCATCGAGAGGAACTGACGCGGCGGTGGCGGGACAGCCGCATTAATCTTGTCGAGGACGAGCTTGTAGATGGTCTGCTCGCAAAGGTAGCCGGTGATTTCCGGTCGGGTGTAGTAAGCGCCGAATTCTTTTTGGTTGATGTATTTCTCGAAGATGTAGCCGAGGACGTCGGGATTGATTTCGTCGTCGTTGCCACCGGGCGTGTCGTCGAGATTCCAGGAGTAGCGCTCGAAGAGAGCGAAGAGGTTCTCGAACGCTAGGTCCGGGACGCGGATTTTCGCGTGATCCATTTCGACGCGATGAGGCAGGAAGAGACCGCCGTTGAGGTAGTTGATCTGGCCGAGGAGTTTCTTCGCGGCCGGGCTGCGCTCCTTCTCGGGCTTGGCGAAGCCTTCGAAGAAAAGAGCTTGAAGAAATCCGGAGTAGTAGCGATCGCGGCCGCTCTTCTTGGATGCCTCCAGTTTTTCTTGGAGATAACGCGTGTTCCGCCGTCGAGGAAATACTTCCGTTGGAGGAAGCAGATGAACATGAGTCGGTTTAAGAGCACGGAGGCATACCAGCGGCGCTGGCGCTCGTCAGCGATACCTTCGATGAGGTCAAGGAAATCCAGTTGCTGTTGCTGGAATTCCTTGTAGAAGCGCTTGGTGACGCGTTCGACATCGAGCGCCGTCTTGAGGCGGGCGGCGACTTCGGTGATGGCGATGTTGCCTTCGGCGTCGAGTTCGCTGATGTCCACGACCATCGCGCAAGCTGCTCAGGAACAGATCGCCCGGCTGGCCTTTGATGTAAAGGTGGTCACGGGGATAGGCTTCGCGCCCTCGCGCTTGACCCAATACCAGAGGCTTTGGGTGCGCTCACAATCAAGGAAAATGAGGAGATTTTCGTGATGGAGTTTTGAAATATCCTTGGAGATGGCCGCACGCATCTTGCCGTCTGGAAGGGCCTTCGCTGGCGTTAAATTTCGAAGACCGTGACGCCCGCCAGATGGGCAATATGCCTTCGCTGGAACGTCGGGCCTTTGATTTCTTCGCGGACTGGCCTTGAAGCGGCCGGATTCGACCAACCAAGTTCCTCCACAAAGAGCCTTCCGAAATCGAAACTCTGTAGAAGCTCGCGAGTGCGGGAAAGATTGAGGGACATGAATTATGCTGAAGGGTGCCGAGACCCATCGAGCAAATCAAGACCGGCTCTTTCGTTCTCCCCTTCTGCGGTAAGGGACAGAGACGATCGTCGTCATAGAGGGAGATCGCGAGGTCGGCGAGTTTTTCGTTGGAAATCCCGCTGCGGAGTTGGCGATTCAAAGTGTCGATGGCCGATTGGCGCAACGGATAGCGATAGATTTCCTCGATCACTTTCGCGAGTTCTGGCGTGTCGAACAGCGAGCCTTTGATCGCCTCAGCATAATTTTTCAGCCGCTCGTATGTTCTAAATCGCGCGCCGGACGGGCGCCCGAGCTGTCCGCCAACGGCTTCTCTTCAGCCACGATCAATTTCACCGCGCTTTCGACCAGCGATGGTGATTCGCCTGACGTTCCAATCCCACTGTATCAGGAGCACATTCGGCGGCTTTCAAAATCTCGAATTGAGATTCTGTCACTGGCTTGCCGTCACTATCCACCCACGCAAGCGCGTCGTTTCCTTCATGTGTCCGGACATAGGCGAGTACGCCAGCGGGCTTGTTAGCAGTCGGCTTGTGAGCCTTAGTCGAGAACACGACGGGAGGCAAACTTCGGGAACTCTTCGAGCGCCGGCTCCCTATCGATGGCATTTTTCCAGATCTGATAGGCGTAGGATGCTAAGTCGACCTCGGTTTCGCCGTCGCCGTCAAGATTCCGGCTTTTTCATGATAAAGATGCACGATGGCCGCATTGTTTCGATCATCCTCGAAAAACGCCTCGTCTGTTCCAACCACTTCTGGGTTTTCGCGCAGGCGTTGGCGCACACGTTAACGAAATGAATGACCGTCGACGCCATCTGCCGGCAAGAACGAATAGCACAGAATGTTTTCGGACTTCTGACCAATGCGATCAACGCGACCGGCACGCTGGACTAGCCGAATGATCGCCCAAGGCAAATCGTAGTTCACAATGATCGCGGCGTCTTGAAGGTTCTGGCCTTCGCTAAGAACGTCGGTCGCAATGAGAACCCGATGTTCCTTGCGGTTTAGGATCAGGTCCGGCTTGTTGTTACTCACCGGGCTGAATCGCCAGGCGTAGAGGTCGGGTCGAATGAATTGCCGGTGACGCTGCAGCACGGATGTTGTTGTGCCTTGAATTGTCGGCCCAGATAGCGAACCGTGTCTGCGAACTGAGTAAAGACGATGAGCTTTTCTTTCGGATGTTTCTTCGCGACGAGTTGAAGAAGGGCTTGCAGCTTCGAATCTTCCGTGGGTGCCACTCGCCGCATTTTTTCAAGACTTTCATCAGCGCCTGTGCATCGGTGAAAAGATCGTTCTTAAGCGACGGCACGAAAAGATCGGAGCGCAACCAGCTAAGGGGCTTTTCAAAGGCGTTGAATATGCGCATACACCTCGGCCGCTCGTTTCTTGTAGTCCCCGATTGAATTCCGGCCGGTTGCCTTCGACTCCGATTGCGCCGCCTCGTTTTCGGGATCGAAGAGGTCGGATTCTTCGTCGACGTTTTCAGGGTCTTCGTCGTAAACATGCGCGTCAATAGCGCGGCATCTTGCGCTCCGATCGGGAGCGGTGCTTTCTTCTATTGCATGAAGAAAGACGAAATTTCGTAAGACATGGCGTTCAAGCGATTGCTGAAAAGCAAGGCCACTGCTTTCCAGCCGTTTAAAAAGTTAATCCTGCAGAAGCCCATTAATCGCTTACCAGCTCGTGAAAGGTCCTGAATCTGTTTCCTTCGTTTTGAGTCGGCGCTTCATGAGGACTGGCAGCGATGTAATTGCCAAGGCCGTAACGTGGAAGGTTCAGCCCATTGATCGCACCAACAACGTCATCGGAGTAAAGCTGCGCATACTGGTCGGTGGGTCCTTCTTTTTTATTTCGAAGGGGACCGTTTTGGGAGTCGCTTCGGGAAAAATGAAGGAGTTCCATCTTCGAGCTTAAGGAATTTCTTTCCGGTCTCCGGATCCGTTTCCGCGTAGTTTTCTTGGATAAAGCTTCGAGTGCGTCGAACCATGTAGAGACGCATGAGTTCGCGCCAATCGTCCGCATATTCGCTCTTCTCGAACGCAGCGAGGGAACGAAGGAGAACATTGATAGCGTCGAATAAATTCGACCTCGGTCAGCTCCTTAATTTTTCGCTCAGGTCGGACACCAAGATCGACATCGTCCGGAACAAAGAGCCGGAGTTGCCTTGAGAGGTCGAGATAGCTTTTGTTGTAAGGAGTCGCTGACAAAAGAATGCATCGGCTATCATTCTCGTGAATGTATTCGTGAATAGCCCGATATCGTTTTCCTTCGCGATTTCGAAGATTGTGGCTCTCGTCGATCAGCACAACTCGATAGCGTCGCAGCCCGGGAAGCTCGACATTGCCCGGTGACCGATAGCACTTTTGCAATTAGCCGATATTGATCGACGTAATCCTGCCACATTTTCATGAGGTTCTTCGGGCAAAGGATCAAGGTTTCGGTGCCGTGATCGTCTTGAAATATCTTTGCGACCGCTGTCGCCATGAGGGTCTTGCCAAACCCAACCACGTCGCCAATCAGGACGCCATTACGTTTGTTTAGATGATGCGCGGCGATCTTAACTGCGGCCGTTTGATACTCGAACAACTTGTTGCCGAATTCCGGTGGGATACGGAATTCCGAAAGTCCATACCGAGCTTCCTGCGCGAGGTGATAAGCAATCTTAACGTAAATGTGGTACGGCGGAATAATTTCCTCGCGCGCCCAGCTCTGTTCGATGATCTCGACGAGCTCGGCGGAGATGTCGATGCACCATTTGTCGTTCCATTGGTCGTCAAACCATTCTTGCGAGCTTCTCAGTCGCATCGCCATCTAGCACATCGATGTTGAGTTCGCCTTGATTTGAGAGTCCAGAAAGCGTGAGATTGCTGCTTCCGAGATAGCCGACGATGGGATTGATTTTGTCTGGACGGAATAGCAGATAGAGCTTCGCGTGTAGCTTGTGCCGGAGAAAAAGCTTAACGACGAGCTTACCGGCTTTAATTGGGCGGCTAACCGTCGCAGACCTGCTTCGTCTTCGTTCGTTGGAACACCGAAAGTGAGCTGCTCCTGGAACTCTTCTGCTAGTTTCTTTTTCAGCCGAAGGGCAGTTTGATTATCGATCGTTTGATCGGTGTGAATTAGACTTAGCCACTCGCGCAGATCGTCCTCTGGAAGCCGCTGCATCCCCACTAGCAGCCTACACCTAGAATTTTCTTCGCCTGACCACCGCTCGACGTACGAGTCGAGCTTTTTCCAGCCTCGGAGATTGAAATAACCGACGCAAAAATCTGATCGATCGAAACATCCAAGGTTTCTTGAAGGGCCGGAACAGCTCTTTCTCGATGTTATCGAAAATGCGCGGCATTTGTTGGTGAGAAGGTAGCTGAAACGTCCCACAACCGAAACCACCGAATTGCCATCAAGTCGTTGCGCCGGACAGAAGAAAAACGCCCGCTGCTTTGCAACAATGCGCACATTTCCTGGCTGCTGTGGGGAGTCGGCGCGCGCCGCTTGTGAGAACAATCACTCAATCCCTAAAAATATCCGACGTTCCGCAGCGAAGCCGTTTCAGTACATGCTCGATTGTGTCGATTGTTACGTTTTGTTGCATCGACTCGATTCGCTGAAGTGTTGATGATGAGAGGCCGATCTTCCGTGCGAATTGTTCGAAGGTCTGATTACCACGCTTTCGCTTCAAGAATTCCGCAAGCTGTCTCCGAAGCCGATAACGCACCTGAACAGCGTGCGGCAGAGGTCATCCCACATGTGGGATAATTCTTTACAGTCTCGGGTCCAATTTGAGAGCGTGCTTTGTACAACTTCCCGTCAGTGCAGGACCAACGCGGATTTAAAAACGTCGGTGCTGTCAATCGCAGCATACGCGAATTGTTCATTCGTCTTTCACCGCGGCGGCTGGCGTGTTTTGGAAACACATTTGAGCTAGTGCCTGCGGATTACAGCAAATGCGCAGATCCAATTATTCGTGTTCAGAAAATCGCGCGGGATATCGCGTATCACTACCAAATTGGTATTTCGGCAGTGGTAGTGACTTTTCGATCGAATTTGCCAGTGCCTGGGCGGGTTGAATTAACGAATGCTCGAGACTTTTTTATAGAGCTGCATTCGCAGCATAAGAACGACGTGCGATCAACGGTCGCTATACTGGCACATGAAATAGCTCACATTTTCTTGCACATAGCGGGAGTTCGTTTTGCCGACACATTCCAGAACGAGGTACTGACAGATACGGCCGCAATCTTTCTGGGTTGCGGTCCGGCGATATTGAACGCTGCAGACAGAACCGTTACTACGAGCAGCTCGTTCTCAAGCGTTACAACCACAACGCGGACAAGCCACTTTGGCTACATTTCTATCGATGAGATGGGTTACATTCAGGCAAAGCGAGATTTTTTGATTGGATCGGTCTCAGGGCGGCACGTACGGAGTGGACTTCCTAGTAGTGGCTACCGACGGGGAGCATGGGCATTTCGAATGCAATGCAGGCGACCACCTGTACGCGCGATTCAAAAGCGCTGCGGGGATATGGAAGGAAGTGAGAACACTGTTTCGAAGGAGTTCATTAAAGTCAAAAAATGAGAAGATCACTTTTGCCTGTTTCATCTGTTCGCAACGCATCAGGGTTCCGGCCATGGGAAAGAAGCTTGCCGTGCTCTGCCCAACCTGCCAGCACACACTTATCTGTTACACATAAGTGACCACCTTGAAATCGTGTGACTCCCAAAGGTGGGATGCCGGGGTCGAGTTTGAAAATGTTATCAGCAGTGAATTCCTTCTGGTGTTTGGGATGACGCGAGGGCTGCCTGGAAGAGGAAAAGTGTCCAAGAAGTGTCCAAGCGCATCTGTGGCCCGTTCGACTTTCGTCCATTTTACGAGGGATGGGCGAATGGATTCGAGCCGACAAGCTACTAATGACGAGTCAATCGCTTTCCCGACGGTCCGGTATTTCTGACACGATCTTTGGACTGGTTTGCGACGAGTCAGCAAGATTTGGCGTTGCACCTTCAGGAAGCAAGTGCCCGAGCTTCTTCATCGCCATGGGACTCGCAGAAATGCCACTGACGATCTCCGCGAGATCCTCGAATTTGCCGGTCGCCACCATTTGGCGTTCGATCGGTTTGCCGTAAGCGTAGGCCAGAATTGCCATGGCTGATTCATGCTGTACTTTCCTGTCAGGCTGCTCGACCCATTCGCGTGTGTTCGCGTCCCAAAACTTTTTCGTCGCCTTCAGGCCAGCCCGTAACACTTTAATCGCGCCGGTAGCATCTTGATCCGTTAAAAGGTCAGCTAATTCCGCAGCTTCCTTCAAATCCTCGCGCGCGCATACGCGCGCGCGCGACCGCCCGCTATGCCTTTTACCCATACAACACAAGTTTTTCGCATTCCTGAGAATAGTCGGCCGGGACGCGAAGACGATGGGATTGATGACCGGCATAAGTCTTCGGAGATGTGCAGTCAGCTGGGGTGGGCCACCTCGATTCCACATCCGGCCCAGTGAATCTAGTGAATTGAAACGAGAATTTATCGGAATCTTTTCGTGGAGCAGTCAATAGGAAGGTTTGTGAAGATTTGTCCGATCGATTCACCGTGTTCACTTCAGCCTGAGACCCGCCCAGCGGACGCCGCCGCCCGTCCGTTCGTGATGATATCCACGGCCGCTCAGTCGTTTCGAGAAAGTTTTGGTACTCATCGGAAAACGGATTCCGTTTCGATCGCACCATGAAACGTATCGCTTGTACACTTCCGAGTGATCAACGCGACTGCTGACGTCATCTTCGATTTCCTCGGTTAGAAAATCTCGTAGCACGTCCTCGTCTTCACGATATTCAGCTGTCGCTGATTTCACCGCGACAGGGGATTTGAGTTCTTCTCGTTGCCAGTTCATGCAGCCCTCGAGAGCCCAATTGAGAATTCCAGGTAGTTCTTGTCCGAGTTTCTCTTGAAGATGACGGTCGCGCTTAGTCTCGACGATCTCAACATTGAATGGGATCAGCCTTACGCGGCGCCAAATACCACGGTCGGTGCCTCGAATCTGGGGAAGATGATTTCCGAACATCCACAGCTTGAACCTGGGAACAAAATCAAATGCCTCATGATACAAGAACCGCCCGGTTAATGTGTCACCGCCAGTCATATCCTTGATTCGACTCTCCGCCAATCGATCGCCTTCTCGTGTTTCACTGCTGACGACCAACCGCGCTCCGTGCAGTCGCGCGATTTCGTGCATCGGCTCACGCCCATTATCGGCAGCAGTCAGTAAGCTTTGAGGTGCGTGTTGGCCATAGTCGCCCAACAGGGCAATGAGAATTTCGACGAGTGTTGTTTTGCCGTTTGCACCGCCGCCATGGAGAAATAAAAACAGTTGTTCCGAGGTGCAGCCTGTAAGTGTGTAACCCATGAGCTTCTGCAAGTAGACGATCAACTCCTCGTTATTTTCGAAAATCTCGTAAAGGAACTGTCGCCAGCGCGGCGCGAGGGCGGTCGCGTCATGAGCGCAACCGGCGCTCTTCGTAATAAGATCGTCTCTCGTGGCCGGTCGAAAGTTGCCCGTTCGTAAGTCAATTACACCGTTTTTCAATCCAAGCAGCCATGAATCCCCATCCAGGGCCCAATGAGGAATCACAACACGTTTGTCGCATTTAGCCAGATCCAGCATTGCTCTGATCTTGGCAGCATTACCAAGACGAATCGCGCGTTCGGCCACTGCGTTTCGCTGTTTGTGATCAACAATGTGCGCAGCGTCGGCCAGTATGCGATGCGAAAGTTCCAGCGCTAAGCGCTCAATTCCACCGTCCTCATCCGGTCTCCATTGCTTATCGTTCCAAATTAGCCAAGAACCGAGCGCATGCACGAATCGTAGGTCGGCGCCGAAATAATCGACAAGTAGCTGCGCGTTGCCGGCATCATTGTCGGCGGGAAGGTCAGCTAGAGTAATTTCCCTTGAGCTTTCGTCTAGCTGTTTAACTCGTAAAGATGATAAGGCTTTGTTCATCGTGGCGCTCGCAAGCAATGTGCGTTCAATCACGGCCGGACAAGTCCACGCGCAGGAACATCCTCAGCTTAAGCGTAGCTTTCTGATGCCATTTACGCAGCAACGAGTGCACTATTAGGATTTCTTTGTTTCCCTCTTCGCGATCGTTGTGAATACTCACGTCCGAGATCCGGCTTATGCTCAGCATAGCGTAGTTAATGCGCTCAAGATCCTCCGCGAGTTGTAGCGCTTCGATCGGCGTTTGACACTTGTGCGCCGGCCTTACAATACGGAAAGCTCGCAATTGGTTTTCCTTGCTGCAATCTCAAGCTTGACGATCTGGCTCAATTCGTAACGAACCTGTCGTCGAGAGAACCGGAGTGGATTCAGTAGTCCAGCGGCTTCTCGGCGCTTGACGGTTTCTACGCAACAACCCCAGCGTTTTGCCAAGGCTCGGCGCGATAAAAACTGTTCCGAAACATCACTGACATGTTGGATCTTTTGCATAGACCCAGAGTTCCCGCGAATCCTATTAGGGCGCAATGGAACTAAACTTCGGAAACTTTAAATCTGGGTCGTGGTCAACTTTCAAATAGTGGACGGATCATCATACTGCGAATGCGTTCGTCAGCTGTAATTGCTGCTTTTCTCCAGCCGCGCTCGGTCGTGTAAATTGTTACGTGGCGAGCCTCTGAGAACGAGAGACCGGCACGTTGGGACCGGAATGCGCCCAGTTGATTAAGCATATCCACCGCGCCAGTTCCCAATTTTCTTCCAGTTCGACCAGCCATTTTTGGTTCTACGCGCCAAGGCGGGCGTAGTTTTGGGATCAGCTCCGAAAGATCTGCGATGATTTCCGCATCTGTTTTACACCAGTCTATTGAGACGGCGTATCGCTGAGCGTTGTTGTGATGGCCATTCCAAAACGCAATCTCGGCGGACTCAGTCACCGCCAATTGCCGCCGTAAAAGTACCTAGAGGTTTCCACGGAACACAGGACACGCTTCGGCCTTGGTCATAAACTTGTAGGCGATCTCGGTGGATTTTCCAGGCCACGCGAAACGGGCGCGCCGGAAATTCGTCGATGTCTACCAAATGAATTGTATCTACGATGCCGATCGCCGATTGCGCGCGCGATATATCATCGAGTATGGCGGCATTGTCGCCGCGGTAACTCTGAGAAAAAACTCCTACTCCTCGGGCTTCTTCAATTATGCCGATGAGTGTTGGACATTCGCGGGCATACTCATAGGTACAGGCGAGACGCCTTACGCGGAATGGCAGTATCAAAAGCATAACGAAATGAATCGGCCCGTCATCTCCCAGCTGTCCTGCTTAGGCCCATTTTTGCATTAAGGCGTCGCAGTGAACGTCTAGCGCCTGAAGAGAGTTGGCTGTCTCTTTGCTACGTTGTAACACGTTTTCATCGCCATCGCTCAGTCTCAAGATAGACCCCAGGTTCAAGAGCAATTTCTGCATGGTTTTGCGCCTGTGCGTCATTTGCCACCTCGTTTTCCTTTAACGCTACGCCCGGCTTTCACGATCTCGGTGTCGATCGGCACGACATTAGGCGGCGCTTTCAGCAAGTCGCCCATACCGAATGTAACGCGCCGCATCCTGTCTGCGTAGTGGGCGGCCGTTAACGAAATATCGGCATGTCGAAGCAGCCGAGAAGCAGCGTGAATGCCGTGTTTAGCGCAGATTCCGGTAATCCACACTCCTTCCGGAGTTCGTGAAGTGGTTTGCGCGCTGACACGCCTTTGCCTTTCAGCCACGCGATCAAGGCATTGAAATCGGCGCCGTGCCCGATAATGAGTGTAACTTGTACCGGTCAAAGGCTCACCGCTCGCCTCAATTACAAAAGCCCCCGTCGCCTTCGCGCGCCAGCCTCGGAACATTGCCAATAACTCTTTGTCCAACGGCACATCGTCGCTGCTTTCGGATGTCTTAGGCGTAAAGTGCTCCGTCTTCGTCTCGCATCCGCACAACGCCTTGATTCCATCGGAACGCGGACCACGGCAGCTTGTCGATCTCATTGCGCCGGAGACCAGCCCATGTTGCCAGCAGAAATATCTCTTCATGTGTTTCTGCGGCAGTTCGCGCAGGGTGTCGCCTATGGACCACGCCCTAATGTCCACGGTGCTTCGATAGCGCATCGACTCACGCGGACAAAACTTCACGCCATCAAATGGCGATTTCTCCGGTTTGTTCGTGCCCATGTTGACAAGCAGCTCCGGAGAAAAAAGGCTTTTGGCTTGCCGCATGATGCTCGTCGGGATGAGATCCGCGCCCTTCCGCAGCTTCACAGGATTGGTCCCCGTCTCCTTGACGAAGGCGATCTTCCATTTGTTGATTTTTTCCGGTGTCACATCTGCCAGTAGGATGCTGTCGAGTTTGGCAACCCAGGCATCGCGTCCTCCGTTGACATAGTCGAATTTTCCGTTGCCACCGTCGATTTCGTAAACGCCTGCGAAAGAATCGTTCGGAGAACTCCCGACAATAGTCTCCAAAAGTTTTCGGCTTGCCCGGCCAATGCGTGTCCAACTCGGCTAAAGAGTTACTGACCGTCAAAATGGGCTTGCGCTGCGCTTCCCGGTAAAAGCCCAGCTTGAGTAGCGTTGCTTCCGCAAGAAAGCAGTCAGAGATCGTGTTGAGGTCTTTCGCTTTTGTCGCTGCTGCCGTGTTGTTCGCTGTGTGTAGTGCGAACGTCTCGCGTCTGCCGAGGTGTTGGATCTTCACCGCCCCTCGTGAGCTACAGTCTGCTTGGCAGCTCGCGTATAGGTGGGCTTAAACACGGCCTGTTGCCAGGACCTGTACATCCGTCTTACCCAATTTCTGCTTGGACACTTCTTGGACACTTTTTGCGTTCAGACTGATGCTTTCTGTTCTGATCTTCACGTTACAAACTATCTGTAACCAGTTGATGTTCAAGAGTTTTCTTGGAACAATTCCGAACACGACCACAAAGAACGGAACACGCCAAGAAAATAATTTGTAATCAGCAGGTCGTCGGTTCGAATCCGACTGCCGGCTCATTAGATTTTCGATTGGCTTCTTCTGCGTTGCTCGAAATGATATGCTGACGATCTGATGACAATGACCGACGCTTCGTATGACTTTGATTTTGCGGTGGCCGGTGGCGGTCCTGCCGGTTCGTCGGCAGCGATTTCGTTAGGGCAGCGTGGCCATTCTGTCGTTCTCCTTGAACGCGAATCCTTCCCGCGATTTCACATCGGCGAGTCTTTGCTCTCGACTGCCAACGACGCATTCGCGGCCTTGGGTGTGCGTAACAAGATCGAGGCCGCATGTTTTCCGGAAAAGTTGGGCGCGCGCTTATACACACATGATGGTCAGAGCGGTCGCTACGTTGACTTCACGGAAGTGCGCGAAGTCACCAGGGCGCAGACGTTTCAAGTATGCCGTCAGGAATTCGATCGTATCTTACTGGAACGGGCCCGCGAGGTCGGCGTCGACGTTCGAGAAAACTGCAACGTGAATGCGTGCGAGTTTTCTACAGACGCAGCGATCCTGAGCGTGGCGTCTCGCGACGACGGTGCAACAAGCCATGTGCGAGTTCGTGCGGTTGTCGATGCGACGGGCCGCGCGGGATTGATCGCTCGAAAATTCAATCTGCGCACCGACGAGCCCCGGCTTGCCAATATCGCAGTATTCTCCCACTACACTAACGTCCCCCGACTTGAAGGACCGCGGCCCGATGATATTCGACTGATTGCACGCAGCGACGCCGGCTGGTTCTGGATCATTCCGATTTCAAAGGAATTGACGAGCGTCGGAGTGGTTTTACCAAAGGCCCTTTACCGCAGATTGGCCAACGGTTCGTCGGAGGAAACTCTCAACAAGGCGATCGCCGATACGCCGAGTGTCGCCGGGCTAATGCGCCAGGCGCGTCGTGAATGGCCAGTGCGCGTTGAAAAGGATTTTTCGTACAGCGCTTCGACGTATGCGGGCGATCGCTGGATCCTGGCCGGGGACGCAGGATCGTTTCTCGATCCGGTATTTTCGACCGGCGTCTCAATCGCGATGGAATCCGGGATTGAAGCTGCTGCCGAGCTGCATCGTGCGCTGGCAAGAAATGACTTCTCGGCTTCGAGTTTCGCGGCGTTCTCTCGTCGTCAGCGAAAACGCTTCGAGAGTTTTCGGCGATTTGTTGTGGGATTCTACACGCCCCAGTTCCGCGACCTGTTCTTCAGTCCGCAACCACCGAGACTTATTTTTCGAGCAGTCGTCACCATTCTTGCCGGTAAATGGAACGCGAGTTTATGGACCCGCTTTCTGAATCAGCTGTTCTTCGGGATGATATCGATCCAGAAACGTTTCACCATAACACGGCCGCTTTTCCGGCGCGATCCAGACGCGGGTTATCCTAGCGAAATGTCCTCGAAAGGTTCCATTGCGAATGGACCTTGACGTCCGGGCCCTCCGATAGGCAGTCCCGGCCAACTCAGCGGACGAACCTGGGTTCGCTTGCTGGTTCAGCTTCGGGCTCGGGAACGAGTTGATGCGTCGTGCTTCCGACGAGCCGGTCGAAAAGCGGCGAGGTCATGAGCGTGGTCACAATTGCCATGATGACGAGAGTCGCGAAGAGTCCTTCGGAAATGATGCCGCGCTGCAGACCGATGTTGATGATGATCAACTCCATCAATCCGCGCGCGTTCATCAACGTGCCGATGCCGAACGCTTCGCGATTAGGAATGCCGGTGGCGCGCGCCGCCAGCCAGCAAGCCACGCCTTTCCGACACAGCCGCGAAAAGCACCGCGCCGCACATTAGCCAAAGGAAACCGGAATTGAGCAGGCTGATCCTCTGTTCAAACCGAGAAGTGAAAAGAGCGAAACACACGCCACCGTGAGCGGCTGAATCTCCATATCCCCACCACCCCCCCGCCGGCTGCCGCGCCCATCACGAACCCCGAAGACCCTCCATCAGATCGTAAAAAACCCACAAAAAAATAAGAAAAAGCAGACAGCCTGCTCGGCCTGCCTCCTTCACCCCCACTCTTGGCGCGGGCCAGAACGGACGCACATCAACAACGTCCCTGCCACATAGGCCACCCCCCCCATATCCCCACCCTGCTCCCATTTTTGTCCAAACCCGCGAAAAACACCCAGCAGGCCCCCGCCGCCCAACCCGCCCCCACCCCCCCCCCCTGCCCAGAGTTCCTGAACCCGCGGACGGAAAACAACCACCGCCCAGAAAACACGCCAAGTTAAAAATGGCCGAAAAAACCCGACGCCGCGCCAAAAAAGTCCCGCAGAAGCTACCCGACCTCAAAGGCCACCACCCCCAACCCCCCCCCCCCGCCCCCCCAGACCCGAAACTGGATAGGTAATCAATTGCGCACTTGACGCATTAAGCCCGGAGCAAGAAAGCTATCTGTCGGTAAAATGGAAGCCGAGATACAGCCCCCTCAATCCGATGACGTTGACTTTTATGACGCCGTGATCATGGGCGGCGCGCTTTCCGGCGGAGCAACTGCGATACTCCTGTTGCGGAAAAATCCCGGGATTCGCATTTTGATTCTCGAGAAATCGCCAAAACTTTCGCGGCGCGTTGGAGAAGCAACCGTCGAGGTCAGCGCATATTTCATGGGCCGGGTGCTGGGGTTGACGCAATATCTCAACGAATCGCATCTCGCGAAACAAGGATTGCGCTTTTGGTTTACAAACGGCGAAGTAGAAACGCTCGCCGACGCGAGCGAGCTCGGCCCACTTTATCAGGTGCGTGTGCCGTCATATCAACTGGATCGTGCCGCGTTTGATGAAGAGGTGCTGCGCCGCGCAGGTGTTGCCGGCGCGCAGATTCTGCGTCCCGCAACGATAATCGATGTGCAGTTGGAGCCCGGCAAAGAACAAACAATAACGTTTCGCAATGGCGACGGGACCGCCAGGACGGTGCGTTCGCGGTGGATTGTCGATGCTTCGGGGGTGGCTGCAATTCTCGCTCGCAAGGAAGGTTGGTGGGTTTCAAACACCGAGCATCCGACGGCCGCGGCATGGTCGCGATGGAAGGGCGTTAAAGACTGGGACAGCCGCGAGCTGGCCGACAAATATCCCTCATGGTCGCGCGCTGTTTACGCGACACGCAATACGGCCACCAATCATGTGATCGGCGACGGCTGGTGGAGTTGGTGGATTCCACTCAAAGGAGGTGACGTGAGTGTCGGCGTGGTTTTCGATCAAAGACTCGTCGATTGGCCGCAGGACGGTGGAAAACTCGGGGATCGGCTAAAGGCGTTTTTGATGAAGCATCCGGTCGGCCGCGAGATTCTGGTTGATGCGCAATTTGACGAAGAAGATGTCCATTGGCGGAAAAATCTCGCTTATTACAGCACCACTTTTGCCGGAGACGGCTTTGTTCTGGTCGGCGACGCGGCGGCGTTCATGGATCCGTTTTACAGTCCCGGGATGGATTGGATTTCTTTCACGACATCGCGTGCCGCTGCGCTGATCGGCGCACAGCGAAGAGGCGAAGCGACGAGTGCCTTAGTCGAGCGGCACAATCGCGATTTAGCCAGATCTCATCGTTGCTGGTTCGAGGCCGTTTACAAAGATAAGTACGAATACATGGGCGAGTTTGATCTGATGAGCACTGCTCTGATCTTCGATCTTTGTCTTTATTACCTCGGCGTAGTATCCCGGATATTCAGGCACGGCGAGGACGCCCTGCTGGTCCCGCCGTTTGCGGCCGCTGGCGTCGATCCGATTTTTCGTTTCATGCGAACCTACAACCGCCGTTTTGCGGAGATTGCGCGTCGCCGTCGCAAACGTCGAGCGCTGGGTAAAATGAACCGCGCCAAACGGTGTTTGATCCCGGGTTTCAAATTGCATTCCGCAAACCCGCGACTTTTTGCTCAAGGTTTCGCTAAATGGGCCCGAGTAGAACTCGGCGAGCTGTTTTCTTCAAGCGCGCCCGCCAACAGCATCGACAACAGCATCGACAACAGCGGCGAATAGGGTCAACGTTTCTTTGCGGGCTTTGGTTCGGGTGGCCGAAGATAGAGATTCATTCCGCCGACATCGACGATCCCAAAGTTCCAGGAGAGATATTCTTCGCCGAGCAGACCGGCACCAACGAAGTTGGCAACGTTGCCAACAGCCACCTCTGCGTTGTTCACCACCAGACTCCCTACTGTCATCTGCTTGATGTAACCAATCCCTTCGCCTCTATAGGAGAGACGCGACGACATTGTAGCGCCAGACGCTGTCGCAACTGGTGCCGAAATCAAACTGAAGCCGCTTCCAGTATCGACCGTCAATTTTGTCGGCCGCCCGTTCAGAGCAGCGTCGACCTCCAAGTGGTGGTCGGGATTGAAATGCATCGGAATGCGGCTGAAGCCGCGACTGGCGAGAAATTGCGCAAGCTTTTGGCTGGTCGCGGCGGAAGACCCTCTAGGATTCACGTACATCATCTGTCGTGCGCAATCGATTATCATTCCGAATCTCGACATTTCGTGTGCGCCGAATAGTCCATCAAGGTGCGGCCGAGCGATGAAATTAATTTGCTCCTCATTCGCTACGGCCACCGGCACGTTGGTGAACGTGCAATTGCCCATCGTTAGCGTAGCAAGCTTGCTGATCCCGACCCGCTCGGCACTCCCGGTTACCCCGACGATGTACCCCTTGGTTTCCTTTGCCCCTAGCGCGAGCCTCTGCGCACTGCTCCGATTGATGAGCGTATCGGGACAACCGCTGTCGATCATTAATGCGCCTCGGCGACCGTTGAGCAGAGCGTTAACAAACAAATGGTTTCCGAAACGCCGTTGCAACGGCGAACCGCCATATCCTTCGTGTTCTAAAAACGTCTTGAGCGCAGCCGGGGCCGCTCCAGCCGCGCGGCCGCTTGGCACCGAAAGACCCATGATTGTGGAAATCAGCAGTGCGAGGGGGAGCGTTCTCATGCCTTTTTCTATTCCAATTCGGAAACCAGACGCAAGACGGATGGCCTATAACAGCTGATACGGATCGACATCTACAGTCGCGATCACATCCTCGGGTAGCGGCAATTTCTCGAGCGTCTCTCGAATGAGACGGCTAAGGCGCATAATCGCTTCACCGCGCAACAAAATATGAAAACGAAACTGTCCCTGAAGTTTTTCCAGCGGCGCCGGAGTGGCATCACTGAGAATGAATTCCGTGGGCAGCGATTCTTTCAACCGTCGCACCAAAGTTTCGGCTGAAAGTTTGGCGCGGCCTTCGTGTTCGGACCGGACCGTGATCAGAACGGCATGCTTGAACGGCGGAAAATCACAACGTTCCCGAAATTCGAGCTCCTGTTGAAAGTAACCCGCGAAATCGTGGTGCCGCGCGAATTGGATCGACGGCGAAAATGGAGTGTAGGTCTGGACGAAAACTTCCCCCGGCGTTTCGCCGCGGCCGGCGCGACCGGCGACTTGAGTTAACAATTGAAACGTTCGTTCGCCGGCTCGGAAATCAGGAAGATGCAGCGCCAGGTCGGCGTTGATGATTCCGACCAGGGTTACGTTCGGAAAATGCAGGCCCTTCGCGATCATTTGCGTTCCAACCAGGATGTCGATTTTTCCCGAACGAAAATTTCGCAATGCTTCGCGGTAAGCTTCCTTTCGCGTCATCGAATCGGCGTCCATGCGTTGCACCTGCGCTTTCGGGAATAGACGCGAGACCGTCGACTCCACCTTTTCCGTTCCGAATCCGGCGTAAATCAGCGCGTCTTTCCCGCATTCCGGACATTTTTTTGGAACTGCAGCGGTATGCCCGCAAAGATGGCAACTCAGCCTCGCCATGTGGCGATGAAACGTCAACGCGACGCTGCAGTTCGGACAATTACGGGCCTCACCGCAATTACGGCAGAGCAATGAGGTGGAAAATCCGCGCCGATTCAAAAACAAAATCGTCTGCTCGCGTTTCTCGAGTCGATTGCTAATTGCTTGCGAAAGTTTTTCCGAAAGAATCGGCGCGATTTTCTCTTTTCGTCGCTCCTGACGAAGATCGACAATTCGAATGAGGGGCATCTGACGCTCGTCGATGCGTTGCGTCAGCGTAACCAGGTCGTATTTCCCGGTCGTCGCGTTGTGGTAGCTCTCGAGGGATGGCGTCGCGCTGCCAAGAACGATAACGCACTTTTCGATCTTGGCTCGCACGACAGCCACGTCGCGCGCGTGGTAACGCGGCGCTTCCTCTTGTTTATAGGTTGTCTCGTGTTCTTCATCGACAATGATCAACCCGAGGTCCTTAAGCGGCGCGAACACCGCGCTGCGCGCGCCGATCACGATTCGCGCGCGGCCCGCATGGATTTTGTGCCATTCGTCGTGACGTTCGCCTTGTGACAAGTGGCTGTGGAGAACGGCGACTGCGTCGTGAACTTCGCTGAATCGGCTCTTGAAACGTTCAACTGTCTGGGGCGTCAGCGAAATTTCCGGGACCAACACGATTGCATTTCGGCCGAGGTCCAGAGCAGCGTGGATGGCTTGCAAATAGATTTCGGTTTTTCCGCTACCGGTCACGCCGTGCAGCAACATCGGCTTCGCGGTCTCCGGCGCTGCCAACGCTTCGGAGACTTTTTTCAGAGCGGCAGTTTGTTCGGCGTTCAGTTGGAGGTTCGCGCTCGCCACAAATTGCTCGTCCGCGTGCGGGTCCCTTTCTACCGCTTCCTCACGCAAGTCGATTAGCCCGCGCTTGGCCAGCGAGCGCAAAGCTTGATTATCAAGCGACGTCGTTCGCAATAGTTTCGCCGCGGGAATCGGCTTCTCCAATTTCGCGACTGCCTCGAGCAATTCGGCCTGTCGCGGTGCGCGTCGGCGCAATTTATCGATTTCGCCGCTGTCGATGCTGGATGGGTGCACTACGAGCTGCTTTTTCCAACTGATCTCCGCGCGCCGGATCACCTGTGGCAACAGGCTGCGCATCACGGTTTCAAGCGGGCAGCAATAATAAGCACCCATCCATTTCGCCAGCTCCAAGAGTCGTTCGCTGAGGACCGGACCTTCTCCGACCAGCGCCTCGATCGGTCGAATTCCTTTCGCGTTACTTTGCTCGAGCGTCGCGAGGACGGTTGCCAACGCCGACTTGTCGCGAAACGGAACCCGCACCCGCGAGCCCACGCCGATTCGGTCCGCTAATGTCTCCGGCACGGAATAATCGAGCTCGCGCTGAATCGCACGATCAATAACTACTCGGACATAGGCGGGCTTCATCATTTACGCGTTCACAATTTAGTTGAAGTTTGTCTTGATCACGAGCGTGCGCCTTCTCTCAAAGCTACGGCGTGGCAAGTGAGCCCAAAACGGAGATAGTGACCGGATGAGATTCGTTTGGAAACTGATTCTATGTTTCCTGCTCGCGGTGGCCGCCGGGTTCGGTTATCTCACCCTGCGGTCGGGCGATTCGCTCTATAGTTCTTACGAATGGCTGAGTCCGGCGCGATTTCGGCAATACGACCCAATCATCACATCAGTGGCGGCGGAGCACCGGCTCGATCCGATGCTGGTGAAAGCCGTGGTCTGGCGGGAAAGCCGGTTTGACCGCAACAAATACGGGAGTGCCGGCGAGCGTGGGTTGATGCAAGTGAGCGCCAAAGCGGCGAACGAATGGGCCCGTGAAAACAAAATCGAAAACTTCAAGCTGGATGAGTTATTCGATGCGAAGACCAATCTCGAGGCCGGCTCCTGGTATTTGCGCCGCGCCATCGATCATTGGCAAACCGAGTCGGAACCATTGCCGTTCGCGCTGGCGGAATATAATGCGGGGGCGAGTCGCGCCCAGCGCTGGGTCGGAGCGGACGGAATCACCACGAACCAATTTCTGGATAACATCGATTTCCCGGTCACACGAAGCTATGTGCAATCGATTCTCAAGCGCTACGCCTTTTACAAAAAGCGCGGCCGAATGTGAACCGGCGATGCTGTTCAGGCGAAATCAGTCGCAATCTTTGCGCTTAACTGCGTGACGTTGTCGATCTGGAGCGGCAATTTAACACCCCTTTGATTCAGCGCCGCGATCACGCTTTCGGTGGGAATGTTTCCAACCAGCGCGTCCTGAGCGAATGGACAACCCCCGAGGCCGCCGATCGCTGAATCGAACCGCCGGCAGCCCGCGTCGTAGGCCGCGAGAATCTTTGCGGCGGCGTCAGCTCTTGTGCTGTGCAAATGCACCCCGAGTTCGCAGCCCGTAGCGGACTTTGCTGCTGCGGTCACGATTCGCTTGATCAATTCCTGGTCGGCAATTCCGATCGTGTCCGCTAAAGAGATTGATCGGACGCCGAGTTGAACGATTTCGGCAACTGCCGTTTTGATTTCGTTTTCGTTCCAAGAATCTCCGTAGGGATTGCCAAACGCCATCGACAGGTAAACGACTAGATCGATGCCTGCGTCAGCCGCGCTCTGGCTGATTGTTTTCAGCACTGCGAAATTTTCCTCCACCGATTGGTTTTGGTTTCTTCGAAGGAACGTCGGCGAAACGGAACATGGATAACCGATGGTCGTTACGCGCTGCGTGGCAATTGCACGCACGGCGCCTTTCTCGTTAACCACGATGCCGATGATTTCTACATCCGCAGGAGTTGCCAGTTGAGCAAGAACCTGTTCGCTGTCGGTCATTTGTGGAACGGCTTTCGGCGAGACAAAGCTCACTGCGTCAATGTGTTTGAACCCAGCGTCGAAGAGACTGCGCAAGTATTCGATTTTCAGCGGAGTCGGAATTTGTCGCGGCAAACCCTGCCAGGCGTCGCGTGGACATTCGATTAACTTGACCCGTTCGTTCGCCATCATCGGAATCTTCGGTAACGGTTCAAAGGAATGACGAAATCGCAAATCGCCGAAGTTTTGCAGGAAATTGCGACCCTGCTCGAGCTCAAGGATGAAAATCCGTTCAAGATTCGAGCCTACGCCAACGCCGCCCGCTCGCTCGAGACTTTTGGTGGAAATTTGTCCGATCTCCAGGACGAGGAAGCGCTTGCAAAAATTCCCGGCATCGGCAAGGCCATCGCGGCCAAGATCAAAGAACTGGCCGGAACCGGAAAGCTAAAATACCTCGAGGAACTGCGTGCGGAATTTCCGGCAGCGATCCTGGAGCTATTTTCGATCTCCGGTCTCGGCGCCAAGAAGATCAAGGCCCTCTACGAAAACCTAAAGATCAGCTCAATCGAGCAGCTTCGCCAAGCCTGCGAATCAGGAAAAGTCGCGGAGCTGCCTGGTTTTGGAGAAACTACCCAGACCAAGATTTGTGAAGCGATAGCGCGGCGAGCGCAACATTCCGGATATTTTCAATTTGGCCAGGTCGCGGCCGATACCGAGTTACTTCGACGCGACTTTGCGGCGCATCCCGACGCGCTCCAGGTGGATGTCGCCGGAAGTTACCGGCGCCGACGGGAAATCGTGAGGGATGTCGATCTTGTGGTAGCGACAAAAAAACCGGCCGCGATCACGCAGTTTTTTATCAAACATCCGCTGGTCGAATCTATCATCGCGCAGGGCCCGACAAAAACGAGTGTGCGGCTGCGTTCCGGAATTCAATGTGACCTGCGTGTCGTCAGTCAGGCGGAATATCCGTTCGCATTGAGTTATTTTACCGGCAGCAAGGAGCACAACATCGAGATGCGCAGTCGCGCGCTGGCGCGGGGCTGGACCTTGAATGAATACCGCCTCGGGAAATTACCGCCCGACCCAAAAGGGAAAGTCCGAGCCGGTCGGGCGGCAAAAAAGTCGACAGCTAAGATTCCAACTGTTCGAGAGGAAGCGGACTTATATCGTGCGCTGGGTCTGGATTTCGTTCCGCCGGAATTACGCGAGAATTGCGGCGAATTTGAAGCGGCAGAGAAACATGCGTTGCCAAAACTGCTGGAGAAGGAAAATCTGCGCGGGACGTTTCACTGCCATACCGTTGCAAGTGACGGCCATAACACGCTCGAAGAAATGGCGGCTGCGGCGCAGGAACTTGGTCTCGAATATTTGGGCGTCGCCGAGCACAGCAAAAGCTCGATCCAAGCGCACGGGATCGATGCGGCGAAGTTGAAATCACAAATCGCCGCGATTCGAAAGTTAAACAGGAAATTCGACGGCTTTCGTTTGTTCGCTGGAGTCGAGTGCGACATCTTGCGCGACGGGAAACTCGACTTCGAGGACGAGATCCTGTCCGAACTGGATTTCGTTGTCGCCTCGGTTCATTCGGTTTTCAATTTGCCGGAGGCGGAAATGACGAAACGCGTCATACGCGCGATCGAGAACCCATTTGTTACGATTCTGGCGCATCCGACAGGCCGGCTTCTGTTGAAGCGCGAACCCTATGCGATCGACATTCCCGCGGTGCTCGACGCCGCAGCTGCAACCGGGACATGGGTCGAGCTCAATGCCGCGCCGAAACGACTTGATCTCGACTGGCGTTGGTGGCTGCTCGCGAAACAGAAAGGCGTCAAATGCGTGATCGATCCGGACGCGCACAGGACCGAACGATTGCAGGATTTATGGTTCGGTGTCGGCATCGCGCGCAAGGGTTGGTTGACCAAAGCCGACGTAGTGAATTGCCTGCCGCTGGGAAAAATCGAAACAGCGCTCCAAGCAAAGCGGAATAGAAAACCTTAGGCTTTTTCGCGCTGCGGCATAAACATCGTCAAGCACTTGCAGGCGCCGCCCGCCTTGAGGAATTCAGTCATTGGGAGCTGATGACACTTGTAACCTCGCTCGCTGAGAGTCGCGGCTAATTTCGGCGCGCCTTCCGGTAAAACGATGTCCCGCTCCAGCGGGATGGCGTTGCAACAAAAATGCATCGCTTCTTCCGGTGCGACCTCGATCAAATCCGAAATGTGTTCGCGAATGGCGTGCTGGCCGTACTCGTCGAACGCGGCCGGGAACCAGATGACTTCGCCGTCCGGGAGCGGACAAAAACAAGTGTCCAGATGATAAAAACGAGGATCGACGAGCTCCACTGAGACAGCGAGACATCCGAGCATCTCGGCGACGGCACGATGCGAATTGATGTCGGAACGAAACTTGTAACCGCAAAAGAGCGCGTCGCCGGCAAACAAGGCGTCGCCTTCGCCTTCGAAATAATAATCGTTCGGCAACCACGAAATCTGATAACCGCGTTCCTCCATCCAGCGCGCAAAATGCGGCGCCTCGCCGGCGCGCTCTTTATGACGAAAGTTACTGGGAATGAATTGCCGCCCGACGGCGAGACCGGCGTTGGCGGTGAAAACCATGTCCGGCAATCTCGGTTGGGGCGCGATCAATTCGATCTTGCAGTTGAGCTTGGACAGAGCTGCGTGCAGGCCGGACCACTGTTGTTTGACGATGGCTGCTTCCGCACCGCGCGCGCGACTCATCCATGGATTGATTTCGTACTCGATGCCGTAGAAATCAGGCGGACAAAGCAACAATTCGCGCATACCATCGACTATTACTTATCGCGAAGCTCGGGGCGCTTTACCTCGGCGCCTTGTTCGCGCAAACGCTGAATCAATTCATCCAATTCCGTTTTCGTGGGCGCCGTGATCTCGATTCGAGCAAGGCTGGGGTCGACCCGCTTCTGGCCGATTTTGAATTCAACAATATTAAAAGTCGCTCCCTGAGTCACAATTTGGTCGAGCACTTTGGGCAAAGTCAGCGAATCGATAATGTGGCCACGGAGCTCGATTGTATCGGAAACCATCGGCAAAATTTAGCCGATGAACCTCCGCTTCGCCAATTGCGCTGGCACGTTCGTCCATCGACAATCCGGAGAGCGATATTATGAAGAAACCGAGTGTGCGCGGGCAGAAGCGGCGGGTTGCTCGCGGCAGCGGCAAACCATATGCGAAAAAATAACAATCTGCCCGGGCTGGCTGAGAAAATTGCGGCGAGACTCGCGGTTAAGTCCGAGGTTTACATTTCTCATCCCGCTGAGCTTCGGATTTTGCGCTCAGTCACCGACGAAGAATTGCGCTCGTTCGCCGCGAAGAAAGGATGGCGCATTGTGCGCCGCCTTGGCGGTCGACAGATTGAGTTTTACAACGACGCCGGAACTCGTTCGACGTAGCCGCTTCGAAAATCCTCAGTGGGACGCGGTATAGGTGTAAGCGTTGCTTACCCAGGTATTGTTCACTTTGGAGTAGAGCGTTGCGTAAACGGTGCTGCCATTGGTAGGGATGCCCGTCGCCGTGGCTGAAAGCGCGTTTATTTGCCCGGAGGAGTAGATATCGAGGCCCTTCGGGCTGCTACCGAGGGTTAGGGCGTACTGAGTCGCACTTCCGGCTGTCCATTGGAAGGTAACGGTCGACGAAGTAAACGTTGATCCCGGCGCCGGACTAATCATCACTGCAGGACCCGAACCAGGGGTGGCTGTTGGCGTCGGAGTAGGTGTTGGGCTCGGGATCGCAGTGGGCGTGGGCGTAGGAGTTGGTGTTGGACTCGCTATCGGTGTCGGTGTGGGCGTAGGAGTCGGGGTCGGCGTGGGAGTTGGACTAGGGGCAATTGTGGGTGTTGGGGTGGGAGTCGGACTCGGAGCCGCAGTCGGAGTGGGAGTTGGGGTAGGTGTGGGGTGGTGTCGGCGTGGGCGTGGTGGTGAAGCCGAGCCGTTAGCGGCCGTATAGGTGTAAGCGTTACTTACAAACGCATTGTTCACCTTTGAATAAAGTGTTGCATAAACAGTTCGGCCGTCCGTAGGAATACCCGTCGCTGTGGCTGAGAGAAATGTCCCTTGGCCGCTCGAGTAAATATCAAGGGCCTTGGGGCTGCTACCGAGGGTCAAGGCGTACTGAGTCGCACTGCCGGCCGTCCATTGGAAGGTGACAGTCGACGAGGTAAACGTTGATCCTGGCGCGGGACTAATCATCACTGCCGGACCCGAGCCCGGCGTCGCAGTTGGCGTCGGAGTGGGAGTAGGGCTTGGGATCGCAGTGGGTGTGGGTGTAGGGGTCGGGGTCGGTGTGTGAATAGGAGTAGGGGTCGGAGAAGGGGTCGGGCTTGCTACGGGTGTCGCGGTTGGAGTTGGGGTCGGGCTAGGTACAATTGTGGGAGTAGGTGTAGGCGTAAAAGTCGGAGTTGGCGTCGGGCTAGGTGCAACAGTCGGGGTAGGGGTGGGAGTGAAGGTAGGCGTAGGTGTCGGGCTAGGTGCAATCGTCGGCGGTAGGCGTTGGTGTCGGCGTGGGCGTTGGTGACGCCGAACCGTTAGCGGCCGTATAGGTGTAAGCGTTACTTACAAACGCATTGTTCACCTTTGAATAAAGCGTCGCATAAACCGTGCGGCCGTCGGTAGGAATGCCAGTCGCCGTGGCTGAGAGAAATGTTCCTTGTCCGCTCGAGTAAATATCAAGGGCCTTGGGGCTGCTACCGAGGGTTAAGGCGTACTGAGTCGCGCTTCCGGCGGTCCATTGGAAGGTGACGGTCGACGAAGTAAACGTTGATCCTGGCGCCGGACTAATCATCACTGCCGGACCCGAACCAGGCGTGGCAGTTGGTGTCGGAGTGGGTGTTGGGCTCGGAATCGCAGTGGGTGTGGGCGTCGGAGTGGGTGTTGGCGTCGGTGTGTGCGTAGGGGTAGGGGTCGGGGTCGGCGTTGGACTAGCTACCGGAGTTGCGGTTGGAGTTGGGGTCGGGCTAGGCGCAATTGTGGGAGTCGGCGTCGGTTAAAGTCGGAGTTGGCGTAGGAGTTGGTGGTCGGGGTGTGTGGGAGTGGGAGTCGGCGTTGGTGTCGGCGTTGGCGTTGGCGTTGGCGTTGGCGTTGGGGTTGGTGTCGGTGACGCTGAGCCGTTAGGCGGCCGTGTATGTGTAAGCGTTACTTACAAACGCATTGTTCACTTTGGAGTAGAGCGTCGCGTAAACCGTTCGGCCGTCGGTAGGAATACCCGTCGCTGTGGCTGAGAGAAATGTTCCTTGTCCGCTCGAGTAAATATCAAGGGCCTTGGGGCTGCTACCGAGGGTTAAGGCGTACTGAGTCGCACTTCCGGCGGTCCATTGGAAGGTGACGGTCGACGAAGTAAACGTTGACCCGGGCGCTGGACTAATCATCACCGCGGGGCCAGAACCTGGTGTCGTAGTAGGCGTGGGGGTCGGAGTTGGGCTCGGAATCGCAGTGGGTGTCGGAGTCGGCGTAGGGGTTGGTGTAGGCGTGGGGGTTGGTGTGGGAGTTGGTGTTGGCGTTGGCGTTGGAGTCGGGGTTGGTGTGGGAGTAGGACTTGGCGTTGCCGTCGGAGTCGGAGTGGGGCTAGGTGGGATCGTCGGGGTTGGTGTGGGAGTAGGTGTTGGCGTTGGTGAAGGTGTTGGTGAGCCGCAAGGGCCGAGTCCGCACGGAGTGGGAGTGGGGCTGGGGGCAATCGTAGGAGTAGGTGTTGGAGTCGGTGAAGGAGTAGCGCCGCCGGTAACGGTTAGGATTCCATTACCAGTCGCCGACTGACCATCGGGGTTCGTAATTGTGACATTTTGCGGGCCGTTTACAGCGGAAGTGGTATTTAAATTGAGTGCGACGTGCGTTGGATCCGTGTAGCTAGCAGAGGTAACAGTTATATTTCCGCTGACACTTGCGCCGATTCGATTCGGAAAGCCGGTGCCCGGATCAAAAAATCCTGAGCCCGAGGATGAGGTTCCGGTAACGGTAACATTTGCTGACGTTTGTCCGGCGGCAACAGTCCCCGCCGACGTCGGTTGCGCAGGCGGAGGCGCAAGTAGTTTTACAACTTCCACTCCGTAAGTATCGGTCCCATCGCACCATTCCTGGACAGACCACATGGTCATGTCGTCGCTGGGATCAACACTGGTGAACGAATAGTCACCCCAACGATGCGGAGTGTCCTGATTGGCTCCGTCGCCGCTAGGGTTGTAATTGCTGCTGCACGCGGTGAAAATATTTGGCGCATCTACTGAACCGAGGGAATCGGTTGCGAGGCGTCCAGTATTTGCCGCGTTAAGGCGAAATGATGAGCCGGCCGCACTGAAGCCAAACGCTGCGTGACCTTGGCCGGACACGACCACGGAAGGAATCCAGTACCAATGAGCCGTCGAACCAGTGCCAGTGGGATCAAAAATCGTTCCGGACTGAACAACAGTCGGTGTCCCGGTACCGACTTGCACATTCAGTTGATACCAGCGGCAAGCATCCCGGTCTGCGCTCGGAAGATCCTGTTCCGCTCGAGTCCACTGCGATGTTATGCGCCGTCCACAATTGATGATTGCGGATGTGAGCGGCAAAGAGCCGATCGTCCAATCCATCCATAGGGAAAGTCGACCCGACCGCGGGTACATCGAGCGGAAGAGCAGTTGCGTCGACTGTAATCGGAATATTGCCAGAGATGCTTGGTGTTCCGCCCGGATTACTGATGCGGAGCAGGATCAATCTCCCAAAAGAAGCGTCGCTCGTTCCGATGATATATCCCTCGGTCGCGTTCGGGTCATAATTATCGACGCCGCGCGGGGCATCCGGACCATCACCGCCGGTGGGGATCAAACCGCGGAATGCGGTTACGACGATTGGTCCGCTTCCCAAGATCGAACTTTTCTGAACAACATAGGCGTTCGTGCTATTAAAATTTCCGCTGGTCGCGTCGAACATGTTGCCGCCGATGTAGAGAGCGTTGGCGTCGACACCGAGCGAATCGTAGTCGAGGAGTTCGTTCGTATTCGCGCCTCCTACCGTGTTCTGCTGAACAAAGAAGAACGTCCACACTGTGCTGTTGGTGATAACGCCATTGCTAGCCGCGTCAGAGACTGCGATCAGAACGCGGTTGGGGTGATCTCCGATATGGTTGCTGTCGCTGCTCGGAATATCGATGATGCTCAGGAACCAGCGCTTCGAAAGACGGTCATAGCGAATCTGCGGATCGCTCGTGAAATTGACAGTGATCCCACCTGTGAGAGGTGTCTCAACAGACGAGAAGAAATTGTCCGGGTCGGCATTCAGTACGCCGTCAGCAACGCCGTTCGTTTTGGTAAAACTTCGAATGCGGCCATTGACGAAAATGATGAATTGCGACGGGCCGGCCATTCCCATGGAATCCGGCGGAAACGAGCCGGTTTCGGTCGGTCCGGTTACACCGTCCCACTCCAACCCGATGGTTTGAGAAAAATTTGGCCCAGCAATACCACCCGGGGCGGAATTGTTTTTTGCAGCGCCCGGCGCGATCTGTGGATCAAATCGTGCATTTGGATCCTGCGGACGATTTCGACGCCCGGGGATTTCAAACTCGCGCTTAGTGAAAGTAAATTGACGCGGCCCTCTTGCCTTGTCCGCCGCCATGATATCCGCAGTCGTGCGGCTAATACCCTTTTGGCCCGTCTCAGGCTTACCAACAGTGAACCCGCTGTTGCTGCTGGTCGGTTGACCAAAACCAACGACGCCGAGAATGACGGTTCCGGCGACAAGGGCCGGGATGAAGAGACGCCGGGTTAGCATAGCGTTCGGGAGGGACATAGGCTACAGGGTCAGGGTTAGAAAAGCAGCTTAATTAATACCGCCGCCGTGGTGTCGGGGCGGTCACTATCCTCAGCTTTCAACCTCCGGCAACTAGAATTGTTCCGCTCAGTCCTCTTTGTCAGAGCGCGTCTGATTCGAGAAGAACGCGGTCAACGGACTGGTCGCCGCCGCCGTTTTGAGTTTCTCAGCCAAACCAATTTCGTGCGCGTCGCGTCCGGCCTCGATCGCCTTCTTGAAGGCCTGCGCCATGCGCACCGGGTCGGAAGCAATTGCGATCGCGGTATTTACGAGAACTGCGTCCGCGCCCATTTCCATTGCTTCGGCGGCCTGACTTGGCGCGCCGAGGCCAGCGTCAACGACGACCGGAACAGTCGCCTGTTCGATGATGATTTCGATTTGAGGCCGCGTTTCAATTCCCCGGTTGCTCCCGATTGGCGAGCCAAGCGGCATCACCGTCGCCGTGCCGACATCTTGCAAACGTTTTGCCAATACCGGATCCGCATTGATGTAGGGCAAAACGGTAAATCCCTCTCTCACTAAAATTTCCGCTGCCGCGAGAGTTTCAACCGGATCCGGCAGCAGATAACGGGGGTCGGGGTGGATCTCGAGTTTGATCCACGTCGGCAAACCGGCGCTCGCGGCCAGGCGGGCAAGTCGCACTGCTTCATCCGCGTTTCTAGCTCCGCTGGTATTTGGCAAAAGCAAAAACCGTTTCGGGTCGATAAAATCCAGAATGTTCGCGAATGGATCGTGTTTGCCGGAAAGGTCAGCGCGTCGCAACGCCACCGTCACGATCTCCGTTCCGCTCGCCACCAGGGCGTCGCGCATTAATTCATTCGACGCGAATTTTCCGGTGCCAACGAGCAACCGCGACGTGAACTCGCGGTCGGCAATCTTCAGCTTGGTAGGCTTGTCCGACATTGAATGAAACAATAGACGAATTCTGCTGTACGAATCGAATTTCTTCGCTCACGTTGTCGGCCGTGACCAAAATCGATTTGCGGTTGGAGGATTGCGTTGCCGGCATGGCCAGGCTGGGCAAATCGACCGTCGATCTTGTCGTCACGTCGCCGCCCTACAATCTCGGCGTTCGGTACGGGAAATATTCCGATCGTCAGAATCGACAATCGTATTTGAAATGGTGCGCGAAGTGGGCGGAGCAAATCCGACGCCTTCTAAGGCCGACGGCTCGTTCTTCCTGAATATTGGGGCGGCGCCATCAAATCCGATGTTGCCTCACGAAATTGTTTTCCAATTACGCGATCTGTTCGTTCTGCAGAATACAATTCACTGGGTCAAATCGATCGCTATTGACGATCGCACAGTTGGCCACTTCAAACCAATCAGTTCCAAGAGATTTCTCAACGATTGCCACGAATACATCTTTCATTTCACGAGAACTGGTCGCGTCGAAATCGACCGACTGGCCATCGGAGTCCCGTATCAGGACAAAAGCAATATTTCTCGCTGGTCGCATACCCGCGGAAGTGACCTCCGTTGCCGCGGCAATACCTGGTTCATTCCTTACGAAACGATTCAAAGTCGCGCAAAAGAACGTCCGCATCCGGCGACATTTCCGGTTCAACTTGCCGAGTGGTGCATCAAGCTTCACGGCGTTTCGCGTGTGAAGACGATGCTCGATCCATTCCTCGGAATTGGAAACTCTGCTGTGGCCGCGAAAAATTGCGGGGTGAAAAAATTCTACGGCTTCGAGATCGACGAGACTATCTCTCCGAAGCGAAACGCCGCCTTGCGGTCAAAATAGTTCGTCGTCGGACTTCGACGGCGGGGTTGAAATCTGAAAGATCTGAAGGGACTTCACCAGTTTGCCCGGCAACGGCCAGACGCGTTCAAAAATCCGATCGGACAGCGGTTTCGCCGTCAAATAACCTGCGGCGAACATTTCCAGGCGCGCATCCAGATTGTCGATGTAATGAAGCGCCATCGCTTCCGGCGTCTTCGGATCGACCGGCGACCCGAACTGTTGCTCGCCATGGTGCGCTCCGATCAAATGCAGCAAGTGCAACCGGACATCTTCGGATGACGGGGTGAGGTTTTTCCAATTGGCGTCGTTGTCCGTCGAAACCTTTCGCCAGAGCGAATTGACCAATTCCAGTCCGATCGAGATGTGTCCCACCAATTCGCCGCGCTCATCATGATCCATCACGAAGCCGCTCTCCGGGTAATGGTTCTCCCAGAGCTTGCCGGAATCATGGAAGAGAATTCCCGCGATCAGAAGATCGGCATTCAACTGTGGATAGAGAGGCGCGATCACAGTGGCAACGCGCATCATTTGCGCCGTGTGCTCCACCAGGCCACCGCGGCGAGCATGGTGATTTCGTCGCGCAGCCGCCGTCCGCCGGAAACGTTCGGCAAATTCTTTGACGAACGCGTCGCACAATGCTCGTAAACGGGGATCGCCGATCTTAGCGATTTTGTCGCAGATGAACTCCCAGTCGGCGTTCTGTTTCGTGCGCAATTCCGCGGGGCCTTGCAGCAGATCGTTTTTCTCCTGCGCCGTTAGCGGCCGAACGTTCCACTTCTGCGCGTCCAGTCCGTATTGCGAAGAGCTGAAATCGCCAGCCAGTTCGAGGAAACTCTCATTGTTCAGCGCGCTGCAAGCTTTGTAAGCCGGATGATCGCTCCAGACCCTCAACGTCATCCGGTCGCAGGCGTCGGCCAGACTTAGCTCGCAATACGGTTTCTGTTCGCGCGTAACTTTTGGCGTAGCCGATTCGACCTGCACATGAACGCGCGCAGTGACGGGGTCGCTCTGCACGGCCCGTCGAATTTCGCTCAGCGTCATCAGTTGCACGTCGATCCTGACTCTTCCTCTTGCTCTTATTCTCGGACGTTAATCGGCTGCGTTAATCGCGCCGCAGGCTACGCGCGCGCCGGAATTTCCGGACGGATCCGTCTTGAGATCGTCCTCTTTCTCATGAACGACGACTGATTTCCCGATGATCGAGTCCTTGCCGGTCAAACTGAGTTTGCCTTTCCAATCCAGGTGCGCTTTGCCGGAGGCGTCGGCTTCGATGTTGCCGAGGTCGCCGGTATGATGATCGAGCATCATTGGTCCGCCGTGATGTTTCATGGTTGGATTAAAATGCCCGCCTGCCGATGATGCGTCTGGCGCTGAGCAATCGCCTTTTTCGTGAATGTGGAATCCGTGTTTGCCTGGGGTGAGGTTCTGGATATCGGCAACAACTTGAACATCGTCACCTACTTTTGTGAACGTAACCGTGCCGGTTACTTTGCTTCCGGACTTCGATTCCAGCGTCGCTGCCGCTTTGGTGACTTCCTGCGCCTGCGCGAAGCAAGCGAGCGCGCAAAACATTGTTGTGAGGATAATTGTTTTCATTCGACAAACGTAGGCCGTTCCGGGTGAATGAAAACTCTCAATCGAGCAGGCGCTGCTCGATTCCCGCGTAGGCGTCTACCCGCCGGTCGCGCAAGAACGGCCAATGGGTGCGGTGTTCGTTGACCCGTGCCCAATCGATTTCGCCCACTACGATTTCTTCCTTATCGACTGACCCTTTCGCGATGATCTCGCCGTCGGGGCCACAAATGAAACTTTGTCCCCAAAATTCAATCCCGTCGCCACCGGCCGGTGCTTCATGTCCGACACGATTTGCCGCGGCGACATAGCAACCGTTTGCGATTGCGTGACTGCGCTGGATTGTTTCCCATGCATTGTGTTGGGCGGTGCCGAATTCTTTTTTCTCGCTCGGGTGCCAGCCAATCGCCGTTGGATAAAAAATAATTTCCGCTCCACGCAGCGCCGTCAATCTCGCCGCTTCCGGATACCACTGGTCCCAGCAAACGCACACACCGATTTTGCCCCGTTTCGTTTCCCAAGCCTGAAAACCGAGATCGCCTGGCGTGAAATAAAACTTCTCGTGGTAAAGCGGATCGTCCGGGATGTGCATTTTGCGATATTTCCCGAGAAATTTTCCATCGGCGTCGATGATCGCCGCGGTGTTGTGATAAACACCTGCCCGGCGCTTCTCGAAAAGTGACGCGATGATTGCGACGCCAAGCTCTTTCGCAAGGTCCGCGAGCGCGGCGGTCGATTTTCCGGGAATTTCTTCCGCGAGCTCGAAGTTTTTGTGGTCCTCGGTTTGGCAGAAGTATTGCGATCGAAAAAGTTCCGGCAAACAAACAATCGCCGCGCCTCTTTTCGCCCCGTCGTGAACGAACGCCATCGCCCGAGAGAAATTCTTCTCGGGATCAGGCCCGCACTTCATCTGCACGAGCGCGATTTTTGTTTTATCACCTTTTGCCATTCAGGAATTAACCACGAAGGACACGAAGTTCACGAAGATGAAAACAGTTTATTCCTTCGTGTGCTTCGTGGTGCAAATCACTTCACCGAGTCCGCGGACACAATGTCGATCTTCTCGATGGTGACGCGCTTGGTCGGCTTGCTTATCTCACCCGTGCTGTTCCGGGTGACGGACGTGTTGCCGATTTTCTCCAACACGTCGTCGCCTTTGATCAGTTTGCCAAACGTGGTGTACTGATGATCGAGCCGCGTTACCGGCGCGAGACAAATAAAAAATTGCGAGCCGGCCGAATCAGGGTCGGGCTCGCGCGCCATCGAGATTACCCCCCGCTCGTGCGAATGATCGTTGAACTCGGCTTTGATTTTATAACCCGGCCCGCCCGCGCCGTAGGAATTTTCTTTCGCCGGATCTTTGGAGTTCGGGTCGCCGCCCTGAATCATGAATCCCTTCACAATCCGATGAAAAATCGTGCCGTTGTAAAGCCCCTGTTTCGCAAGCTTTTTGAAGTTCTCGATCGTGTTCGGCGCGGCATCGGTCCAAAACTGCACCACCATGTCGCCCTCGCTGGTTTTGATCACCGCCACTTCGTTCGTTGCGTTCATCGCTTTGTTCTCGTCCTTATTTTCGTCGGCTGCAAACGCGGCCGGGCTTAACAGAAGGGCTCCCAAGATCAACATCTTCATGCTGACAAGTGACACGAACCACAGCGCGCGCAACTGTGGAGGCGAAGCCGGTCCGGCTCGGACCGTCTCGCCTGCTTTCGTCATTTTGTTGAAGCCGGGACGCCTGCCCCCACAGAAGAATGATACTCCTGCAGGCTGCGCACCTGGACCTTGCTTTTCTGCAATGAACGAATCCCGTTCGCACTGGCTTGGGCCGCGCGCACGGTCGTCATGATTGGAATTTTCGCCGCGAGGGCCGCGTTGCGGATCATCACCTCGTGTTCACGTGGAATTTTACCGCTTGGCGTGTTGATGATGAAATTAATGCCGCCGTTCTTGACGCGGTCGAGGACGTTGGGCCGGCCTTCGTGCAGTTTGAACACTTTCTCGACCTTGATCTTCGCTTTTTTGAGCGCGTCCGCGGTTCCGGCGGTCGCAATGATTCCGAATCCGAGTTTCAAAAACTCCCGGGCCAACGGAATCACCGACTCTTTATCTGCGTCTTTCACGCTGATGAACACATTGCCTTTCTTCGGCAACGGCGGCGGCGCGGCCATCTGCGATTTGGCGAACGCGAGTCCAAGATCGACATCTATTCCCATGACTTCGCCGGTCGATTTCATTTCCGGCCCGAGCGAAATGTCCGTTCCCTGATAACGCAGAAACGGAAAGACCGCTTCCTTCACCGAGAAATGTTTCGGCACGATTTCCCCGGTAAACCCAAGCTCTCGCAACTTTTTCCCAACCATGATTTTGGCGGCCAGCTTCGCCAACGGAACGCCGATCGCCTTGCTTACGAAAGGGACCGTCCGCGAAGCGCGCGGATTTACTTCGAGCACGTAAACGTTTTCGCCTTTGACCGCGAACTGCACGTTCATGAGACCGCGCACATTCAGCTCGCGCGCCATCGCTTTTGTGGCGGACGAAATTTCGTCGAGCACCGGTTGCGACAATGAAAATGTCGGAATCACGCAGGCACTGTCGCCACTATGGATGCCGGCTTCCTCGATGTGTTCCATGATCGCCCCGATCACGGTCGTTTCGCCGTCCGAAATGCAATCGACATCGACTTCGATCGCGTCTTCGAGGAAGCGATCGACCAGAACCGGCCGGTCCGGAGTGACTTCAATCGCGCTCGCCATGTAACGGCGCAGGTCCGCTTCGTTGTAAACGAGCTCCATCGCGCGTCCGCCAAGCACGAAACTTGGCCTAACAAGTACCGGATAGCCTATCCTGCTCGCGATCTTTACCGCTTCGTCCGTGCTGACCGCCGACCCGCTGGGCGTTTGACGTAAGGCAAGTTTGTCCAGCATTGCGGCGAATAACTTTCGGTCTTCAGCCGTCTCGATGCTCTCCGGTTGGGTTCCGAGAATCGGAACGCCCGCGGCTTTCAATCCGTCGGCGAGGTTCAGCGGGGTCTGTCCGCCAAACTGCACCACGACGCCGTCAGGCTTCTCCTGCTCATATATATTAAGTACGTCTTCGAGGGTGAGCGGCTCGAAATAGAGCTTGTCGCTCGTGTCGTAATCGGTCGACACCGTTTCCGGGTTCGAATTCACCATGATGGTCTCGAATCCCAGCTCGCGCAGCGCGAATGCCGCATGCACGCAGCAATAATCAAATTCAATTCCCTGCCCGATCCGGTTCGGTCCACCGCCCAGAATCATTACCTTCGGTTTTCCGCTTTCGCGCCGCTCGTTCTCGTCCCCGTAGGTCGAGTAATAATACGGCGTGTAGGCCTCGAACTCGGCCGCGCAGGTATCGACCAGGCGATACGTGGGCGTCACTTTTTCTGCGATGCGCTTTGCGCGGATCTTTATTTCGTCGGCGCCGTTGGCCATCGCAAGTTGCCGATCTGAAAAGCCAAGCTTTTTGCTGCGCAGCAGTGTCTTGGTTTTCAAACATTTCGCCTCGGCAACGATCTCGGCAACATTCCGCAAAAACCATTTATCGATCTTGGTCAGATCGTAGACTTCGTCGATCGACGCGCCTTTCTGGAACGCCTGGCCGATGTAAAAGATCCGTTCTGCATTTGGAATCGCCAGTCTCAACCGCAACGTTTCAACATCGACATCCTTGTCCGCGCCATCGCCGATCAATCCGAATCGTTTGATCTCGAGGGAGCGCAACGCTTTTTGCAGCGCTTCCTTGAACGTTCGGCCGATCGCCATCGCTTCGCCGACTGATTTCATCTGGGTGGTCAGGGTTGGATCGGCTTGCGGGAATTTTTCGAACGTGAACCGCGGGACTTTGACGACGCAGTAGTCGATCGTCGGTTCGAAACACGCCGGCGTCTCGCGCGTGATGTCATTCTTAATTTCATCGAGGGTATAGCCGACCGCGAGCTTGGCCGCGATCTTCGCAATCGGAAATCCGGTCGCCTTGCTTGCCAGCGCGCTGGAACGCGATACGCGCGGATTCATTTCGATCACCATCATTCGCCCTGTTTCGGGATGGACCGCGAACTGAATGTTGGAGCCACCGGTCTCGACGCCAATCTCACGAATGACGGCGAACGATGCGTCGCGCATCATCTGATATTCCTTGTCACTCAGAGTTTGCACCGGCGCGACAGTGATTGAATCGCCGGTGTGCACGCCCATCGGATCGAAATTCTCGATCGAGCAAACGACGACGCAGTTGTCCATCCGGTCGCGCATCACTTCCATTTCGAATTCTTTCCAGCCGACAAGCGATTCCTCGATCAACACTTCGGTGACCGGTGACATGGCGAGGCCGCGCCCGGCGATTTCGGTCAGATCATCCGGATTGTAAGCGATGCCTCCCCCGCTTCCGCCAAGCGTGAAGGCGGGTCGAACGATCAGGGGGAAGCTTCCGATTTCTTTTGCGATCTTGTGCGCGTCGGCAACCGAACGCGCGATGCCGGAGCGCGGCACCTCGAGCCCGATCCGCAGCATTGCTTCCTTGAACAATTGCCGATCTTCACCTTTGGCGATCGCCTTGGCGTTCGCACCGATCAGTTTCACTTTGTGCCGGGCCAGCGCTCCGTTGCGGTAAAGTTCCATCGCTGCGTTCAGCGCGGTCTGGCCGCCCATCGTGGGCAGAATCGCGTCCGGCTTTTCACGCTCGATGATGGCCTCAATCACTTCCGGCGTGATCGGTTCGATGTAAGTACGGTCCGCGAATTCCGGATCGGTCATGATCGTGGCCGGATTCGAATTCACCAGCACGACCTGATAACCTTCTTCTCGCAACGCTTTGCAGGCCTGGACGCCCGAATAATCAAATTCGCAGCCCTGCCCGATCACGATTGGGCCGGAGCCGATCAGGAGAATTTTCTTTAGATCGTTGTTTCGCGGCATCTGCGCAGCGCGCAGGATAAGCTAATTCATGCCAACTTCACGCCCGAACTATCGGGCCTGATATTTCGGCTCTTTGGCTTGTTTGCGGACGGCCGTGAAAAGTTGGCTGATTCCCGTTTCGCTGATGGTGTTGGCGAGAAAGGCCGGGACGCTAATTCCGCTGTCGGTAAAAACAAAATATGTCGCGCGCGTTTTGCCACCGTTAGTTGGCTCGAGCAACCAGGATCCGTTAACCAATTTTACGCGAAAGACGCCGGGCTTCTCCGCAGGTCCCTCGTTCGTTCGCCGGTTTCCATTCGCTGAAATACGCCACTCCATTTTCAGCCGGCCACGATTTCTTATCGATCCGGATCGTGTAATCGCGATCGCTGACAATTTTGGGCGAGATCCGCTGATAGGTGAGAATCGAATCCTGTTTTCGTTCGATCACGCGCGCCTCCGCCGTGTAGGGCATGAAAGTGGGATAAGCCTCGACATCATCGATGACTTTGTAGACCGCGGTGCTCGGCGCATCGATTTCGCCGATCGCCTTGAATTCTTTCAAATGCGATCCCGGATGCAGGCGGCTGTAAATCGCGACGCCGTTAGTCTGCTTGGCCAACTTCCAATCCTCTTTCTGCGCTTGCTCCGCGGCAGAAACGGCCAGCGCAATTCTCAAGATCGATACCGCAATTATAGCTCGTTTCATCGCCAGTTAGGTTTGACGTAAGAACCGCGCCCCAGATTCAGAGCGGATCACTCCGTTATTTCTTCGACATCCCCAACTGTGCGAACAGAAATGAATATTCATCCGCGAGTTGTTTGATCCGTTCGCTCAACGCGGTGCCGATGCCATGCCCGGCGCTTGAACTTGTTCGCAACAGAATCGGGTTGGCCGATTTGTTCGCCTCATCCAAACGCGCCACCATTTTGCGCGAATGATACGGCGCGACGCGACCGTCGTTAGCGCCCGTCATGAACAGGATCGACGGGTATTTTGTTCCATCGACCACGTGATGGTAAGGCGAGTAGGCATACAGGGCTTTGAATTGTTCGGGATCTTTCACGGTTCCGAACTCGGTCACGTTGAAGGCGCCGTTCGGCGCGAGCTCGACCCGCAGCATGTCGTAAATTCCCACGAACGAAACGACCGCGCGCATCAACTCCGGATGTTGCGTGATTAGCGCGCCCATCAGCAGGCCCCCGTTGCTTCCGCCAAGGAGGGCCAGTTTTTCCGGTCGCGTCCACTTCTGATCGATGAGGTATTTCGCAGCTGTTGCAAAATCATCGAACACGTTTTGTTTTTTGGTGAGGTTTCCGGCTTTGTGCCACTCTTCGCCGAACTCGCCGCCGCCCCGGATATTGGCAACGACGTAGACACCGCCATGGTCAAACCAGAGTCGGCGCGTGAAATCAAAGTTCGGCGACATGCTGATTCCATAACCGCCGTAGCCATAAAGCAACGTGGGATTGTTTCCGTCCTGCTTGGTTCCTTTCTTGCGAACAACGTTCAACGGGATTTTCGTGCCGTCCTTCGCCGTCGCCATTTCGCGCGTCACTTCGATATCCCCAAACGACACCGGGGACGTATTCACCAGCGCGGTCTTCGTTGGTGGCTTCGTTGGATCGACAACATGAAACCACGCCGCCGGCTCGGTGAAGCTCACGTCGCGGAAAAGAAGTGAATTGTCTTCCAACGATTCCATCTCCGATACGGCCGAGATTTTTGGAATCGCGATCACACTTCCGTTCTTGCCGTCCAGGTCAAATCGCCGAACCTGCGATGGTCCTCCCAGCAGATCGGCCACGAACAAAGCGTTCGCGGTTGGTTCGATGAACTGAATCACAGCGTCGCTTGCGGGAACAATTGTGGTTGCGCTTGCCAACTCGGGATTGTCCAACGGCATTCGTAAAATTTTTCCGCGCGGCGCGTCGGCCCGGGAAAGCAGATAGAGGGAGTTGTCGCGTCCAAGGCGCGCGGCTTTAATCTGGTCCTCGAATTTCGTCAGCTGCTTCCAGGTTCCATCCGGCCCGAGTAGATAATGGGCGAAGTCGCCGCCATCGCCATTTGAGACCGTCGCCAGAATGAATTTTCCGTCGCGCGACGCTTCCAGCTTGATCTCGGCAATTCGGGGGAACTCTTTGCCGATGGAATAGGTGTCCGCGGTGTCCGCGGTCCCGAGTTTATGAAAATAGACCTGCTGGTAGAAATTTAGATCGGCGTCCGGCTTCTCGCCCGTGCGGGGAAAACGCGTGTAATAAATTCCCGTATCGTCGGCGTTCCAAGCAGCGCTTCCGCCCGCGGTCGGATATTGGACGTGCGCAATCGAATCGGGCAGCGCCTTGCCGGTGGCAGTTTCGTAAATGTGAAGCGTCCCGTCTTCGCTGCCGCCCTGGGAAATTGAAATCGCGACATACTTCCCGTCGCGGGAAGGGGCAAACCAATCGATGGCGGTCGTGCCTTTTGCGTCCAGCGCGTTGGGATCAAGGACGATCTTCTCCGATTTCAAATCGTCGGCCGATGCGAGGGTGACAAGCATTGGTTGCTGCTTCGGCGGTTGAAATTTCGACGCAAACAAAATTCCGGGCCGTGAAACGAGACCTGAATAACTCGGCGAAGTCTTTGCGTACCAATCCGCCAATTGTTTTTCGATCGCCGCCCGGTCGGGCAGTTTGTCGATGTAAGCGCGTGTCTTTTGATTTTGCGCGTCCGACCAGTTTTTCACCGCCGAATCGTCATCTTTTTCCAGCCACTGATAATCGTCCTGGACTTTGACACCCTGATATTCGTCAGTGACGGGCTTTTTGAGAGTTTGCGTATTCGGTTCCGCCGCATGGACTTGGGCAATTCCGAAAAGGGACAACGCGACGATTACCAACCAGGGATTCAAGCGCATAGGTAGATTAGAATCTACAGCCGGCCCGCGTGTTCAACGCTTTTCCGCCGTTATTAATGTAAAATCGACTCCGCAGGATAAATCTCGCCATTCTTGACCACGGTGTCGATGTCCGACGCGTGCGCAATGTCGTCGACCGGGTTCGATTTTAGAACAACGAGATCGGCAAAATAGCCACTGTCGATCCTGCCAATATGCGCGCCGGTTTCGCCACCGAAAAGCTTGGCTGCGTTCGCGGTCGCGCATTGCAGGATTTGCATGTTGGTGAGTCCCGCCTCTTTCATGAGCTGGAATTCTCGGAACAACGCCGGGCCGTGAATAGTGCCGATGTTTCCGGCGTCCGTGCCGGCGGCGATCGTCACTCCGGCGTCTTCCAGCTTCTTCAGGTTAGGTAGCGCGACTTCGTAAGTTTTATTGATTCTGTCCATTGCCGCCTTTGGATCAGCCAGCGCGGCTTTAATTCGATCCGGCAGTTTGTCCTGCGGAATCTTTGTCACGTCGAGTGAGGCAATCACTTCCGGGTTTCCCCACTTCTGTTCTTCCGGCGTCAGATTCAGCTGATGCGAAAAAACCCGGCCGTACCGTTCGAACACCACCAGCGTCGGACACAGAATCGTATGCCGATCCTTCAAGAGCTTCACAAATGCGTCGTCGACCGGTTTGTCGATCACGCTGTGCACCAGAATGTCCGCGCCTTCTTCTATCGCTGCGCGAGCCGTTTCCAACTCGGTCGCATGAACCGCAACGCGAATCTTGTGCGCGTGACTTTCTTCAACCGTCGCGCGAACGGTCGGTCGAAACGCATCGACCGGGTGGTCCTTGTCCACGATGTACCAGATTTTCACCAAGTCCGGTTTCTTCTCGGCAAGTTTACGGACGAAATCGCGCGCCTGGTCTGGACCATCGATCTTCACGATCGGCGGATCGCCCAGATCGAGTTTTTCGCGCGAAACACTGGAGATTAAAGGGCCAGCGACGGCGACTCGCGGCGCTTTTGCGGTAGCGTTCGCTTTTTGGCGGACCTCGAAATTCCACATCGGCCCGCCGACATCGACCACACTGGTGATTCCGCACCGAATGTAGCGCGCGAAGACGTCGTCCAAGTGCGACTTGATCCAGGCGACTTCGTCTTTGTATGGCCGAACGCTATTGAAATCCGCGCCGTCAGGTCGCGTGAACAGGTCCGCTGACTGAAAGAAATGTACGTGAGTGTCGATGTAGCCCGGCAAAATAAACTTCCCGGCGCAGTCGATTTGTTTTCCAAGCGTCGCCGCGTCCTGTTTACCCATCGAGACGCGCTCGATTTTGTCGCCATTGATCACCACCGTCGCATTCGGCAAGACTTTGCCGTCAGCGGGATTAATCACCGTCGCGCCGACGAGCGAGATTTTCTCAGCACGCAGTGTGATTGCGCCGATTATGAGAAGAACAACAATAAGCTTTTTCATATCGAGAGCGTTGTAGCGGTGTTCGCCGCGCCGAACACCGAATTCTTGCTTTCACGGTTTAGGTTCGTCTGCGATTTTAAGAACAATCTTTCCGCGAGTGTGATGCGTCTCGGCCTGGTCGACGGCTTTGGCCGCGTCAGCCAACGGCAGGACCTGCGAGACCAGCGGTTTAACCTTGCCGGCCTCGATCATCTGCGTGATCGCTCCGAGCTCTGAGGCATCGGGATGTGACCAAAGTGCCTTGCAGCGAATTCTGTCCTTTTTGGCCTCGTCTTGGTCGCATTGCGAAACGATTGTCACAACCGTTCCTCCTTTTTTCACGAGGCCGTACGACCTCGCAAGGGTATCGCCGCCGACTGTGTCCAGCACAACAGCGACATCGTGCGCAATGTCTTCGAATTTCTGCGTCGTGTAGTCGACCGCGACGTCGGCGCCCAGTTGCTTGAGCACGTCCTGGTTTGCTGTTGACGCGGTAGCCACCACTTTCGCGTCACGCGCTTTTGCAATTTGAATGGCAAAACTTCCGACGCCGCCTGAACCGCCATGAATCAGAGCAGTTTGCCCCGGTTGAAGATTTCCAAAGCCGCAAAGCGCTTGAAAAGCAGTCAACCCGGCGAGCGGGACCGCGGCCGCGTCGGTAAAACTTAGTGACTTCGGTTTGATCGACGATTCAGTTTCGTTGGAAATGCAATATTCTGCCCAACCGCCGCCGTAGAGCAGATACGCGTAAACAGGTTCTCCGACTTTCAGTGTTCTCACTTGCTTGCCGGCTTTCACTACGACACCGGCAATGTCGTAGCCGGGAATCAGCGGAAGGTGCGTTCCGAATTTGTCTGCGAACTTGCCGCTGAGAATGAGGGGATCGGCCGGGTTTACCCCGCTCGCGATCACCCGAACAAGAACTTCCGTCTCTTTCGGTTGTGGGACCGGAACTTCCTCCAATTTCAACTTTTCGGGTCCTCCGTACTCGTGGGCTACCATGGCCTTCATCTTTTTCGGCACGGGCTCCGCGAAAATGAAAGCGGGAACTAGCAGGAAACAACAGATGGCGATTGAGCGGTTCATTCCTTTGACTCGGGCACGGCTTTTTCGGCGGCTTTGAAGCCGATCTTGGAGTGGGTGCCGTCGCAAAACGGTTTCTCGGTGGATGCGCCGCATCGGCAAAGGGCCATGCGCGGTTCAACTGGGAATTTATTGCCGTCCGCGTCGATTAATTCGACTTCGCCCTTCACGATGTAGGGACCGTTCCTGATTGTTTCGATTGTTACTTGAGGCATGGCGTTACTCTAAATGAGCTGGATCGCGAAGTCCCAAACACCAGAGAAACTCAAATTCCAAGCTTCAAGTTCCGCGGCGACATCCAAGACAGGCGGTCGAGCATGCTTGTGTCGCGCTTCTGGGAAGGCATGCGCCGCTTTGCGGCGGCACCACACGCCGGGCGCATATTGCCAAACTAGAAATTTCCGGCGAGGCGCTGAAGATGACACGCGAGGGCGCGTGTGCTCCCGAGTGAGCTTGCGCGATGCGCAGGGCAGTCCGCAATCGAGCGCATGAAATTCGAAATGTTCGCGTTTTCACTTTTCTGAGCACTTCGCTTTCGCGCAAACGCCCCAAAAACATCCATTCACGTTTGAGGACATGATGAAACTCAAACGAGTGGATGAGCCCGTTCCTTCGCCTGACGGCAAATGGGTCGTGTTTTCCGCAACGGATGTCGACCTTGAGGCCAACACCAAGATTTCTCATCTCTGGATCGTGCCGGCGAGCGGCGGTGAATCGAAACGATTAATGAAACACCGAACCACGAAGAGCGGCCGCGCTTTTCGCCCGATGGCAAGCGGTTGATCTGGACATCGAAAGCGACGGATCCCACGCAAATCTGGATGTGCGACTTCGATTCCGGAAGCGGAACGCTAGTCGGCAAGCCGCATCAGGTGACGAACATCTCAACCGGCGCTGACGGCGCGATCTGGTCGCCGGACGGAAAGAACATCGTGTTCGTGTCGGAAGTCTATCCCGATTGCAAAGACGACGCGTGTAACAAGCAGCGCGATGAAGAACTGAAGAAGAGCAAAGTGAAAGCGAAGATTTTCACGAAGCTTTTCTACCGGCATTGGAACGCGTTCACCGAATTCAAGCGGAGTCATCTCTTCGTCATTCGCGCCGATGCCATCTGTAGAGGCAGACGTCTAGTCTGAGACGATCCCCGAAAAACGGCCAGACGGCTGCCACCTGAGAGACAAGGAACTGTCCGCGGGACCTCACTCGCCGGCGATCACGACGTGCCGCCGTTTAACCTTGGCGGGCAGGACATGTATGCGATTTCTCCGGACGGCCAGGAGCTCGCTTACACCAGCAACATTGACGAAGTTGAAGCGACCAGCACGAACTCGGAGATTTTCACAGTTCCGCTTACGTCTGGTTCTGCTAAGGGCTCAGTCCGGCTCGGACCCGATAAGCGGCGGCGCGGCAAAGAAAATTTCAACCAGCCCCGGCGCAGACGAGACGCCGCTTTATTCGCCGGACGGAAAATATCTCGCCTGGCGTTCACAAGCGCGAGCTGGCTTCGAAGCCGATAAGTGGCGGCTCATGCTGCAGGATCGACAATCAGGTAAAACGCGCGAGCTGATGGAGAAGTTCGAACGCTCGGTCGGTAGTCTTGCCTGGCGCACGGACTCGCAAACGATCTTTTTTACGGCTGAAGACCACGGCGAGGAGCCGATTTACGGATTTTCACTGTCCGACAACAAGGCGAGCGAAGTAATTCGCCTTCATGGTGATGACCTCGCGCCTTCAAAAGACGGGAAGTCGGTATTTTTCGGCAGAATGTCAATTGCCGCTCCCAACGAGATCGCGCGTTTTGATCTTGAGGAGTACGACAACGCGACGGGCCACGGGCAGGATGTTGTTACCGCGACGGCGATTACGCACATGAACGACGCATTATTGTCGCAGATCGATATGCAACCGCTGGAACCTTTCACGTTCAAAGGCGCGAACGACGAAGAGGTCCAGGGTTTCATGGTGAAGCCGCCAGGATTCGATCCGAACAAGAAATATCCGCTGAAGTTCTTGATCCACGGTGGGCCGCAGGGGGCGTGGGACGATTCGTGGACGTATCGCTGGAACGCGGAGTTGTTCGCAGCGTCCGGAAATTATGTCGTGGTGATGATCAATTTCCACGGCTCGACCGGATATGGGCAGAAGTTTACCGATTCGATCAGCGGCGATTGGGGTGGCAAACCGTACGTCGATCTGATGAAGGGGCTCGATTACGTGGAAAAGACATTTCCGTTTATCGATAAGAACCGCGAGGCAGCGCTGGGCGCGAGTTACGGCGGATACATGGCCAACTGGGTTTTAGGCCATACGAACCGGTTCAAATGCATCGTGTCACACGACGGAATGTTCAACGCGGAAGCGGCCTTCGGCACGACCGAGGAACTCTGGTTCCCGAATTGGGAATTCAAAGGTCCGCCGTGGAAGAATCGCGAACTGTATCGGAAATGGTCCCCGCACGAATACGCGGCGAATTTCAAAACGCCGACGTTGGTTGTGCACGGCCAACTTGACTATCGGCTCGATGTTTCAAACGGATTCGATCTGTTCACCACGCTTCAAACACTGAAAGTGCCGTCGAAGATGTTGTATTTCCCGGACGAAGGTCACTGGGTGCTTAAACCGCAGAACTCGCGGCTATGGTACAAAACAGTGAACGACTGGGTGGACCAGTGGTGTAAGCGCTGACGCTTTGCGATTGATTGTCGGGTCCAGGTAGCGGCGAGTGACCTCAATCGGTCCGAGCCGGACTGGCACTATGGCGGTTCGGTGAACCGCCGCTACCTTTCGTGTTTCACTAGCGCTGCGGCTTCGCGTTCGACCGCGGCATGATCGAGACGACGCGGTTTGATGTAAAACTCGTCGATCACGATCTGGACGAGCGCAGCCGCGGGCACGGCCAGAATTGCGCCGAGGATTCCAAAGGATGTCGCCATGGCTATGGTGAAGAAGAGAATGTTCACCGGATGCAGGCGCATCTCTTTGCCCAGGACGAATGGCACCAGAAAATTGAGCTCGACCTGGTAGACCAGAAGAATCACGCCCAGTGCCAGCCAGAATTTTGTGGCGCCCATGCTCAGGGCAACGAACAGAATCGGAATCGCCACGAAAAACGCGCCGACGTTGGGGAGAAATTCTCCGAGAAAGGCGAAGGAGCCAAACATCAGCGCCGGTTGAATGCCGATGATCCACAACAGCACGCCGATTGAGACGCCTGTGATCGCGCCGTTAATGGCAACGCCGCGTGCCCACATCACCATCTGATGCATAAGACGGGAAAGGGTTCGTTTTGCTTGTTCGTGAAAACGAGTGGGCGCGAGCGCGAGATAAAACGCGACGATCGGTTCTGGATTCGCCAAAACGAAAAACAACAACAGAATCGCAAGCGCCGCGCTGAACACGCCGCCAACGAAACCAATCGTCGATCTTAGCAAGATATTGCCGACCGTCCCGGCAGCCGCGGCGATTTTACTGACGATCTCATCAGTTTGCGGCAACGCGTCGCGGACTGCCGGATACTTTTGACCGAGTGCGTCCATGCGCGCTCGAATTCCATCCCAGACCTGAGGAGTATTCTGCACCAGACTGTTGAGCTGTCTCGCCAGCGGTGGAATTGCGAACAGCACGACTGTGGCGATGACAACAAGCAGCCCGAGGAGTACCAGCGCAACGGCCAGTCCACGCGGGAACCGATGCCGCTGCAACCAAACGACGATTGGGTTGAGCACCATTGCGACGAGAAAAACAATCGCGAAAAGCAACAGAACCGACTCGAGCGCCCGCAAAATAAACGCGATGATGACGAGCAATACGATCAGGCCGAGCAGTTGACGCGCTCCGCGGTAACTCAGCGGCGTATTCTGGTCGATGGAGCGATGCGGTTCCATGTCGCCGCCGCTTCCCTGGCGCGGCGGGTTTGCTGGTTGTATCAGCCGGTAGTGGCGAAAACAAGGGCTGGTAGCGGCGATTGACCTCAATCGGTCCGAGCCGGACTGGCACTATGGCGGTTCGGTGAACCGCCTCTACCTGCGTCTTCGTCCGTAGAATAACCGCGATGAGATCGTCCGCCGCCGATGGCGCGTCGTCCACCGGTCATCGATTCGGGTTCGAAGAGTACGGTGTAAAGATACGGAAAGTTTTCGAGCTTCAGACGCGGAATTTTCTGACCGATGAAGCGTTCGATTGCTTGAAGAGAAGAAACTTCCTCGCCGTTCATAAGGGTAAACGCGTCACCGACATTCTGGGCCCGGCCGGTGCGGCCGATCCGATGGACGTAATCCTCAGAGTGCTCTGGCACGTCGTAATTGATGACGTGACTGACGCCTGCGATGTCGAGGCCGCGCGCGGCGATGTCGGTCGCGACCATCACCTCGTATTTGCCCGACTTGAAGCCCTCAAGTGCTTCGATCCGCTCACGCTGAGTGCGATTCGAGTGCAAAACCGCGACGGAATGGTTTCCTTGCTTCAATTTATGCGCGATCCGGTCGGCGCCGTGTTTGGTTCGGGAAAAGATGAGCGCGCTATCGAAATTGGTGCGTTCGAGCAACGCCATAAGCAGATCGAATTTCTGCTCGGCTGCGACCGGATAAACCGCGTGGGTCACCGTTTCGGCGGGTGAACGGCGCACGCCAATTTCTACCAGTTCCGGATCGCGCAGGACCCAGGCAGCGAGCCGTTCGATCTCCGGCGGAAGCGTCGCGGAAAAAAGAAGAGTTTGTCGATCGGTCGAGATTTTTTCGACGATCTTACGGACCTGCGGCACAAATCCCATGTCGAGCATGCGATCGACCTCATCGAGCACGAGAATGTTCACGTCTCGGAAGTGAAGAGTCTTCTGTTCGAGATGATCGAGCAGACGCCCCGGCGTGGCGACGACGATATCGACACCTTGTGTCAAATCTTCGCGCTGCTTTCCATAGCCGACGCCGCCATGCACAACGGTCGCGCGCAAATCGGTGAAGCGGCCATAATCGCGAAACGCGGTCTCGACTTGAGCGGCAAGCTCGCGGGTCGGTTCTAAAACAAGGCAACGGAACTTTCCGTGCTTGGCCAGTAGCGTAAGAATCGGCAGTGCGAAAGCCGCGGTCTTGCCGGTGCCGGTCTGAGCAGTGCCGATCAAATCTTTGCCGGCGAGAATGATCGGAAAAGCTCGTAGCTGGATCGGCGTCGGTTCGGTGAAACCCATTGCCTGGGTCCCGCGCACGACGTCAGTTGAAAGTTCGAAATTATTAAAAGACACAGATGTGAAGTTACCGACTCACCTAAAGCAGGCAATACGCCCCAAAGCTCCAAATTCCAAATCCCAAGCACCAAAGAAATTCCAAACCTCAATGCTCAAACGAACCGGTGCAGATTTTGCAGTTTGAGCCTTGGGTCTTGTTTGGAGCTTGGATATTGGTATTTGGAACTTCCGCGCCGGATGAAGATCTTCGTTCTTGCCGATACGCATAACAAACTTCCACAAGCGGTTCTTGATCTGGTGGCAGGCGCGGATGAAATCTGGCACCTTGGCGATGTCTGCGAGCCGACGATCACCGATGACCTGGAGGCGATCGGTCCGCCGCTCACGGTCGTGCGCGGGAATTGCGATTGGAACTCGGATTGGCCGCTGGTTGTCGATCTCACGCGCGAAGGTTTGAAGTTTCGTTTGCAACATATTCCGCCCGATGTTCCCCCGGACGATGTCGATATTGTTTTGCATGGTCACACGCACGTACCGCGAAACGAAAAACGCCGGGGTGTTTTGTTTTTGAACCCGGGATGCGTCACGCGGCCAAATCAGGGGTCGCCGCGAAGCGTAGCCTGGCTCGAAGTTGTGAAAGGGAAAATAAAATGGCAACTGATTGAAATCAGGTAGCGGCGATTGACCTCAATCGGTCCGAGCCGGACTGGCACTACGGCGGTTCGGTGAACCGCCTCTACCTATTCGTCTTTCTTTCGGCCGAACCAGCGACGCTTTTTCTTCGACTCTTCCGCCGCCGCCGCCGCTTCTTTTTCCTCCGTTTTCGGCTTCGATTCCTCAGCCTTGGTTTCCTTTTGCTTTGGTTCGGCTTTTGGCTCTTTCTTTTTCGCCTTTTTCTCTTCCGTTGGCTGTTCTTCGACAACGACCGTGACGTCGACCCACTCGATTAGCGCCATGGACGCTGAATCGCTATGACGTTGACCGAGCCGGATGATTCGGGTGTAACCGCCGTTACGCTCGGTCGATGCCGGCGCGATTTCATCGAACAGTTTTTTAACGGCATCTTTCTGGCGCAACGTCGCAAACGCGGTCCGCCGCGCGTGAATCGAACCATTTTTGCCCAGCGTCACCATTTTTTCGGCGAGCGGCCGAACTGCTTTGGCTTTGGCCAGCGTGGTCTTGATCCGGCGATGCTCAATTAAGCTGCAAACCTGGTTCGCCAGGAGCGCCTTGCGATGCTCGGCTTTGCGGCCGAGTCGCACCGTTTTCTTTTGGTGTCTCATTGATCTGCCTCGAGCTGATTACTTGCGTTCGGTCGCACCTGCCGTGGCGCCGTTTCCGGAAGCTCCGTCCACTGAGGGTGCTCCGGCCACTGGTTCTACCAAACCTGCCTCGAATTTCATCCCCAAACTCAGGCCGAGCTGTTGCAGCTTGTCCTTGATCTCGTTGAGCGATTTCTTGCCGAAGTTGCGATACTTGAGCATCTCGCTCTCGGTCTTTTGCGCAAGCTGACCAACGGTGGTGATGTTGGCGTTATTCAAGCAGTTCGCCGCCCGCACGCTGAGCTCGATCTCGTTAACGCTCATGTTGAGCAGTTTCTTGAGCTTCATGTTCTCTTCGCTCACGCCGGCCGGTGTTTCGTCGAACTCGATCACTTCTTCGTTGAAGTTCACGAAGACGTCGAGGTGATGACGGAGAATCGCCGAGGCCTGGAGCAGCGCGTCGTCCGGAGTCAACCGGCCGTCGGTCCAAACTTCGAGAATAAGCTTGTCGTAATCGGTGCGCTGACCAACCCGGGTGTTCTCGACCGCGTACTTGACGCGAGTGACGGGCGAGAAAATGGAATCGATCGGGATCAGGCCGATCGGCTGGTCGGTGCGCTTGTTTTCTTCGCCGGTGGCGAATCCGCGGCCGACTCGGACTTCGAGCTCGGCGTCAAATTTATGTTTCTTGTCGAGCGTGCAGATCAGCTGCTTTGGATTGAGCACCTCATAGCCCGTGATTTCCTGAATGTCGCCGGCGGTGACTTCACCTTCCTTGTTCACGCTGAGCGAAAGTTTCTTTGGTTCGTGACCATTGCTGGCTTTGAATTTCACCTTCTTGAGGTTGAGCACGATGTCGGTCAAGTCTTCAACCACGCCAGGCAACGTGGCGAACTCGTGTTGCGCTCCGGTTATTTTCACGGCGGTGATGGCGGCTCCTTCGAGTGAAGAAAGCAAAACCCGGCGGAGCGAGTTTCCAACGGTGTGACCGTAACCGGCCTCAAACGGCTCGGCGGTGAACTTGGCGAATGTGTCGGTGGCCGTGCTCTCCTCTTTTGAGAGAGTTTTCGGCATTTCAAAACGACCGTAACGAATTGGCATGGTGCAAATTAAGAAGTAAAAATTATGAATTAAGAAAATGGCGCTCTAGCGACACTTCATCCTTCTTAATTCTTCCTTCTTCCTTTCGGATTGCCGGGTTTCCCCTGGCGAGTGCGGTTTCAGCCAAGCGACTGAGACCCAGGGACCAACGGCGTAATTAAAAAACTCGCTGCGGAGCGTGGAATAAAGAGCAAATCGGCAACTTTGCAAGTGCCTCTTCTGGGGGCGCAATTACCAGCTCGAACCAGCCCCGCCGCCCCCGAAACTGCCGCCGCCGCCGCTGAATCCGCCATCGCTCGATGAAGATCCGCTGCTACTACCGCCGCGTGCGCTGAGAAGGAGATTCAGCCAAAAAAAGAGAACGTTACCCGAATCGATGGTCCAATGGGTGCCTTTGCTCGAGATACCTACTCCTTGGCGTGCGGTTCGATGAAGGCCGAAGAGCAAGCTAAACGGGATGAACAGGAATAGGAACAAAAGCGGCGCAATGCTTCGACGCTGGCGAGGTGGCTCCTGGACAGCCTTGGGGTTGGCGGTGTATTCGCCGCGAATTGCGTTGAGGATCGACTCGATCCCCACCCGCAACCCGGTTTCGTAATCACCTTTAGCGAAATACGGCTTGATCTGGTACTCAGTGATGTTGAACGCAGCAACGTCGGGAAGCGCCCCTTCCAGTCCATAGCCGACTTGAATGAACATTTTGTGGTCTTCGGTAAACACGAACAGGGCAATGCCGTTCCGTTTGTCCTTCTGTCCGACTCCCCATGATTGGGCGACGCGCTGGGTGTAGGCCGAAACATCGTCGTCGCTTTGCATTTTTGGAAAAATCGCGACGACCACCTGGTTTGAAGTCTCGACCGCGAATTGAACTAACTGTCGATCGAAATCTGTCGCCGCAGACTGCGAAACAATTCCGGCGTAATCGTTGAAATAGCGCTCCGGCTTCGGCGGAATGACTTCAGCCGCGCGAATGGCGTTCGCCCCAATCGCGGCGATTGCTAGCAAACAGAGAGCTGTCAGCTTCACCGGTCCGAACTGCGCGACGATGCCGATTTTCTTGGGAAGTGTGCGGCCAAGACTTTACCGATTTCGTGGATCGCCTCGATCAACGCGTGGGTGAAGTTTTCGTTTCGGAAATGTTCTCGCATGCCTTCCACTAACCGCTGCCACAATTCGTCGCCGCACTTTTGGTGAATCGCTTCATCGCCAACGATCGCGAACTTGTGGGCGCGGGGTGCGACGAAGATGAGAACGTCGTTGTGTTGCTCGTTTTTGTGCAGTCCAAGGCGGTGAAACCTTCGTTGTGCCGCAACCACGGGATCATCCTTCAATTCGCCACGCTGAATAAAAATGCGGATTTCCCCGGACGTTGTTGATTCGGCATCTCGGATCGCCTTCACAATCGCGTCGTGCTCCAGCTTGCTAAGAAATTCTTTCGTTCGCATCGCTACCAACTCGATCCGGCGCCTCCGCCGCCGAAACTTCCGCCTCCGCCGCTGAATCCACTAAATCCGCCACCACTATCGCCTGAAGACCAACCGCCGCCGCCACTGCCGCCCAGCGACCATGCCCAGCCGCCCCCACCGCTGCTGTAGTGATAACCTTTGCGCGGTTTCAAACGCGGCATAAAGAAGAGAAAAATTATAAAGAAAAGGACGGGATGGTTTAGGATAAATATTCCTACCTTTTTGGCGACCCCGCGTTCGCGGACCGTTTTTCCGGTCCCTTTGTATTCGCCTCGAATCGCTTTGAAGATCGAATCGATTCCTTCAGAGAGTCCGCCTTCGTAATCGTTGTTCCGAAAATGTGGCTTGATCCGGTACTCGGTAATGTCGAACGCCGTAAGATCCGGCAGCGCGCCTTCCAGGCCGTAGCCGACTTGAATGTACATCTTGCGGTCCTGCGCGAACACGAAGAGGACAACACCGTTTCGTTTGTCATTTTGACCAACGCCCCACGATTGGGCCACGCGTTGGGTATATGCCGCCACGTCGTCGTCGCTCTCCATCTTTGGAAACACCGCGACCACGACCTGATTTGAGGTTTCGCGCTCGAATTGCGCGAGCTGTTCGTTGAAACGCGATGCCGCTTCTTTGGAAACAACTCCGGCGTAGTCGTTGAAGTAAGCCGCCGGTTTCGGCGGAATCACTTCGGCGGCAAATGCGCGGATCGGCGCAACGCCGCAGAGTACAACTAAGATTCCGGAAATCAGTCGCCGCCGAAGAAACCCCAAGCACCAAGTTCCAAATCCCAAGGAATCTCCAAAATCCAAGATCCAAAAACAGAAGCTGCCGCAATGGGTCACTTGATATCTGGGATTTGGGATCTGGGATTTGGAGCCTGCACGCCCCTACGGCGATGCTGTCGCGGCCGCAGTCGCCGCCGGTGAAGCGGCGGGCGCCGGCGAATTGAAGTTGAAATTCACCGTCGGCGCTTTTTCGGCGCCTTGTTGCGCGGCGAAGAACGGACGCGGCGAAAATCCAAACATTCCGGCGATCATGTTTGTCGGAAAACGGCGGACTGCGATGTTGTAGTCCTGCACCACAGTGTTGAATTTATTTCGCTCCACTGAAATTCGGTTCTCGGTGCCTTCGAGCTGAGCTTGGAGTCCGCGGAAATTTTCGGTCGCGGTGAGTTGCGGGTAATTCTCGGCCACAACGAGCAAACGTGAGAGCGCGTTGCTGAGTTGACCTTGGGCGGCTTGAAACTGTTGGAGCTGCGCCGCGTCAGTCGGCGCCTTGCTGGGGTCCAACTGGACGCGTCCCACACTCGCGCGCGCATTGGTCACTTCGGTCAACGTCGATTTCTCGAAGTTGGCCGCGCCAGCGACGGTGTTGACCAGATTTGGAATCAAATCCGCGCGCCGTTGATAAACGGTTTGGACCTGCGCCCATTGGGTGTCGACACCTTGCTGCAACCCAACCAGCCGATTGTAAGTCCCCCAGAAAAAGAGCCCAACCACGAAAGCGATAAAGATGACAATGACGAGCAGGCCGCCACAACCGATCGCAAATTTGTTCATAAGATAGACAATCTAAACTGCGGCAAGCCGTTAGCAAAGCTCCGAGCCGCGCGAAATTATCGCCCCAGAACGAGTCGCAAAAAATAAGCGTCCGAGAATCTCCCGCTCATCGCCTGGCGAACGATCAGCGTATTCATCGATGGAATGATGAACAAACGTTGATAATTCGAACCGAGTGCGACGACCATGTCCGGTGGCGCAGCCCGGCAAATACAGATGCCGCCCCAGCGCGCGCGTTGCCATTTGAGATCGAGCTCTTTTTCGTAATCGATCTCACGCGCGTTCGGCGCCTGTCGGTTCAGCCAGAGAGTCAATCCATAGGAGGGATTGGCGCCGGAACCGGCGAACGCCTGGCTCAGCAAACTCGGGGGCACGATCTGTTTTCCGTTGTAATTACCGCGGTTAAGCACGACCTCGCCGAACCTCGCCCATTCACGTGCGCTCAATTCAAAACCGCTGGCGGGAAGCGGATTGCCGCGTCCGTCCTTTTTGAACTCAAGGCTCGTTAGGCCGAGCGGCGAGAGAACATTGTCACCGATGTAAGAGATCGTTGATCTTCCATTCAATTTCCGGCGCAGCAGCTCGTTAAAAATCTGAAGATGGCTCGGGCCGTAAGCGAACGCCGAACCGGGCGCAGCGACGAGCGGTAATTGAATGGCCACGGCATCGCGGTCTCGGATCGAATCGCTGTGAAGATGAGGGGCGGGCTCAATCCCGTCCGTCTGGTTGAGCAATTCTCGAATTGTGATCTGTGATCTTCGTGGGTCGCTTTTCCATTCCGTAATCGTATTGGCGACGCGGTCGTCGAGTTTAATCAAACCGTCACGGACTGCGCAAAGCGCGGCGATCCCCCAAAAACTTTTCGTGCCGCTGAAAATCTTGCAGCGCATCTCGGCGCCGCCTCCGTTCGCGTAGCGTTCGAAAACGGTCTTTCCGTTTTGCGCCACTAGCATCGAAAAGCCGCGATTGTTTTCCGAGTAGGCTGCAGCGCGGGCGCAATTGCCGGGTTGAATGTCGGCGCTGAACGCGATTACAGGGACCGCAGCCAGTAACGTAACAACGCTAATTTTTAACCACGAAGTGCACGAAGCGGAACTCATGGAAGTATCTCCGTGACCTTCGTGTTCTTCGTGGTGATTTTACCGAATTACGTTTCGGATGGTGTGGGCGATTCGGTCTGAGCGATAGGTTCCGCCGACGGCTGCGGTCGGGGCGCTACCGGTAAATGGCGCGTGCGCAATTCTTCGACGTTCGGCAATTCATTGAGATTTCGCAGACCGAAATGGTCGAGGAAAAATTCGGTCGTCTCGTAGAGTAACGGCCGCCCGGGAATTTCGGCGCGTCCCGAAATTTTCACCAGACCGCGTTCCATCAATGTTTGCAAAACGCCATCGATCGTCACTCCGCGGACAGCTTCAACATCTGCGCGCGTGATCGGTTGCCGATAAGCGATGATGGCCAGGGTTTCGAGGGCGGGCGAGCTCAGCCGCGCAGGTTTGGGCGCGGGAAACAGACCGCGGACCCATCGGGCGTATTTGGGATCGCTGGTCAACTGCCAGCCGCCGGCTTTTTCAACCAGCTGGAACCCGTGCTCGTTCTGAATGTATTCGACTTTAAGCTGTTCGAGCGCCGCGGCGACTCCCGCCGGTTTCGCATTGGCGAACTCGTTAGGCGAAAACTCGTCTTCGGCGCCGGCGCTACCCAGCGCGTCGACTATCTCTTTTGTCGAGAGCGGTTTGTGAGCGCTGAACAACAGAGCTTCGATAATACGCGAGAGATTCATATTCAATTTGCGCCGATCGCAGTTTGGATAGCATCCGCGATACGATTGGCGTGTTTGTCGATCTTATCGAACTCGCGGCCTTCAATCAAAAGCCGAATCTTCGATTCCGTCCCGGAGTAGCGCAGAAGAACCCGGCCTTTACCGGCGAGCTCGCGTTCCACTTCATCGCGCAATTTCACGACCTCGTGCAGTTCTTCGATTGGCGGTTTTGATTTTACGACCAGGTCCCGCTGGGCTTGCGGATATTTCTCCAAGCACTTTTTCAACTTGCTCAAAGGCTGACCGGTTTCGTGCATGATTCGCAAAATCTGAAGCGCGCTGATAATGCCGTCGCCGGTAGTGGTGAAATCGCGGAAGATAATATGGCCGCTTTGCTCGCCACCCAGATTTAGATTTTTCTTCATCATCTCTTCGATCACGTAACGGTCGCCGACTTTTGCTCGAATCACTTTACCGCCGTTCGCGGCGATCGCTTCGTCCAGGGCTGAGTTGCTCATGACAGTTGCGACCAGTGTGTTATCGCGAAGCTGACTTGATTTCAAAAGATCGAGCGCGGCGATCGCCAAAATTTCGTCCCCGTCGACGATCTCGCCATTTTCGTCGCACAAGAGAACACGGTCGGCGTCGCCATCATGGGTTATGCCAACATCGGCGTCGCTGGCTTCGACGATCCGCTGGATTTCATCCGGATGCGTGCTGCCGCAGCCGTCGTTAATGTTCATCCCATTCGGTTCGTTATGAGCAACGGCGACTTCGGCGCCTAGCTCACGCAAGATACAGGGCGTCGATTTGTAAGCGGCGCCATTGGCAACATCGACCGCGACGCGCATTCCCTCGAGCGACATATCGCGGGGAAAACTGCGTTTGGCGAATTCAACGTAGCGTCCCAGCGCATCATCAATGCGAGCGGCACGGCCGATATTTCCGGCAGTTGGTCGGATGTTGTCGATCTTGCCGGTGAAAACCAGGTCCTCGATCAACCCTTCGACCTGGTCGTCGAGTTTGTAACCGTCGTGCCGGAAAAATTTAATGCCGTTGTCTTCGTAGGGATTGTGCGACGCGGATAAAACGATTCCCGCGTCGGCGCGAAGCGAACGCGTGATGTATGCGACGCCCGGCGTCGGCAACGGCCCAATGATGAGAACATCAACGCCGAGCGACGTGATTCCGGCAACGAGCGCATTCTCGAGCATGTAACCGGAACGTCGGGTGTCTTTGCCAAGAACGATCTTTGGCCGCGAGCCTTCCGGCAGCGTGCGCGGATTCAATTGGGTAAAGACGTGCGCAGCGGCGCGCCCAAGCTTTAACGCCGTTTCGGCCGTTACCGGTTCAACATTGGCGACTCCGCGGACGCCGTCAGTGCCGAAGATCTTTGTCGCCTGCTGTTTCACGACCTTACTGAAACGCTCGGATGCCACTTCGTAAACGGGAAAGTATCGGCCGTCATTGTTCCATCGGTTTCTCGCGGTTGTGGTCGCTCAAGAAAATGCATTCGTTGTCGAGACCGAGCGCGACGGTGTTCCATTTCAAAGGGAATTTCTCAAGGATCTGGGTTCGTTGAATGACCTGCGCCCAATCTTTGTATTCTCCCTTCACGATATCTCGGAACTTGTTGTCGGTACCGCTCACTGGAGTCAGATACATTCCATCCACAGGGCCGCCGAGAGTCTGGTAATCGCCGAGGTCGCTGAACACGCGCATTGTCTCGGGCAGCCACAAGCTGCGACGATTTGCGTACCAAGCGACCGCCCATGGCATGTCGGACGCCGTGATTTCTTCGGGCCGCATCCAATCATTCAAGACGCCGATGAGTGCCGGCATATAAGGGGGCCAACGCACGAAGGCCTTCGGTGGGGAAAGCCACGGCGTTGCGAAAATCATCGGCAACGCGCAGAGGAGATAGAGCAATGTGATAAAACCGGCGCGCGCAAAGGGAATGCTAACGGCGAGGCGGTTCCATTGAACCAGTAGATAAGCGAGGCCGTAGCACGTCATCAACGGAATGAAAATTAAATGAAGCTGATTTGCGGCGACGCCCTGTTCTTCGTTGATGCCGTAAAGACACATGCCGAGGACTGCGCCGCCCCACATTGCCAAAATCATCCAACGGACGGCCGCGGTTTCCGGCTTCTTAAATGGATAGAGGAGTGAGACAAAAAACATCAAGGCAACCACGCTCAGGCCGAAGTATTCGAAGAGATGCGCGGTCTGGGTAGTCAGGCCGCTGGTGACTTTGTCGCGGAACGAGCCGAGCAATCCAGTGCCCGGATCGAAATTCATCTGGCGCATCCAACCCCACTCGGTGTGACCGATTCCGGTAAAGATCGAATAAAGCGCTACGCCCCCGGGATTACCGCAAACAACAAGTGTGCGAATCGGCCATGGCAAATACACAACCGCGCATGTCGCCAGCATGATTACCGCGGCCCAGCCTCGCGGTCGGAAAAAGAATGCTGCGAAAATCGCCGCGGCCAAGAAGATCCAGAGAGTGAGTGCGTGCGTCAGCGCCAGCAAACCAAATACCGCACCGGCAGCAACGAGCCATTTGGTTGTCGATTCCTCGGCGTAATGCGCTTCAACGGCGCGCACCAAAAGATAAACGGCCGCGTTGAACAAAAGAAGCAACAGCATCTGCGGCAAACCGGAGAGTGAGTATTGCCACATCGTGTCGCAGAGAAGAACCAGGCCACATGCGAGCAATGCGAGCCGTCGATCGAACAATCGGCGCGCCGCAAAAAACAGGACTACAACCGATGCCAGAAAAACCAGGATCGACATCATCGCGATCGCGCGGTCGCCAGCGTAGATCAACGTGCGCGGCGTCATTTTCCAGTAAGGCTTGACCAACAGAAGTGCCACAGCGTCGACCAGCGGCGGAAGAGGCGCGTTGTAGGTGTCGACCCAGATTTTTTCTGAGATTGATTTGCCATGGTTTCGAAGTTGCCCGACTGCGCGCGGTCGGGCGAGTTTGGTTTTCCAACCTTCACCACTGGCAATCGCGCGCCCGATTTGCGCCTGGTCCATGGCCTGCGAAGTCGAAAGGCCGCGGAACTGATATAAATAGATCGCGGCGATGGCGATAATGCCGAGGGCAACAGCGCCGCGTTTCACCCACACCGAAAGTCCGCCCGCTTCCAACGCGTGAACCGCGCTTTGGACGAATTCTTCGCTACCCGGCATGTTGCTCTCGTTTCATGTTCACTGCGGTCTCTTCCTTTTTCGCGTTTAACTCGTTGATCTTTCGGTGGAGTGTTCGACGGCTGATTCCGAGTTTTTTCGCGGCGGCGGTCACGTTTCCGTTGGTTGTGGCGAGCGCCTGCAGGATAAGTTTGCGCTCCGTCTCGTGGAGATCGAGCGGGCTGGCTTTTTCGCCAAACGCTTTCGTCGGAGAAATTCCGCGTGGCAGCGTTGTGCCGGCCGCCTGTCGCAAAGACGGCGGCAAATCACGGATTGTAATTTTAGGTCCGGTCGCCATCACAACTCCGTGCTCGATCGCGGTGCGTAGCTCACGAATGTTGCCCGGCCAATTATAAGTCAGCAACGCGTTCATCGCCTCCGGCGTTACGTCGGCGACTTCTTTGCTGTTTGCTTTAGAGAAGTGGCGCAAGAAACCGCGCACCAGGAGAGGAATGTCGTCTTTTCGCTCGCGCAACGGTGGCATGACAATGCGCACAACGTTCAAACGAAAATATAAATCGTCCCGGAATTTTCCCTCCTTCACCAGTTGCTCGAGATTTTTGTTCGTTGCCGCGATCAGGCGGACGTCGGCACGCAAGGTTTGGTTTCCTCCGACACGTTCGAAGGCGCGTTCCTCACTCATAACGCGAAGCAGTTTCACCTGGGTAGGGGGCGGGATCTCCGCAACTTCGTCGAGAAAGAGTGTTCCGCCGCTAGCCTGCTCGAAACGCCCCATCCTGCGCTCGTGCGCGCCGGTGAAGGCGCCTTTTTCGTGACCGAACAGTTCGCTTTCGAGCAAGGTCGGCGAGAGCGCTGCGCAATGCACCGTTACGAATTTTGATTTGGTGCGACGACTCAAATTATGGATCGCGTGGGCCGCGAGTTCTTTTCCGGTCCCGCTTTCACCTTCAATCAGCACGTTCGCCGAAGACGGCGCGACCTGGCGGATGGTATTCAACACTTCGTGCAATGCCGGCGATTCGCCGATGATGTTTTCGAGACCGTATCGTTCGTCGACTTGCTGACGCAGCGTTCGATTTTCCTCGACCAGTTTGCGGTCGCGCAGTGACCGCGAGATCAGCATTTCGACTTTGTCCAGATTCAACGGTTTCGTCACGAAATCGTAAGCGCCGTGTTTCATCGCTTCTACGGCCGTATCGACGGAGCCGTAGGCAGTCATCATGATGCAAATCGGCGGGTCGGACATTTTCAGGGCGCGATCGATCAGTTGCATCCCATCTTCGGGCCCGAGGCGCAGGTCGGTAAGGAGAAGATCGACATGCTCCCGTTCGAGCACGTTCATCGCGCTCGTGATGTCGCCGGCGACGTAAACGTCATAATCGTTTTCGAGCAGACGACGCAATCCGTCCCGCGTGTGCTTTTCGTCATCGACGATGAGGATCGTGGGCTGGATGGAATCCATGAAGGCGGTTGGCGCAAGGACTGCGCCATTTATTCTCACTCAACGGCGTAATCTCTCAATGAGGAAGATTGATCCGTTTTGTCGCCCTAATCGGCTGGCCATTCCACGCTCGCAGGTAGGCGACGGCGGTCGCGACGGGTTAACAACAGACCGAACAACCAACTCCGACGCAAGCTTTCCGCGCTTCTCTGTTCGAAGTTTGCCATTCAGCTCGCGCTCGGTTTTGGGTCGCCCGCTTCCAGCATGCGGACGCGCCGGTCAACGTGCGGCAGGCGAATTGTCACCGTCAGACTTTTGCCCGCGCTGCTTTCGATCGACAATTCACCGCCGTGTTCGCGCACGATTCGGCGAACAATCAGCAGCCCAAGTCCGGTTCCGCTCGTTTTCGTCGTGAAATATGGCTCGAACACGCGGCTGAGATTTTCCGGTGACATTCCGCCGCCGGAATCTGTAAATCGGACCACAACATGGGAATCGTCCATGTCGGTTCGGATTCGCAGAATGCCACGGCTCTTCATCGCTTCGAAGCTGTTCTTGATCACGTTGTAAAACGCTTGCTTCATCTGATCGCGGTCGAGCTCGAGGAGCGGCAGATCCGAACGCAATTCCTGCTCAACCACGATGTCACGGTCTTTGATCTCGGGCGCCAAAAAGCGGACAGCTTCTTCAACGATCGAATTAATATTCTCCGGTTTGAGCTGGGGACGGGTCGGACGAATTGCGCGCAAAAACTGGGTGATGATCGAATCGAGTCGATTTACTTCGGCGCGCGCCACCTCGACTGATTCCTGAAGCTCGGCGCGCTTCGCTCCATCAAGCTGGCGCGCTTCGCGTTCGATCAACTGCAAATGAATATCGAGCGAATTGAGCGGGTTTCCGATTTCGTGAGCGACGCCGGCCGCGAGCAAGGTCAGCGCGTTAAATCGCTCCGATTCGATTGTTTGCTGTTCGGTCCGGCGGCTTTCGGTGATGTCGCGCAGGATGATCGCGTGCCCCACCTGATGACCGGAGATGCCAATTTGGTCGGCGTCCTTCTTATCCGATGTCGGTTCGCGTTCGATGATTAGGGGAACAATGTAGAAATTGATGAAGCGGTTGGCCGGATAGAAAATTTCGATGTCCCGGCTCACCGCGACTTCGCTTTGGGAGAGGGACTTCCAATCGAGGCCGCGAACACGTTCGTCCAACCGTTTGCCGATCGAGTCATTCGCTTCCAGGGCGAACATCTGGCAGGCGGCATTGTTTAGGTAGGTGATTTGACCATTCGAATCGGCGACGATGATTCCTTCCTGGATCGAATTGAAAACCGTTTCGAGAAAGCCTTTTTCCTGGGCCAGGCGCAGAAAATAATTCTGCACCTCCTCGGGGCCGATCTTGCCGAGTCGGCCAATCAGTTTCTCAACGAAGCCGGCTTTCACAACATTGCAGATTTCAAATTCTCGATTGCAGATTTTAATTCAGCGCGGACGCGCCTAACTTCAATCTGAAATCTTCAATTTGAAATCGACAATTCCGCGTCAGCTTCTCGTCGGTTCGTAATCCTCGGCCGCCGGCGGCTGTCCGGTTTCTTTCTCGGCCCGCTCCTTGAGTGCGGCTTTGCGCGAGAGCTTCACCCGGCCCTTGTCGTCAATACCGATGCATTTGACCCAGATCATGTCGCCGATTTTAACGACGTCTTCGGTGCGTTTCACTCGGAAGTCTGCCAACTCGGAAATGTGCACGAGACCGTCTTTGCCCGGCAGCACTTCGACAAATGCACCGAACTCCTTCGTGGAAACAACCCGACCTTGATAAGTCGTGCCGATTTCAATTTCCTTGGCCATGCCGCCGATGATTTCTTTGGCGCGCGCCATCGATTCGCCGCTGGTTGCGTAAATGTGGACCGAGCCGTCATCTTCGATGTTAATCTCGGCGCCGGTTTCGGCCACGATGCCCTTGATCGTTTTGCCGCCAGGTCCGATGAGCGCCCCGATCTTCTCCGGATTGATCTTGATCGTCTCGATTCGCGGTGCGTACTTGGATAGTTCGGCCCGCGGTTTATCGAGCGAACCGCGCATGGTCTGAAGAATCTTGGTCCGCGCTTCTTTCGCGCGCTGAATTGCTTCGGCCATGATTTGGTGGCTAACGCCGGGAAGTTTCAGATCGAGCTGGAATCCGGTGACGCCGTTATCGGTGCCGCAAAGTTTGAAATCCATGTCCCCGAAATGGTCTTCCGAACCGATGATGTCGGTCAGCAGTTCGTAACGCTTCAGTTGTCGATCTTCGCCGTGCTCGGTGACAAGGCCGACGGAAATTCCGGCGACCATTCCCTTCACAGGCACACCTGCGTCCATCAGCGCGAGCATTCCGCCGCACACACTCGCCATTGAAGTGGAACCGTTCGATTCCATGATCTCGCTCGAGATGCGGATCGCGTAGCGAAAATCGTTTTCGCTCGGCACAATCGGCTCGAGCGAACGCTCAGCCAAGGCGCCGTGGCCGATCTCTCGCCGTCCGGGTCCGCCGGTTCGGCCGGTCTCGCCCACGCTGAACGGCGGGAAATTGTAGTGCAGAATGAAACGCTTCGATGTTATTCCGCCACCGTAGGCGTCGATGTTTTGCGCTTCTTCGATTGGTGCGAGCGTCGTCAGCGCGAGCGCCTGCGTTTCGCCCCGCTGAAAAATTGACGAGCCGTGCGCGCGCGGAATCACCCCGACTTCGCACGTGATTTGGCGCAAGTCCTGGTAACCGCGGCCGTCCATGCGTTTCTGTTTTTCAAGAATACTTTTGCGAAACGCCTTCTTCTGAACGTGATCAAATGCCTGGGCGATCGAAAACGCATCGGTCTCCGGATGTTTTTCCAGGATCGACTTCTTTACTTCTTCACGGAGCGCTTCGACGGCTTTGGAGCGAGCGACTTTACCCGCAGTGTAAAGCGCGCCTTCGATGTGGTCGCCCGCCACTTGATAGGCGATTTCGAGTAACTCTGGTTTGGCGTGAAGCAGCGGCATCTCGCGTTTCGGTTTTGCAATTTGCGACGCCAGCTCCTTTTGAATCCGAATCATCTCGCGTGCTTGCGTGTGAGCGAATTCGAGCGCTTTGACGAACTCCGCTTCCGGAAGCTCGTTGGCTGCGCCTTCAATCATGATGACGTCGTTCTCAGTCCCGACGTAAATGAGGTCGAGATCGCTGTCGATGCGCTCGGTGTGAGTCGGGTTGGCGACGAATTGTCCGTTCACTCGGCCGACGCGCACGGCGCCAATCGGCCCGGCAAACGGAATATCCGAAACGCAAAGCGCGGCGGACGCGCCGTTCATCGCGAGGATATCGGGATCGTTCTCGCCATCGGCGCTGAGCAGCATCGAGATGATCTGAGTGTCGTAAAAGTATCCCTGCGGAAACAATGGCCGAAGCGGACGATCGATCATCCGCGAGGTTAGCGTTTCCTTTTCGGCGGGGCGGCCTTCGCGTTTGAAGTAACCGCCGGGAAATTTTCCAGCGGCAGCCGCTTTTTCACGGTAATCGACCGTGAGCGGAAAATAATCCTGACCTTCTTTGATGGATGTGGCCGAGACCGCGCTCGCCAAAACCATGGTGTCGCCGCATGAAACGATGACCGCGCCGTCGGCGAGCTTGGCGATTTTGCCGGTCTCGATGGAGATTTGATTGGCCCCAATTTGGGCTGTGACCTTCTGTTGCATAATAATATCCTGGATGTGCGAGTTCCAGGTCGGTCACCCTGACTGTAGGTTTTAACTCCGAAATTTTCGGCGGACCTAAAACCTAAAATCCAAGGTGGCTTTGCGACCTGGTGATCGCGGTTTTCTAACTTTCGAATCGGCGTCGCACTGAAACGCGGACCCCTAGGATCGACATCTTTCCGCGGTTATTTCCGCAGATTCAATTTGTCGATCAACTTCTTGTAGCGTTCGGCTTCGGACCGGCTCAAATAATCGAGCAAGCTCCTGCGCTGGGCCACCATTTTTAGGAGACCGCGGCGTGAGGAGTGGTCCTTCGCGTGGCTTTTCAAGTGATCCGTTAATTGCCCGATCCGGCGCGTCAACAGCGCGATTTGCACATCGGCGCTGCCGGTATCCTTCCCGTGCAACTGGAACTGCTTGATATCCAGCGTTTCCGTGTTCTCAGCCATTTCGAAGCGCCTATTCTAGATGAAGTCGAACGAAGCGCAACCGCGACTTGAAATAACTCAACCGCGACCCCCGTTACGGGGCACGTGAGCAAAGTCGGATAAGGGAAGCGGGCCGTCTTAGTGGACCATCGCGCCACCCCATTTGCCCCAGGCCCAGAGCAAAATGATCGCGCAGATGACCGACATGATGAATCCGGCCGGATGAAATGCGGAGCCGGGCGCCGGTTTGGAGAAGAGCCGCCCAATGAGACCGCCAACGACAGACCCAGCGATGCCGAGCACGGTGGTCATAATAAACCCGAGGTGCTGCACTCCGGGCATGACCGCGCGTGCGCACAAGCCGATGATGAAACCGACAATGATCGACCAAATGATGTGTAACATGAGGTTGATGCTAAACAGGTTGCCGGCCCTGAGGCGATTCTTTTTTCAGGTAGGGCCAGGACCTACTCGCGCTGCCGATTCGCTTCGTCGATCGCGAGATATTCGTCCCGCGGAGGACTAAAAGTATCGACGACTCGGGTCGCCTCGAGGGTCTCCACGCCATGCGGGACGTTGCTGGCAAGATAGAATGAATCGCCCGGCTTCATTTCGTGGGGGTTTCCATCCACAATTAACTTCATTCGGCCGGACAGAATATAAACAATCTGTTCCTGGGGATGCTGATGCGCGGGCATCTTGCTGCCGGCCTCGAGCGTGGCCAGCATTTGATACATCGATTTTCCGCTCGTGAGCGTTTGCCGTTTGATGCCGGGGCAGATCTTGATCCACGGATTTTTGGTTTTCATGGTTCAGGGCGTGGGTTGGACCTTAATCCGAAAGTGGTAGGAGGAAATGCTCATTCGCTTGGAAAAGTAGAACCGGTGGGCATCAAATCGCTGGACGCCGGAATCCAGCTCCAGGGTTTCGCAAGTGTTGGTTCGCGCCAGGTCGACCAGCCAGTCGAGCAATTGCCCGCCATATCCAAGCGAACGATCGGCATTCCGGGTGACGAGGTCGTCGACGTAAAGATTTTTGCCGGAGAACAGCGATTCGAGAAATCGATAGCCGGCTACCGCGCGGACTTTGGTTTCTGCTTCAAGAAACGCGAGCTGGTATCCCTGTTTCTGCTGGCGGACGACGAGTTTCATGAATTCCTGTTCGTCGACAAGGTGCGTCCGTAGCTCATGCATTACCGGAAAGCAGCGGCGAATTTCCTCCTGAGTCGTGGCCACCGCAATTCGCGCGTTTTTCATCAAGTGGTTGTTGATCCTGTTTCGCGTTTGCCGTCATACCAGATTTCGAGTCCTTCGCGGGAACGGGTTGCCCGAGTCCCATGAGTGATCGCGTAAAATGAATTCATCAGGATTTCGCGCGCTGAGTAGATTCGCAATTTTCGCCCGGAAGTCACGATTGGTTCGCGCAGGATCCGGAACCGTCCAAGTTTGCGGAGCGCCACGCTGAAATAAACTTCTTCGCCGACAAAAAGGCTTTCATCAAAGCCCCCGACTGCGTCGAAGTTTTTTCTCGTCGTGAACAGGAACGCGCCCGCGCCAAGATTAAACCCGAAGTAAACGGCGCAAAAAACTTTAAGGCAGACGCTCGACCACATCGGAACCGTTCCGGCAACGGTCACCCGCCCGCTTCCGCCCGAGCAACCGGCTTCTAACGCGGCAATACCACCGGTCACATGCTTTCGATTTATTCGCGTGTCGGCGTCGACAAAAAATAAAACCTCGCCACTGGCCGCGTGCGCTCCGGCATTGCGCGCGGCGGCGATCTGCCGACGATTGAGGGAAACTAGCTTTGAGCCGGCCTCGCGGGCGATCGCTGCAGTCCGATCAGTCGAAGCATCATCGACTACAATGATTTCGTATTGTCGATCCTGGGCTGCACCGCGAATCGCTTCGAGCGTCTGCGGCAATTCGAATTCCTCATTGTAAGCCGGTACGATAAACGAGAGCACAGATGGACAGTAGTGGAATTAGCTACTGCCTGCATCTGTCGGCTTCTGGTTTCGGTGACGCTAATTAATCGAAATATCGCCACTGACGACGTTACCGCTGGCTGAGTAACCGTTACTAAGATGAATTGAGAAGAAGTCGTTGGTGCCGGGGAACCCGTTATCGGTTACATCGACAGTGAAGCTGACTTTTTTCTTCCCGATTTTGCCCGTTCCGCCAATGTGGGCCTGGTTACCGTTGAACGTGAGAGTGGTGATCTTGGTAGGGCTAAACGACACTCCGGAAGCGGGGTCATTATAAGTGAAGTAACCCGAGATCACTGTCTTTTTCTTCGTCTTCAGGAGTTTCACATTAAATTGGAAATCGGCGAACCCGCCCTGAGGACCAACAATCGATCCGGTGCCATCAACGTCATTCCCTGAAATCGGCGTAGGAGTTGGGGAAGGAGATGGGCTCGGAGCCACTGTAGGGGTCGGTGTCGGCGTGGGCGTAGGAGTCGGTGTGGGGGTGGGTGTCGGCGTTGGAGTAGGAGTGGGAGTGGGAGTGGGTGTCGGCGTTGGAGTAGGTGTCGGTGTCGGAGTAGGAGTAGGGCTAGGGCTAGGTTGAGGTTTGCATTTGCCCGCGCCACCAGCGTGATAGATACCTCTAACTTCATCTGCGCTGAGTCCCCGGTTGAATATTTCTACCTCGTCGATCTCGCCATTCCAGAAAAACGAATTTCCATTTAACGCGCCAAGGAAATTGTTGCTCGCCCCCGATAGATCAAGAGCCTCCGAGTCACTTGCTGTGCCGGCTACTACGCCGTCGATGTAGAGGGTCCACTGCGATGCAACGGGAACGTTCTGACCAGTCTCTGCGTTGTTCCGGGTCAGGGCAAAGTGGTGCCACTGCCCGTCGGTGTAGCTGCCAATCGCCCCAACCTGGATGGCGTTGGTTCCGTTCGTACCGCCGCCGCTGTTCCAATAGACCCACAAACCAAAGCCACCGCTGGGGTCGTTAAAGTCGAAGTCGAGGCTTTGCGTATTGGGAACCGGTTCGAACGAGAGTGCGTACATCCGGTTGGTATTGGGGAAGCTCGGGGAAGCCTTATTGGCCTTGTCTCCGATGACGGGGGTGGCTCTGGCCCAGAAATCGAAAGTGAATCCTCCGCTCCCGAAGTTCCAGTCGGTGCTATCGGGAATCGACACGTCGTTGCCGTCGCCATTGAAATGGAATGCGTCGCTGACTTCGCCCGGCGCAAACGTAGCACCATTCAATGTCGCATCGTGCCCGCCCTGAATGTCGTTGGCGTTATCATCACCCGGCCACCAGGCAATCATACTTTTTGGCGGCGGATCGCAGGGGCATTTACCCTCGCTGTCTGCGTCGACGATTTTTTGGATCTCCGTCTGAGTCAACGCACGATCGAAAAATTCGACCTCGTCGATTAAGCCGGAGAAAGACACATTATTGAAAATGTTTTGGCCGATTACCAGGTCGTGAGTGGTGGCAATTAGATTGCCGGTCGCTGGACTGTCGCCTACATCGACTCCATTGACATAAACCCTCATGGTAGCGCCGTCATAGGTCCCGACGACATGCTGCCACACACCTGAGGAGAGGACGCCTTGTGGAACCACATCGAAAAACCCATCCGTCGTATGAATCTCAAAATTTATGCCGGCGGCCTCGGCGGTTACTTCGAAAGTGTAACCTTGATCATTTGAGACCGGTCGCTTGTTAATGATCGCAGCCGCAGCAATCAATGGTTGCGGATTGATCCAAGCATCGACAGTAAATTGAGAAACTGGGTTTTGATTATCGTGGTGGGCGACTACAACCGCATCGCTTCCGCCACTGAAACTGAACGCCTGTCCAACCTTACCCGGGGCAAATGTGGCGCTGCCTTGTAACACGCCGTTGTTGTCGTCCTGGACATCCATGGCGTTACCTTCAGCCGGCCACCAACTGATCATGCTCCCCGGCGCTGAAATACACGTGGGGCATTTCCCGGAACTTCCGGCATGGTAGATGTCAAAGATCTCCGATGGGCTCAGCGCGCGATTGAAGATCTCAACCTCGTCAATGATCCCGTTAAAGAAATTACCAGGAGATCCACCCCGGGCGCCAATCTCAAGTGAGTTAGTGCCGTCTGTAGGCACAATACCCGTGGCAACGCCGTTATCCAAGTTTCCATCGAGATAGACTTGGAGATTCGCTCCATCAAAGACAGCGGCAACATGATGGAAGGTGCCGGTTGTAACCGTGGTAACTCCCGTGACGCTGTCGCACGTCGAACTGTTGCAGATGCCGAACACGAGCCGGCCCGTGCCGCTACTGAGCCTGAAGAAATAACCGTTGATCCCACCCCCGTCATACTTTTCAACGATCGCGTGCTCGCTCGCAATATCATTAGCTTTGATCCAGGCATCGATCGTCATCGGGCCGGTGATGCTCAGTTGCGCACTATCAGGGACGTCGACGTATTGTCCGTCCCCGTTCAGACTGAATCCTTGATGCACCGCCCCCTGGTCGAATGTCGCGCCGTTTATCAGAGTGCCGTCGTTTGAACCACGAACATCAACCGCGTCTCCATTGGCCGGCCACCACGCCACCATTCCATTCGGCGCATCCGTGCACGGACATTTACCGGTGCAGGTCGAGTTGTAGATGTCTAGAATTTCTGCACCACTAAGTGCGCGGGCAAATACTTCTACTTCATCAATAGCGGCGCTGATCGTCAGATCGTTCGCGTTCGAGCGTCCGCCGATCCAGAAGTTAACGCTGTCGCCCGCGATGTTGCCGCTGACGGACTGTTGGCCGACCACGATCCCGTTAGCGTAGATTGTTTGGGTCGCACCATCGTAGGTCATTGCGATGTGGGTCCATTGACCGGTAGGCGGCACATAGCCGGTGTAGAGAAAGTGTTCGACGTTGTCCGCTGTCTTTATACAGCCCGCGAGCTGGCTGGATAACATGAAGAGTGTGTAGTCGTTCTGGCCGGACTCTGTCTTTCCAAAGAAGACTCCCTGGTTAGTCGTCTCATTTAGATTGATCCAACCGTCGATCGTGACTTGGTTGCCGGTGATGTTGAGATTCGCAGGAAGTCCCGGGGTCAGCGCCTGATCGGTTTCGAAATTGAAAGCTTGACCCACTTCGCCCGCGACAAATGTGACGCCTCCGAAGTCGGTCAGATCATTGTGACCGATGCTATCCAGGTCGTTTCCTTCTGCTTTCCACCAGCTGATCATTGCCGGAGGAGGAAACCCGCAGCTCGGCGTTCCCGGACCCGAGAACGTGACGATCAGTGTCTGGGTCGGTCCGCCGCACGTGAATGTGTTCGCGCCGCCCCAGCTCGAATTGTTAACGCCAAGGTTCGGCCGCACTACCCAACCTGGGTCTGGGCACTGGCAGATGACAGTGCTCCCGTCGGTGTTAGCATTGATCTCCATCGCGGGACTCTCGACGCTATCGGAGCCGCAGACGCCGACGTTGAAGGTCACGCCACCGACAGTCCAAGTAGCTCCACCAATCCCATTTCGCAAGGCTGTCGCGATTTGAGGAACAATCGACGCGTCGTTAATGCTGAGCCCGGTAGCGTCGAATGTTCCGCTGATGGTAACGGTATCATAGTCTGTCGGCACGAGGCTTTGTCTGAACGCTACCCAGTGTTGCTCGGCCTGCGGGGACGCCTCTTGCCCGATAGTGAACACTTCGCTGTAAACGGACGACGCCTGACAAACAGCTTCTCGCGCAACTGTGTAAGAGAAATTATCGATGCCGTGCTGGGTCGTTTCGGATGACTCGGGATCGGTGTTCGTGTTGCTCCGGAGGTATCCGAACAGGATTTGGTTTCCAGTCGCGGTGAAGTCAGGATTCGTGTTCGTCAGGGAAATGAAATCTGTCGCCGCCAGACCATTGCGGGTTGCGGTTGCCCAGCTGGTAGTGCCGAACGTGAAATCGGGACCGAGGTAAAGCACCCCATCCTGTTGAATCGCGGGTTGGGCGCCGATCGTTGCCCCGGGGAATGGCGGATTGAACTCGATTTGGTCTTCAGAATAATTCAGGGCAACAATTGGCCCTTCGGTTTTCGGCGTGTAGGTCGCCACGTTCATTGAATGAAAAACGCTGATCGAACTGGATGGAGGCAGGTCGTGCTCCATGAATCGATACGCGCCCGGATTTCCGCCGGCCGAGACTTGTGCTGCGGAGTCAGTTGCGCCGCCCGTTGAGCTGATGACGCTCTTGGTCCAATCGCCGTTCTGGAAGGTGCCGTCCGTAAACGTGATTTGTCCACGAGCGGTAGCCGCAGCCAGAACAATTAACGGGACTACTGCGCGAACGAGGACAGTGAGTAGCGGTTTATGTTTCATAATCAGGGTTTGCTTGCTCTTAGAGTCGAACCTGACGCGCGCGCGCGTCTGCCCTTGTTCGTGCTGGGAAAAATTAGGCATGGTGACTGCCTGCCCGACATTGTTGTCCGGCCTTGCCGCATACGGTCAAGCCTTTTTGCGCAAAATTCACCGCAGCATCGTTAGGTGATTTGGATCTCGCCTGGCGATAAACGAGAGCACAGATAGACAGTAGTGGAATTAGCTACTGCCTGCATCTGTCGGCTTCTGGTTTCGGTGACGCTAATTAATCGAAATATCGCCACTGACGACGTTACCGCTGGCTGAGTAACCGTTACTGAGATGAATTGAAAAGAAGTCGTTGGTGCCGGGGAACCCGTTATCGGTTACATCGACAGTGAAGCTGACTGTCGATTTCCTGCCAAGCTTCGCCGTTCCGGTGAAGTGGGCCTGGTTTCCGTTGATGCTCAACGACGTAATCTTGCTTGCGGCAAATGAGAGATTGGACGCCGGATCGCTATAGCTAAAGCTGCCGATCAGCTTGGTTTTCTTTTTCGACGTCTGAAACTTCACATCCATCCTGAAATCGGCCTCTCCACCGTGAGGACCAGCAATTGAACCGTCGCCCTCCACCATCGTCGGCGACGCCGTCGGAGTCGGGGTTGGACTTGGAAAAGGCGTCGGAGTTGGACTCGGCGCAATTGTAGGGGTTGGTGTTGGTGTAGGAGTCGGGGTGGGTGTCGGAGTGGGAGTAGGAGTGGGAGTGGGAGTAGGAGTAGGAGTGGGCGTAGGAGTAGGAGTGGGCGTAGGAGTCGGAGTGGGTGTCGGCGTTGGAGTAGGAGTAGGGGTAGGGGTAGGGCACGAGCTACTTGGCATTTCGATAATTCCGAAGAACGGCCCGGTGTTGGTCACATCGTTCCAGTTGCCTTGGGCCTGGTTGGGAAGGCCATGGCCATAGAAATCGTTCATGGCGACATAATCTTCGCTCCCGCCTGTGGGCTCGCCGGAAGCAAAATTGTTGAAGGGCGGGAATGGTTCACCCGTGGTCCAGGAATTGTATTGCGCGGTACCGGCTCCTCCACCGTAAGGGGTATTGTCGGTCAAGCCGATCCAGATTGACGCCCTGGCGAGACCTCCTTGGAGGAAGCTTCCCATCACAAAGTTGTTTTCGTCCGAGCTGTTGATCGCGACTAAATGGCCGCCGAGTTGGACTGCCTCGTCCTCAGCATCGGTCCAGGTTTCGAACTTACTGGTCAGCAAATACTCATGCCCGTTGTAGCAGAAGGTCGTTGGTTTGCACTTACCCGCGCCGCCAGCGTTGTAGATGGAAGCTACTTCATCGGCTGTCAGGACGCGATTGAATAACTCTACCTCGTCAATGCGACCAATAAAGCCGTTCGAAGGCGTTCCGAATCTGCCGATCTTTGTTGTAACGGTACTGCTCCCTGGCGTACCCCCGTCGTCGGATGATGGAGTTGAGGGTACGGCCACGCCGTTGACATAAAAGGTAAATTTCGCACCGCTACCTGCGCTACCATCGTAGGTGACAGCCACGTGCTGCCATGTTCCGGTCGTAATAGTACCTGCCGGGGTAGAGTAGAGATTAGTCTGCGTGGCGCCGGTTGTGTTCAGGTAGGCTTCTAAACTGCCATCGTTGTTTATAAAAACGCCGTAACCCTCGGTATTGTCATCGCTGGAGATAATGTTCGGATTTGTCGAAAGGTCGGTTGGATTAATCCAGGCGTCGATCGTGAACGTGCCAGGAAGATCGACAAAACCAACATCGACATATTGCGTCTGGGATGAGTCGAAACTAAATGCGTCCTGCACTTCGCCGCTGGCATAGCTGGCGCCGTTGTTCAATGTGCCGAGGGTACCGCCTACGATGTCACCAGGCGAACCGTCCCCCGTCCACCAGTGGATCAATCCATCGGGCGGCGTGACGCACGGACACTTGCCGCCGCTGCGTGCATCGTAAATATGTTGAATCTCGGTTTGCGACAACCCGCGATCGAACACTTCTACTTCGTCGATCTGACCATTCCAAAACCATTGGCCGGTGGAAGAGCCGATGAAATTATTCGCGCTGCCTGAGAGATCGATTGGATCGGAGTAAGTGGCGGTGCCGACATTCGCACCATCAATATATAGAGTAAGTGTCGATCCAGCTCTGGTCAGCGCAACATGGTGCCATTGCCCGTCGCTGTAAGCGCCATCCGCGCCGGCTACGATTTGGTTACTTCCGCCGCTGTTCCAATAAACGTAGATGCCGTTGTTATCGTTGAAGTCGAAATCCAGGTTTCGATTATTTGGATCCGGCTCGAACGATAGCGCATGTTCCCGAGTTCCGGCGGGGACGCTGGATTTCTCCCAGAAATCGAAAGTGAAATCGCCGGTGCCGAAGTTCCATTGCCCGCTGTCTGGAATTTGCACGTTGGAGTCCGTGCCATTGAATGTGAACGCCTGGCCTACGAGTCCCGGTGTAAAGGTCACGTCATTCAAATTCCCGTTGAGATGACCTTGAACGTCGTTGCCGTTACCTTCGCCCGGCCACCACGAAATCATTCCCGCTGGCGCGCGCGTACAAACCGTTCGGCACTTGCCGTAACCGCCGGCGTCGTAGATCGCCGCGACTTCGCTGTCAGTGAGCGCGTGATCGAAGACTTCTACTTCATCGACAAGGCCTTTGAAAGCACCTTCTAGCATACTGGCATTTCTAACGCCGATGGTTACGTCCTCGCCTGTGAGCGGCGTTTCCTTGTCTTGATCTGAGATATGAGTGCCGACCAAGACACCATTAATATAGAGCTTGAGCGTCTTTGAGGCATTGGGGCCATCATAGGAGCCTACGATGTGAGTCCACGTATTTTGCGGAGCAGCCCCGGGAGCAGAATCAACGAACTGATGACCAGCACCGTTGAAGTCGATCTCAACGGTACCATCGTTGCCAACAGTTAGTATGTAATTGATACCGCCTGTTGGAAATTCTTTATCAATTACAGTGCCGAAGCCATCGGGCGAAGGGCCAGTAGGATAAACCCAGGCGTCAACGGTGAACGCTGTTAGATCCAGATTGTTGTTGTGAGGGACGAAAATGTAGTTCGCGATCGTACCATCGAAGCTGAACGCCTGACCTACTTGGCCCGAGCGATAGGCTGGTGTTCCCTTGAAGGTGCCATCGTTATTTCCTTTGATGTCGATCGTGTCGTTATCACCGGGCCACCAACTAACCAGGCCGGCTGGTGCGTCCACGCAACTTTCGGCGAATGCGACTGTCGCATCGGCGAAGCCGAGCGTCTCATCGCAGTTATTCGGTCCGGCGATGGAATTGTCACAGCCTTCGTAGTGGAAGTACCAGCGATTCAGCGTCGGTACGACAGTAAATTCGGCCCCGTCAGAAAGATCTTTGGGTGCGAAGTTGGCCAGTATCGATGTCGTATTTGTCGAAATGTCCGTCCGAAGGATTTTCGTGCGCGGATATACCGATCCATCGATATAATCGATGTAGACGTCGCCCCCGAAAAATTCGGCGACGCCGTGGGTGGCCCAGTTTTCGGCGACTGATCGATTCGCGTAATTCGGGTCTGTAATCGCTCCGAGGTTTGTCACATTGCCGCTCGGCAAGTCGATGTTGTAGACGGTTGCGCCAGCGTTTGGCGAATCGACGATCACGATCCGGTCAAAGCCGGAGAAGACTGCGGCCTCCGTGGTGCTACTGAAAGGACTGTAAGTTAATGTAATTGGGCTCGAGAGATTGATGATTGTGCCCGTCAGCGCTCCGGTGTCGGGATCAAGTTGGACTAATTCCGAGATCGTAAAAGTCGCAGCACTAATCCCATTCGCCGGCACCGGATTGCCCGAGCCGTCGGCGAACGTATAGACATTCTGGGAATCAAGATCCATCACGATGCCGTCGAGGGTCGAGATGGCGTTCGGATTGGAAAGGTCTAGACGGTTGTAAATCCCGACGCCTCCGTCACCGTTCAGGAAAGCTTTTGAGATAGAAACGGCAATGCCGCCGCGGTCATCCTCAATTTGTGACGCGGCATCAATCGCCGAGACATGATGGTCTGTCAGGGAGACGATCTTGAAGACTGATTGCGAGATGATTTTCGGTTGCACAACCAGCGGTCCGATTTTTTGCGCAACGATTTGGGGCTTCGATTTCGCAGCCGATTTGGCGGAGACAAAAGTTTCGAGCCCGAACAGCGCGCAAAAAATCGCGGTCAGTGTGATCGCGATGCCGAGCGTTCGGTTCAATCTAACCCAAGAGGAGATGAGTTTCATAGCTGTTGTTCCCTTTTACCGATGATCTTCGTGTTCTCCCGGTGCGCGCTGCCTGCGCGCCGGTGCCAACTTCACCCGCTGTAAGAAAGGGGTCATTTAGGAGTGCCCAAAAATCGACACTGCGACGCGCGCATTTTTGCCGAAGTTGGCCCGACTCGGTCAAGCTTTTACGCGAATGATTTTGTGACTTTAGCGTTACGCGATCTGTAGGATTCCAGCATACGCTGCAACAATGGACTGACGACGCGTTTGTCGGCGGTTTCGATTATTTGAATTCGATTCCGGCCTTTTGCACCTCGCGATACGGCAACAGCCAGATCAACGATTCGTCGTGAAGATCGACAACCTGAATACGGTTACCCCAGGGATCGCGAAAATCGCAGCGAAACGACGGCTCGAGTTTCAATTTGTATTTCTTGGTCAGTTTCTCCCGCACTTCCTCAATCTGTTCCTCGTCGCGGACCATGATTCCGAAATGGCGGACGTTTGCGGGCTGGACTTTGTCGACTTCGAAAATCGCGAGAAACTGGTGTTCGCCAAGTTTGAAAAAAGCGTCGCCTTCGCCGCTGTCCATCTTTTCGAGGTTGAACACATCTTTATAAAACGCGATTGCCTTGTCGATGTCGTCCACTTCAATCGCGACGTGATTACATCCGTAGACTTTAACGCCTGTCCGGCTCGGACCGCTCATTTCGTAATTTACACCGATCGCGGGCGCGGCGAAAACATAAGATCGACATGGACGAGTTCAGCTATCTCTCTGTTCTTTTGTCGGTCATTCTCGGTCTCGCTGTAACTCAGATTCTCCAAGGATTTCGCGGACTCGTTCTGGCGCGCGCTCAGGTCCGAATTTATTGGCCGGTCGTTGCCTGGGCGTTTCTCTGGTTGTTGGCCTGTGTCCAGAGCTGGTGGGCCATGTTCGGAATGCGCGTCCGTCACGGCTGGACCTTTGAGGAGTTCGCGGTTGTTCTCTTGCAAACCGTGCTCACCTACATGGTGGCAGGCTTGATTTTCCCCGATTTGTTCGGAACCGAACCGATCGATCTAAAAGCAAATTTTTACGCACACCGGCGTTGGTTCTTCCTGCTCGCTTTGGGTGTGATCGTCACCAGCGTCGGTAAAGATGTCGTTCTCACCGGCAGTTTGCCGAACGCCCCGAATCTCGGATTTCATATGATCTTCGGAGCAATGTTGCTGACCGGCGCGATCACGGCGAACGAGCGCTACCACAAGGCCATGCCTTTGGTCAGCTTGACGCTTTTTGTTGCTTACATCCTCGTTCTTTTTGCGCGGATTCGTTGAGCGGTGGTTGGCAAGTTATCGCTTCAGGCGCCGCAAAGCTTTGATCATTTCTTCTCTTCGATTGCTAAGTTCGGTGTAATGCACGGTGGCTAGTTCTTCGATCAGTTTTTCGCCTTTGTCCGTCAGTTCGAGATGACGCTCGCGGCGATCTTGCTCGCCGGCTTGGCGGCGGATCAATTTTCTTTCGGACAGGCGGTCCGCGATGTTGACCGCGGAGTGATGTTTGACTTGGAGCCGTTCGCTTAATTGCGAAATGGTCAGGCGTTTTCCAGGGAAAGCCTTGATGGCGAGCAACGCTTCATATTGCTCCGGATTCAACCCGACTTTGGCCCGAAGCAAATCCTTACTAAAGCGGAGAAACTTGCGGCCCAGATAGCGAAGTTCGGCCAAGGCCTCATAATCTTCAGGCGATAGGGAATTCATTTGTCAGGCATCATCGGTCAAAAATATCGAGCATCGATGTGTTGGCATGACGGCTGCTTGATTTTTCCCCATTATGAGATTCACCGCAAAGTCGCACAAAGGGTTCACCCTAGTCGAGATAATGATCGTTGTAGCCATCATCGCCCTGTTGGCGGCCATTGCCGTGCCGGGATTCCTGCGCGCCCGAAAACGTTCCCAAGCTTCCCGAATCTTGAACGATCTGCGAATGATCGATTCAGCGGTGGATCAATACGCGATCGAGACCAACAGAAGCACTGGTTCCCCTGTCGCAGTGACCGACTGGACAAACTACGTGAAGAAAGGCTCGGTTCTTTATAATACGGGAAACAGTATTCTAGGTACCGCCTACGGAGCTCAGACCGTCGATACAATTCCTCAAGTCCCGTCGGCCGATTACGCCGCGCTCTCCGATGTGGCGAACACCGGTTTTTGGTCGCCTTACGGACCGTAACGCCCGTTTCTCCACGTGTCGGCAGAGAGATCTCGGAGTTCTGCCGGGTAAGCTCCGGATTTCTGCCGACACGCGAGTTTTTTCGGTCTGTTCGGCTGAGTTTTTGCTCTTCAGACAGTCATGGATCGACAAATCGCCTTCGAGCACTTGGAAGAGCTTCTTCCGCTTGCGACCGAGTGGGCGATGGAACAACAACAGCGGGTCCTCTGCGAAGGAGTGCCTCTTTCGGAAAAGGAAATGGCCGACGCCAAGGCGATCGGGGTCCGAAATCCCGAACGTGTTCGTTTGCTTCGGGTCGACTCGGTTCCGGTCCCGGTCCATCCAATGCTGAAAGCCGCGGCTGCTTCGATTAATTTTGTCACTTCGGCGCCGAGCGGCCTGGCGTTGGAGAACGGGATTTTTGTTCGCGCGGATCATTGGCGCGATCGCAAGTTGATCGCGCACGAGCTTGCTCATATCGCCCAATATCAAAGGCTCGGGGGCGTCCTCCCATTCCTCCAAACCTACATTGCTCAATGCGCGACAGTCGGGTATCAGCAGGCGCCGTTGGAATTGGAAGCAAACGCGACTGCGGCTCGAATCTGTTCCGCTTAATCGGAGCCGATCTTCGTTTTAGTCCTTTCGGTGGTCAGTCATTTCAGCTCGGACACTTCGCGGATCGAGCCGGGTGAGATTCTTTTCCATTGCCGGTGTGAGCAATCGAGTATGCGGGATCTCACAGAGATGTTCCGCGATGAACCAGATGGGCTTGTCAGTAGTCATCCAATTCAGCCGATCGAAGCGGGCAAGGTTCACCGGCCGGGAATAGGTCCGGAGCGTACGTTCGAACCGCAGATTGAAATAAATATTAAAGTAGCTCATCGCTAGTTCCCGCAGCGTTCGATAAACAGGCTCGCGATAACGGCAGCCGGTAAAGTTTGATTTCGCAACCGCCCCCCAGTGTCCGCGCACTTTGAAAATCGCGACCACGTGATCGGTGTCCTGCTTTGCTTCCAGATCGAAGATCAACGGTGGAAATCCGAGAACGCGCAGTGCAGCGGCAGCGAAAATTCCGCCCTCTAAACACGATGCGATGCGATCGTGCAACACCTTCTTAGGCGACCTCGCCGTGTAACCGAGGTTGTACGGCAACTCATCCAAAAATCGCTGTACTCCATCAGGTGTCTTGAGGGCGCGGAGTCGGCGTAGCTCCGTTGGGCTGAATCCAAAATTGGCGGGTGTCGATCTTGCGATGAGCGACCTTGCCGCGATCCGCGCCGATTTACAATCCGATGGGATGTCGCGCGTCGAATCCGCTAGCCGGCACGCGCTCGGTTGCTTGCCATCCCGGCGCCCACCGGTCATGCGCTGTCACGTATGGGGTCGTGTCGAGACGCAGTCCCGCGATGATCGCGTAGGTGTGACCGTTGCGCGCGTAAATCGTGATCCATTTGCCGGAGCCGCGTTCCCCGTATTTGCGAAACTCGGTTGAGCTGATTGGTGATCTCAGCAAACCGGCGCCGCCAAGCGCGTAGGAAACGGTTCCGGAACAATCGTACCCTCGATCGACAAACGATTTGTGGCCGCCGCCGAAAATGTAGGGTTTGCGAAATAGTTGGTTCGCGGCCCAGATCGCGCGTTTCACAGCAATTGGCGCTGATGCCGGGGCAGCGGCCTGGCCAAAGCGAAGTCTTGCCCGATTTCCAGGCACAGTCGGCCCGGACGCGGGAAAAATATTCGCGTTAACAGATGACGTGATCGCAGCCAGAACGACCGCACCAACAACGATTTTCGAACTCAAGGGAAGCACGAGGAGCGTTTCGGAGCGTTTCATATGCCATAAAAACAGGGGTTGCCAAGAAGAAAATTCTCGTCGAGGCAACCTTCGCTGACTCGAGACGCGATACTTGCTCCGGAACGGCTTATGTTTTATAAGGGTAGGCCCTAAAATTAGCCCGGAGCCGAAGAGTATGCCTCAACTCGATTTCCGCGAAGCGCTTTCCACGCCCGAGGAAAAGGTTTACGCCGTAACCGCGGCAGTTCCGGTTGCTTCGCCGCAGGTTAAAGACGCAGATTCGTTTTTGCACGAACTCGGTTTAAGTCGATCCACCTGGGCGAACATTGTCTTCGTTGCGATTGCCGCCGTCGGCGGATTGGTGTGCGCATTTTATTTCTTTAATGGCGGCGAATTATTGCGCGCCGCAGCGGCCTGGCCGGCTGAGTTTCTTTATCCAAGGCCGCTTTCTGCCGATCAGGTAGAGGTCGGAGTCCAGCCGAATCCGGTTGATCAGTTCAGCAAAGATTCAACCTCCGCTGCCGCTGGGAATGGTGATGCTCAAGATTCTGCGAATCAGGACTTCAGGCCTGTGCAATTAGCGCAAGTTGCTGCGCCAACGGACACGATCAGTTCTGCTCCGGTCCCGCCGCCAATCGAGGGCACGATTTTCCCGCCGGTAACGACGGTGCCACCAGTGCTGCAGGTTCCGCCGCTTCCGCCAGTAACTCCTCCCGCGCCGGATTCGGTCCTTACCGACGTAAACAATATTGCGGCCCACCCCGACACATTTGGTCAGTCGATTTATCAAACGGTAACCTCACTGCTTCCGAAGGACGTAACCGGTTCACCTGTCGACAGCACAGTTAGTTCGGCGCGAAAAAAGGTCTCGAGCACTCGACAGAAGCCTTCGGTTCGCTCGGCCGCCAGACCGATTTCTCAGACCACACAAAAAGTGACGACACAGCTTCAATCGCCCGGCATTCAGAATCAGACGATGTTCGGAGGCGGGATGGGCGCGCCTGGTGGAATTGGCGCCGTTGCCAGTGGTGGCGGCGTCGGTGGTGCCACTGCCGGCGGTGCGGGTGTCGGCAGCGTCGGGAGCAGCGGCGGAATTGGCGGAGTGGGGTCGGTCGGTGGTGTGGGCGGCCTTGGTAGCGGAGTCGGCGGCGTGGTGGGCGGAGTAGGCGGTGTGATCGGCGGAATTGGTGGAGTCCACCGCTGACGTTTTTCTCGCGTCATGTGGCGAGTCCTGGCGCTCCTTGTCACAACCAGCTCGATCGCTTTTGCTGGTAACAAATCCTCCGACTTGGAACCAGACTCGTTCGACATCGAACCACCGTTGTTAATTCCAAATCGGGACAAACATCGTCGCGGAGTCTGGATCTCCGAATAATTCGCCGCGCGATGTCGATCTTCCCAAACTCGAAAAACAATTCGAGCGCGCGAAGAGGAATACGGCCGGTCTGGATCGATTTTTGAGAATCGGAGCGCTTTCGAAGTTGGAGGTCGAACAACGGAAGCTGCGGGTTGTTCATCTGGAGTCCGAGCTGGCGAACGCGCGCTTAATCGCGGCAAAAGATCAAATGTTGCAAAAGGACAGACAGCTGAGCGCAGGTGAAGTCGCCAGGACCGAGGTTGCGCCGACAGAAAATAGTCTCGCGCTTGCGATTGAAACTGCGCATGCCGCGAGCACAAAACGCGAACAGGCCGATATCGATGCTGCTGAAGCCAACCTCCATCGCCAGGAAAAACTTTGCGCTCTCGGCAGTGCCCGAAAATCGGACGTCGCCCGGGCCGAACAAAAGTTGGCCGAGCTCAGAGCGCAGAAAAATTAATATCCCGCGGCTTGGCCGTCCTTGCGCGATTCACTCGCACCGACGTAAACCCGCTGGCCGTCGTGTATTTCAACTTTGATCGCCTGATAACCGCCGTAGCCGCCCACGTCGAATCGGACGTTGTGTCCGCGCTTCCATAATTCGCGTTGTGTTTCCATCGGAATTCCGGATTCCAAATTCACGTAGCCGCCGTTTTCCATTTTTTCGCCGGTCGGCTCGTTATCGCCTTCATGCTGCCAGCGAGATGCATCGCCGGCTTCCTGCACGTTCAATCCGAAATCGATCTGGTTCGTGAGCACTTGGACATGACCTTGCGGTTGCATGCCGCCGCCCATCACGCCGAACGCCTCCCACGGCTTGCCGTCTTTCATTACAAAACCGGGAATGATCGTGTGAAACGGGCGCTTGCCCGGCGCGTAAACATTCGCGTGTCCGGATTCCATTGAAAAAAGCTCGCCGCGGTCCTGAAACATGAATCCAAGTCCCGGCACAACAATGCCGCTGCCCATTCCGCGATAATTACTTTGAATCAGCGAGACCATGTTGCCCTCGTCATCCGCCGCGCACATGTAAATCGTGTCGCCATTGTCGATCTTTCCCGCGGCCACGGATTTCGCCGCGCGCATCGGATCAATCAATTTTCGTCGCTCGGCCGCGTAATCTTTCGATACCAATGTTTTCAGCGGAATTTTTGCGAACGCCGGGTCTGCGTAGTACTTCGCGCGGTCTGCCCACGCGATTTTCTTCGCCTCGATCATCGCATGGAGCGTTTCCGCTGAATTGCGGCCCATAGCTTTCAAGTCAAAGCCTTCAAGGATGTTTAGAATTTGCAGGGTGGCGATTCCTTGCCCGTTCGGCGGCAACTCAAACACATCATACCCGCGATAATTCACGGAGACCGGGTCGACCCAGGTGCTCGTGTGCTTTTCAAAATCGATTTTTCGCAGAAAACCCCCGTTCTCCTGCATGAACTTGTCGATCTTCTCCGCGATCTCCCCTTTATAGAAAGCGTCGCGACCCTTGTCGCCGATCAGTCGCAACGTCCTGGCCAGCGCCGGGTTTTTGAAAATGTCGCCCTTCGCCGGGGTGCGGCCTTTGCCATCGAGGGTGTAGGTTTCGAAAAACGCGCCCGGCAAATCTTTGTAAAGCTCGGGACCGAAATGCCAGTAGAACGCGATCAGGTCTGTGACCGGAAAACCTTCCTCGGCGTAATGAATCGCCGGCGCGAGATCGTCGCTTAGTTTCAGTTTGCCGAATTTTTTGTGCAGCTCAGCCCAGGCGTCGACCGTTCCGGGCACGCTGATCGGCAGCATCCCGCGGGGCGGAATCGTTTTTCGATTCAACTTGTCGAGCTCGGCTTTCATTTGGTCGTAGCTCAAACCAACCGGCGAACGGCCACTGCCATTGATGCCGTAGAGTTTGTTTTCCTTCGCGCTGTAAACGATGGCGAACAGATCGCCGCCGACTCCGTTCGAAACCGGTTCCATCAGACCAAGCGTCGCGTTGGCAGCGATCGCAGCGTCGACCGCGCTGCCGCCCTTCTTCAATATGTCGAGTCCGACCTGAGTCGCTGCCGGCACGCTGGTGCAGACCATTCCGTGCCGGGCCAGGACTTCCGACCGCGTTGCAAAATTTCTTCCGGTGATCCGATCGATCTGCCCCGATGCAAAATCGGCGAAGAGAAGAATGAAAATGACAAAACGAATCGCTCTCATGAGGCTAAAGATTAACATGACGGGCTAATTCTTATTCAAGGAATCGTAAGGATTCTCCGTCCAACCAAATACTACATGCTTCTCCGCATTCTTATCTTTGCCGCGTTCGTTTTCTCGCCCATCCAGGCTGCGAGACCGGCGGAGCAGTCTCTTGGCGACGCCCTAAAGAAAATTTTCTCGACGCCGACACCAACTCCGAAACCGCGAAAAAAGAAAACTGCGACTGCGACGACCAAGAAATCGCCGACGCCAACTCCATCAACGAAATCTTCACCAGCCCACGAGAAAACTTCACCGATTCCGTCTGCATCAGCTTCACCGAAGAAAAAGAAAGCTGCGTCTCCGGCTGCGGAATCGCCGTCACCCAGTCCAAAGAAGAAAAAACTGTCTCCAAGCCCGTCGCCGACGAGTTCACCCCATAAGAAAAAGAAAGCATCGCCAACTCCCGAGCAATCCGAAACGCCATCCGCTACTCCGACTGAAACTGCAACTCCCAGCGAAACACCGGAACAATCGCCAAAGGGATCTCCGGCAAAAAAGCAACACGCGCCGAATGCGACGCTTATGCCGAACCAGATCAAAGGCTTCGAAAATTATCCGCTCAAAGTTCAAAAGCTCCTGACTGCGGCGCTCGAACTGACCACCCGCGACCTCGATTACAAATATGGCTCGGCCGATCCGGCCAACGGCGGAATGGATTGCTCGGGCTTTGTTTATTATGTGCTGAAACAAAACGAGGTCGGCGACGTGCCGCGCGATTCCAGTGAGCAATATGTTTGGCTTCGTCGTGCCCGGCTTTTCGAGGCGGTTATGAGTGAAAAGGACGATTCTTTCGAACTGGATGATCTAAAACCGGGCGATCTTCTTTTCTGGACGGGCACTTACTCGATCGAGCGCGATCCTCCAATCACTCACGCGATGATCTATCTCGGTCGCGAAAAGAAAACCGGAAAGCGGGTCATGGTCGGCTCGAGCGATGGCCGCGTTTATCAAGGCGAATCGCGTTTCGGTGTCAGCGTGTTTGATTTCAAAGTTCAACGCCGGGAAACAAACGGCGAAGGCAAATTGCGGCCGACTTTTATTGGCTACGGCCACATTCCGGGATTGCAGGATTAGCCGGACCTGTTCTTCCTCTTTAAGATCGACAATCGAACGTGGTCGTCATTAGAAGAGCACATGAATCACAATCACAAACGAGGTTTCCTGGCATTCATCGTTGCGTTCGTTTTCATGTTTTTCTTCGGCTACGTCTGGCACGGCATGCTGATGAAGCCGATGTATCAGGCCACGGCGTCGATGTGGCGCACGGAAGCTGACTTCAACAGTCACTTTCCGATCCTGATTCTCGGCCACGCCGTCGTCGCCTTCGCCTTCACCGGCCTTTATGTCAGCAAAGTCGGAAAGAACTGCGCCGGCGTCGGTTTCGGTTACGGCATCGTGATTGGAATTCTGGCCTGTGGCGTCAACATCATCCGGTTCGCCGTCGAACCCCTCACCACCAACATTCTGTTGATGTGGTTTGCCGGGGATCTGATCTGCTTCGCCATTATGGGCGCGCTCGTCGGCGCGATTTACAAACCGCTGACGACTACAGCCTAGTCTCGCAAGACCAACATCGTCTGTCGCCGCGGGGAAAATTGCTTTCCTCACCAAACAGCGTCGACTTATGATCGCGGCTTGCCGCGCTTATGGCTGACGTGGTTGAAAAACTAACGACTGGAGAACCGCTCAGCGTCGATCAACTCATCGAATATCTGCCGGCGCTGAAGGAAATTCCGCGCGCGCAGCTCGATAACTGGGCCAAAGGCGCGGCCGTTCTCCATCGCTACCGCAAAGGTGAGACCGTTTGCGAGGAGGGCGCGTTCGGCTCGACCGCCTATTATATCGTTTCCGGCACCGTCGACATTTTCATTCACAATCCGCTCGCGCATCTGCGCACGCAATCCGGTCATCGGAATTGTTCGGGCGCAGTTTCAAGCGGATGAAAAGTTTTCTGACTGACGATCAAACCGATCGACGTCCGGAAGCGCACCAACGCAAGTTCATCGGCATCGATGCGAACATCGATCTTCCCATCAATCGTCCTCTGGCCCAATTGGGCCCGGGCGAGCTTTTCGGCGAAATGACCTGCCGAACTTATCAACCGCGCTCGGCCACGGTCCAGGCCCGCGAACCGTGCGTCATGGTCGAGATGTTGCGGGTGATTCTCGACATGCTGGTTGGGAATCGGACGCCGTCCGAGGCCACCAAGGCAACCACCAAAGTGAAGATGCCCACCTTCAAAGGCACTTCATTCAAGACCGAGCTGGAAAAGAAATATCGCGAGCGCTCGCTGAATAATCATCTCCGCGCTGTTCCGCTGTTCGCTTCACTCGACGATGAATTCCTCGAACACCTGCGTCAGAACGTTGAGCTCGTTTCTTACAATCAAAACCAGATCATCTGCAAAGAAGGTGACGAAGCGGACGCGTTTTATCTCATTCGTTCCGGTATGGTGCGCGTTTCAAACGCGTTGCCCGGTGGTGACATGGTCAGGACTTATTTAAGTCGCGGTGATTACTTCGGCGAAATCGGTTTGTTACGAAAGATCAAGCGGACTGCGACTTGCGCCGCGCTCGATGCCGTTGATGTCGTAAAAATTCCCGCCGCCGATTTTAATTTAATGTTGGAGCGATTTCCCACTGTGCGACAACAGATCGAAGCCGTCGCCGGCGCGCGTTTCGCCGCCCACGAGCAAAAAACAATTCCGGCGGGCGTTCACCTCGATGATTTTCTGAATCAGGGATTGTTCGAAGCCCAGAATCTCCTCTTGATCGATCTCGAAAATTGCACGCGCTGCGACGCTTGTGTCCGCGCGTGCGCAAGCGCGCACGATGGTGTGTCGCGACTGCTTCGGGACGGTTTGCGCTACGAGCACTTTCTCGTCGCGACCGCATGTCGATCTTGTCGCGACCCGCTTTGCATGACCCAGTGCCCGGTCGGTTCGATCCGGCGCAAAGAAAACCTCGAGATCATCATCGAGGATTGGTGCATCGGTTGCGGCAAGTGCGCGGAGCTTTGCCCTTACGGCAACATCAACATGCATCCGCTCGAAGTGACTCGTGAAATGAAAACCGAGATCAAGGGCAAGGACGGCGCGCCTTCAACATTCAAAGTCGAGCAAAAGAAAATGACCGCCTACAAAGCCAACACCTGTGATCTTTGTACGCAGCTTTCCACGCCAAGTTGCGTTTACGCCTGTCCCCATGACGCCGCCAAGCGCGTCGATCCGCAAAGATTTTTCGGCGACGCCATTGCGGCCCAGACTGAGTTGATCGGTGCTGCCTGGGCTCAGATCCCGGCGCGCTACGAAACTCACCACACTCACTGATTGATTTCTGATTTTTGATTTCTGATTTCTGATTGCTGATTTAATCAGCAGTCAGCGATCAGCAATCAGCAATTTCATTCATGAGGATCGTCAATCGCGCGCACCTTCCGTGGTTCATTTTTGTCGTGATCGCCACGCTTTTCGCGATCTGGCTCTATGTCGGAAACTTTGCACCGCAACAGTTGCCGGCAGCATTGACGTTTGCCGAATTCGCTGCTGCAAAAGCCGAGTGAATCTCATCGAGTCGGCGGAACTCCGCTCGGTTTGATCTTCGGCACGATCGCGTTGGCGATTTTTGTGTTCGCGGCGCTTCTCGGTGTTCGGAAGAAAATTGTGCTGTGGCGGATCGGCACGGTGCAACGCTGGTTGCGCGCACACATCTGGCTGACGCTCCTGACAATTCCTCTCGTGATTTTACACAGCGGATTCCGCTTCGGCGGTCCAATGACCACGTTGATCGTTCTGCTCTATGTCGTCGTAATGGTGAGCGGAATCTACGGACTCGTCCTTCAGCATTACGTGCCGACGGCGATGATGGAGCGTTTGCCAGCCGAAAGTGTTTACGAACAAATCCCGCATATTCGGGCCCAGCTCGTGGCCGCGGCGACAAAGATGCGCGATTCATTCAAGCCCGCGCCGGCAACGAAGCCCGATTCGGGCGCGCCCGCGCCGAGCGCGGAAAAAACCGTGACGGCAGGAAACGTTGCGATGGCATCGACCTCCGCGGACATCAGCACGCCGGCTGCGCGAGCAAAAACGGTCGTTGGATCGGCAATCACGGCCGAAACAGTTGCAACTCCGGAAAGAAAACTGGAGGAAAAAACGGCGGCGCCTTCGCCTGCGACGAATCTTCCTGTGACGGCGACGCCACCAGTCCCGAAACCCGCCGCGCCTGCGCCGAAGGCAGTCGTTCCCGTCACCGATACGGATTCCGAAGCCGCGATGCTTGAACTCTTGGACCGGCAAATCATCCCGTACCTATCGGCCAGACGCGGCGATCGAATGCTTTTGGGAAACGCGCGTTTCTCCGAAGACACCTTTCGATTCGTTAAACTCCGCGTCACCGAAGTTTATCGGGATCGGGTAGAAGAAATGCAGAGTTGGTGCGACGAACGGCGCATGCTCGACTTGCAATTGAAGTTGCAGCATTGGCTGCACAGCTGGCTTTTTGTCCACGCGCCGGTGTCGTTTCTGTTGCTGATGCTCGTTTTCTGGCACGCGTTCGTGACGCTGTTCAAATACTGAGCCGATGGCGAAACCCGGACGCACGCAAAAGCAGATCGCCGAGCGCTACAAAGGCAATCTCGGTTATTACCGCCGGCTGCATCCGTGGCGACAGATACGATTGATTGTCAGCCTGCTTACGATCTTCGGCGGCCTCATTACGATTTTTCTATTTCAACGTTGCGGGCGCGAAACTTTTTTTAACGCCGGCAAAATCGCGCACCAGTCACTCCAAGTTCGCAAACGATTGCGCCAAATGCCATGACTCCAACATTGGGGGCGGAAATTTTCGGACAGTATTGGGGGAACGTTTTCGAAATGGCGTCTCGACCGATGAGATCGATCCCAAATGTGAAGCGTGCCATCAGAAACACAGCTTTCACGAAGCGAACGTGGTGGACAATCGCGCGTGCTCAGCCTGCCATCAGGAACATCGTGGCCTGACGAATCTGGGTTTGGTCGCGAGCTCACAATGCATGGCCTGTCATAACAATTCCGAAATCATGGCGTCATCTGCACAAAAAGGAATGACGCTTCCGCACGACGCGTTTCATCGACATCCCCATCCACCGCAGCAAATCGTCTTCGAATTGCCCCGTTCGCAGCAAGGTTACACCGCAACGTTCGCGAATTTCTGGGAAGGGCACCCCGAATTTCAATTGAAACGAGAGAGCATGCGCGACCCCGACACGCTGCGTTTCAATCACCAACGGCATTTCGCTTCGGACATCCCGCCTATCAACGGACAAAAACTCGATTGCAATTATTGCCATCAACCGCAGACCGACAGCCGTTTCATGCAGCGAATCAGTTACGCTGCCAATTGCCAGGCATGTCACTCACTCCAGTTCGATTGGCGAAATCCGGACATGCGCATTCCGCACGGAAATGTTGATCTCGTCCGCACGTTCTTGCGGAGTTTGCCGGCGCAATACGCAGATTATGCGCGATTGAAACGCGGAATCTCCGAACGCGAGGTCTCGGGGTTCGTCGGTCAACAAATCAAACAGCTCCGCGATCAATTTCGTTCCGGCGATGAGCTCGAGCACGCGGTGTTCTTCACCAAAGATCCTTACAAGCCGCAGCAGACAATGGGCGCGGCGGTGCGCGGAAATTTCACCGGCTGCGCGTTTTGCCACGAAGTGAAGGCAACTGCGAATGGAGTGCCGTCTGTCGACGAAACCGATTTTGATCGATCGCTGGATGCCGCAGGCCAATTTCAATCACGCCAAACATCAGATCGATCCGGCTACGCAGAAGCCGCTCGACTGCAAAGTTTGTCACGCTGCGGCGCAAAGTCGCGAAACTTCCGATGTGCTGATGCCGTCGAAAGCGAGTTGCACCGCGTGTCACAGTCCGCAGGGCAAAGTCGTCGCGGAGTGCATCACCTGTCACACTTATCATGCAGTGCCAGCCGCGCAGATCACGGCGGCGCTAAATCCAGGCTCAGGGAATTCCGAGCTTCAAACTCGAACCGCCCGCGTGGCGATTGATTGGTCAATCGCCCCTACCTTTAGTGTTGGATTTGTGCTTAATTGGTCAGTTCGAATAAGACGCCCGCCCAACTAGGTTATCGGATGCCTGCCGAATGGGAACCGCACGCCGCAACCTGGTTTCCTGGCCGCGGCGCGAAGGAATCAGTTTTCCGGATTCCTTCGATCGCGTTCTTCCGGCCCTCCGGGAGATGGTCGCCGCATCTGATCGGTAACGGCCAGTCCGGCTCGGACCCCGTTTGCATCAACGTAGTGAACGGCGCCCACGAAGCGGAAGCGCGTGCCGTGCTCGACCGAGTTGCCGCACCAGGAATGCATTACTTATTATGAGATCCCGACCAACGAGCCGTGGTGTCGCGATCACGGTCCGATTTTTCTAACCCGCGCTGCCGATCCAAAACTCGCGATCGTCGATTGGGATTACAACGCCTGGGGGAACAAGTATCCGCCCTTCGAACTCGACGAAGTAGTGCCGACGCGCGTCGCCGAGCTCCTGAAAGTTCCCGTTTTTTATCCGAAAATGATTTTGGAAGGCGGCTCGATCGAAGTGAACGGTGCGGGTGTCCTGCTCACCAGCGAATCGTGCCTTCTAAATAAGAACCGCAACCCGAATCTCTCGCGGCAAGAAATCGAAAAGCGGCTGCGCGATTTCTTGGGCGTGAAAGAGATCCTCTGGCTGGGCGACGGAATCGAAGGCGACGACACCGATGGGCACATCGACGATCTGGCGCGCTTCGTTTCCGAAACAAAGGTCGTGACCGTCGTTGAGGAGAATTCCGACGACGCCAATTACAAGCCGCTCCAGGAAAATCTCGCGCGCTTGCGCGAAATGAAAGTTAACGGGCGGAATATCGACATCGTTATTCTTCCAATGCCGAAGAAGATTGTTCGAGAAGGAACGAGGCTGCCCGCGAGTTACGCAAATTTCTACATTGCCAACGAAGTCGTTCTCGTTCCAACGTTCGCTGATCCTGCCGACAAGATGGCACTGTCGATTCTGCAGGATTGCTTTCCGAAACGCCGCATCATCGGAATCGATTGTCGTGAATTAATCTGGGGGCTCGGCACGTTCCATTGCCTGACCCAACAGCAGCCGGAAGTCAGGTAGCGGCGATTGACCCCAATCGTCCATGGCGGTTCGGTGAATGGAGCTGGTGGGAGCCGGCGACATGGACGCAGCCCAATCGGGTGAGCGAGCGGGCGCGAGCGAATCAACCGCCGCTACCTAATCCGCCACGGGCGCGGGTTTATAGCCGCTTTTCAGAATCGCGTCGTGCAAGTCCGGCGCGTGAACTTTACGCGCGTCGAATCTCACGATTACCCGCTCGTCGGGAAGATCGACGACGACATCGAGAACACCGGGCATTTTCATCAGCACTGGCCGCAGTCTGCGCACGCAGGCATCGCAATCTTCACCTTGGGTCGCTATCTCGATCGTCTCGACAACGGCGTGATCGGCCCGTTCCGGATTAAACGGATCGCTTGGTTCGGGTTCGTTTGGGCGTGCCGGGTCCATCAATCTATTGAACGCGCGCCGCGCTAACTTTGGTCGCTGCGAAATGGCACTTAACGCGCCACGTATTGTTGTTTTGTCATCCTGAACGGAGTGAAGGATCTCACAAAAGCTCGACGATCACACAAGGTTCATCGTGTGACCGACGGTCGTAGGCGAGGTCCCTCGCTTGCGCTCGGGATGACAGCCACTTCGCGGGCGATTGGCTCGAGGACGCGCCAAACATTTTCCTCGAGAGTCCTTTGCCCGGCTGCGTTCGGGTGCACGTGATCGGGTTGATTTAATGAGGGATCGCCGCCGACGCCTTCGAGCAGGTAGGGAATCAGGACCGCGTTATTTTTCGCGGCGAGATCTCCGTAGATTTGTCCGAACCCAAAAACGTAATCGTCAGTCGCGGAATTCGGAAGCTGCATCCCGGCAATGATCACGCGCACATCCGGATTTAGGCCCTTCACGCGATCGATGATCGTCTGAAGATTGTTTTGAATCGTAGCGATCGGCACGCCGCGAAACGCGTCATTGATCCCAAGTTCGAGAATGAAGATGTCGACCCTCCGGTTCAGATGCGCTGGAAGCCGCTGCAGTCCTCCGGCAGTCGTTCCGCCAGTTTGGCTCGCGTTGATGATTTCAAAGTTGGTTAACGCTGCGTTGCGCAATTTTTCGGTTATTAGCGCCGGCCATCCCTGGCTCGATTTCAAACCGAATCCGGCGGATAAACTGTCGCCCAGCACAAGGATTCGCTTCATCGATGAGGAATCGCGCGCGGCGGCGACTGTGGATTGCGCCCACCAGGCTGCCAAAACGGCGGCAATAGTTCCCCATTGCTTCATCGAGTTGCCCATTCTACTTTTTCGTCCTCCCTGATTGCTGACAGATCTCAGCAGTCGATAAACCGCAGTTCGGAAATCTATCTATGGCTAATTACGCAATCAATGGCTTCGGGCGCATCGGCCGCATCGTCCTCCGCGCGATGACGCAAAAACAAGTCGAACGCATCCAGGCAATCAACGACCTCACCGACACCAAAACTCTGGCTCATCTTCTGAAATGGGACTCCGTCCACGGAAAATTCGCCGGCGAGATCGGTCACGATGAGGAGAACATTATCGTTCGCGGTCACAAGATTAAGATTTTCAAGGAACGCGACCCGGGAAACCTGCCGTGGAAGAAGTTAGGGGTCGATGTTGTCCTGGAATCGACCGGTTTTTTCACAGCGCGGGACAAGGCCGAACTGCACATTAGTAAAGCTGGGGCGAAACGGGTTCTGATTTCCGCTCCGGCGAAAAATCCGGACGCGACGACTTTGCATTGGAATCAACGACGACGTTTACGATCCGGCCAAGCACACCATAGTTTCCAACGCGAGCTGCACCACTAATTGCCTCGCGCCACTGGCCAAAGTTCTGCACCAAAAATTTGGTATCGCGCACGGATTCATGAGCACAATCCACAGTTACACTAACGACCAACGCATTCTCGATTTTCCTCACGAAGATCTGCGGCGCGCGCGGGCGGCGGCGGTCAGCATCATTCCATCGAGCACCGGCGCGGCCAAAGCGATCGGTGAAGTGATTCCCGATTTAAAAGGGAAATTAAACGGCGGCGCGTTTCGAGTGCCGACGCCAGACGGGTCGGTCACCGATTTCAGCGCGGTGCTCGAGAAAGATGCCACCGTTGAAGCGGTCAACGCAGCGTTTAAAGAAGCGGCGGGCGACAAGAGTTACAAAGGCGTGCTCGAATACAGCGACGAGCCGCTCGTGTCGCGCGACATCATAGGCAATCCGCACTCGTGCATTTTCGACAGCAAACTGACGATCATGCTCGGCAACCGATTCGTGAAAGTTGTCGGTTGGTACGACAACGAGTGGGGCTACAGCAATCGTTGCGTCGAAATGATGGAGATGCTCGCCAAATAAGAGGAGACAGGATTAACAGGATTTTTCGGGATTCAGACAAGAGGAGAAGTTCAGAGTAGTTTGGTGTCATCCAGTTAATCCGGTAAATCCTGTCTAGTTCCGACAAATGGCGAAACTCACGCTTCGAGATATCGATGTTCGCGGGAAACGCGTGCTGGTGCGCGTCGATTTCAACGTGCCGATCAAAGAAGACGGCGACCAGGTTGAGATCAGCGACGACACGCGAATTCGTGAGGCGTTACCGACCATTAATTATCTGCGCGAACAAAAGGCGAAAATAATTTTGATGTCGCACTTTGGCCGGCCGAAAGGCAAGCGTGTGCCAAAGTATTCGCTGCGACCGGTCGCAGACCATTTGCACACGCTGATTAATCAACCGGTAATTTTTAGTCACGACACAGTCGGCGAAGTGCCGCGAAAAATTGTCGACACCATGCAGGCTTGCGACGTCGCGATGCTCGAGAATCTCCGGTTTCAACCGGAAGAAGAAGCGAACGATCCAAAATTTGCGCATGCCCTGGCCGACCTGGGCGACATTTACGTGAATGATGCGTTTGGAGCTGCCCATCGGGCGCACGCATCGACCGCTGGAATCGCGATGTTTATGAATATCCGTGCAATGGGTTTTTTGATGGAGAAGGAATTGAAATATCTCCATGACGAGCTCGACAAGCCGGCGAAACCGTTCGTGGTCATCATGGGCGGCTCGAAAGTATCGGACAAAATCGGCGTTCTGAAGGCGCTGATGCAAAAAGCAGACGCGATCCTGATTGGCGGCGCGATGGCGAACACGTTTTTCAAGGCCCAGGGTATTCCAATCGGCGCGAGCCGCGTCGAAGCCGACAAGACCGATCTCGCCAACGAAGTTGTCGATCTGGCGAAGAAGCGTGGCGTGAAATTTCTGCTGCCCATCGACGTTGTCGAAACGCAGGAAATCAAGCCTGGTTCAAAAAAGCGAAATACGAGCCGGCTTTCACCCGAGAGCGGAATCACCGATGGCTGGCAGGCCGTCGACATAGGTAAAGCGACGATCGCGTTGTTTCAGGAGGAGATCGCAAAAGCGAAAACGATTTTGTGGAACGGACCGGTCGGCATTTTCGAGATTCCCGATTTCGCCGAAGGCACGATCGCGATCGCCGAAGCAATGGCGAAGTCCGGCGCGACGACAATCATTGGGGGCGGCGATTCTGTCACGGCGGTGAAACAAGCCGGGCTCACCGACAAGATGACTTTTATTTCAACCGGTGGGGGTGCGTCGCTTGAACTGTTGGAGGGCAAAGAACTTCCCGGAGTCGCCGCGCTTAGCGACAAATCTTAGACAGAATTAACAAAATGATACGAATGGGTTTTTGCTGGAAGCCTATTCTGTAGATTCTGTTCATTCTGTCGGAAAATATTATGAGAAAGAAAATTGTCGCTGCGAATTGGAAAATGAACATGACGCTGGGCGAGTCGGCGCGATTCGTTGAATCGTTTCTGCTTGATGCCGCCGACATTCGAGACGTCGAAATTGTGATCATTCCGCCCTTCACCGCGCTCGCGAAGGTGACGGAATTGCTGGAGAACAAATCGCAAAACATCAAAATCGGCGCGCAAAACATGCATTGGGAGCGCAACGGCGCGTTCACGGGTGAGATCAGCGCGGGGTTGCTCAGGGATTTGTTTGTTCATTACGTCATCCTCGGACACAGCGAGCGTCGACGTTTGTTCGGCGAATCGGACGAAATTGTGAACAAGAAAGTCCGCGCCGCGCACGAAGCGACCTTGCGGCCGATCGTTTGCATCGGCGAGACGCTGGAGCAACGCGACAAAGGCAACGTGCAAAAGATTTTGTCCATCCAGCTCCGCGGGAGCTTGAAGGATCTCAGCGACAAAGAACTTCAGGAAACGGTGATTGCGTACGAGCCGGTATGGGCCATTGGCACAGGCCGCAACGCAACGCCGGAGCAGGCGCAGGAAGCACATGCGTTTATCCGGCATACCTTGCGCGAGATGTCCGACGAAAGCACGGCCGACCGAATCCGAATTCAGTACGGAGGTAGCGTCAAACCGGAAAACGCGCGCGATTTGATGATCCAACCGGACATCGACGGAGCCCTTGTAGGCGGCGCGAGCCTCGACCCGCGCAGTTTTGCCGAAATCGTCAAAGCCGCCCGCGAAAGATAGAGGCGACTGACCTCAATCGCCAAAACGCCAGTCCGGCTCGGACCCGTTCGGTGAATGGCCGTTATCTCTTGATCTCGAGATAAGTGCGCGACTGCACCTTGTTCGTGCCGGGCTGCATTTCTTCGACGCGCATTTGTTTTAGAAACCAGCGATTGTCGATCTTCTGGGTAGCAACGACTTCGAAGCGCTTCAATAGTTTGCCGTCGGCGTCGTAGCCCTCCAGGCGCATCAGCGCGCCGCTCTTCTTATCGGCCCAGAGAAAAACGTTGGCGTATTGCGTATCTCGCGACGGCGCCGTGAGTTGCAATTTCCAACAACTGCGCGCGTGAACGGTCTCGTCGCCGAGCACGCGCCCGTCCGGCCAATAAATGAATTTGAGAGCAAGGTCTTCGTAAGTAACGCCGGTGCCGCGGATTTTTTCGTGCAGCTTCTCGGGTGGAAACTTTTCCGAGCCGTCATCGGTCACCAGGTCGAGACGCGAGCCGTTTTCTTCCAGGCGGAGTTGTAAAACTTCGTCAGGGTCCGTAAACGAATAGCGAATCAACGGCCCGTTTTGGGTGATATGGAACGGGACTACGGTGTCGTTTTGGCGGAGCTGACCATCGAGATCGAGTTGCTGCCGCGTTTCGAGCATGCGGACTGACTCGAGAATTTCCTGCGCGGATGGAGGCGGCGCGGCCCGAACAGATAACGCGAGTGCGAGTGAAGACAGGATTAAACTTCGCATAATCTTATAAGGACAGGATTAACAAGATTTTACAGGATCGTTTCCGGAGCGATTGTCGATCCTATTATCCTCTCAATCCTGTAAATCCTGTCTAAGTCTTTTTGATGGACCAGCAGCTTTTTCAACTGATCAATGAGCGGTGGACGAATCCTGTGCTGGATTTGTTCATGGCCGCGATCAGCGATGCAGACGTCTGGAAGCCACTGCTCATCGTAATTATCTTTGTCGTGCTGGTTTTCGGAGGATTCAAGACGCGCGCCTGCATCTTTTGTTTACTGGTCGCAATCATAATCGCCGAACCGGTCACCAACACGTTGAAGTCGGTAATCAATCGCAAGCGACCCAAACACGTCGATTCGGTCCGTATGGTTAGGCTGGAAAAAGGCCGGCCCGAGTTTATGTCGATCTTCAAGAAACCGGTGGTGCGTCGTTCTGATGAATCCGACAAACGTCGCGGCGATCCATCTTTTCCGTCCGGTCACATGGTTAATAATACGATTGCCGCGATTTGCCTGACGCTTTTTTACAAGCGCGGCTGGCTCTACTGGATCTTCGCGGCGCTAGTTGGCTATTCGCGAATTTACCTGGGCGCGCACTGGCCGAGCGATGTGATCGGCACCTTTTTTTTAGCCGCCGCGGAAACGTTCTTTATACTGGCGATGCTGGAATTGCTCTGGCGCTGGTTGGCTTCAAAATGGGCGCCGCAGGTTTTTGCGCGCCATGCGACTTTGGTCGTTAATCCGGGCTAATGAACAAGACGCGGGCAGTTTGGTTGTTTATCATCGCGCTCACTTTGGTGCGATTAGCGATGTTGGGTTCGACCGATCTCGAATTCGACGAAGCGCATTATTGGATGTGGTCGGAACGGCTTGCCCCCGGTTATTTCAGCAAAGGTCCGGGCATCGCATTCGCGATCCGCGCCAGCACCGCGATTTTTGGACCGACTGAATTTGGTGTCCGCTTCTGGAGTCCAATCCTCGCCGGCGCGACGAGCTTGCTACTTTTTTATTTCGGGAAGCGTTTGTTCAACGAGAGCGTCGGCCTTTGGACGGTGATCGCGCTCAACGTCGCCCCTATTTTCACCGTCGGTGCCTTCGTGATGACGACCGATGCGTTATCGATTTTCTTTTGGATGGCGGCGATGTTCACGTTCTGGCTGGCGGTGGAGAGGAGTCCGCGCTTTTCGCTTTACTGGCCGCTAACAGGGTTACTGATCGGTCTCGGATTTCTTGGCCGGTTTACCAATGCATTTGAAATTGTGTGCGTCTTGTTGGTTCTCGCGTTCGCACCACGATTGCGGCAGGAATTCAAGAGGCCTGGACTGTACTGGCTCGTTGGAATCTTCGTCGTCTGCACGTTGCCGCCGATTATCTGGAACGCGCAACACGCCTGGATCACACTGCTTCATCTGCGGACTCGCGGAAATTTGACTGAAGACGTCGGCTTCCGGCCGCTCGAACCTTTGAAATTTTTCGGCGAACATTTCCTTTTTTATTCACCACTCCTTTTTGCCGCGGTGGTTTGGGCGTTAGTCGGCAGCTGGCGCCGGGTGAATCACCAATTCAAAGTGCTTTTCCTTTTCTGGTTCGGCCTTCCGGTGTTTGTTTTCTATCTTCTGCTCTCAATCAATCACGTCGCGACTCCAAACTGGGACGCAGTTTCTTTTGTCAGCCTCGGTTTGCTGGCGGCTTATTACTGGCACGAGCGGATCGACAATCGTCGCGTCAGACTGCTCGGGACTGCGGCGATCCTTCTCGGTTTCGTCATCAGTCTATTCTCGATGGATTCGGATTTGCTTCGCACCGCCGGCATTCGTTTCTTCCGAAGCGATCCAAGTGACCGCCTCCGCGGTTGGAAAACGATGACCGCGGAAGTAGAGCGCATTCGCAACGATCTCGAATCGAAGCTCGGCGAAAAATTATTCTTGATAGCGGACGAACGTCATCGTGCATCAGTGATGTCGTTTTATTTGAAAGACAAACGCATCGAGGGACCAGGACATCCGCCTGTTTACCTGGTTGAATCGCAGGACCTGGTAAACCAGTTTTCGTTTTGGCCGCGCTACGACCAGTTCGTCGATGCGCCGGCAAACCCAAGTCAATCGTCGGATGACGCGTTTACCGAGCAAAAAGGAGTGAACCCTTTTGTCGGCCGCAGTGCGTTGTTGATTCGGAATTACGGCAAGAATCCGCCGCACAACATTCGCGCAGCTTTCGAATCGACCGAGATTGTGGGCACGATTGAGTTGCGGCGCTTCGGCGAGCACGTGCGTTACTGGCAGATCTTTCTCTGCCGGCATTACCGGACACTGCCATTATGACCAACTCCGCCGCATCGCCCGCAGTCTCGGTTGTCGTTCCTGTCTTCAACGAAGAAGAGAACGTGCCGATCCTGCAGTCGGAACTGCGCGCAGCGCTTGGCGGACTGGATTATGAAATCATTTTTGTCGATGACGGCTCGACCGATCGTAGCGCGGAGAAAATCGAGCGTTTGCCAAACGTTCGCGTGGTGCGGTTTGAAAAAAATACCGGCCAAAGCGCCGCGCTTTACGCCGGGATCAAGACCGCGCGTGGACGGACGATTGTCATGATCGACAGTGATCTGCAAAACGATCCGGTGGACATTCCGCGGTTACTTGCCGAAATCTCGCGCGGGGCTGACCTGGTCTGCGGTTACCGCGCACATCGCAAAGACACATTCGCAAAACGTTTAACGAGCCGCATCGCAAATTTGATCCGAAGCCGGTTCACCAAGGATTATGTGCGTGACACGGGTTGCACATTGAAAGCAATGCGCAGTGAATGCGCGGACGCGCTTGTTCCGTTCAAGGGAATGCACCGATTCATTCCGGCGCTGGTCCGCGGTGCGGGTTATCGGTTGGTTGAAATCCCGGTGAACCATCGCCCCCGGCGCTTCGGTCAGACCAAATACGGATTCGGCAGTCGCGCGGTTCGGGCGACCACAGATATGTTTGGCGTCCGCTGGCTGCTTTCCCGGCGATTGAAATACAAAATTCGCGATTCCTGAGCCTGAAATGCGCTTGTCAACGTAACCGCCACCGGTAAGCTTGCGCTCCCGAATCGCGCATTTCGCATGTCGTTGGGCAATTTACTTTCCGCAGAGCAAATCATCTCCGAGATGAAGGCGACCGAGCGTTGGCCGGCCATCGTCGAGTTGATCGATTTGCTCGTTAGCCTGGGCAAAATCAAACCGGAAGACCGGGACAGCATTCTCGGGTCACTCAAACAACGCGAAGAAACAATGAGCACCGGAATCGGTTTCGGGATCGCCATTCCGCATTGTTCCTCTGATCGGATCGACAACGTAGTCGCTGCGTTTGGGAGATCGACGAATGGAATTGAGTTCGACGCCCTCGACAACGCGCCGGTGAAATTCGTTGTGTTGTTCATCGTTCCAAAGAACCAATTTCAAACTCATCTCCGCACCCTGGCGTCGATCGCCAAATTTCTGAACGATCGCGCCACCCGCGATAAATTGGCCAACGCAAAATCGACCGACGAGATCTTGTCGATCTTCCAGAGCTCGGGGCAAACGTGATCTGTAGCGGCGGTCTCCGACCGTCGATAATTAGTTTCGGCGCTCGGAGAGCGCCGCTACAATGCAATGAATGGAGACTTTCCGATCGCTGCTCGCAAAGAGATTGGCTGACGCACTGGCCAAAGCCGGTTTTGCGAATATCGGTGAGCTGACTCAGGCGACCGATCCGCGGTTCGGCGATTATCAAACGAACGCCGCGCTCGTCCTCGGCAAACAACGCGGCGAAAACCCGCGTGATGTCGCGGAGAAAGTCCTGAAATATTTCGATATTGGCGATCTAGCCGAAACGCCCACTGTCGCCGGCGCCGGTTTCATCAATTTCAAATTGCGCGCGGACGCCGTTGCGAAAGTGGCCAGCGAGCTATTTACCGACGAGGGCCTGGGCGTTGCCAAATCGGTATCGCCCCGAAAAATCGTTATCGACTTTGGTTCGCCGAACGTGGCCAAACCGATGCACGTCGGACATATTCGCAGCACTGCGCTCGGTGACGCGATTGCGCGAGTTGCAACATTTCTCGGACACGACGTCATCCGCGACAATCACATCGGCGATTGGGGCACGCAGTTCGGGATGGTGATCTGGGGTTGGAAAAACTTGCTCGATCGCAATGCGCTCCAGCGCGGTCCGCTGGCGGAGATTGTACGGATTTACAAGGAGACGAACGCATGGTCGACCGCCGATCCCGCGGTGCGCGAAGCGTGCCGGCAGGAACTGGTCAAACTTCAGTCCGGCGACAAAGAAAACCTCAATATCTGGAACGAGTGCGTCGCGCTGTCGATGCAGGACTTCGAACACGTTTACGAGTTGCTCGACATTCATTATGACATCCAGCGCGGCGAAAGTTTTTACAACGATCGGCTGCCGGGAGTGGTCGATCGTTTGTTAAAGGCGAAGATCGCCGAAACAAGCGAAGGCGCGGTCGTAGTTTTCTTTCGGGATCTGCCTGAGCTAGCGGACAAGCCATGCATCGTTCGCAAGAGCGACGGCGGATTCAATTACGCCACGAGCGACATCGCGACGGTCGAATACCGGATCAGCGAATTGAAACGCGACACGCTTTGGTACATCGTGGGCGCGCCGCAGACGTTGCATTTCAAGCAAATCTTCGAGATTGCGCGCCGCGAAGGTTACAAGACCGATCTCCGGCACATTCCGTTCGGAAATGTTTTGGGCGAGGACCGGAAACTGATGAAGACCCGCTCGGGGGAGAATGTACCTCTGAGACAGGTCCTCGAAGAAGCGTGCAATCGGGCGCGGAAAATCATCGAGGAAAAAAACCCTGACCTAAGCGAAGATGAGAAAACCTCCATTGCCCGCGTTATCGGAATCGGTGCGGTCAAATATGCCGATCTGTCGCAATATCGCATGACCGACTACGTGTTTTCCTGGGACAAAATGCTGGCGCTACAGGGAAATACCGCGCCCTACCTGCAAAACGCTTACGTTCGAATCCGGTCGATTTTTCGCAAAGCAGATGAATCCGCGCCGAAGACGGGCAAGTTCGTGTTAATTGACGCCGCGGAAATCGGTTTAGCAAAAAAACTCTGCCAGTTTGCCGAAATCGTCCCGCAAGTATTGAACGACTTTAGGCCAAATGTTCTTGCGACCTATCTTTTCGAGTTGGCGAACAGTTTTCACAGTTTCTACGAGGCCTGCCCGGTTTTGAAATCGGAGGAGCCGGCGCGAAGCTCGCGTCTGGCGTTATGCGATCTGACCGGCCGCGTCCTCCAGCGCGGACTCGATTTGTTAGGCATCAAGGTTCCTGAGAGAATGTAAAAAACTTCGAACGTCCAACATCGAATTCAGAGGCTGCAATCGGCGTTGGACGTTCAGCGTTCGACGTTCGACGTTTGCTGTGATCCCATGAAAATGGAGCATCCACGAATTCCGGTTTGCACCTATCGGTTGCAATTCAACCGATGGTTCACGTTCTCGCAGGCGCGAGAAATTGTGCCCTACCTCCAGGCATTGGGGGTTAGCGACGTCTACGCATCGCCCTATTTCCAGGCAAGTCCGGAAAGCATGCACGGTTATGACATTATCGATCATAACCAGCTCAATGCGGCCATCGGTTCGCGCGAAGAGTACGATTCATTCGTTGCGGAATTGCATTCGAAAGGCATGGGCCAAATCCTCGATTTCGTTCCGAACCATATGGGCGTGATGCAGTCAGGGAACAAATGGTGGATGGACGTTCTCGAAAACGGACCAAGCTCGATGTATGCGCCGTATTTCGACGTCGATTGGCATCCGTTGAAATCGGATCTTCGGGACAAAGTTCTGCTTCCGATCCTGACCGACCAGTACGGTCGCATTCTGGAGCGTGGGGAATTCAAAGTCCGTTTCGAAGAAGGAGCATTCCACCTCGAATACCGAAACCAGCGGCTGCCAATCGCTCCCGGAACTTATCGATACGTGCTCGAATTGGCGCTGGAAAATCTTGTCGAGTACAAGGATGAGCCTTTTTACGCCGAGTTCCAAAGCATCCTGACCGCGCTGGAATATTTACCACGTCGCTCCGAGATCGATCCCGAAAAAATTGCCGAGCGTTCGCGTGAAAAGGAAATTGTGAAGCGCCGTCTCGAGCGGCGTTGTCAGGAAGCGCTCCAGGTGCAGCGCGCAATTGAAAAGGCGCTGGCCGAAATCAACGGACGGCCCGGCGAGCCGCGCAGTTTTGATAAACTCGACGAACTGCTCAACGCGCAGTCTTACCGGCTCGCATTCTGGCGGGTCGCCGCTGAGGAAATTAATTATCGCAGGTTCTTCGATGTCAACGAACTGGCCGCGATCCGGATGGAATTACCGGAAGTATTCGATGCAACACATCAGTTGGTCCTCGATCTTGTTCGTGGCGGAGCAGTCACCGGACTGCGGATTGATCATCCAGACGGCTTGTATTTGCCGCGAGAATATTTGGAGAAACTTCAGCGGCGCAGCGCCAGGGCGCTAGGCATCACGCTTCCCAAAGACGGGCGCGCCGTTTACATGATCGTTGAGAAAATCCTTACCGGCGTTGAAAAGTTGCGCGCCGATTGGCCGGTGCACGGAACGACCGGCTACAATTTTACGAATCAGCTGGGCGGCGTTTTCGTGGACGCTTCGGCCGAAGCCACAATCACCAGAGCGTTTCATCGTTTCATCGGTCATACGATCCATTTCGGCCACCTCGTTTACGCCAAGAAACGCCTCGTGATGCGGATCGCGCTCGCAAACGAAGTCGAAGTGCTAGGCAACATGCTCGACCGTCTGTCGGAAAAAAATCGCTGGTTTCGCGATTTCACCTTTGAAGCGCTTGCGCGCGTCGTTCGGGAAACGATCGCCTGTTTTCCGGTCTATCGAACTTATCTCGCGCCCGGTCAGCCGGTCAGCGATGAAGATAGACAAGTGATCGAGCGCGCCATCGCCGCTGCCAAACGTCGCAATCCGGCGATCGAGGAGTCGATTTTCAATTTTTTACGCGACATTTTATTGTTCCGTTTTCCGGAAAACCTGGATGCGGAGGCGAGAGAAGAGCACGCTTGTTTCGTCCTGAAGTTTCAACAGTTCACGGGGCCAATCATGGCCAAGGGAGTCGAGGACACGGTGTTCTACATTTATAATCGCCTGGCAGCACTTAACGAGGTTGGCGGCGAGCCGCAACAATTTGGGGTTTCGGTTGAGACCTTTCACGAACGGAATCAAGACCGACATCGTAACTGGCCGTCGACCTTGCTCGCGACTTCAACCCACGATACGAAAAGAAGCGAGGATGTTCGCGCCCGAATGCTGGCGATTTCCGAAATTGCGGAGACGTGGCGGCGTTCGTTGCCTAAATGGCGGGCCGCAAATCGGCGTTGGAAGAAGGACGTCGACGAATCAGAAGCGCCGGACGGGAACGAGGAATATCTCCTGTATCAAACCTTGCTCGGAACCTGGCCAATCGGGCCCGATGGCGCGTCGCTACGCGATGTCGGCGCCGAGTACGTCGAGCGGATCCAGAATTACATGACCAAGGCGTTGAACGAAGCCAAGCTCAACACCAGCTGGATCCGGCCTAACGAGCCGTGGCTTGCCGCCACCCGCGATTTTGTGGCCAAACTTCTGGATCCCACGACGAAGAACAAATTTCTAGCGCTCTTTTCGCCAGTCGCGGAGGAGATTGCGCGATTGGGAGCGGTCAATTCGCTTGCGCAGGTTTTGCTGAAGCTGACTTCGCCAGGCGTGCCCGACATCTATCAGGGGACCGAGATTTGGGACTTCTCGTTGGTGGATCCTGATAATCGGCGACCGGTCGATTACAAATTGCGCGCCGAAATGTTGTCGTGCCTGTCGACCAAAACGCCGGCGGACCTTATGCAGAACTGGCCGGACGGGCGGATAAAAATGTTTCTCGCGCAGCAAACGCTGCGTTTCCGGGCCGAGCATTTCGATCTTTTCCAGCGCGGCAATTATCTTCCTTTGCGTGTGAACGGAACATTTGCCGATAGCTGCGTGGCATTTGCGCGGCAGCTCGATGCAAAATGGATGGTGGTAATTGCGCCACGACTTTCGTCACGTGTCGGGTTTCCTCCAATCGGCGATTGCTGGAAAGATACCGCGATTGAATTGCCCTCAGCGTTGGTTGCCGAACAGGCGCACGAAATTTTTACCGGACGGGAGATTTCGATTCAAAATCGGCAAATTCGCCTCGCGGACGCGATGTCGATGTTACCGTTCGCGCTGGTCACGAATCTGTAGCCGCCTCGCTCTGTCGAGGCGCGTTTTGCTAATGCTGAGCACCACGGGCGAATCGTTCGGCCAAATCGCCAACCCATTGCGAGAAGTTGCCGAGATTCTTGGCGAGATCTGCTCCGAAACTGGCAAATGGCATGTGGGGCGAAGCGATGATTAAGAGCACCGATAGAAGGACAAGATTCATCAGGTAGATCACGACGAGCGAAAAAAATGTTCCGTGATCGCGGAGATCGGTTTGGTTCTTGGGAATCATCCAGCAGGTAAAGGTAAAATGGAACGCCCAGGTGATGCCGATTACCGCGTAAAGGACTTTGCCGTACGGTTGCATGTTATAAAAAATGCTGAGCACACCGTAAGTCGCGATAGCGAGAATGCTGTAGAACGGAAAAAAATACGGCGCGAGAGCGATCCAGAAGTTCGTTCGGTTTGTGAGAATGTGGCCTCCGTCACGCCCCACCCGAAACCGACTGACCCGGCCGCCCATTAACCAGACCCACACCGCATGCGTCAGTTCGTGACCGAAGACGTAAAGGAGAATCGGTCGAGGCAAACCAATGAATGCGATAAGCCAAAGAATCGCGCCCAACGAAAAGAACCAGAACGGTTCGGCGGTCCACAGATGTTGGGTGACGGTTGCCCGCGCGAACGCGGTAAAAAATGTTTGGGTCAAAATCGCGCAGATCGGCAGGAGAAAAATACCGAACACGAATTTCACCCAACGCGTCGGCACCAGGTATGTGCTCGCGGTGGGTGCGCGACGCGTTGTCGGCACCACGTAGGGCGCGACTTTCACACCGCGCGACATTTTCCGGCCGCGGACCAATCCCGCTTTTCGGTTCATGGATGCGATCCTATCGCAAAAACTCCGCAGTTGTCATCCGGCTGAATCTCTTACTTGAAGAGTGAGATTAAGATTAGGCGGAAGAGGGAGAGTCCTAGGCGCGCCCCATGTAGTCGCCGGTGCGGGTGTCGATCTTGATCGATTCGCCTTCTTTGATGAAGAGCGGAACGTTGATCGTCTTGCCCGTCTCGAGCTTGGCTGGTTTGGTCACGTTGCTGGCGGTGTCGCCGCGCACGCCTTGGGCTGATTCGACAATTTTCAAACTGACTGACGCCGGCATTTCAATCTGGACTGGTTTGCCTTCGGCGTAGAGGACTTGGACGGCCAGATTTTCGACGAGGTAATCCTTGGCGTCTCCAATCAAATTTTCCTGAAACGCGACGGTATCGTAGGTCTCCGGATCCATGAAATGGTAGCCGTTGTGGTCTTTGTAACTGAACTCGAGTTGTTTCCGCTCAATGTCGACGACCTCCACTTTGTCGGTTGAACCGAAACGAACGTCAGCGCTTTTGCCAGTGTTGATGTAGCGAATGATGGCCTGGACGAACGCGCGCAAATTGCCCGGCGTGCGATGATTTACTTCAAGCACAATCGCGGTATTACCGTTGTATTTGATCGCCATTCCGCGGCGAAGGTCGTTAGCTGCTGGCATAAAAGAAAGTGATCAGTGACAAGTGACGAGTGACAAGAGGGCGGGACGTTACATGCGCGTCGTTAGTTTGCAATTGTAGGGCAGGCGGTCGCCGCGGCGACCCTGCCATTCGCGGCAACCGGAGCAGTTGCCCTACAATAATTTGAGGCGGGTAAGGTCCTGCGAATCGATAACTCCAACCGGCACCTTATCGTCATCAACTACGACAAGATCGTCGATCCGATGAGTTTCGAGTAGTTTGAGAACTTCGACTGCCAGCTTGTCTTTGTGCACCGTCACCGGGTTCAGGGTCATCAAGTCGGCCACCAAACGCTCGCCGACTTTCGGATCGGACTGAAAGTGCCGCGCGAAATCGCCGTGGGTGAAAATTCCTAGCAGTTGTCGATCTTCACCCGCCACCACGGCCGCGCCGGCGCGCACAGAGGTCATCGCTTTGAGAACGTCGCGCACGGTTGCTGTGGGTGGAACGACAGCCATCGATTCCTTCGGCCGCATCAACTGATGCACGCGAATGAGCAGGCTGCGCCCGATCTTTCCGCCGGGATGAAACTTGGCAAAATCTTCTTTTTTGAAACCGCGCGCTTCCAGCAGAACCATTGCCAGAGCGTCGCCCAGTGCGAGCATCGCGGTCGTGCTCGAAGTTGGCGCCAGGTTCAGTGGACACGCTTCCTGCTCGACGTTCACATCGAGAACTACGTGGGCGTTTTTCGCGAGCATGGAATCCGCGTCCCCGCACATCGCGATGATCTTTACCTGAAACCGCGAGATGGCCGGCAAAATCCGCACCAGCTCTTCGGTTTCGCCACTCGAGCTGAGGGCGAGAATGACGTCTCCGTCGGCGACCATGCCGAGATCGCCATGCAAGGCGTTCAATGAATCGAGCACCACCGCGGGCGACCCAGTGCTGGTCAAGGTGGATGCGATTTTGCTTCCGATATGTCCAGATTTCCCGACTCCAATCACGACCACTTTGCCGCGGGCGTCGACCGCGTCTTTGATCAGAGCGACTGCCCGCGTGAAGTCATCGCCTAACCGTTGACGCAGCCTTTGAAGCTCGACAATTTCGAGCTCCAAAACCCGTCTGGCTTTTTCCAAATAATCCATTTGCCTTGACAATTCTGCGCCGGAGGAGTCTAACCGGCAAGAACCGACCTTAACCGGAGAAACAGTAATGAAAAAGCTCGTGCTGCTTGGGGTTTTAATGGTGGTCGCGGGCTTGGCCTTCGCGCAGCCGCCGCAACCGCAAAGGAAAACGTTTACCGCGAAGACCACCGGCAAACCTCGCCCGTCTCAAACCGCGCCACCCTTGCGGCGTGAAAACACCGAAGGAAGCCTCGCCCGCGCAGCTCGCGGCGGAAATCCGTTTCAACTATTGAATCCGAAAGCTCCGGCAGTTTACGGGCGCGCCGAGGACAACGTCTTTCTCGATCCTGACACTGGAAAGTGGAAGGGCTTCAGGCTGCTCACTATTAATTTTTGACCTTCGCCGTTTGATTGTTGCGGCCTGACTCGTTTTGTAGCGAGTTTGACTCCAGACATTGAACGATTCGCCTGACTCACGACCCGTCGTCGCGCTCTATTGCGCGACCTTTCTCAAGCCGGAGATGTTGCACATTTACCGGCAGATCACCGGCCTTCAGCGCGTGCAGCCGGTGGTCATCGCGCAAAAGCGGGAAAATCCGGAACAGTTTCCCTTCGAGAAACTCGAGATCGTCGAGAAATCGGCCACCCATTTTCTGCGGCGCTTCTGGTGTCGACAGGTTTGCAACAAGCCCTGGCAGTTGTCAGCGCGGGAGGTCCGGACGATCACAGCGGTTCTGAACAGGGAGGGCGCGCAACTTCTGCACATTTTTTTCGGTCACATCGCGGTCCATCTTTTGCCGCTGATTCGGACATGTTCGAAACCCAGAGTGGTTTCGTTTCACGGAGCGGACGTTTTGGTCGACATGGACAAGCCGGCCTACCGGGAAGCGACCAGGAACATGCTGAACTCTGTCACACGAGTTTTTGTTCGCTCTGCTTCATTGCGGCGCGCCGTAGTGGAGCTTGGCTGCGATGAAAGCAAGATCGACATCGTGCGCACCGGGATTCCGTTACAGGAGTTTTCGTTTCGAGAGCGCGAATTCCCGATCGACGGCAGCTGGCGTTTCCTTCAGGCAAGCCGGCTGGTTCAGAAGAAAGGAATCGCGACGACGTTGCACGCATTCACCGCGTTTCTAAATCACTATCCAACGGCGACGCTGACGATTGCCGGTGAAGGTCCGATGCTCGCGGAGCTCAAGGAAGTTACCAGAAAACTCAAAATCGCCGATCGCGTGAATCTGCCGGGATTTTTGGAACCCTCGAAATTACGGGATGTCTATTACGCATCGCACATTTTTCTTCATCCGAGCGAGACTGGCAGCGATGGAAACCAGGAAGGCATTCCAAATTCAATGCTGGAAGCAATGGCAACTGGGCTTCCCGTGTTTGCCACCGATCATGGCGGAATTCCGGAAGCAATCGAGAATGGCGTTAGCGGAATTCTTGGTCCCGAGCGGGACTACGAAGCCCTCTCGCGGGCGTTGCTCGAGGCCGTCCAAGATCCGGAGCTGCTCCAGCGGCTCGCGCGCAACGGCGCGAATGTGGTCGCCGAGAAATTCGATCAACGAAAACAGATCCAGCGCCTGGAAGAGATTTATTTAGGAATGATTGGCGATTCGAGAAAAGAAGATCGTTAGCTGCTTTCGAATCGCCTGAAACGATAGACGTTCGGCGGCACGCCATTGCGTTTCGACGATGGCAGTTGCGCGCGCGGCCGTGTTCTTCAGCAATTCGAGCGCGATTGTCTTTAATTGCGCAGTCGTTCGACATTCGCCGCAAAAATTGGCAAAGGCGATGCGCTCGATCGCGCCGTCGCCGCCGACGCAAATGGTTCGGGCCAGCAAAGCGTCGCCGGCGACTTGGCCCGACACGCGGCTTCGATCGAGCTGAAGGACGATCTTGTGTTTCGCGACCTCCCGAAGGTAATTCGGATACGCTTCGCGTTTGTCGTGGACGCGTAATTTCCCCGGGGGGAATTCCAACTCGTCCAAGAGTTTGGCGCCGTTGCGCCCGTCCAGATTAAAAACCGTTACCGGCTCGCTGCTCTCACTGCAGATCTCCCGGGCGAGTAAAAGCGCGGCAAGATGATTCCGCGAGGGCACATCCCATTCACGCGTTCCGATAAAAATTCCGGATTGTTGATTTGGCGGCACTGCAAAATCCCACACCTTTTCTTCGAGCGGATACGGAGTCGGAATAAACGCCACCGTGTCCGCGTCTCGCTTCGGTCGAACGCGTCGATAAATCTCTGCCCCTTCCGGCGTCGTCGCGATGCAACCATCGGCCGCGGCGACGACTCGCAAGAATCGCGAAAGTCTTCCACGGTCGTGTAATTGTTCGGCGACCTGATGCAATCCAGTTTCTTTTAGTGCGACCGCGACTGTTCGTTTTGCGTTCTGACACTCAATCAGGGCCCGTTCCGTTGCGCGAAAGTTGCCGCGAAGCAGAAGAAGGATCGGCCGTTTCTCGTCGATCGCATTTCTTGTCGCGCGATGAACCGATCCGCGAGTGCAGGCAGCGAACGCGTGAAAATTTACCGGTGGATGCGTTGTCGCGTCGGGGTCGGCCGGTTGGTCGAAATATTGTTCGAGGTCGCGTCCTCCAGGATTGAGAACGCTCAGTCGAAAATCAGCTGCGTCGCCCGACGCCATTATTGGTCGCCCGAGTTCGCCGGCGACGGGGTTGCCGCTTTCAAAAGCGCACCTTGGTCAACTTCGTCCCTCGGGCCTACCGGCAAGGCGCGCCGGATCTCGACCGGCGTTTCTTCCGGTTTTGGTTCGACTGGAATTGCTCGCAACACCGGTTTTTCGACATCTTGCTTGGCGGCATCGTTTTTTTGAGTTCGCGCATCGGTGCGCGCGGATTCGGTTTCTTCGTTATCGCTCTTCGCCGCGCCTTCGGCGACTTGATCGGCGCTGGCTTCATCGGTCTTGGCAGTCGACTTCACCGAATTGTAAGGATCGTTTTGCGCAAGAAGAGTCGGGCCTTTTAAGACAATCGGCTTTACTTCGCTGAGATCGGCCGCCGGTTCTGCTCGCGGCGCTTCCGTTCCCTGAGTCGTAGCTTCGGTGACAATTCTCGCACGCGGTTCGCCGTGAACATTGCAGGGCTCGGTCGGCGTTTGAGCAGCAGTCGCAATCTCTACGTAGGTCGTGCGCTTTTGCACGGGATCGCCAGTCGGACCTTTGATCGTATCGTAACACTTGTCCGTGGCCAGCAGTCCCGAGCGCGAACAGATCTCAACCTCTTTCAATCCTGCCGGCCGTTTAATTTCTTGAGGAGGATAATGTTCCGCCGCTGCATTCATGATGTCGACCCAAACTGGCAATGCCAGCTCCCGACCAAACGCGCCGCGATAAATCTTCTGCGGCTTATCGAAACCGGCCCAAACCGCGCAGGTGACGTTACTGTCGTAACCGGCGAAGAGCGCGTCGGTGAAATCATAAGCCGTTCCCGTTTTTCCAGCGGCCGGAAATTTCTTCAGACCGAATTCAGTTCGGGCCGCTTTCCCAGTTCCGGTCTCAAGCGCATCCACCAAACACGAATACACTTCATAAGCGGTTTCCGGCTTGATCACGCTTTCCTTCTTAATCTCACGCTGTGCGACCCAAACGGTGCCGTCTTTCTCTTCGATCTTATCCAAAATGTGGGGAGCGCTTGTCCGCCAGCCGCCATTTGGAAAAATCGTATAGGCCAGCGCGAGTTCCATCAGCGTGACCTCGCTGCTCCCCAGCAACGTCGCCGGGTAGGGACGAAGATTGGAACGGATTCCCGCCGTTCGACAAAGTTGCAAGACGTCGTCGAGTCCCGCATCCATCCCGATTCGGACCGATGCGCCATTTTTTGATTTTGCCAGGGCTTGTCGCGCGGTCATCGCGCCTTCGTAGCGATTGTCCGCGCTTTCCGGTCCCCATTCGCCAAGGATTCCCGTCATTCCGCCGATCATCACCGCGCGGTTGTCGAGTGGGGAATCTTCCACCAACGATCCGGGATACATGCCTTGTTCGAATGCAGTTGCGTAAACGAACGGTAACATTGCGGTGCCGGCGGGGCGCTTCGCCTGCAGCGCGCGGTCATATTGGTTGTGTTCGAAATCCCGTCCACCGACCAGCGCGAGAATGCCGCCGGTGTCGTTGTCGATTCCAACAACCGCGCCCTGCAAGTAATCCGGCGCTGGTTGCGCCGACGCATTGCCGTTGGATTTTGCCTGCTTAAAGCGGGCTGCGTATTCGGCGTAAGTTTGATGATCGTAGCCGGAATGCTGCTCGGCTTTGTCCAAACTTCTTCGTAGCGATTCTTCGGCAACTTTTTGCAAATCGCCGTCGATCGTGGTGTGAATCCTAAATCCTTCGTTCAGCGCGCGGTCCCAACCCACCGCGTTGATCACCTGCTGGCGAATGTAATCGACCGCGTAGTTCTGACCCTGGGCGTTTTGCCGATTGCCAACTACTAACGTGCTGGATTGCGCCGCGACGCAGCGGGCATTGTCGATGAAGCCGAGCTCGCGCATGCGAGTAAGCGCATAGTTTCTGGCATCGCGGGACCCCGTCTTGTCACTCCAGGGTGAAAGCCTGTTCGGACTTTTGATCAATCCTGCCAGCGTTGCGCATTCTTCAAGAGTCATTTCCCGCGCGGGCTTGCCAAAATAACCGCGCGCCGCCGCTTCCGCCCCATACAGCCCGCCACCGAAATAAATCCGGTTGAGATAAAGCTCCATGATCTTCTGCTTGTTAAAATTGTCTTCGATCCGGCGAGCCAAAAAAATCTCGACCAATTTCCGGCGAAACGTTTTCCCTTTGAGCGCAAAACTGTTTCGGGCCAGCTGCTGCGTGATGGTGCTTGCGCCCTGCCGGACCCGTCCGGCTGTCAAATTTTTCAAACCTGCGCGCAAGATTCCCCAAGGCGCGTAGCCGTGATGTTGATAGAAGCGTGCGTCTTCAACCGCGACGACTGCGTTTACGAGATCGCGCGGAATTTGATCGTACGGAATCGTCTGGCGATTCTCGACGTAGATCTGCCCGAAAATCTTACCGTTGCGATCGAGGATCACGCTCGCCGACTCCATCTGATCGAGCTTGTTTAAGTCGAACATCGCCGCCTGGCTCTTGAGGTCGGCCACGTTCATCGCGACATAAATCGCGAATCCGCCGAGGATGAAAGTCAGAACTGTGATCGGCACATAAAATTCCGGACGGGTGTACCATGGTGGGCGAAACCGATATCCCGGAGGCGGACTGAGATAACTGCTCGACGACGTTCTCACACGAAAGGGCAGCAACTTAGGCGGCAAACGCCGAACCCTCAACGTCCAACATCGAATCTCGATTCAGAGTGCCGTATTTCTGACATTGGACGTTTGGCGTTGAGCGTTCGACGTTTTCGGGTTGAACAATGAACTCACCAGTTTAATTCGTCGAAGGATTCAAGACGAAGGTCCGCAGCCGTTCGCCTGGTTTATGGAACAGGCGCTTTACCACCCTGAACACGGCTATTATTCGAGCGATCGCGCCGCGATCGGACGGCGCGGGGATTACTTTACCAATGTCAGCGTCGGCCCATTATTCGGACAACTTTTGGCAATGCAATTCGCCGAGATTTGGGAGCGACTCGGAAAGACCGCAAGTTTACGATCGTCGAACAAGGCGCGCACCACGGCCAATTCGCGCGCGATGTTCTCGAGTTTCTACAACAAGAACGTCCGAAATGCTTTTCAGCTGCGCGCTACCAAATCATCGAGCCGTTTTCGAAGTTGCGGGATCGGCAATCTGCAACGCTAAAGGAATTTAGCCGCCGCGTGCAATGGCGAGCCGTCGATCGATCAGATCGAACTCGTTTGTCGGCGTTCACTTTTCGAATGAGTTGCTCGATGCGATGCCGATCAATTTGCACGGAAAACTTGTCGGCTTGGACCGTGACCACCTTGTTTTCATTGATTCCACCAAACGAACAAACAGCAAACAGAGCAGATCGATGCATGGATCAAGAAAGTCGCGGTCAAGCTGAGTCGTGGTTTTGTTCTGGCGATCGATTACGGATTTGCCGGACCGGAGATTCGCGAAACGGTTCAGGTTCGCGCGCGCCATCGGCTTCTCGATTCGCCATTTGAAGAAATCGGAAATGCCGATATCACCGCTCACGTCAACTGGTCGGACGTTGCTAGCGAAGCGCAGAAAAGGGGGCTTCGTCTCGCCGGTTTCACCGATCAACATCATTTTCTTACCGGGATCATTTCGGCGTTCCCGGAGACGATTGCCGACGAAAAGTCAAAGCGAGCGCTACAAACCCTGCTCCATCCCGAAATGCTCGGTCGTAGCTTTCAAGTCCTTGCCTTGAAGGGCATGTCGATCTTGGAGTGTCACTGAGCGGATTCAAGTTCGGTCGCGACCCGCGCGAGCAACTCGGCCTTTGAGTTGCATCTGTGCCGTTTCCATCTAATTTCCCACTCCTTTAACGGAGAAAATTATGGCCGACGTCGCCAACAAATATCCCGAAAACGCAGCCGGCAAATTCTATGTCGATGAGCAATGCATCGACTGCGATTTGTGCCGTGAGACTGCGCCCGCCAATTTCAAGCGCAATGACGACGGAGGTCACTCCTACGTTTACAAGCAACCGGAGTCGCCCGAGGAAGAAGGTCTTTGCAAGGAAGCGATGGAAGGTTGCCCGGTCGAAGCGATCGGTAACGACGGCGGATAGCAATTGGAGGGACACGCTCCGTCGTGTCCCAAATAATTCGGACGTCGCGGAGGCCGTACCTCCAAGCCTCGACGCCAGACAATCGTCGAAACTCGTTTAGATTTCCAACGTGGGCTTCATTTTCACCATCATCGGGTTGATGGTCTCGCTGGATATTCTTTGGTGGATTGTTCTCGCGCGCCTGTCGAATCACGGCGTCGGCCGTGTCGTGATCTCCGTCTTTATGGCTGCGATGATGCTCGGATTAATCGCGATCATCGCCGCAAGAATGTCGCGCGGTGATTGGGATCGCGTGGTCCCGAAGTTTGCCGTCTCGGCAATTTTCATTTGGCATTTCATTGGTCTCGGCCTGCTTGCGCTGATCGGCGTCGCACTCGTTCCAATTTTGATCGGCCAGAAAATAATTTTTCACCCGGCGCCTGCCAAAGTCGAACAATCCGGCGCGCAGAGTGTTTGGAGTCGCCGCGAATTTTTGCGATTTGGGACGGCCATGCTTCCTCCGGTCTTCACTTTCGGCCTGACCGGAATCGCGATGCATCAACTAAACCAGGTCCGCGTCCGGCGTTTCGTATTGCCGATTGCCGATCTTCCGGGCGCGCTGGATGGATTGACGATTGCGCAGGTCAGCGACATGCACGTCGGTCGTTTCACGAAGGGCGAAGTTCTTGAAAAAACTGTTCGCCTGGTCAACGAGATGCGCGCGGACCTGGTGTTGCTCACCGGCGATTTGATCAATGACGCACTCGCCGATCTCGATACTGGATTGGATTTGGCGCGGCGAATGGAAGCGCGCCTCGGAGTGGTGATCATCGAAGGCAATCACGATTTGATTGAAAACCCGCGCGAATTCGAAACCCGCGTTCGCGCCTCGGGCATCCCGTTCCTTCTCGATGAGTCGACGATTGCCGATGTTCGTGGAACGCCCTTGCAATTACTTGGCCTTCGCTGGACGCGCGTTCGTGGCGACGGACGCGACGCCGCCATCGCCGCCGAGGTTCGAAAATTACTCGAGCAGCGAGTCGCCGAAGCTTTTCCAATTTTGCTCGCGCATCATCCGCACGCGTTCGACGCGGCCGCCGAAGCCGGAATACCGCTGACCCTTTCCGGTCACACTCACGGCGGACAATTAATGTTGAACGAGCAACTCGGATTCGGCCCGGCGCTGTTTCGTTACTGGTCCGGGCTTTACACCCGTGGCCAAAGCAAGCTCATTGTTTCAAACGGTGTCGGCAATTGGTTTCCGTTGCGTGTGAATGCCCCGGCGGAAATCGTGCACCTTACTCTGCGGCGAGCCTGAACAGTTACAATGGAGGTCTGTTCCAGACGAATTGGGGATCAATTACTCCGTCGTCCCACATCTCCGAAGCGCGATGAAATCTCGATGCGGATCGCATCGGTCTTGAAATGACACCATGTGCCGGAGCGGCCGGCGCGCGAGTCGCAATCGACCGGTCCACCAGGAATGAATCGGTGGCCTGGTATTTGTGACCGCCTTCATATCCGTAGAACGCGATGTATGTGCGCCGATTTCGCAATTTGATCGCGGCGTTCCAGTTGAAGGTCGGATCGAGTAGCAACGTGCCGATCCCGGTTTGCCATTCCACCCAGGCGTGAGTGAGCAAGTCGTTAGCGCGCCGTTTTCCGATCACCAACCGGACATTGGTCGCGCCGTTTGATTGCATCCAATCGTAAAGGACCACCGCTTTACCTTTGCAATCACCGACTCTCGCGCTTTCAACTTCGAAGGGCGTCCGCCATTCATGCGAATATCGATAAGGCATCGCGCGCAAAGCGATCATCCACTCGTTCACGACACTGAGCGATGGTCCGTAGATCGCGTAGGCAGACGGTGCCGTCAGGGTCGGCTGAAGCCGCTCCATCTGGTGGTCGTACGGGGTCGAGGTGACTTCGAAAAAGGGTGATTGCGCTAGTCCGATCATTGTCGGTCCACTGACGAGAATCAGCAGCCCAAAGGTCTTTTTAAGGAGAGAGATCATGGCAGGGCCATGATCTAAAGCAGTGACTGTACCGCCTCAGCCTACGGCTTGGTAGTTTCGGGCGGAGCTTCGCCCGGTGTGGATTTCGATCCCGGCGCAGCTGTAGCCGCCTCGCTCTGTCGAGGCGCCGCTGGGTTCTGTTCAGCAGCTGCTTTCGCGGCCGCCGCTTTTGCTGCTGCTTCAGCCGCGGCCTTTTTCTTCGCTTCCGCAGCTGCTGCCGCGTCAGCGAGATTTTTGTCCACCGCCGCGGCTTCGACGGGGTGAATCTTGTGATAGTACTCGTTCGATTTCGATAATTCCTGTTTGCGGAACAGCAGATGATTGAATCTCTCGCGCTGACTAAGCTCGAAATCCTTGTCCATTTTAATGGCTTCGAACGGACAGACTTCAACGCAAATCTGGCAGCTCATGCAAACCGAGATGTCGATATCGAACACCTTCGGATAGAGCTGCGGCTTGCCCATGTAATCGGGCTTCTTGTCGTCGCTCTTAATAATATAGATGCACTGCGGCGGGCATTCCTTCTCGCAAATCTTGCACGCCACGCAACGCAGACCGGCTTCTGGATCGTTGTCGTAAATGAGGATCGGGAAATTGCGGTAGTTCTCCGGAAGCGGACTGCGCTCCTCCGGATATTGCACCGTGATCAGGCGATCTTTTTCGAAATAGCTCCCGGCAAAATTCCGGAGCGTCACCGCCATTCCTTTCAAAATCCCGGCGCCAATCATTCGTTTTAATGTTGTCGAAGCCGGATCATATTCACAGAGGAAAATTTCATCCAAATGCGGGCAACCCTGATTTTCTTCACTTTGGCTTTCGCATTGACCGCCCGCGCCGGCGATTACTCGTTCGAAAGCGGTCAACAGAAAACGCATTTAATCGAGCTCTTCACCTCGCAGGGCTGCAGCAGTTGTCCGCCCGCGGAAGCTTGGTTGTCGAACCTGAAGAGCCAGCCGGGACTCTGGAAGGATTTTGTGCCGATCGCGTTTCACGTTGATTACTGGGACCGGCTCGGCTGGCGAGATCCGTTTGCATCCAGGGAGTGGACCGCGCGGCAGTATCAGTATTCCGAGAATTGGAAAAGCGAGAGCGTCTACACGCCGGGATTCGTGCTCGATGGACGCGAGTGGCCCGGCCGCAGCATTCCGGCTGTCGCCACTGAAAAACCGGGCGTGTTGAAATTATTCGTCAAAGATCAAAAGGTTGTCTCCGAGTTTGTTTCGACCAATGGCGCGACAAACGATGTCGATCTTCACCTTGCGACCCTTGGTTTCGATTTGAAGACAAAAGTCACCGCGGGCGAGAATGGTGGGCGAAACTTAAGTCAGGATTTCGTGGTGCTCGCGATCACGAATCAAAAAATGGTCGGCGGCAAGTCTGAATTCTCTTTCAAGCCGGACGCGCGCGCGGGCGCAGTCGCGGCATGGATAACCTCATCGAACCAGATCGAGCCGATCCAAACAGTCGGCGGTTGGTTGCACTGAAGTGCTTCAGCGATCGACTTCGCCCATCACGATGTCGATGCTGCCGAGAATCACCATCACGTCGGCGACAACGTGACCCAGACACATGTCTTCGAGAATCGTGAGGTTTATGAAACTCGGCGGCCGCACCCGATAGCGATACGGATTGGGCCCACCGTCGCTGATCAGGTAAAACCCGAGCTCACCTTTTGGCGCCTCAATTCGACCGTAAGCTTCGCCAACCGGCGGACGAAACGCACGCACTTTCACTTTCGGATTCACGATTGGGCCCGCCGGAATTTGCGGGAGAGCTTGTTTCAAAATCTCCACGCTCTCGCGCATTTCCAACGCGCGCATCATCAACCGATCGTAAGTGTCGCCATGATCGCCTAACGGAACGCGAAACTTAAATCGCGGATAAATTCCGTAGCCGTCGACTTTTCGAATGTCGTAATTCACGCCGCACGCGCGCAGCATCGGGCCGGTGATCCCGGCGCTGATTGCCAGCTCGGGCGAAAGTTCCCCGACGTTCTGTGTCCGCGCGATCACAATTTCGTTTTGCAAAATCAACTCTTCGAATTCATCGAGAAATTTCGGGAAACGATCGACAATTTGTTTCGCGCGCGCGAGCCAGGCATCGTCGGCGTCTACCCGACAACCGCCGAACCGCATGTAATCGCACATCATCCGGGAGCCCGAGAGGGATTCGAAGAGATCGAGAATTTTTTCGCGTTCGCGAAACGCGTACATCAGCGGCGTGCCCCACGCGCCCATGTCGCTCAGCAAAAATCCAAGCAGTGACGCGTGGTTTTGCAGTCGGGTCAGTTCGGCCAGAATTACTCGCAGATATTCTGCGCGTTCGGGGACTTCAATGCCGGCGAGTTTTTCGACGCTGAGCGCGTAGGCCCAGTTGTTCGTCATCGAACAAAAATAATCGAGTCGATCGGTATACGGCATCGACCCGAGATACGTTGTGTTCTCTCCGATTTGTTCGTGGTTGCGGTGCAAGTAACCGAACACCGGTTTCAACTTGCGAACGATCTCGCCTTCGAGTGCAACATTCATCCGGAACACGCCGTGGGTCGACGGATGCTGCGGACCCATCGAGACTTCGAGCAATTCGCCTTCGAGGCGCGAAGACATCGTCACCGGCGGCCGCTCCATCGCTTCGATTGTTTCCACCGTGGCACTCATGATTGTGGCGACGTAATTTTTTCAGCGCCGTCCACCTGCGGCCGCGGGGTGTAATGTTGCTTCGCGCGCTCGAGCACTTCATCGTGCGGTGTTGGCTCCCATTCGAAATCGTCCGGCTGCACGTAATCTTTGCGCATCGGATGGTCCTTGAATTCGTCCCACATCAAAATCCGGCGCAGATCGGGATGTCCGTCAAACTGGATTCCGTAGAGATCGAAAATCTCGCGTTCTTGAAGTTCTGCGCTTCGCCATACCGGGGTGAGTGACGGCAATCGCACGCCTTCAGCGCGGTTGGCGGTCCGCATTCTAATAATAAGCGGGCCATGTTTGAGCTTTATCGAATAAAGGTGATAAACCGCCTCGAGGTATCCGGGAATTTTCTCCTCGCTCGTCTGGTCGACTTCTTTTTCAACGCCGTCGACAACCTGTTTTACTTTCGCCGTTTTCTTAACGACACGATCAAGCCAGTCGACGCCGGTCACATTCGAACAAAAATCGAAACTTAGCGCCGGATGATCTCGAAGAAATGTTGCCACTGCGACGGCGTGCTCAGGGTCGATCAAAAGCGAAGATTGTTGCGACGGCCCTGAATTAACTACGATGTCGATCTTGGCGCCGCGTGCGGCCAGCTCTGCCCGATTCTTTAATTTGTTCTAATGTTTCCATTAGCGAGAAGGGTGGATCGGCCTCTCCGAGGACGATGTTCGATTCGCGAGAAAACGGTAGCTAGGCGCCAACGCGCTCGGAGATCGCGTTCCACCTATCATACGCGTTCCAGCTTTGGCGGCTGATAAACGTCCTTGTTCGCTGGCGGGTTCAGATCGTGTTCGCCAAACTCCGGAACCGGAAATTCACTTGGCTGTTCCGGTTTCAAAAAGTCCGCCTTGTCCGCGCCGGTCAATTTTTGGCTGTCGATCTTGCGCTGCAATTCCATGAACGCGTGCAACAGCGCTTCCGGTCGCGGCGGGCAGCCTGGAATGTAAACGTCGACCGGAATGTAACGATCAATTCCCTTGAGCACGTTGTAGCCTTGCTTGAACGGGCCGCCGGAAATCGCACACGCGCCCATCGAGATAACATATTTTGGGTCAGGCATCTGGTTATAAAGTCGGACGATTTGTGGCGCCATTTTTTTGGTCACAGTGCCGGCGACAATCATGAGATCGGCCTGACGCGGCGACGGCCGAAAAACTTCGCCGCCAAAACGCGCGATGTCGTAACGCGACGCCGCAGTGGCGATCATCTCGATCGCGCAGCAGGCGAGACCGAATTGCAAAGGCCAGATCGAGTTCTGGCGACCCCAGTTGTAAAGCATCCTGCATCGACGTGACCCAAACGCCTTGTCGCTGAAGTTCCTTGCGCAGATTCTCGTCGATTTGTTCGCTCATTGTCTCTTTGTTAAAGGCCAGTCCGGCTCGGACCTCATCTTATTTGGCCCAATTTAAGCAACCCTTTCCCCACGCCCAAACCAGACCTTCGATTAACAGGAGCAGGAAAACGAGAACGGCGATGAACGCGCCGAACGGCAAGCCGGTGAATGCGACTGCGAACGGCACCAGAAAAATCGCTTCGACGTCGAAGATCAAAAAGATGATGGCGTAGAGGTAGTACTGGGAATGGAACTGCACATGCGCTTCGCCGATTGATTCGACGCCGCATTCGTAAATCGCGTTCTTTTCGGCGCCCGGTTTCGGCGGCTGGAAGAACTTTCGCCACATCCAGGCCAGCGCGAGCGGCAGAAGCGGAAACATGAAGGCCACGCCCGCGAAAACCACGATGAACAGATATGGATTGGGAGTCATGCCGGTCTTGTAAATTCGCTCGGAAAGATTCGCTGCCAAGTCTATAGTTGGAATGTGGAAAAGACGGCAAAGAAATTCCGCAATTTCAAGGAAGCCGAAAAAGCCGACCGGGATTTTTACAAAAGGCTCACCGGAAACGAGCGACTTCAAGTGCTGGTCGAACTGTTAAATCATGGCCCTGAGCAAAGATTGGAAAGAATTTCTCGAATTACTAAATTCCCGCGGCGTTGATTACGTAATCGTCGGTGCGCACAGCCTGGCCTGGCACGGGAAACCTCGTTACACAGGCGACCTCGACATTTTGATTCGCTCGACGCCGAAGAACGCGGGGCTCTTGGTGGATTTATTAAATGAATTTGGATTTGCGGCTTCCGGCTTCAAAGACGCTGATTTCCTACAAGGCGGGCAACTCATTCAGCTCGGTCGCGTTCCATCGCGCATCGATGTCCTGACCAGTATTAGCGGCGTCACCAGCGACGAAGCTTTTGCTACCAAAATTTCGGCGGAACTCGATGGCATTCCCGTTTTCATTTTGAGCAAGGATGCTCTCATTCGAAACAAGCGCGCAGTGGGCCGGGCGCAGGACCTGGCCGACTTGGATGAACTCGAACGCTGAGTTTTCCTTGATTAACTGAGCCGCCATCGCTTTTCTTCATGCGACGTGAGCGTCGAGGTCGTCGATCAAATCTTTATTCACTTGAAGCGGTGGCTATTGTCTCTGCTGGTTGGCCACCTGCCGGATTGGCTGACTCAAATTGTTTCCAGCCTGCTCAACATCGCCGTGTTACTCGGTGTTTTCCTGACGCTCTTTGCGCTGATGTCCGTCATGGAGCGAAAGATTCTCGGCCGCATGCAGAATCGCTATGGCCCGAATCGGGTGGGACCTTATGGCCTTTTGCAACCAGTCGCCGACGGGATCAAGATGTTGATCAAGGAAGACGTCGTGCCCGCGCGAGCGGACAAAGTCGTCCATTTTCTGGCGCCGATCTTGGTTGCGGCAACGGCGATCCTCGCGCTGGGCGTGATTCCATACGGCCGGAACATGACGCCGTTCGTCATTGACGGCGGAATTCTGTTCTTCTTCGCGGTTGGATCGACGACGGAGCTCGCCATTTTTATGGCAGGCTGGGGGAGCAACAATAAGTTTTCCCTGCTTGGTGCGATGCGCGCGATCGCGCAGATGATTAGCTACGAATTGCCGCTCATTATCACAGTCCTGCCCGTGGTCATGGTGGTGGGCTCACTGAACCCCGACAAAATCGTTTTCGCGCAGAGGTATTATTATTTTGGATTCCTTCCCCATTGGTTCGTTCTCACGCCATGGGGCGCGACCGCTTTCCTTTTGTTTTTCGTTTCGGGACTCGTGGAATCGAACCGGACACCGTTCGACGTGCCTGAAGGCGAATCAGAAATCGTGGCCGGCCACATGACCGAGTATTCCGGATTTAAGTACGCCACTTTTTTCATGGCCGAATACCTCGGAATGTTCGCGGTCAGCGGCCTTGCTGTGACATTGTTCCTCGGCGGATGGCACGCGCCGCTCCCTTGGCTCGCCTTTATTCCGTCCTACGTCTGGTTCTTCGCGAAGTTGTCGGTCTTACTTTTCGTTTTCATTTGGATCCGCGGCACGTTGCCCCGGATGCGCGTCGATCAAATGATGAACTTCGCGTGGAAGTTCATGTTACCGATGGCGTTCACTTGCCTGATCTCGGCGGCAGTCTGGCATTACGCGGGCCGCCGTTTGTCGGGATGGCTCTGGTCCTTCGCAATCATCGCGATTGTTTACGTGACGCTCTCGCTCTTCCTCGACACCCGCAGGAAATTCGCTCCACGCACCTATCGCTTCGCCGAATGAACACTGTCGCTTTTGCCCTCATCGCGATCTTTGCCCTCACCTTCGCACTCGCTGCCGCTACAAATCCCCGACTAATGCACGCAGCCCTGAGTTTCGCGGTGATGTTCGTCGGCATTGCGGCGTTTTTCTTTTTGCTCGGGGCCGAATTTGTCGGACTCGTTCAGATTTTTGTCTACGTCGGCGCCGTCGCGGTTTTGATTATGTTCACCATTTTGCTTACCCAGCGTGATGCCGAGAGAGATCGCGGATTCAACTGGATCGGAGTCATTATCGCCGTCGCGGTGTTCGCCGGATTGCTTTGGGCAATTCTGAAGAGCCCTTCGGTTTCAATTGGTCCTGCGATGGCCAAGACGCTCACCGTGAAACAAATCGGCGAAGCGTTGATGACGCATTACGTTTGGCCGTTGCTCTGTGTCGGTGTCTTGCTGACCGCAGCGCTGATTGGCGCATTGGTTTTGGTAATGGAGGACAAGCGCTAAAAGCATGAAGCAAACGCTCAACGCTCAACGCCCAACGTTCAATTCAGACAGGTTTCTGAGTTCGATGTTCAGCGTTGGATGTTGGATGTTGGACGTTGGACGTTTTCTGTTGGGATTGCCATGACTCCTACGCTCCAAATTTTTCTCGTCGTTGCCGCGGCTTTGTTCTGCATCGGGCTTCTGGCTGCACTCAGTCGCCGTCACGCCATCTTTATTTTGATCGGCATCGAGATGATGCTCGCCGCGGCGAATCTGAATTTCATCGCATTCTGGCGGTTCGGTCCGCAATCGCCTTACGCAATTGGAGTCATGGTCGCGATTTTTTCAATAGCGATCGCCGCGGCTGAAGCTGCGGTGGGTCTCGCCATGGTGATCGCGGTCTATCGGCACTTCCGAACGACGAACGTCGACCAACTCGATCGGCTTAAAGGATGAGTTCCTGGATTACGACTGACATCTGGTTGGTTCCCGCCACACCGATCGTGGCCGCGCTTTTGATTTTGAGTTTCGGAAAACGCGTGCGACTCACGTCCGCCATTGTTGCCGTGATCGGACAAGTCGCTGCGTTAACGATGTCGATCTTCGCCTTCGTTCCGACGCTGCATGTTCACGGAGTTCGCGCTATTCACAATTTCACCTGGTTCACTTTCGGCGAGCAGCCTTTGCGCATCGGATTCATTCTCGATCCGCTCGCCGCCGCGATGATGGTGATGATCACTCTGGTCGGCCTTTGCATTTTTGTCTTCAGCGTCGGCTACATGGCCGAAGACAAAAATTTCTCACGGTTCTTCGCCTATCTCTCGTTTTTCTCCGGCGCAATGCTCGGCGCGGTCGTCGCCAATAGTTTACTGCTGCTGTTTGTTTTCTGGGAATTGGTTGGCCTTGCTTCGTATTTATTGATCGGATTTTGGATCGAACGGCCGAGCGCGGCGGCGGCGGCGAAGAAAGCGTTCATCACCACACGCATCGGCGATATGGGATTTTTTCTCGGCATCGTTTCGCTGTATCACAACGCCGGCACGCTCCTTTTCTACGACGCTGGGCGTGGGTGTCTGGAGGCTGCTGCGCTGTCTGCAATTGGGTCCAGCGTCACGCTGGTTGCGCTTCTGATTTTCTGCGGCGCGGTCGGCAAGTCCGGACAATTCCCTCTGCACGTCTGGTTGCCGGACGCGATGGAAGGTCCGACGCCGGTCAGCGCGCTGATCCACGCGGCGACGATGGTGGCAGCTGGTGTGTTTTTGGTTGCGCGCGTCTATCCCATTTTCGCTGTTGGCGCCATCAACGGCGTGACACCATCGCTCACGGTCGTTGTCTGGATCGGCGTGATCACCGGTTTGATGGCAGCCCTGATCGCGGTCGCGCAATCCGATATCAAACGCATTCTTGCCTACTCAACTGTTTCGCAGCTGGGACTGATGATGGTGTCGTTAGGCGTGGGCGGTGTCGCTGCCGGAATCATGCATCTTCTCGCGCACGGATTTTTCAAAGCGCTTCTCTTCCTCGGCGCCGGTTCGGTGATTCATGGACTTCGTCATCAGCAGGACATTCGCAAAATGGGCGGTCTACGAAAGCTGATGCCCGTCACGTTCGCGACCTATGCGATCGGAATGATGGCACTCAGTGGCGTGCCGTTCTTTTTCTCGGGCGCTTGGACAAAAGAAGAAATTTTGCACGCGACATCGCGTTGGCCGACATCGCACGTGCCGTATTACCTGCTGCTCCTCGGTGTCATTCTGACTGCTCTCTATATGACGCGACAGGTCATGTACGTCTTTTTTGGGAATTCGCGCGACCACGCCGATGCGCATGAGAGTCCGAGAGTGATGACTATTCCGTTGGTCATCCTCGCAGTCTGCGCGGTCGTGTTCAGCATTCTGCTGACCCCGGCCTGGCCGTGGCTGGAAGGTTATCTAAATGGACACGCCGCGGAGCATTTCGATCCGCATCTTTTGATTCAACCGATGATCTTCCTTTCGCTGGTCCTCGTCGGAGCCGGCATAGCGATGGGCGTTTGGCTGTATCGACGGGCCGGGGACGTTGATCCGCTCCAGCAAAAACTTCCGGCGGTTTTCCGTTTTCTCGAAAACAAAATGTGGATCGACGAAATTTACGAACGCACGGTCATCGCGCTGGCCGCACTTTGTGCGCGCATTTCTGATTGGATGGACCGTTACATTTGGGACGGTCTGGTCCGTGGTTTCGGGGCGATCGGGCGATTGTTTGGAGCGATCACCGCCGGGACTGATGAAGGTGTCATTAACGCGGGTGTCGATGAAACGACTGTCGGCGCGCGTGGTTTCGGACGCGTGATGTCGCGGCTTCACTCCGGTCAAATCCAAATTTATCTCGGGGCGATCGCCCTCGGGATGCTCGCGCTGGTTCTCTTCTACGTATGGTTGACCTGATCAGCATTCTTATTCTGATTCCACTGGCGGGCGTGGTTTCGCTCTACGTGGGGCAACCGAGAAGTGCGCGTGCTAACGCGCTAATCTTTAATATCGTTTCTGCGTTTTATGCGCTGATGATCTGGCAAAAATTCGACAGCAGCGCGCCCGGCTTGCAGTTGATCGAACGCCACGCCTGGATCCCGTCCATCGGCGCGGAGTATCTCGTTGGCGTCGACGGATTGAGTTTGCTTCTCGTTCTGCTGACGTCACTCATCTTTCCGTTCGCGTTCTGCGCTCAAAAACTCGAGCGTGGCGCTTGCGCGCTGATGCTGGTAATGCAGGCCGCGCTCTACGGCACGTTCACCGCCCAGAATTTCGTTCTCTGGTTTCTGTTTTACGAGATGAGTCTCGTTCCTGGATTTCTCCTCATCAAAATCTACGGCGGAGAGAATCGGGATTACGCCGCGGTTAAATTCTTCCTCTACACGTTCCTTGGCAGCGTCGCGATGCTGCTGGCGTTTCTTGGAATTTATTTTGCCAAAGGCACATTCGATTTCGCGAAACTCGCCGAACTTGGCCAAAGCGGTTTGCTGACGGGCAATTTTCGGTGGCTCGTGTTTGGGGGAATTTTTCTCGGCCTCGCGGTCAAAGTTCCACTGTTCCCGTTTCACACCTGGTTGCCCGACGCTTACCAAACCGCCCCGACCGGAGTTTCGATGGTCCTAACCGGCACGCTTTCGAAAATGGGCGTTTACGGTTTCATCCGGCTGCTTGTCCCGCTTTTTCCGAATGAAATCAGGGCCGCCGGGCCATGGATACTCACGCTCATTGTTTGCTCGATCGTGTTCGCGCCATTTGCGGCGTGGGCCCAACGCGATCTCAAGCGCATGGTCGCCTACCTCTCTATCAACCACCTTGGCTATTGCCTGCTCGGGTTGTTTGCCATTGCTGCAGGATCGACCCCTTTGTTGATCGACAAACACGCGGCGTTGAGTGGGGTTTTCCTGCAAATCTTCAATCACGGCGTGACTGCGGCCGCGCTTTTTTATTTTGTTGGCTTACTTGAGGAGCGTCGCGGCTCGCGCGGGCTCGACGACTTCGGTGGATTGATGCAACGCACTCCGTTGCTCTGCGGCTGGATGAGCGTGGCAATGTTTTCCTCACTGGGCTTGCCGGGGCTCAACGGATTCGTTGGTGAATTTCTAATTTTCAAAGGCTCATTCGCGACGGCCGCAGGATTTACGGCCGTTGCCGTCATCGGCTTGCTTTTCACGGCCGTAACTTTCATGCGAGCGATGCAATCGCTCTTCAGCGGTCCGCTTGCCGAAAGCTGCGCGGGGTTTTCCGATCTGCTGCTCAAAGAGAAGCTTGTGATTGTCCCGGTCACGCTCTTGATGTTTGCCATCGGTCTGAATCCGCAATTCGTTTTCAACACCTTCAACGCAACCGTCGCTCAAATGGCGCGATTATTCGGCGCATGATTGCCTGGACGATTTACATCACGTTCGCCGGTGCCGTGCTCGTTCTTCTGCTTCCGCGCACTTTTTCGCGATGGATCGCGCTGCTGGCGGCAATCGCAGGTTTCGCCATCAGTCTGGCGACATTCTTCCGGACTGATGTCGATCTCGGTCATTTCACAACCATCATCCGCGTGCCGTGGATTCCGGCGTTGGGGATGAATTATCATCTCGCACTGGACGGCATCAGCTTGACGCTCGTTCTCGTGACCGGATTGGCCGCAGTCAGCGCAGTTCTGTTTTCGTGGGACGTCAACGAGCGCGCGAAGGAATTTTTCTTTTGGCTCCTGTTGGTGGTCGGCGGCTCCTACGGCGTTTTTCTCAGCGCGGATTTGTTTCTGCTCTTTCTCTTTTACGAGCTTGTCATCGTTCCGAAATATTTCCTCATCGCCATCTTCGGTTCGACGAACAAGGAATACGGCGCCATGAAGCTGACGTTGTATTCATTTTTCGGTGGCGCGCTCGTTTTTCTCGGAGTCATCGTCGCTTATGTCGTGGGCGGCTCGTTTGATCTGAACCAACTTTCTCAATTTCAATTCTCGCCGGAGCTGCAAGCGTGGGCCTTTCCCGTTTTGTTTCTCGGCTTTGCCGTTCTGGCCGGCATCTGGCCGCTGCATACCTGGGCGCCGACCGGTCACGTCGCCGCGCCAACCGCCGGCTCAATGTTGCTCGCCGGAATTGTCATGAAGCTCGGCGCTTACGGCGCATTGCGTGTCGCCATGAATCTTTTCCCACAGGGATTTCAAATGTGGCGCACTACGTTCGCGGTGCTCGCGGTGGTTGGAATCGTTTACGCCGCTGCGGTCGCGTTGCGTCAGCGCGATCTGAAATTTGTCATCGGATATTCCAGCGTCAGTCACATGGGCTTCGTTTTGCTAGGTCTCGCAACGGCAAATGTCTTCGGCGTTTCCGGCGCCGTGCTGCAAATGTTTTCGCATGGCGTGATCGGCGCCCTCCTCTTCGCCGTTGCCGGCAGCATGATCTATCGCAGGACTCACACCCGTGATCTCGACGCACTTTCTACGATGAATCTTCGACGCGCGCTTCCGTTCGCGGCCTTCACTTTTGTCGTTGCATCGGCAGCTTCGATGGGAATTCCCGGGTTCAGCGGTTTCGCCGCTGAAATCACCATTCTCATCGGCGCCTGGAAGGCATATCCATTCGCGATCTGGATAGTCGGCGCGGGCATGGTGCTGGTGGCCGCGTTCACGTTGCGCGCATTGAAACGCACTTTCTTCGACGTCGATGCAGCAGCGACGACTACCGCGCCGCAAATGGAGCCAATCACGGTTCCCGAAAAACTTGGCGCCGGTCTGTTGATGTTCGCGACGCTCGCGGTTGGGCTTTATCCAAAAATGTTGCTGGACCGGATCCAGCCGGCAGTTGAGGCAATGCGTTTTCTCAGATGATCTCACCTTCTCAACTTCTCAACTGCTCAACCTGCTTGTGAGCTATCTCGAATTACTCAGGCTCGCCGCGCCAGAAGCGATCGTCGTTTTGATCGCGCTGGGGGTGCTGACCATTGGCCTGACTAGCGATCGCGCTCGCAATTTGCCTGCCTTTATTTCCGCGCTTGGAATTCTGTTTGCGATCTGGACCGTGGTTCGATTGCCGCAGCACGCGAATTTGTTCGGAGGCATGCTCGTGATTTCGCCGCTCAATTCGTTGTTCAAAGTCGTCTGTCTTGCGCTCGCGTTCCTGACTGTGCCCCTTGTCGCTTCAGAAAAAGATCTTCGGAATCCCGGCGAATATCTGGCGATGCTGTTGCTTGGCACGGTCGGACTGTTGTTGCTCGTCGGGAGCGAAGAACTCCTGATGATTTTCATTGGTCTCGAGCTGCTTGGCCTTTCGCTTTATGTGATGGCGGCGTTCGATAAAACGGATCAACGGTCGGCCGAAGCTGGATTGAAATATTTTCTTTTCGGCAGCACAGCGAGCGCGTTTACCCTTTTCGGGATCAGTCTCGTCTACGGCATGTCGGGCAGCACTTCACTCGCTTCGATCGGATTGAGGCTCGCCACCGGTTCGATCCAGCCGCTGCTCGCCGTCGGGATCGTCATGACGTTAATCGGTTTTGCCTTCAAAATTGCGGCGGCGCCATTTCACCTTTGGGCGCCGGATGCTTATCAGGGCGCGCCTGTTCCAAGTGCCGCTTTCATCGCGTCTGGCTCCAAAGTGGCGGCGTTCGTTGTATTGGGAAAAATCGTGCTGATCGGTTTTGGTCCGGTGCACGGCAGTGCTGACTGGCACGCAATGATAGCGGGTTGGTCGCCAGTGCTGGCTGGGTTGGCTGCGTTGTCGATCCTGCTGGGGAATTTCGTTGCCCTCGCTCAAACGAACGTGCGGCGGCTGCTCGCTTACTCCGCCGTGGCCCATGCCGGCTACACTTTGCTGGGTTTGGTGGCCGGTGGTCGCGAAGGATTCTCGGCCACGCTTTTTTACACTACGATTTATGCGATCACGCTCATCGGCGCGTTTGCCGTAGTCGGGTTCGTAAAACGCGAGACCGGGGGCGATGACTTCCAAAACTTCGCCGGGCTGGCATCGCGTGCGCCGGTCGTGGCAGCTTGCATGGCGGTTTTCATGCTCTCACTCGCGGGATTGCCGCCGCTTGCGGGATTTTTCGGAAAGTTTTATTTGTTCAGCGCGGCGTTTCGCGCCGGAACAAATCATGGCTTGCTCTGGCTTGTCGTTGTCGCGCTTTTCGGGAGCTTCCTTTCTCTTTATTATTACTTGAGCGTCCTCAAAACGATCTTCGTGGACAAAGCCTCTGCTTCTGAAACTGGTCACCCATCACTGGTCACTCATCACTTAGTCGCGAACGCGACGATGGCCCTTTTGGCGGCGGCTGTCCTCTTGCTTGGCGTTCTCCCGCAAACTTTCGCCGCCGCGATCTCCCGATCCGTGCCTTAAAAAAATCTTCGTTAGACCGAAAAAAATGCGTGCTCATTCATTGAAAATCACGTTATAGATTTTCCGTGCAGCAAAAGCGGACAGGTGAAGCCGCGAACGCTCACCGCAAAAAAGCGGGGCCAATCACTGAATTTATTGATCGGCATTACCGCCACTTCAACGCCGCGGTGGTCAAGGATGCTGCCGATGCCTACATCGAGCATCTAAACAAGGGCGGCAAAATGATGGTCACACTCGCGGGCGCGATGAGCACCGCCGAGCTCGGGGTTTCGCTCGCGGAAATGATCCGGCAGGACAAGGTCCACGCCATCACTTGCACCGGCGCCAATTTGGAGGAAGACCTTTTCAATCTCGTTGCGCGCTCGCATTACGAACGCCTTCCCAACTACCGCGAGCTCGGCCCGCAGCAGGAGGAAGAACTTCTAAATCGCCATCTCAATCGCGTGACTGACACTTGCATCCCGGAAGAGGAAGCAATCCGGCGGATCGAACGGATCGTGATCGACGAATGGATTCGGGCCGCGAAAACGGGGGAGCGGAGATTTCCGCACGAGTTCTTGTTTAAGATTCTGCGGGAGTGCCATCTCAAAAAATTCTACGAGATCGACCCGGCCGATAGTTGGATGATGGCGGCGGCTCACAAGGACCTGCCGATGGTCGTGCCGGGTTGGGAGGATTCGACGTTGGGGAATATTTATGCCGCGCGGTGCATCACCGGGCACATTCCCGATGTTCATACTATCCGTTCCGGCATCGAATACATGATGGAACTCGTCGGATGGTACCGGCGCGAATCGAAGGAAGGCTCCATCGGATTCTTTCAAATCGGCGGCGGCATCGCCGGCGATTTTCCCATCTGCGTCGTGCCGCTTCTCAATCAGGACCTGGTCACTGAGCAAGTGCCGGAATGGGGATACTTTTGCCAAATCAGCGATTCCACCACGAGTTACGGCTCATACTCCGGTGCCGTGCCGAACGAGAAAATCACCTGGGGTAAGCTCCGGTCCACGACCCCGCGTTTTGTCATCGAATCAGACGCCACGATCGTCGCGCCACTAATTTTCGCCAAAATCCTCGGCTGGTAATCGCTAGAGGTCAGTGGTCAGAGGCCATTGTCGGTCCGAATTGGGTGTTGAACGTTGAGCGTTCGGCGTTTTCTTTCAAATGACTTGTCGCTTGTCACGCGTCGGTCATCGCTGGCAAGATACGCCCATGAAAACTTCCCTGATTCTTACCGCATTTATCGCAGCGACGACGCTCGCTGCTTCGTCTTTTGCTCAAACGACGACCACTTCACCCGCGCCCGGCAGCAAAATGTCGAATATGGGGCAGGTCGCCGTTCCCGCTAATAACGGCGCCACTGCTCCGACCGGTCAGCCGAGCGCTGAAGACATGCAAAAGATGATGCAGCAAATGACGGAGTTGTCGAAGTTGAACGAGAACCACAAGATGCTCGCCGACACGGCCGGCACCTGGAATTACAGCGTTAAGATGTGGATGGACGGTGATGCGTCCGCCAAGCCGCAGGAATCAAAAGGCACGGCCACCAGGAAAATGATCATGAACGGCCGATTTTTGGTTGGCGATTATACCGGCATGATGAAAATGCCGGGTCCTGACGGCAAAATGAAGGACGTCACGTTTAAAGGCATGGGCCTCGAAGCCTACGACAACGTGAAGAAAAAGTTCGTTGCCACCTGGATGGATAGCATGGGGACTGGAATCATGACGATGGAAGGCGACTACGATCCAGCGACTAAGTCCATAACCAGCACCGGCGAAGAAGAAATGATGCCGGGAATGAAAACCCAGATTCGCTCGGTCACGAAGTTCCCCGATAAAAGCCACATGACCCTCGAGTGGTACGAGAACCACGGCGGCGGGGAAAAGAAAACGATGGAGATTAACTACACCAAGGCGAAATAATCGCTTACTGGCTGATCTCGGACCCTCTAACCGCTGACCTCTGGCTTCCTTGCCGCTAGATATTCGTACATCGCGCGACGCGCGCTGGCGTCTTTTTGCGCCTTGGCGGCAAGTTCTTTCGCAGTGTTGGCATTTCCGGGCATCTTGAACCGGTTCTCCAATTTAAAGTACTCACAGATGTCGATCTTCGGCGGCGCGGAATCGAGTTGCAGCGGATTTTCGCCGCGCCCAGCGCGATCCGGATTGTAACGATACAACAACCATTGTCCGGAGTTCACCGCCGCTTTCTGGTCCTGCATCGCCGTCGCCATGTTAATTCCGTGCGCGATGCAATGGCTGTAAGCAATGATCAGCGCCGGCCCGTCGTAGGCTTCGGCTTCCAGAAAAGCTTTCAACGTGTGCTCGTCTTTCGCACCCATCGCGACTGAGGCGACGTAAATCGTGCCGTAACTCATCGCGATTACGCCAAGGTCTTTTTTTGGCGCGCGTTTTCCGCTGGACGCGAACTTCGCCACCGCTCCCCGCGGGGTTGCTTTGGAACACTGCCCGCCGGTGTTCGAGTAAACTTCGGTGTCGAGCAAGAGAACTTTCACGTTGCGTCCGCTAGCCAGGACGTGATCAAGGCCTCCGTAGCCGATGTCGTAACCCCAACCATCGCCGCCGACAATCCAGACGCTCTTGCGCACGAACATGTCGGCCACGGCCAATAATCGCTTCGCTTGCTGTCCGCCTAACGACGCGAGCCTTCGTTTCAATTCGGAAACTCGCTCGCGCTGATCGAAGATGTCCGCTTCATCGCGTTGGCGGGCATTCAGAATCTCCGTCGTGAGTTCACGGCCAATCTGAGGACTGAGCTGATGAAGCAGTTCGCCGGCGAATTCTTGCTGTTTGTCGATCGAAACCCTGAATCCGAGTCCGAACTCGGCATTATCTTCAAACAGCGAATTCGCCCAGGCCGGGCCACGGCCAAAAATGTCTTTGGAATATGGAGTGGTGGGCAAGTTGCCGCCGAAGATGGACGAGCAACCGGTTGCGTTCGCAATGATCATTCGATCGCCAAACAGTTGCGTGAGCAATTTGATGTAAGGCGTCTCGCCGCAGCCGGCGCACGCGCCCGAAAATTCGAAAAGCGGTTGTTGCACCTGCATTTCGCGCACACTGCCGAGCGGAATATCGCGTCGGTCCGTCTCCGGGATAGACAGAAAGAAATCCCAATTTTCGCGCTCACTTTCTCGCAACGGAAGTTGCGGACTCATGTTAATCGCCTTCGATTTCGCGTCCGTCTTGCTTCGGACTGGGCAAATATCCACGCAAATGCCGCAGCCCGTGCAATCTTCGGCCGCCACCTGGAGCGTGTAATTCAAGCCTTTCCATTCCGGAAGTCTCGCTTCACGCGATTTGAAAGTGGCCGGCGCTTTTTCGAGCTGGGGCGACTGGAAAACTTTACTTCGAATCACCGAGTGCGGACAAACCAGCACGCATTTTCCGCATTGAATGCAGGTGTCGGCGTCCCAAACCGGCACCTCGGCGGCGAGATTCCGTTTCTCGAACCGCGTGGTGCCGGTTGGATAAGTGCCATCATTCGGAAGCGCGCTCACCGGCAGTCGATCGCCGCGGCCCGTCATTATTTTTCCGAGCACGTTGCGCACGAAATTTGGTTCGCCGGCATGCTGGCCGTTGCGCTTGATTGCGCCGGCGGTGAAATGCTCCGGCACATCAACCTCGTAGAGGTGCGCCAGCGCCTCGTCCACCGCGCGAATGTTTTTCTCAACAACCTCCCGGCCTTTTTTGGCGTAGGTCTTCTCAATCGACTCCTTGATCTGCGCGATTGCCTGTTCTGTCGGCAACACATCCGCGAGCGCGAAGAAACACGTTTGCATGATCGTGTTGATTCGCCGTTCCAATCCCGCCTCGTGCGCCACCTTGTTGGCGTCGATCACAAAAAACCGTGGGCGGCGCGCAATGAGTCTGCGCTGCACTTTTTCCGGAAGATGTTGCCAGATCTTTTTCGGCCCGAACGGCGAGTTGAGCAGGAATGTTCCGCCGGGCACCAGGTCTTTCAGGACGTCATAGGTCTCGAGCAGGAAAGGTTGGTGACAGCCGACAAAGTTCGCCTTGGTCACAAGATAGGTTGAACGAATCGGCCGCGGCCCGAAGCGCAGATGCGAAATCGTCATCGCGCCGGACTTTTTCGAATCGTAAACAAAATATCCTTGCGCGAAGTAGTCGGTGTTCTCGCCGATGATCTTGATCGATTCCTTGTTTGCCCCAACGGTCCCGTCCGATCCGAGCCCGAAGAATTGGGCCCGGATCACATCGTCGGCTTCAGTCGAAAACTTACGATCGACATCGAGACTTGTGTGGCAGAGATCGTCATCGATGCCGACCGTAAAATGGTTTTTGGGGGAGGCTTGCGCCAGGTTGTCGAACACGGCCTTAATCATCGCCGGCGTGAATTCTTTCGATGACAGACCGTAACGACCGCCGATCACGCGCAAGTCCGCGCGACCATGCTCGTACAGCGCATTCACGCAATCGAGGTAGAGAGGTTCGCCGACGCAGCCGGGTTCTTTTGTGCGATCGAGCACCGCCAGCGCGCGCGTCGTCAGTGGCAACATCTTCACGAACGCGCTCGAGTCGAAGGGCCGGTAGAGCCGCACCTTCAGCACTCCCACCTTCTCGTCGAACGCGTTCAAAAAATCGACGGTCTCGTGCGCCGCTTCGCATCCGGAACCCATTAAAACGAGCACGCGTTCGGCATCGGTTGCTCCGTGGTATTCGAAGATTCCGTAGCGGCGTCCGGTGAGCCCGCCGAATCGATCCATCGCGCGCTGCACAATTGACGGACACGCCGCGTAGAACGGGTTGACCGTTTCGCGCGCCTGAAACGCGACGTCCGGATTCTGTGCCGTCCCGCGAATCACTGGATGATCCGGCGAAAGGGCGCGCTCACGATGTTCGATGATGCGCGATTCGTTGATCATCTCGCGCACTACGTCGTCGTGCACGATATCGATCTTGGAAATTTCGTGGGACGTGCGGAACCCGTCGAAGAAATGGACAAAAGGAATCCGCGCTTCGAGGGTTGCCGCGTGCGCAATCAAGGCCAGGTCCTGCGCCTCTTGCACTGATGCCGAGGAAAGCATCGCCCAGCCGGTGGCGCGCGCCGCCATCACGTCGCTGTGGTCGCCGAAGATCGACAATGCTTGCGCCGCGATCGCGCGGGCCGCGATGTGGAACACCGTCGGCGTCAGTTCGCCGGCGATCTTGTACATGTTTGGTATCATTAAGAGCAATCCCTGCGAACAGGTGAACGTGGTGCTCAACGCGCCGGTTTGGAGCGCGCCATGAATAGCGCCCGCGGCGCCGCCTTCGCTTTGCATTTCGATCACTGCCGGCACCGTGCCCCACAAATTCTTTACGCCTTTGGCCGACCACGCGTCCGACCATTCGCCCATCGCCGACGCCGGCGTGATCGGATAAATGGCGATGACTTCGTTCAGCGCGTAAGCGATTCGCGCTACCGCTTCGTTAGCATCCAGTGTTTTGAGGCCGGTCTTCGCGACATGGCTCCGGACGGGTGGCGGCCCGTGTTTAAAATCCAGGCCGGTGTGGTGTCCGTTGCTCAGGCCGATCTCTGCTTCGGTCGTTACTGTTTTCATGATCTCTGCCCTTTCGGCCTGAAACCTAGCCTGCGCCGTGTGCGAGCGATGCACACCGGTTGCGTTTTGCTGTGCAGTTATTGCGCGCCGTCCGTTCCGCCATTCGGTACGGCCGCGCCGGCTTATTTCACGGTGCCGGTGGGCGCTTTTCTTTTCTGAATACCGCGGCTAATGACGAAATGCGCCACGAATCCGAGCCCAAACAGCACGTATCCGATTACAGGATTCAAGGTCACGGCGATCGCGAGTTCGGCGACACCAAACAACCAGACGAATGTTTCGCCGGCGAACGCCTGACTCCATTGCGGTCCCCGGCCGCCTGAAGGAACGCGTGACCGAAGTGAGGGCCAGAAGCGGGGAACGGATTGACAATACGCCGCGTACGATTCGCCCTGATTTTCGCGCAGCGTTTCTTCTTCGCGAAAAATCAGCCGGTAAACAAAAATCCAATTCGCGAGAACGAGAAACACGAAGCCGGACCGGCTCGCTAACATACCGATTCCGGCCGCCATCGGCAGGGTCGCCAGGTAAAGTGGGTTTCGGGTGTAACGAAACGGGCCGTCGGCGACCAGCGCTTCGGAATGTTGCGCTGTGTCGTGGACAACATCTGTTCTCAAATAAGCCGTGCCCCACGTTCGGATCATTGCCGATAAAAAAACCAACAGCGCGCCGATCGTGATTGCAATTCGTGCGAACGTTTCGGCCTCCGGCGTTCCGCGTTGAACGGATGGTGCAACCCAATGTCGCAGCCAGACAATGAACGTGGTGTGATCATTTCCTGACAGCGCGAAGCCGGCGAAATAAATCGCCATGATGATCCAGAACCGGTGCTCGAATTCAAATTTCGTCGCGCGCATAGCTTTGATGCTTGCACTTGTCACTCGTCACGGGTCACTTGTCATCTCTTGGACACGCTTTCCGTTTTCTTTCTCGCTCAGGGCGAACAGTCCGCCGACTCCGTTATGGCTCGGCTGACAAACTTTATCGGCGCCGCTAAACAAAGTCTCGATTTCGCGGTCTACGACATGCGGCTCAGTGATCCGCTCAAGGCTGCGCTCAGCGCGGCTTTGCGCGAGCGTGCCGCGGCGGGTGTGCAAATTCGCTTTTGCTACGACGGCGACAAACCGCTCCAGCCAAATGTCGCTGCCGGTCAGGATCCAGCGCCGGCGGGAACGAGCGCCTTCGTCCAGTCGCTGGGTTATCCCTGGCGACGCATTGCCGGCATGAAACTGATGCACAGCAAATTCATCGTCCGCGACGGCCAATCAGTTTGGACCGGTTCGACCAACCTGACCGACGACGCTTTCACCCTGATGGAAAACAACGTCGTCGAGATCGATTCCGCCCCATTGGCCAATTACTACGCGCAGGATTTCGAACAAATCTGGGAAAAACAAAACTTCGATAACACAGGCGAGATCCAGACTGTGCCCGTGCCGCTCGCTTTTTCCAGTCAACCGGCCGAAGCCCGCGTCATGTTTTCGCCGGGATGCGGGTTGGCCATCGATTCCGAGATCGCGGGCCGGGTTCGCGCGGCGAAACGTCGCGTCCGGATCTGCAGTTTATTGATAAATTCCGGCACGCTCATTTCCGAGCTGGGCAATCTGCTGCGCGCCAGCCGCGTGAAGGTGGACGGAATCTACGATCGCACCCAAATGGAACAGGTTTATCAGCAATGGCAGGAAGTGCCGTCAAATCGTTGGAAGATCCCCGCGCTGAAAGAAATCATTTCGGGCGCGAACTTGGTCGGGAAAAACTCCACGCCTTACACGCCGACCAGCGTCCACGATTTCATGCACAACAAAGTGCTGGTCATCGACGATAGCGTGATCACCGGTTCCTATAACTTTTCCCGCAGCGCCCAATTTAATGCTGAAAACATTCTGTTCATCGAAAGCGCATCGCTCGCCGAAACCTACAGCGCTTACATCGACCATCTCATCCAAAAATACCGCGGCTGAAATTCCTGCAGCGACCGCAATCTAGGTAGCGGCGATTGACCTCAATCGCCATGGCCGTTCGGTGAACGGCCTCTACCCTTGAAAGATTTCGCCGTTCCTCGCGAACTATGAATCATGCGCCATCGATTCTCTGGTCTCAGACCGATCCAAACCCTTGTTCACGTTTACCGCTTTCTCTTTTGTAATTTTTACTTCCTCATTTCCTGAATCGTGTTGATCGAGTTAATCCTGTCTGGTTCTTCTCCTGGCTTCCTGGTTTACGCTCCAGCTAGTGCATCAAGAATGAAGCCCTTCATGTGGTTTGCTGCACGGCAGCGTGATTCCTGATTGAATCTTGTGTCTGACTCGTCACTTGTCACTGGTCACAGGTCACTTCCCATTGATCCGCGCTTTCAAGATCGCGAACGCCAGCCCGGCCTCGATCTTCTTCGCGCCCTGGCCATCATCGTTGTCGTTATTTATCACGCCGGCATCATGGGCTTTCCGGTGCCGGGTCGCGTGCATCGCTGGGGCTGGATTGGCGTCGACCTTTTCTTTCTCCTCAGCGGTTATTTAATTGGCGGCCAACTGCTCGCGCCGCTGGCGCGCAATCAGGCCATCAATCTCAAGCGTTTCTTCGCGCGCCGCGCCTTGCGCATCATGCCCGCGTATTTTGTGATCCTTGCGATCTACATTCTTCTGCCGTCATGGCGTGAATATTCGGAAACTACGCCATGGTGGAAATTCCTGGTTTCCGTCCAAAACATCGGACTACATGGTGGCACCGCGTTCTCGCACGCCTGGTCGCTTGCCGTCGAAGACCAGTTTTATCTCGCGCTTCCTTTCATATTACTTTTTGTGAATCGCCGGCCCAGCGCGGCAATCATCGTTCCGTGTGCGATCTTCGTCGGCGGGATTCTGCTGCGAACAGTTATCGCCTATCAAAATCCCGCTGCGGATGTCGGAGTTTCGTTCCGCGGCTTCCAGACCTGGATTTACTATCCGACTTGGACCCGCCTCGATCCGCTGGTGTTCGGTGTCGCGTTGGCCGCGATCGAAAAATTTCGACCGCAATGGTGGAAGCGATTAATGGATTTCGCGATTTGGCTCTGGTTGCCTGGACTCGCGCTGACCGTCTATGCCTTGTGGCTCGGCGAAGGCGATTATCTGACACTGACGGCCGCAGTCTGGCAATTTCCGCTTCTTGCCTTTGGATTTGCTGCTTTACTTGTGTGCGCGGTCAGTCCGCGCTCTTTTTTCAGCCGGGTAAACATTCCCGGCGCGGCATTCATCGCCAGCATTGCTTACAGCGCGTATCTCGTTCAGAAGCTCGTCATTCACGCGGTCGCGCAATTTTGTTCTGCTTACGATGTCGCGCTTACGTCGGCATCTGCACTCGTTGGCGTCGAGATCTGCGTCTACTTCGCCGCTACGATTTTGTTCTTCGCGGTCGAACGCCCTTTTCTCCATCTGCGCAAACGAGTTGCGCCGAGGCGTTCGTAAGGAATAGTCGCCTGCCGTTTACTTGTCACTGGTCACAGATCACTTCTTCTTTGGTTCGCCGGTGCGAAATTCGGCCGAATAGATCGCGCGTAGCGGCCGCGATGTCCTCCGCTTTGGAAACGCCGCTGTCGATCAACGCGCGTCCTGTGGCCTCCCAGATCTTTCGCACCACCAGCGCGCCGTTCTCGCGGACGATCCGTCCCAGATGTTGAACCGCCGCAGCAGTCGCTGATTTCCGGATCAGTTCCGGTGAGCTGCGCGATGTGAGTTCGCAATAACGCCGCGCGACTTCGCCGACTCGCAGGGTAAGGAACGCGTTGGCCGCGCCGTTCGAAACGCATTTGACCAGGAGCGCGGAGATGCCGCTCAACATCGGAAGTCCGCCCTTCAACGCTGGCACAATCGATGTCGCCAGGGGCGCAACCATTTCACTGAGGTCGAGTGATTCGAGCCCGCTCGAGATGAAAGCGGTGCCTGCGACGTTGGCATAGAGACGCACCATTTCCCGCGGCGACGGCCGTTGCACGTACACACGCGCGACCCGTGTCACCATTTGGATCTGTGTGAACAAAAGGATCAGCGCGTCGAGCCGCCCGTTTTGCATCAGGGCCGTGGTCAGAAAAACCGTGCTCGCGGTTCTCCGTACGACGGAGTCCGCTTCGGTGGATAGAATCGCGAGCGCGCTTTCAACTTCTTCTTCGGTAGCTACTGACATCCCGCGCGTCCGCGGATTTCCGGTCAGCCGGATTCGCAGCGCTTCCAGATATGCTTCGTGTTTCGGTCCGGAGGTTTCCTGCGGCGGAATCAGCGCGCTCGGAAGTCTCGAGTACGCGATCGCGAAGTAGAGCGCCCCGCCTGCCGCTGCCAGGACAATCGTCCAGAATACAACGTTACCCGCGACCGGATGAATCCGGTCCGCCAGCGAAATCAAACTCGTCACGCCGGCGATGATCAACGAGACAATGCAGACGAGTGGTCAAAACGACGATCAGCGATAATGATCCGCCTCGCGCCTGAGTTGTCGGATTTCACGGCTCTTACTTTCGGTGGCTTCTGGTCACTTGTCACCGGTCACTCGTCACTTCTGTTGCTGTCGCCATTTCGGAATTTGGAGTTACAAAAAAAGCGGGACCAGCGCTCTGATCCCGCTCCAAAAGGCTACCGAAAGAAATGTTAAGCTTGTTGCATGTGATTAAGTGGCTTTCGAGCTTTTGCACTTCTAAATAAGCACATCGCGCGCGAACACCTATGCAAAAATTGCCGATTACTGCGCATCTGTTGCTGATCGTATTTTCGGCTTCACCTCTGCTGCCTAAATTCTGCCTGTGACAACGAGCGATTCATTGATTGACGCCGCGCAACGGCTCCGCGCTTCCGTTGGCAAACTGAAATTCTCTCCGCCCGTGACGCACGTTTACAATCCGCTCGAGTACGCGTGGAGCGCGCACGAACTTTACTTGCGTCGCTTCGGCAACAGTCGAAAGCGCGTGGTTTTTCTTGGAATGAATCCCGGTCCGTTCGGCATGGCCCAAACCGGCGTTCCGTTCGGGCAAATCGGCGCCGTGCGCGATTGGCTCGGCATTACCGCGAAGATCAATCGCCCACGCAAAGAAAATCCCAAACGGCCCGTCCTCGGGTTCGATTGTCACCGCAGCGAGATCAGCGGCGAGCGATTATGGGGACTGTTTGCAAAACGTTTCGCCTCGGCCAAGGAATTCTTCCGCGACCACATCGTGATGAATTACTGCCCGCTCGCATTCCTCGAAGAGACCGGCCGCAACCGCACGCCGGACAAACTTCCGCAGCGCGAGCGCGAAAAGCTTTTCGCCGCCTGCGATGATCATCTTCGCGAAGTTGTCCGAATTCTCGAACCGGAATGGCTCATTGGCGTCGGCGACTTCGCGACAAAACGCGCGCGACAAGCTCTGGGCGATTCGGCACCGCGCATCGGGCAGATTTTGCATCCAAGCCCAGCTTCTCCGGCGTCGAACAACAACTGGTCAGGCAAAACCACTGCACAGTTGCGCGCGCTCGGCGTTTGGGATTAGGAAAAGAGGACAAATTAATCAGGAACCCAGGAAAACCGAAACAAATTAGACAGAAGTCGCTGCTCCCTCGACTCAACCCCTCAACAATCTCACCGTCTCAACTCGTCAGATTCGTTTTCATTCGCGTAGCTTGTCGGCGGAAGCCTCGCGCGAATGCGGATCCGCGCTTAACTTGTCACTGGTCACCGGTCACTCGTCACTTCATTTTGATGTTCACACCTGACAAAGATTTCCGCGCGATTGATCCGCACGTCCGGATCGGCCACGTGCACCTGAAGGTCTCTGATCTGGAACGCTCGCTTGAATTTTATTGCGGTGTTCTCGGCTTTGAGCTGATGCAACGCTGGGGCAAACGGGCAGCTTTCATTTCTGCCGGTGGCTATCATCATCACATCGGATTGAACACATGGGACAGTCTCGGCGGATCGCCGCCAGCTCCCGGCACAACGGGTTTATTTCACGTAGCGATCGCTTATCCTGATCGCGCCAGCCTCGGTGACGCGCTTCGCCGATTGCTCGCGGCTAAAATTCCGCTCGACGGCGCAAGTGATCACGGAGTCAGCGAAGCGCTTTATCTCCGCGATCCAGACGAGAACGGACTCGAGTTGTACCGCGATCGCCCAAAGGAAGAGTGGCCGCACAATCCCGACGGTTCGATCGCGATGGATACACGGCCCCTGGATTTAGATGCGCTCCTCCGCGAAGCGAAACAATTGTAGCGGCGGTCTGTGACCGCCGATCCCTCCCGCAATTTCGAATCCTTTGAATCAAGCTAATCCTGTCTAGTTCTTCCTGGTCTCCTGGTTTCCAGATTGGGTTTCCGTATGTTGCATCATGGCAAGAAAGCAACGCATCGCGCTGGTCACCGGCGCGAACAAGGGAATCGGGTTTGAAGTTGTGCGACAACTGCGGCGCGAAGGTTTTCACGTTTTCCTCGGCGCGCGCGATGAAAAAGTCGGGAAAACAGCAGCAGAAAAATTAAATCAGGAAAGCAGGAACGGAGGAAAAGACGAAGGACACGGGACCGTCACTTTTCTTCGGATTGATGTTGCGGATCAGGACCGCATCCGCGCCGCGGCGGAAGCGTTTGGGAAACAGAGCGATCGTCTCGACGCGTTGGTCAACAACGCCGGCATTTTGCTCGATGACGACAAGGGCGTGCTTACGATGACGCCGGAGATCTTCGAGACCACGTTGCTCACCAACACTCTCGGCGCGCTGCTGGTGTCGCAAGCGTTCGTTCCGTTCCTGAAAAAGAGCGACGCCCCACGGATCGTGAACGTCTCCAGCGGCGGCGGACAACTGGCCGACGGCGCCGACGGTTGGGCGCCGGCCTATTGCATTTCGAAGACAGCGCTCAACGGCGTCACCGTTCAACTGGCCGCGGCGCTCCCGAACTTCGCCGTCAACTCTGTTTGTCCAGGTTGGGTCCGCACCGACATGGGCGGCTCCAACGCCACCCGCTCCGTGGCAGAAGGAGCAAGTGGGATAGTCTGGCTGGCTGCAGAGGCTCCACAAAAAGAGACCGCCAAGTTTTGGAGGGACAGGAAAGTTATACCCTGGTGAAATCATTTTTCACCGCCCGAGCTTCCCAGCTCTAGAGAGCCCGAGTACACGGAGGCGAATGCGGGACGGCAGCAAATTAATTCACTCCGCGCCCTCGGCGACTCGAGGCGCGGGAGCGCCGGGTGGTGAATTACGGGACGCGGGCTTACCGGCCTCGGTCTTTGAATTTTCTAATTGTGTTTCGTTCGCCGTTTAGGATAAATAGTAGCGAGTCTGTCGGATTGTGAGGGGTCGGTAACTACTCTGCTTATGAAAATGAATTTCGTTTTGGCGTTCATCGCTGCTTTGGCTTGCAGCGCGTTTCTGATTTCGTCCGCCAACGCGGGCGGCCACCATCAGGGCGTTGGTTTGTCGAGTTCTGCAACAACATCGACCGGCACAACTGCGACTGGACGCTCGGTTCTGGGCGAACCTGTTTTCCTGATTCCGTCGTCATCGTCCAACTCCAGCGCGTCCGCATCCAGCGGCGGACCAATTGCGGGATATGTCCCTCCTCGGATACCCCTGCCTCCTCTCCATGCTCCCGATCCGAGGGTCGCGGCACTTGTCGGACCCAGCGCAACGTCGACAGGCTCAACGTCCAGTGGCAGCACGCCTGTAGGTGAGCTGGTCGGGTCGTCGATATCAACAGCTACCGCAGCGCATTCGAATGAAGGCAATGGTCGCGTGCGGGTTTCTCCCGTTCGGAAGAACCCGAGCACACCAGAACCGCCGAACATCAGCGGCGGCGCAGGCGGTGGCGGCACCCGAGTCGTTTTCACTCCACCGCCGACAATTGTCGGAGTGAGCCCGTCGGTCACTGGCACTGGAAATATTGCCGGCAACAATCTTGCCGATCGGACATTTGGTCCTAGCATTCTCAGCACCGGTTTGGGATCCAATGGTTCGCAACTGTCGTCCAATGTGCAGACAGGGTCGGGCGGTCAGAGCCCGGCGCCTTGGATAAGAATAACGCCCTTGCAATACAATGGCCCGACAGTTGAGGTGCCGACCGCTTCGTCCATCTCGAAAACATCGTCCTCGACGACCGCCGGACACTGATCGGGTCCCAAATTGGCCCTCCAGAAGTGACAAGTGACAAAGACCTGTGACAAGTTGAAGGCAAAGGGATTCCCCCGTCTCAACTTCTCAACACCTCAACCTCTCAACCGGCTTGATCCGTTTAAATCCGTGTAACCTGTCGCGCCGTAGCCTCGCGCGAAGGCGAATCCGTGGTCAAGCCTGGTTCCGGCCCCCTTTTCCTCATTCATAATTCCTACTTCTTACTTTCTTCCGTTAGTCGCTAATTGGCCCTTTCGTGTTATAGTATCGATGTCTAAATCCGTTAGCGCTTCTTTTTCACGTCGGATGCCCGACAACGTCACCGAGGAATTGGTGGCGGTGCTTTCGTCCAGGGCCTCGTTCGAATTCAAACCGTTGTTCGACATCATCTTATTGAATCTCCGGGAACGAAACGCAGCCAGCGGCGGCGAAGAAATGCTGCGGTTGCGCGTTTACGAAAAACTCAGGGCCTGGTCAGCCACGGCGCGGTCAATCGAACCGTCAACGGGATCACGAAAAAATACAAAGGCGTCGCCCCGCGCATGGCCACGTTAAAGACGGAGATGAAAGTCTTGCGCGTCGAGTGGGCCAAAAAACTTGCGGCGAAGGCCGTAGCGCGATGAGCCGCTAAAGCTTTTGCGGGACGCAGCGACAGGGCGGCCCAAAGCCACCGCTGAGTGCTGATCACTGCTTAGGTCTCTTTCCATCACGACCGCTTCCTTGCCGAAGTAATTGGTGTGTTCGACGACTTTCCAGCCAAGATTTCGATAGAGGCGTAAAGCTGAATTGGCCAAAGATAAAGGCGTGAAAATCAATCGATGAGTTGTCGGTTGCCCGATGCATCAGCATCGCTCTAACGCCGCGGTTTCTCCATTCCGGAAGCACCAAGAGTCCGCCTAAATACGGATCCAGATCCGACGAGTATCCATGTCGTGCATCTTTAGCGAACCAGCGACCAGCGTCTGATCCTGGAAGCGCACGCCCCGCGCGAAATGCAATCCCGGCTCGAGTTTCCGCGCCTCGCCGAAACGCTGGAGTCAGCGCAACGAGCGACAGGGGCAACCATTGGTGTTCATTCGTCCCGAAATTTTTAGACAGTCCGCTAAGGTTTGTCGCGCTGTTGATAATGTCCTGTCGACTCCTTCCAGGACAATCCGCGCCAGCTCATCGAGCAGCTCAAGGATCTGCCAAATAATCATTGCATGCAGGTCGTGTCATCGCGTGACTTTCACACGCTTGGCACGCCGAAGCCAAACGGAATGGAGCGATTGGGTCAGCGACATGGTCGGATAAGCCGCGAGGTAGACGGTCGAGCGCTGCGGGCTTGCCGCGCCGTAGCCTTGGCGGAGGCGGGTCACCTTTTTGGCGAATGTTGAATGTTTAGATACGACCCCGTTTTCTCCGCCTCAACGACTCAACTGTTCAACCACTCAACTTCTTGCAGAGGCGGGTTGCGCGTTCGACCTTCGGGGTTCCCATGGCAGAGACGTCAACCGGCCCAGTCATCGCCAGCGCTAACAACCTTTCCGTCAAATACGGCCATCAGGTCGTCCTCGACGGCGCGACCATCGCCTTCACCGAAGGCGAACACATCGGGCTCGTCGGCCGCAACGGCTCGGGCAAATCGACCTTCCTCCGAATCGCCGCCGGGCGTGACCCAGCCCGATTCCGGTGAGTTCACCCGGCAACGCGATCTCGTTACCGGATACATGCCGCAGGTTTCCGAACTGGACGATGCGGCCACGGTCCATGCGAATATTCTCAGCGGCGCGCAGCGGATCCTCGATCTCATCGCCGAATACGAACGCGTCCCGGGCGACAGCCCGCTCAGCGCCACGCTCCTCGACCAAATTATCCACGCCGACGGTTGGAATTTGGAACACCGGATCAAGTCGCTCATTACGAATCTGCACGCCCCGGAATCCGATCGCGTCGTCGGCACTCTTTCCGGCGGAGAAAAACGCCGCGTCGCGCTTTGCCGGGCTCTTCTCGCCCGTCCCGATTTTCTGATTCTCGACGAGCCGACCAATCATCTCGATACCGGGTCGATCGAATGGCTCGAGGATTTTCTGGCGCGTTATGCCGGCACCTGTCTGTTCGTGACCCACGATCGCTATTTTCTCGATCGCGTGGCGACGCGGATCGTCGAGCTGTCGCGCGGCCAGTTTGTCAGCTACGAGGGCAACTACACCGATTATCTGCTCGCTCGCGTGCAGCGAAAAGCGGTCGAGGAAGCGCAGGAGCATCAACGGCAGAAGTTTTTGAAGCGCGAACTCCAATGGGTTAGAAAAGCTCCGCGCGCGCGCCGGACGAAATCGGTCGACCGCGTGGAACGATATTTCGAAATGGCCGCGCAGGAAGCGCCGGAAGCGGAGCTCGACGTCGAGTTGATTATCCCCACGCCGCCGAAGCTCGCCAATCGCATCATCGAGTTACGCGACGTGAGCGTGGAACTGGGCGGCCGCACCCTTTTTCAGAACGTGAATCTCAATCTCACGGCCGGTGAACGCCTTGGTGTTGTCGGCCGCAACGGACTTGGCAAATCTTCGCTGCTTAAAGTCATTCTGCAGGAACTGCCGGTTGCGCACGGCGAAGTGGAGATCGGCGCGCGGACCGAGATCAATTACGTCGATCAAAATCGGCTAAATCTCGACGATGCGAAGACGGTTTGGGAAGAAGTCGGCACCGGCGGGGAACACGTCACACTGGGCGAGCAAAGCATCACCTTGCGCGCGTATCTGCGAAGGTTTCTTTTCAGCGAAGACCGCATCAACACCAAAATCTCGCAACTGAGCGGCGGCGAACGCAGCCGGGTGCTGCTGGCAAAAATTCTGAAGCGCGGCGGCAACGTTTTGATGCTCGACGAACCGACGAATGATCTCGATCTCGGAACGTTGCGCCTGCTCGAGGAAGCGCTCGTCGCCTTTGGCGGCTGCGTCATCGTGGTCAGTCACGATCGCTATTTCCTGAATCGCGTTTGCACTTCGATTCTCGCTTTCGAAGGCGAAGGCCGCGTCGCCTATGCCGTCGGCAACTACGATTACTATTTGGAAAGACGCGCCGCGCTCGGCCCGGCTCGCGACGCAACGAGAGATCAGAAGTCGAAGTCAGAGGTCGTGCCGTAGCCTCGGCGTAGGCGGACCTGGGCGGGGCAAGAAAACCGCGAAAGCTGAAATGGAAAGAAGAGCGTGAATGGGAATCGATGGAAGCAAATATTCTCTCTGCCGAAAACGAGGTATCGGATTTGGAGGCCACATTTGCCGCGCCGGATTTTTATGCGAAACCGCGCGCCGAGATATTCGAGCTCGAAACACAATTGAAAACAGCGCGTGACAAAGTCGCGCACCTCTACGCGCGCTGGCACGAACTCGAGCTCCTGCAGAGCGTCCCGCCTGTCGCGCCGTAGCCTTGGCGTAGGCGGTAGCGGTGCGGAGGCAGCTGAGATACAAGGCGGCTGTCCTCTGCCTTATCATAGGTCACAGGTCACAGGTCACTTCTTCATTCAGATACGACCCCAATTCTCAATCCCGATGTCGATCTTGCGTGCGGAGAATCTCGCTCAAGAGTCCCCAAACGGGACGAATTGACTAAAGCTGTCCTATCCTCCAAGATTATGTTCACATGAACGGCAGCGCATCTGAATTGTTACCTGTTCCATTGCGGCTCGAACTGAGTGGCCGACTGCGAAACGTCGGCAAGATAAAGCATTGGTACATGGGGATCGCGGAGGCGATTCAGAATTCAATGGACGCAATTTCCGACTCGGGAAATCCGGGGTGGATAACTATCGAAATTCAGCGCGATCACGACTTGGTATCGTCGTTGGGCGGTGCGCGTCCAATCAGAAGCGTTGTTATCCGGGATAACGGAATTGGTTTTAACGACGTGAACTTTAAATCATTTTCGACTCCGGACACCCAGCTCAAGGTCGCCAAAGGCGGAAAGGGGGTCGGGCGATTGATGTGGCTGCAAGCGTTTAAGCAAATTTCGGTAGACTCCATCTATCGAAACGGTGCGAGTTCGCGTCGTCGGCAATTTGTTTTCCAAATTGAATCGCCGGAGCTGGCGGCTGTCGACGCTGAATCTTCTTCGGCTGAGCTGGTGACGGAGGTTCGATTGCTCGATCTGCGTGATGACTATTCAACTACATCTACTGTCACCTTCGAGACTATAACCGATTCACTTATCGAACATTTTTTGCCAGCGCTGGTCGAAAAGCCTGCGTGGTTGAAAAGTCTGACGGTATCGGACGGAAACAAGCGCGCCGATCTTACGAAGGTCGTGGAGGGCGAGCCGAATGGTCGCAGGAATTCACTATTCGTAGTACAGGTTCCGAGCAGTGTGTTATGCAATTTCAGCTGGAGAAAAAAAGACCGACATGGTCAGACTTGTCGCAGCTGGACGGATCATAAACGCAAACACGCAACCGATAGAATTCTTTCTGCCGCATTTGGGCACGATCGCCGACGACGTGCCACACATCATACTAGTTCACTCCCCGTTTTTCGATGAGCACGTTAACGATGCACGAAACGGCGTTTCTTTCGATGACGAAAACGATGGTGCTTTGCTTGGTGTAACCGCCGCAGAGTTTCGGGCCGCCTGTGCAGAGGCGCTCAAGAAGCACCTCGGTCCGCGCTTGGAAAGCTCGGCTAACGATTTCAAGGAGCGAGTAGAAGCCGTTGTGTCTCGCGAAGCGCGATATTATCGGCCGCTCCTCGTCGGATTTTTCGACAGCAAAGAATTTGAAAATCTTAGCGCGCATTGCCGCGATGAAGAATTCTCGCCGCGCTCGATGCTTATAAACGGCGCGATGCGTTGAAGCTTCGGCAGGAAAGTAAGAGATTGGCGAAGCTCCAGTCACAAGAAGCTGGCTATTGGGAAAGCGCTCGGGTGTTAGCTGACCAAATCGAGGTTCAGAAAAAGGTCGCTCTCGCGGAGTACGTGAGTTTGCGCAAAATCGTTCTTGAGCGCTTACAACAGTTGATCTCGATGAGCCCGGACGGAAGGCTCATCAAGAAGCTGCCATACACGATCTCGTGTTCCCGCAACGGACAGATACCGAATCTAATCCCGGTGTCGATCATCAGCTTTGGATCCTGGACGAAAGACTTCAATCAAACGATTACCTCTCGTCAGACAAGCCGATAGACGGGAGAAGGGGCGACCGGCCTGACCTGTTGATTGCACTGGATCGACCTGGAGCGTTTGCGTCTGATCCGCCGGAACAGTCGAAAGGTTATGAGCGAATTGTCTTGGTGGAGTTTAAGCAGGCTTTGAAGGATTTAGCTACCGTGCCGACGGACGAGCTGCCGCACCAACAGATGATGCGATATGCACGGAAAATTAATGAAGGACAAGCACAGCATTTGAAATCTGGTCGGCCGATTAAGCCTGCGTCCGATGCACGTTTCTACATGTAGCCAGTGTGCGAATTGTCCGAAGCAATGTTGATGAGGCTTGAGGAACTTGGATTCACGAGGACATCCTTCGGGTCGGGAGCATTTTGGGTTACGAACAAAGGTCGCTACTATATCGAATACATCTCGCTCGAGAAGTTGCTCGATGACGCAACTGCCAGAAATTTAGCATTCTTTCGACGGCTTGGTCTTGAAGGATAAGCAACTCTTACATCCGATTTTTCAGGCGCTGTGCGGCCCAATTTTTAAGTTTGCCTTGAATCTTCGGCGTCAGCTGGGAAACGACTTCGGGATCGCAAAACCCTGGGAGTCGATCGAGATTGCGCCTGATTTCATACCAACTAGCGTCTACCCCGGCGACCAAATGCTGATGATCTTCCGGATCTGTCTTTGAATCAAAAATGTACCGCAAGCTCAAATCCTGGTACCGCTCCAATGTCTTTGGATCCCTATCCTCGTGAAAGAAAACCGACGGCAAGAGATGGTCGGTGTTGAAAAATCCTTCATAATGATCAGCAGGGTACGCAGCCGATTCCTTTTTTAGTGTTGGCTCTGCCTTGTCGCTTTTCGGAACCAAGAAGGTAGCCGGACAGTGCCTTAACGCGCCTGGCTTCTTGCTCGGCTTCTCTCGATAGGCATTGTTGATAGTCCGCATCGCCTGCTCAAGTGCTTCCAGCTTCTTCGCGTCGTCAATCTGCGATCGACCACTACGTGAATAAACATCATGTCCGAGCGCGTTAGATGTTATCATCACGCCACCGGGACAACGGTGGTCATGCCACCAGCGCCGATCACCCTGTGAACAAAAAACATTTGGTAGAGTCGCGAACTTCAGGAATTTCTCGCGGCCTATAGACGCAAGCCTGAAAAATACGTATTCGCGTTGCGCGATGATCGTGTCGTCTCTGATGTAAGGATTCTCCATGTAAAGTTCCAGCAATCGACGACAAAACTCCTTGAGGCTGTCTTTCGCCCTTTCTCCAACCAGTCTCTCTCCGACAACCGCAATGAGAAAGGACGAGCTAAGTCCCTCAAGAGCATAACGTTTCCAAAGCTGCCGATAATCCTGGATTGTGTCCCGGACGTCGTCATCACCTTTTCGCATTCCAAGGATTTCGTTTTCTTCCAGAAGACAGATAAAAGCGCGTTTTTGCGTCGCCGCTAGACGCCCGAAAATACATGGCTGATTTCGCGTCAACCAGACACGATACGCGTCAATCTTTTGCGTTTTTGTGTTTTGCGAATTCAGCAGGATCGCGTGTGATGACTGCATCTCCTGTGAGAATCGACGCAAATTGCGCAACTTGTCGGGCTTTCCATGGAGGCGGATATCTAGGAGCAATTCTGCCAGGTGCGGTTTCATAGGAACGCGGAGGCTCAATCTGCCGAGAAAGAATTAGTGACCGTTAGCATTCGGGGGCGCTTCGGGTTCTCGCAGGATTGCAGCGAACGTAAAAGATTTATGCAACGCCCGGCTGAATTAGACTAGGCTTGCTAACGGTTTGGAAATGTCGAATCCTCCACATTTTTACTGAAGAGCCTCCTTGAACAATGATTGACAGTCCTGGCAGTCCGCTACCGATAATCACATTCGATTCACGTCACAGCTGGGCCGATTTGCCGAAACTTTCCAAGCCGTTTCTAACTCAAGATGGACTGCGACGGCTTCAAAAATGCCTAGGCGGGTGCACAAAGTCAGTGGTGATAGAGCGTCACTACATCGACAAAGACTATCGAGATACATTTTCGAATTACCACTCCAAGCGATTCACAACACCAAACGCGCGTTGCTTGCGATTACACTTCTTCAAAAAACGGATTGTGCGCAAAGATCTTCGCAAGTCGAACTCACTACAGCGAAGCTATTGCGGTTATTCAGTTATCCGTCCGACGCGACCTCATTGCCTTGGCCGGACCCTGCTCGATCCAGTTAAACTCGGTTATTCTCACGGCGGTGTATGTCTCTGCGATGAACATCTATCCGTTCAAGGAGTGACGCTTTCCGTAAGAGGGTTTCCGTTCATTAGTCAGGACGCGGACGTGACAGTATGTGCTCAATCAGCGCTCTGGATGGTCATCCGTTACTTTAGCAACCGGTATCCAATGTATCCAGAGACCTATCCTTATCAGATTACTCAGCTGACGCGCAACTATTCGACAGGAAGTCTCACTCCATCCGAAGGATTGACAGATTGGCAAATGGCCGACGCTCTTCGACAAATCGGACTATCGCCTGTGATTTATGAACGCCAAAGTTATCCGAAAGATTTCGAACACATCATGTACACATACGTCGAAAGCGGTATACCGATCCTCGCGTCAACCCATGACCATGTTGTGGCCTGTTTGGGGCATTTCTCTGATTATACGAAGACTGTAAACACGAAGCTCAAAAAATTTAGACGGCTCAAGTCGTCTTTTTTTAATCAAGGGTTTATTATCAACGACGACAACGCAATACCGTATCAACGCCTTCCGCTGACCGATGCTGGCAAAGCAAGCGCGGCGCGTTCCTTGATATCGTTTCAGGAGATAGAGGCGTTTACTGCACCGTTGCCGCCGCGAGTTTTTCTTCCCGCAGAACAGTTTGAAACCGCATCGTCGGGATTGCTCAGAAATACCAAATTTGGGATTAATTCCTGCTCTCCTTCCCTGAGGGGAATCCGATTGTGAACACGGACGTTCTTAACGACTGGGCGATCGTTTAAGCGGTACCTCGATCAACGCAGAATGGGGCACAAGCGGGTCTTCGATGTCTATTGCAATATGCCTCTTCCGCACTTCATATGGCTCCGGGAAATTGCCACGCTTGACCTTTATCGGGAACACCGGATTCTTGGGGAGGTGATTTGGGACGCGACGCGAAATGTCTATGAACCAAGTGGCTGGCTCGCGCTCCATTATCCCGAGAGGCTGTTCATTGATATCGGCTCGGCCCTCAATACGGACCGGTCCGTGATCAAATTTGATCTCGACAGCAGCCGGGATTACCCATTAATGACACACAACCTGCAACCAATATGAGTGAACTCGCTGAACTTGAGCTGGTGCCTCAGCAAGATGAGGTTTCAGAAAAAGCCTTCGAAGATCAGTCGGAGTACGACGCGTTTTGGCAACGATTGCTTGAGAAAATCGAACCGCAGTTGAAGAAGTTCGCCGAAGCACGGCGTTCTAGCGAAGAAGCAGCGAAACGCCGACACATCGTTTGATCATTGTTAGCTTTTCAGGCCTCGATTAGCACGAGGAATTTATTTCCTGCGCCGCCGAGCAGCAGCCTTCTTCTTTTTAGCGCTTTGTGCCTTCAGTTTAGCGAACCGTGGTGGATTGGCGACCACCAGATCGAAACGTACATTTCGCTTACGCTTTGCGTAACCCGCTAATCGTTCGATCGCTCGCGTCGACTTCCCGAGCGACGTCTTGGCCTTAATCTCAATGATAATCGTGTTTTTGCCTTTAACTGCAGTTACGTCAGGCCGAATGCCGACGATCTGCTTTGGCCTCTGAAACTGCCCATGCACAGCACGCACCGCAAATCCGCGGCACTTATATCGCCGCGCGACGTCGCGAATCATTCTTCGTTCTACCGTTGCAGATACTTTACTCATAAAATGTGGATGTCCGATCCTTCATTGTCGATTTTGATGCATACGAATTCTTTCCCTCGTTGAACTGCTTTCAGAATTGCGAGATCGGCCCCCTTTACCCGAAATGTCTCAGAAATATCTCGCTGATGCGCATGGCGGGCGCTTACTTGACGATCATTGGTATAGACGATCCCCTGCAGGGCGTCGCAAATTGGTTTCGATGCATTGTCCGCGTCTAATCTTCCTCGGATCGTTCGATCGCAATAGAATGTGACTGCTACCCGAACGTCCTCGTCTTTTAGAGGGGTCTTAAATACTCGCTTAGCGGCAGCTTGCACTCGCGCTTTCCACTTATTCTTCTTCTGTGAAGCGGCATTATGCGACGCCGGTCTTCCGTTTACAATGATCGTGTAAACCATGTTCTACGGGGTTTCATCCGCGATTTATGGAAGCCTGACGCGTCAGGTTCTAGCGTAAGCTCACTTCATCCGGTCGAAGGTTTTTTGGAGAAGTTCGAGATCGGAGGCGTTGCCGGTTTTTTCCCGGGTGTTTCGATCCATTTTTTCTCCAGCGCGTTTTTGGTTGGGCGATCGTTCTGGTAAAAGACGCCGAAGACGCCGGGGAACGGGAGTTGGGCTAATTTGTAGGCGGCGAACTCGTCGGTGACATCATGGCGGAGTTCGTCCTCGGGGGTGTTGTCCCATTTCTTTTCCTGGATCACCTCGAAGCTGCCGCCTTTGCGCGGATTGCCCGGATCGAAGACGCCGGGATAAAATTCGACGCATTCACTCAGACATTCGATGACGCTGAAACCCTGATGGTCCATGGCGCGCTCGATCATCTGGATCATGTGATTGACCTGGGTGGCGTGCGTCCGCGCGACGAAGGTGGCCCCGGCGGTGATGAGTTGTTTCATCGGGTTAACCGGCATGATCGATCGCGCCGGTCGGATCGGTCTTGGATTTGAACCCGATCGGCGACGTGGGCGAGGTCTGCTTCTTCGTCAGGCCATAGACGAAGTTGTCCATGATGAAGTAGACCATGTTGATGTTCTTGCGCGCGCCGTGATTGAGATGGTTGCCGCCGATGGAGAAACCGTCGCCGTCGCCGCCGAACAGAAAGACATTCAGATCCGGCCGGGCCAGGCTGACCCCGCTGGCGAACGGAACGGCGCGGCCATGAATGAAGTGCGCGCCGTAGCCGTTAACGAAATAGGGAAAGCGCGACGAACAACCGATCCCGGCGAGCGTGACGATCTTTTCGTGATCGATCTGGCGTTTCTCCAGAACCTTGTAGAAGGAAGCGAGCACGGCGAAATCGCCGCAGCCCGGACACCAGGTCGGATGATCGGCGGTGATCGCTTTCTTGGTTAATTTTTCGCGTGGTGCGTTCGCGCAGGTATGTCGCTGTCGCCTCATCATTGATCCGTATAGTTTGGTTCTGAGTTCGTTAGACATTCAAGTTTTAATAGTACGGAACAGGCGTTGCGGCCAGGCTCCAGATCCAAGTTCATCTCAGGAAGCTCCAATATCAAGCCCAGAAGCTCGTTTTCGTTAACTTGTTGCTTCGTGAAGCTCTTTCGTTCGCTGCTTGATTTTGATTCCGATCTCCCTGGTTGGCGATTGACTTCGGATTTGCGTTGGCTAGCCACGCCTTGGGGGACGACTCGGCCCGGGCGCGATGGACATCTTGTTCGCCGTTATCGGCATCGGACGATTCGGTGAATAGCCCCGGACGGAAACAAATTTGCCGGGGAAGACGCCTTCCAGAATTTCTTTCACGCGATAAGTCAGGCCGTCGGTCTTGGTGACGCTCTCGATCTTCGGTTCGCAATAGCGCGCCCGCAGAATCGTGGCGAGCTGGCCGAACCCGTAAACTCCCTGGTCGTTCATCTCGACGACGACGATGCGTTTGAATTTGGCGAAGATTTTCTCCAGTCCGTTAGGCAACGGATGAATATGGCGCAGATGGATGGCGCCGATTTTTTCGCCGTGCTCGCGCGCCATGTTTCACGGCGTCGTGGATCGGGCCGTAGGTTGAGCCCCAGCCGACAAGGAGCGTGTCGCCTTCCTGGTCGCCATAAATTTCCGGGACCGGAATTTCTTCGGCGAGCTTGCGCAGTTTGTTGCGGCGTTTCGCCGTCATGGCCATGTGCAATTTCGGGCTGCCGGTCGGATGTCCCATCTCGTCGTGCTCGAGTCCGGAGAGCAGCGGATATTTTCCGTCGAGGATGCGAGTGCCGGGCGGGACGTGCTGAGTGATTTGATCGATCGGGTAAGGCTTGTGCGTCTGGCGCGGGGTCAGGTCCGGTTTCGGATCGACCATCAATTTGGCGAGATCCGGTTCGTCGAACGCTTCGATGCGCGTGGCCAGCGAGGTATCGCTCAAAATAAATACCGGGGTGCTGTATTTGCGGGCGATGCGCGCGGCTTCGATCGCGATGTAAAAACAATCTTCCACCGTCGCCGCGGCGAGCACGACGCGCGGACTGTCGCCGTGGCCGCCGTAAATGGCCTGGTGCAAATCGCTCTGCTCGACGTTGGTCGGCAGACCGGTGCTCGGTCCGCCGCGTTGAACATTGCAAATGATGAGCGGCATCTCGGCCATCGAGGCCCAGCCGATCGCTTCGCGTCTTGAGCGAAATGCCCGGGCCGGCGCTGCCGGTGACGGCGAGATAACCGGAAAAGGAAAAGCCGAGCGCCATGGAAACCGCGCCGAGCTCGTCTTCGGCCTGCACAAAAATGCCGCCGTATTTTGGAAGCTCGCGTTCGCAAAATTTCCATGACCGACGACCAGGGCGTGATCGGATAACCGGCGCCGTAACGCACGCCGGCGGCGATCAGTCCGTAGGCCAGCGCCTTGTTGCCGTCCATCGTGATCTGGTCGCGCGCGCCCGGCTTTTTCTCGACCTTCTCGAATTGATAATGATGCGTCAGAACTTTGCCGACCGGATAAGCGTAGCCGGCCTTGAACGCCATGATGGCGGTGTTGACGATGCTCTCGTCTTTGCCGGCGAATTTTTCGTTGATGATTCGTTTTAGTTTTTCGACATCGAGACTGAAAATTTTCGAGATCAATCCGAGCACGAAAATGTTTTTGCCCTTGTCCTTGGCCGTGCCGCCGAGCGCTTCAACGGTCAGGCCGGTGATCGGGCACGCCGACGTAAACGAAACGTTTGTCGTCGAGGTTCGGCTCGACGTTATCGGAATCGTAAAGGAGCACGCCGCCTTCTTTCAGGAAGTCGATGTGGTCCTGATAACTGTGTTGATAAAACGCGACGAGGAAATCGGCTTCGTCGCCGGCGGAAAGAACTTCGCCGGTGCCCATGCGGACCTGGAAAATCGAGGGACCGCCGGAGATGGTGGCGGGGATCGTCATGTAAGTCATGACGTCCTGATCGGAACGGCCGGCGAGCCGGGCGAGAAATGCGCCGGCGGATTGGATGCCGTCCTGGGAATTGCCGGCCAGCCGGATGACGGCGTCCTGGATATTTTCGGGGCGGAGATCGGCCCGGTCCGGAGGCGGCGCTTCGGATTTTTGAACCGCGGTTACATCAGGATTTACAGATTCGCCCATGAGTGATTGTGATTTTACGCGGTCGTACTGAGTGGAAGATCAAAAAGTAACTAGAATCACGCGCTGTTGGGCTAAATCAGGGGGCGCAGGGCAGAATAGTTATTATCGGACGAGGGCTGAATTGGAGCGTCATCTGACACATGTCAGAGGAGGCTGAACCGCTCATCTGGGGACCGTCTGGACCCCTCAGCCGCGCGTTAGTCGCGGCGCGAAGCGAAGCTACGATTTTTCGAAGCGCGGATCGCCGCGAAGCGAATCCCATTGTGGGTAGAGCTTGAGTTCGCCGTAAGTAACGCCGGCTGGAATTTTTGCGGAGATGGCGAGTTGTTCGAGCGCCAAATCTTTCTCGCCAGTCCAGGCATAGATCGTGGCGAGATTGACGATGTAGGAAGGGCCGTCCATTGCATCCTTGGTGACTGGCAACAGTTCACACGCGCGGCGCCCTTCGCGGATCGCATCTTCCTTGTGTCCGAGGCCGGCATCGATGAGTCCGAGTCGACTCCAGGCCGGCGCGTAATCGGGTTGGTCGTGCACGATTTTTCTTCGATGGCGCGGGCAGAGGTGAAAGCGGCGTGCGCTTTGGCCTCGTCCCCGAAGGTGCGTGCGGCGAGGCCAACAAACCAGTCCCGCGCCCAGAGTGAGTTGTTGTAGCTATCAGGCAATCCCTCGGCGCGGATGGATTGGAGCGCACGAGTGGCCAACGCGGAATCCCGTCCCGCCAGTGCACAATAAACAAGGTCGTTCGCGATCTCGGTAGCTGCCTTCGGGTCTTCGTTGATAATAGCGGAAAGTTTAGTGCGCCACGTCTGGACATCGGCGTATTCGAAGAATGGGATTTGAGCGAGTTGCGCACGGGCAAAGTGATCCGTGGGAATAACCGAGAGGGCCCGCTCAAACATGTGGGCCGACTCATCAAAAACGGCGATGCCTGGTAAGTGAATCCCGTTTCCACCACGAAGCGGAAATTGCGCGGGTCGAGACGACGCTACGCTCCGAATTTCGAGCCGACTCAGCCCAGCGCCCTTGACGACGATCGATGGGAGCAGTAAGGGCGTAGACGACGGCCGCGCTCGGAAGAGTTTTGCGGGCGAGCTCCAGTTCAGCACGCGACGGTCCTGATCCCGGAAAGCCTTATACGCGTAGTTGGCCCGCATGAGATGGAAATCCCCGGCATCCGGGTTTATAGCGGCGGCTCGCTCAATCGCCGCGCGAGCCAACGCAAGGCGGGCAGCGGTGTGGTCGAACCCCGCCAATAGAGCTCGATGTGAGCCGCGGAGAGAAGAGCAGACGCACTTAAGAAGTACGGATCGCGCGCGAGCGCTCCACCAAGCAAGGTTATCGCCTGAAGAAGAGCTTCTTTTCCATCAGGATCAGAGGCCAACTCGCACAGCCGCAGCGCCTGCGCAAAAAGTCTCTGAGAAACAGGGTCGGTGGTGGGTGGGCTGGTGCGACATAGCTAAGCTTCCTCGCTTGGCGTGATCTGAGCTGGTGGAGCTGGTTGGTGCAAATCGGATCCAGCAGATCACCCTAAAAACAGCGAACACATCCGCGAGATCGCGATCGGACGCTTTGGCGCGCCGCAAAGATGTGCGTCGGTGCGCGCGTCTATGAGTCGAGCATTGACCCGGATTCGGTTGGCGGCGTGCTGGACGCTGCCTTCCAGGACATGAGCGACGCCGAAATCTTGTCCACCAACTTCGTGACCCTCGCGGGCGCGACGGGCTGACAGACTGCATGACACTGGCGCGGCCTCATCACTTTCAGGCTCTGGAACCTTCGGGCCAGACCGCGGGCGAGAATTTCTCGTCCTGGACGCTGTCAATGAAGAAGGCGGTCTCCTGTTTTGCGCTGAGATTTTCAAACGGCAGCACCGCGATGCTTTTTTCCGG
>CAWFFA010000027.1:0-56118 GCA_963814965.1 uncultured Verrucomicrobiae bacterium
CGAGATGTGTGGATCTGCGTAAATGATCGCGATACTTTCCGCGCCAAACGGTGTGCCCTGAGCAAATCGTCGCCAATTGTCGATGTTCGGGATCGTCATGTTGTAAAGGCAACCGGCGATGCCGTTGGTCGTGCTGTTACTCATCACCGGGACGTTGATGACTTTAGTCACGTCAGTGGAAAGAATTTTGCAGAAATGACTGACGTTGCTCGTATTCTCGGTGTCGGAAAGCGGAATGCTTTTTCCCGTGTCGCTGATGTAATCGACGTCGCCCCATACAAGTTTTCCAAGTAAAGGCGCGGTAAACGTCGCCTTCGGGTCGTAGCCGGCGCGCGGCGCAATGCTCTTCATTTGAAATCCGTCCGCGCCCCCTCTGTATCCGGCGCCTTTTGTCCCCTCGAGTGATCGGTCCCAAACAATGATGCTGCTCCGCGGATGGCCAGCCGCGACCAAACCGTCAACGATCGCGGTGACAACGTCGTGATGCGTCGTGAAGAGCTCGCCGCCGGCGGCGGAAATTTTGATTCCGACCTTGTCGTTAGGCGAGATGAGCGAGCCCCAGGCCTTGGCCAAATCGGGCTGGCCAGTCGCCGCCAGGACCAATCGGTCGACCATCGCCCGGACGACCCGTGCATTCGTTTTATAATCGACGATCGCGTCGGCATCGTGCGTCGTGTAGACTATCGACTTCTGCGGCGAGGGAGCTTGCGCCCACGCGCCGGTGATGGCGCAGATAGAAACCAGAGCTACAATTCGGATCGACAAGGGACTTTGATCTTATGGTCGCAAACGCGAATCACAACTCCGAGGTTTCATCCGAACGACAATTTGCCCGGAACGCGCCGGAAATGATCCGCCATCTTTACGTTCACATTCCGTTTTGCGCGCGCATTTGCCCCTATTGCGCTTTTTACAAGGAACTGCTCGACCGCTCGCAGACGCCGCGGTTTTGCGAGGCGATTGTGCGGGAATTGCAAACCCAGACCCAGGACCAACCGCTGCGGCTTAGGACGATCTATTTCGGTGGCGGAACGCCGACCGCGCTGACGACCGCGCAACTCGACTTCTTGCTGACTGGCTTTCACCGATCACTCGATTTGTCGGAGTTGATCGAATGGACGATGGAAGCGAATCCTGGAAGCGTATCGGCGACAAAAGCGTCACTGCTTCGGCGTCTCGGCATCAATCGAATCAGCTTGGGCGTTCAATCATGGGACGATGATTTGCTAAAGTTGCTTGGTCGGGAGCATAACGCGAAGCAGGCCGAACAATCTTTCGAGATTTTTCGCGGGGCAGGATTCGAAAACATCAACATCGACCTGATGTTCGGGTTGCCCGGACAAACCATCGCCCAATGGCGCGAAACGTTGGAGCGAACGATCGCCCTCCAACCGGAACACATTTCGACTTATTGCCTGACTTACGAAGAAGACACCGAATTCTTTCTACGCCATGCGAGCGGCGAATTTCGACAGGACGCGGACGCAGACGTGGAGTTTTTCGACATCGCGATGTCGATGTTGGAAAACGCGGGCTACGAGCAATACGAAATCTCGAATTACGCGCGGCCAGGGTTTCGCTCCGCGCACAACCACGGGTATTGGTCGGGCGCCGACTATCTCGGCATCGGACCGAGCGCGTTTTCCACAATTGGAATGACCCGCCGGCAAAACGTTCCGGACTTTCGCCGCTACTCCGAGGCCGTTCTTGCCGGACAAAGCGCGTCCGGCTCAGTCGAGCATTTGACTGAAGCAATGAAGCGCGCCGAGAGAGTCGCGCTTTCGTTGCGGACCGACGGTGGCGTGCCCGCGCGATTGCTCGATTCCTTTGAAACCGAAACGCGCGAATTCATCAAACTCGGCCTGCTTGAAAAAACGAACGACCGTTTCGTTTTGACGCGGGCCGGAAAAGCGCTGGCAGACTCGGTGGCGGGTGAGCTCGTGTAGCGTTGAACGCGGTTCGGTTAGGTAGCGGCGATTGACCTCAATCGCCATTCCAATATTTCGCGTGTATGCGTCGTGCTTTGGCAAATTGAAGCGCTGAAGAAATGTGGCGGGTCGGTGACCCGCCGCTACCCGAGCTTGAGGTAATTCGACGCCTGGTAGCGGCGATTGACCTCAATCGCCATGACCCGCCGGTCCTGACGGTGCGACCGCCGCCTTTTCGGATGAAAACCCTGGCCATTTGGGCACGAACGTGCGCAACTTGAAATGCGGTTCGGTCAACCGCAGCTAGCCTACAACATTGCGAATCCAGGTAGCGGCGATTGACCTCAATCGCCACCCCCATTGAACAATCGACTAAAAGCAAAGAGTTTTCTCCGTAAGACACTCGACCATTCGGCCCATTTTTCCGCGCGATTTGGCGCGACCTATTTCCTTACAATTTGTTGTGCTGAAAAAGATCGGAATCAGTTGTGCAAAGACAAGGTGCGCGATTCTATTTTTATGACTGCTAAAATGTACGACGCACGAGGCGCTTGGTATTTGGAACTCCTGCTTCTGATGCCTGATCATCTCCATGCGCTGATCGCCATAGATGGTGAGGCGTCGCTTTCGAGCATCGTCGCCAGCTTCAAGAAAGCGACGTCGCGGTTTACGAAGGTTCGTTGGCAACGAAACTTTTTCGATCATCGGCTGCGCCATGACGAAAGTTCTGACGAAAAGGAAACGTATATCCGACAGAATCCGGTGCGCGCAGGCCTAATCAACAATGAAGATGATTGGCCGTATATTCTCGATCGTTCACAAATCGATATGGCGGGTCGGTGACCCGCCGCTACCTGAGCTGATTCGACGCCATGACCCGCCGATACCTGCTACTCACTGCGGCCGTAACGCCGCTGGCGACGACCATACTCTTCAACCGCAGCAGCCAGGTCCTTCTTGGTAAAATCCGGCCAGAGTTTCGGCGTCACATACATTTCTGTGTAGGAAGTCTGCCAGAGCAGAAAATTCGACAACCGCATCTCGCCTGAAGTTCGGATGAGCAGGTCGGGATCCGGATAATAACGAGTGTACAGATGTTTGCTGAACATCTCGACGTCGATCATGCCTTTATCGATGTGTCCGAGCTCAATCGCGCGAAGCAAGCTTTTGATGCCGTCGATAATTTCCAACCGGCCACCGTAACTGAGCGCGAGAACCAAGGTCACGCCAGTGTTGCGGGCCGTCGCTTCGATCGATCTGTGCAACTGCTGCTGACAGGCACCCGGCAAATCAGTCAGGCGGCCGATCGCCTGCAATCGCACATTTTTCTCGATCAGCTCCGGCGTTTTGTCCTTCAAAAACTTGTCGAGCAGCCGCATCAGGGCAAACACTTCAGTCTTGGGTCGCTGCCAGTTCTCGGCCGAAAATGCGTAAAGGGTCAAAAAATCCACTTTCAATTCCGCACAGCCCTCGACGCATTCGCGGGCGGCTCGGGCGCCTTCTTCGTGCCCTTTGATTCGCGGCAAACCGCGCGCTTTGGCCCACCGGCCGTTGCCGTCCATAATAATGGCGATATGCCGAGGGACGGATTTGCCGGCGGCGGCCATTGTTACAAAAAGATCGTCTGCGCGCGCGTCGGCCCGACGCTGATGATCGAAACTTTCGCGCCCGTCAGCTGTCCGATCCGCTTCACGTAATCTCGTGCAGCACGTGGCAGTTGTGAAAGTTTTTTCGCTGAAGTCGTGGATTGATTCCAGCCAGCCATCTCTTCATAAATTGGTTCGCAGTTGTCGAGTTGGACCGCGTCACACGGCGGAACATTAAGCCGCTTTCCGTTTAACCGGTAACCGACGCAGATTCGGATAGCATCAACCGTGTCCAACCCGTCTAGATTCGTAATCGCCAGCTCATCGATCCCGTTAATCATCGTCGCGTAACGCGTCGCAACGGCGTCGAACCAACCGCAGCGCCGTGCCCGTCCAGTTGTCGCGCCGAACTCGCGGCCAAGCGAATGAAGCAGGTCCGAAAGCGGTTGGTCCTCGGTCGGCAAGGGCCCCTCGCCTACCCGCGTGGTGTAAGCTTTCATCACCCCGACCACGCGATCGATGCGGTTCGGTGGAACCCCGGTTCCGGTGGAAGCCCCTCCTGCGGTCGTATTGGACGACGTCACGTACGGGTAAGTTCCGAAATCGATGTCGAGAAACGTTCCCTGCGCGCCTTCGAACAAAACATTTTTTCCGCGCTGAATCGCATTGTGCAAATAAACAACGGTGTTGGTCACGAACGGCCGCAGCTTCGCTCCGGCGGCGAGATAGGTTTTGTTCACCTCGTCGTAATCGATCGCTTTCGCGCCCAGCGCGCGCAGAACGGCGTTGTTCTCGCGATTTTTGGCCTGCAGTTTTTTCGAGAACAACCGCGGTTGGATCAAATCCGAGATGCGCAAACCAGTGCGCGCAGCTTTATCGGCGTATGCCGGACCGATGCCGCGTTTCGTTGTTCCGATTTTAGCGCGGCCCTTGCGGAGCTCGCGTTGTTCGTCGAACGCGCGGTGGTAAGGCAAAACCAGATGCGCGCAATCGCTCACTAAAAGATTCTTGCCAATCCTTACACCCGCCCGACGCAGCTGTTCGATTTCGCTCACCAGCGCGATCGGGTCGACTACGACGCCATTACCGATCAAGCAAACTTTGCCGCGTCGCAAAATTCCCGAGGGAATCAGATGCAGGATGTAGGTTTTGCCGCCGTGAACGATGGTGTGTCCGGCGTTGTTGCCGCCTTGACTCCGAACAATCACGTCCGTCTTGGTCGTTAGGACGTCGATGATCTTGCCTTTCCCTTCGTCGCCCCATTGCGCGCCAACTAGAATCGTGTTTGCCATTTCAATTCACACTCGGGCAAAAATTTTCCCGACGCATCTGGCTCGCCAAAGGACGAGTTGGTCCGGTGGCGGAGAAGACGCAGTCGGGACTTGCCCACGAATGATAAGAACGGCGCGCACTCGCGCAAGCGGATTGTTGCAATGCACATCGCATTGCGATGTTCGAACTGAGATAAAAACCAGGCACCAAACCCAAGGTTCCAGTCATTCAAACTAGACCCACTTGCCCGGACGAGGAGGGTTTAATGTTTGAAGATTGGAATTTCCTCGGGATTTTGGTGCTTGGTGATTTGGGATTTCCTGCCCAGCGGGCAGGCTAGTCCCGGTGGCTGGTCTGCGAAGCGACCGCCTTTTTCAGCGCGTAGGCTGATTCGCTCGTGCCGCCACCAGTGCGCGCGTGCGCGTAATTCTTGAGTTTGTCCCACGGGATCCGCGCGTCGTAGGTGAAAGTGTTCATCGCCACCCGACAACTCGCGCCGCTGCTCTGCAAGTGACGATGCGCGGTAATGAACTGCGACGGATCGTAATAATTGCTCGAATCCTGAGCGAATTTGTCGCGACTCATTCCAATCTCGAGGTTTTTTCGGATTTCCAGATGCAGATGCGCGTCGTAAAGGCCGTGCGCGGTTCCCATAGTCGCGATTTGTTGTCCGCGTCTGATGCTTTGTCCACGCTTTACCAGGATTTTCTCCAGATGCCCGTAAAGCGAATCGATGTAGCGCGTGCCGAGCCCGTCGCGATACGCGTGGCGCACAATGATCACGTTTCCCCACCCCTGATGGCAATCGCGCGCAAAAACCACGACGCCATCGCCAATGCAATAAATTGGATCGCCAAGATCAGTGTCGCCACCGCCGACTCCATCCCAATCCTCGCCGAGATGTCCGTGCGACCGGAATCCACGCGCTCTGTAATATCCACGCGCATCCGGTTTCCCCACCGGCATGTCGAAACCATCCGCCAGTCGGACGAACGCCGTTTGTCCTGAAAAATTAATCGGCGGCGCCGGAAACGTTTCAGGTTCGCGCGATGGCTTTTCAACTACGCGCACTGCATTCGGGCTCGCCGTCTTTTTCGCGGGCGCGGGCTTCGATGGCGGCGCATCATCTGCTTGGATGTCGTGCATTTCTTCTTCTTTGACACGCTGTATGGCCATCGCACCCGCCTGACGCATCTGCTCGATGGTCAGCGGCGGAGCAGACGAAGGGGTCGTTGTGTAAGAAACTTTTTGGGCTTGGGGACGTAGCTCGATCTGCGGTTGTGCCGCAGCCGGCTTGGTTTGCTGAACAACCTTCACAGGTTTTTCGCGCCCAATTTCCACCTGCTGAGCAGACAACGTCGCGATTGAGATCAATCCGCACGCAAACGCTCCGATGAGGACTTTGCCGACCATGAACCCATCGGTGATATCGAATCTGCGCCGGGGTGGCAAGCAGTTATTCACAAGGCGTTGGCGGGAGCCAACTTTACGGCGGGAGGTGCCGAGGCCGCCGCGGCGGCCGAGCGCACCTAGGGCAGCCGGGCGCTGAGATCGGCAATCTCAGTTGAGGGACGCCGCGCTGCGGCGTCCGCGGACATCGCAGCGCGATGTCCCTACCGTTTGTCATTGTCGCTGGAGGCGGACGACCGGGAGCGGAAAACGCAGCCGCAATTCGTCGTGCAAATAAATCTCAACGTGATGCAGGCCAAACTGTTGGAACTGCACCCCGCCAAAATAATGAACGTTGGTGGCATGCCCTTCCATTTCCTTCAGCACGAACTCGACCTCGGCTTGCGCCAGAACATTTTGCTCGTCGACTCCCACAATCCGCGATCGTTGTTTGAATTTGCCGGTTCCGCCGCACCAACGTGTCCAAATACAGAGCCGCATGTAATTGATCGGCAACGACGGCGCGGCGATGACGTTGAGCACGCCGACCAGTGTGTTCATCCCGTTGAACTCGCAACGGACGTCTTCGCAGAGCACGCAGCTTTGCAGGTCGGGAAGAATCGTTTCGGTCGATTCCATTCGATGTCGATCTAAATCAGACCGCGAGTCAGCAGAATCACCAGAACGATTCCGAGCACGATGCGGTAAATTGCGAACGGCGCGAAGCCGCGATGCCGAACCCATTGCATAAACCACGCGACGACCCCAAGCGCGACGATGAAAGAAATGACGAAGCCGATCGCGAGCACAATCCATTCGTGCGTGTTCATCGCCAACGGAGCGATTCCTCCCTCGCCAGCCGTGTCACGACTCGGTTTCAGCGTTTTATAAAGATCGTACAGCGTGGCCGCCGCCATTGTCGGCATCGAAAGAAAAAACGAGAACTCCAGCGCGGCTGCGCGCGACAGACCGACGATCTGTCCGGCCGCAATTGTCGACATCGAGCGCGATGTTCCCGGAAACACCGCCGACAAAATCTGGCAGGCGCCGATCCAGATCGCTTCAGGCAAACTCATTTCCTCCATGTGCGTGACCCGCGGTCGCGTGAACATAGCATCGACAATCCACATCACGATTCCGCCAATGATCAGCGCGAGCGTGATCACCCAGAGGCTCTCAAGATTTTTCCCGATCACTTTAGTCAACGCCCAGGCCGGTACCGCGGTCACCACAAACGCGATCATGGTTAGGCTGAGCGGATGAGTCAGAAAATTGCGGTCGCCCCGGTCGCCATTCGGAAACGTGGCGAGAAATTTCAGGATCCGGTTCCAAAAATAAACCGGCAACGCCAGAATCGCGCCGAGCTGAATCACAATCGTGTACATCTTCCAAAAGCTGTCCTGTAAATTGAGATGGAACAGCGCTTCAACAATTCGGAGATGGCCGGTCGAGCTGACCGGCAGAAACTCGGTCAGTCCTTCGACGATTCCGAGCAGGATCGACAACAAAAAATCATTCATAAAAACGTTTAGGTGTTTAGACGTTTAGTAGTTTAGATGAGACTTTCATTTCGCTTTTTCAGCTTCCAGATTCAGCTTTCATTTACCTCTCAACCTTACCATTTCAGCTTTCAGCATTTCCGCGTTTCAGTTCTTCATGATACTGCTTCGGCGCCGTGCTCATCGGTCCTGATCCGGATCGCTTCCTGCACTTCAGTGACAAAAACTTTGCCGTCGCCAATCTTTCCGGTCTTGGCGGATTGAAGGATCGCTTCCACAACGCGCTGGGCTAGGTCGTCCGGGACCACGACTTCAAATTTTACTTTCGGCAAGAAGTCCACTGTGTATTCGCTGCCCCGATAAATTTCGCTGTGGCCTTTTTGCCGGCCAAACCCGCGCACCTCACTCAACGTCATTCCTTCAATGCCGACCCCGGCGAGCGCGTCTTTCACCGCTTCGGTTTTGAATGGCTTGATAATCGCCTCGATTTTTTTCACCGCGCCACAGTAGAACCCGAGTCGTAAAGCGCAAGCAAATGGCATTTACTCCGCGAAACCCAACGAACTTTGCGCCCGCCGAAACATGCGAAGAAATGACCCCGCAAAGCGCGGAACTGAACGCGCATGAGCGTCGTTCAACTGACGGAAATGACACAGATCGGCGTCAAAAGAGTCCCCCGCCGCACGACACTGTTCCTCAAATAATCCGCGGGCATACTCGTACAATTCGAGGTCGAGAGAGTTAGCGTCTTCTACCAACCTGCGCGTTTCGGCGTCCAGGGATTTGTCGGTAGGTTTCTCCTTCGTCACGTTTTCTTTGAGGTAAAAGGGCAAACTCCACCCGAATGCGCGACGTAAAAGCAGCAGGCTTGCATCAAATTGTTCCTGAAGGCCGACGATGCGAAAATGACTTCGCAAGTTTGCCTGCGCTCGTTCGAGCGCAGTCCGCGTCACTACGCGCTGCTGGTCCGCCCACTCGTCACCCGCAATCGCCCGTGTCTGGTCATTGCAAAGTTCCACCGTCAGCTCTCGTGCAAGCAAAGTTTTGAGATCGAGACGCTCGGCTGCCAACAACGGATACAGGTAATGATCGGGCGTGCTCCGCGCATAATAGTAAAATGAAAGGACGCGCTCGACCGGCTGCCGCAAGAAAGTGATGTAGGTGCTCGCTCGTGGGATAAAACGATGCAGACCAAAATACAGATGACCCTGAATCAAGCGGTACCGCCCGCGCCGGGCGGCGGAGAGGGCCCTAAATTCTTCAACTTTCGGAGCATGTAACGTTACCGTTTCAGACCGCGAGTATTGGGACCTCAGAATCTTGTTTAGAGTCGATCCACCCGTTTTCGGAATGTGCAGAAAAATCAGGGTCTCGTCTTGGTTGGGCATCAACTTTTCACTCAGTTCCGAGACGGGTTCCCTGGCGTCAACTTGCTACGCAGTAGGGGCATTCGCTGCCGTATTCGAGCATTACTTATTCACGGAGGCGAGTAAATTTAGTCCCAGGCCGGTCCACTTGCGCACACTAGGCACTATCTTAACGTTGGGTTCTTGAACGCAGAATCTCCCACCATTGCCGCTGAAGCACCACCGTCCCTCGCCGCGGTGACGCGGCCCTCCTTTGCTGAACCGACTCTTCGAATCCGACCCACAAAAGGCTGGATGGCTTTGAACCTACGCGAGCTTTGGAGCTATCGGGATCTGCTTTGGATTTTGGTCGAGCGCAACATCAAGGTCATCTACAAACAGACCGCGCTCGGAATGACCTGGGTCGCGTTGCAACCGTTGATCGCGGCGATCGTTCTCGCGATTGTTTTTGGACGGGTTGCCAAACTTCCGAGCGACGGCGTGCCCTATGTGTTGTTTGTTTTTAGTGGACTGACGGCCTGGTACTATTTTTCTCAGACGGCCCAACGCAGCAGCAACAGTCTGGTCAACAACGCTCAGCTCGTTTCCAAAGTTTATTTCCCGCGAATGCTCATTCCGCTCTCCCATACTTTTTCGACGCTGGTCGACTTCGTGATCATGCTGGTCATGCTTTTCGTCATCATGGCGATTTATCACGTCACCCCAACTCTGCGGCTGCTAGCGATTCCGGGATTTCTGTTTCTTACCGCAATGACGGCTACGGGCGTCGCCCTGTGGTTTTCGTCGCTCAGCGTAAAGTATCGCGATTGCAACTATGCTTTGCCTTTCTTTCTCCAGATCTGGATGTACGCCAGCGCGGTCGTTTATCCGACGAGTATGATTACGTCAGACCTGCGGCGGTCGTTATTCGCGCTCAATCCAGTCGTCGGAATTGTCGAAGGCTTTCGCTGGTGCGTGCTGGGCCACAGCGCGCTGACCCCGAACATGCTTTGGATTACGATCGGCATGTCGATTCTGCTTCTGTTGAGCGGCGCGTTTTTCTTTCGCCGGGTCGAACGTGACTTCGCCGACATTATTTAATTCACAGAGATGTCCGAGATCGCGCTTTCCGTTCAGAATCTGAGCAAGTCTTTCCGCATCGCCCACCAGGGTCTGCGCGGCTACAGAACTCTCCACGATGAACTTACCACGTTGCCACGGCGCTTAGTTCAACGTCTGCGCGGCAACGGAAGATCGACATCGGAAACATTTTGGGCGCTCAAGAATGTTTCCTTTGATGTGAAGAGAGGCGAAGTGCTCGGAATCATCGGGAGCAACGGCGCCGGAAAAAGCACGTTGCTGAAAATTCTCAATCGAATCACTGAGCCAACCACCGGCGGTGTTGATGTTTACGGCCGCGTCGGCGCGCTCCTCGAAGTCGGGACGGGTTTTCATCCGGAGCTTACCGGACGCGAAAATATTTTCCTCAACGGCGCAATCCTCGGGATGAAGCGCGCGGAGATCAAAAGAAAATTCGATGAGATCGTCGCCTTCGCCGAAGTCGAACGGTTTCTCGACACCCCGGTCAAGCGGTACTCGAGCGGAATGTATGTGCGGCTCGCCTTCGCCGTCGCCGCCCACCTCGATCCCGAAATTCTTTTGATCGACGAGGTCCTGGCCGTGGGCGACGCCGAGTTTCAGACAAAGTGTCTCACTAAAATGCAAGACGTCGCCGCGAACGAAGGCCGAACGGTGATTTTCGTCAGTCACAACATGGACGCAGTCTGTCATCTGTGTTCTCGCTGCATCCTGTTGTGGAACGGCGAGATCGAAAAATCAGGCGGACCCATCGGAAGTGGTCTCCGCTTATTTGGGTGGCGAACAAGACCAGCGCCCGGAAATCAATTTCGCGCCAGTAGAAAGCGAGGCGGGTTTGCAATCCACTGGATTGTACAATTCGAAAAGTCAGGCGACGACCACCTTCAGCGCGATCGAGCCCATTCTTATAAAATGCTCATTCAAAGTGCGACGTGAGATCGAGGGGCTTCAACTCTCCTTTGCGGTCTTGAACTTTAAACACGAACGAGTTTTCTATTCGACTATCTCAATGGCGGATCCGCCAATTTCGGTGGAAGCGGCCGGGGATCATAATATTTTGGCCCGGATTCCCGGACACCTGCTTTTGCCAGGGCGTTATTCAGTCACCATCGCCCTTCACACGCCGAAGACAAAGCTCTACGACATTCGCCGACAAGCGCTTAACTTTAGGATCATTCCAACGATGGCTGACCGATACGACGGGTTCAGTGGAGATGATCTCGGCCAGGTTTACGCGGATGTGAAGTGGCAAAAGGTTGATCAGGAAATACCCATCCCGCACTCCAAACCCGCAATGGTCTAACCAGTAAAGACTCGGCTACGGATGAACTCGCTAACCGTGTATTCTGACTTCACTCCCGTGGCGCATTTTGTAACCTCCCGTCCTACGGAGCGGTCAGTAGAGGGACGCTCGTCGATCTTGAGGGATACGAAAGTGCCCGCTACGAAACCTAACTTTTTCATCGCAGGAGCCGGAAAGGCCGGAAGCACGTCTTTGAACGCGTATTTGGCCCAACATCCCGACATTTTCATGTCTCCGTTTAAGGAGCCGAATTTCTTTGTGCACGGCTACGGATACGGAGATTGGGACGATTACCTCGCGCTTTTCCGCACAGCACGTGGCGAAACGGCTATCGGCGAATCGTTGACCGGCTATCTTTCTTCCGACGAAAGTCCTTCCTGGATCAAGTCCGCGCTCGGCGAAACAAAAATCATCCTGATGCTGCGAAATCCGGCGCGCCGGGCCGAATCGCTTTACTGGTGGATGGTCCGTGAAGGTTCCGAGGATGCGCCAACGTTCGCCGCGGCCTTGGAAATCGAGCCGTTACGCGAGAGCGACCCTAACTTCCGCGCGAACTGCCCCGAGTTTTCTTCGGATTATCTCTATTTCGCAAGCGGTCTTTATGCCGAGCAGATCCGCCGTTTCTTGGAAACGTTCGGCAAAGAAAATGTCCGCACCTATATCTTCGAAGAATTCGTCAAAGATCCTCTCGCGGCCTGCAGCGACATTTTCAATTTCCTTGGTGTCGATCCGGATTTTAAGCCGACGATTGCCGTTCATAACGAAGCGAGGCTTCCTGCTTCACCTCGCCTTCAGTTTTGGCTGCGCAATCGGGCGGCTAAGTATCTGTCTTTCTTACCTTCACGACTTCGACGCAGATTTATCGAAGCGTTAATGGAATTAAACACCAGGCGCGGCTCTCCTCCCCGGCGCGACACAGAAATCGAAGCGCGACTGCTCGACCGTTATCGCGACAACATTCGCTGCCTCGAGCAAATTCTCGAGCGGGATTTTTCCCTTTGGTTCGATCAAGCTCTGCCATCGCAAAGGGGCTCCGCTTTGGATCATGTTTCGGTCAGATAAATCGTCGGCGATTCGACGCGAGCTCGCAAAAATGCGCGCCGAACTGGACGAATTAAAAATACTCGCGGCCCAGCCATTGATTCAAAACATCCGCAACGGCAATCCTCTTGCGTCCTTGCGCGATGCGGAGTTCAAAGTGTTCTCCCAATTTGGCGATGACGGCATTATTCAGTATCTGATTCACCGTCTCGCGCCATTGCCGGATTCGTTCGTCGAGTTCGGCGTCGAAAATTATCGCGAATCAAACACCCGTTTCCTCCTCTTGAACAACAACTGGCGCGGCCTCGTTTTGGATGGAAGTCGGCGCGGCATCGATCAGATTCGCGCTGATGAGAATTATTGGCGCCATACTCTGACCGCAGCCCGCGCCTGGATCTCTCGCGATAACATCAACGATCTGATTCGCGAAGCCGGCTTTACCGGCGAGATCGGGCTGCTCAGTATCGACATTGACGGAAACGATTACTGGGTCTGGGAAAAGTTGGACGTTATCGATCCTGCCATCGTGGTTGTGGAATACAACAGCGTCTTCGGTCCGGATCTCGCCGTCACGATTCCTTACGATGAGAAATTCGACAGGCATCGCGCGCATCACTCCGGACAATTCTGGGGTGCATCGCTCTCGGCCTTGGATCTGCTCGCCAAACGCAAAGGCTACTCGCTGATTGGTTGCAACAGTGCCGGCAACAACGCCTACTTCGTTCGCAACAACAAGATCGGCAGTCTGCGCGTCGCAGACCCGAAGGACGTTTTCGTCGATGCGCGGTGGCGCGATTCCAGGGATGCCTCCGGAAATCTGACCTTTTTATCCGGTGACCAACGCTTCACCGAAATCGCGCATCTCGAAGTTTACGAACTGCACCTTGCGACCCGCGCTCCTCTCGGCTCGTTGAAGCGAAAATAGCGCGCACTAATGGTTGACGAGCAAGCCCAAACCAAACCGCGCCGCCTCCTGCGAGCCTTCACGCGGTGGAAAGAAACATTGGTCTGGGGCGGAACAGTTCGCGAACAGTTACTCGTTTGGCTGTTGCGCCGACATTACGAAAGTTTGTTTCGCCGCTTGTGGAAACTGAGCGCCGTCCGACCGCATTTTACCCGTCATCGGTTGGCTTGGTTCTTATTCGGTTTCGGCAGTCGGCCGATGCACCCCTACCAACTTGTTCGAGCGTTCTATACGGCGGAGGCGTTGCAACCGGCGGACGTCGTCCTTGACATCGGATGCGGAGACGGCTTTTTCACAAATCACTTCATCAGCGCGCAATGCGCCGAAGTCGACGCGATTGATATCGATCCTGCCGCAATCCGGGAGGCCAAACGCAATAACGCCAAAACAAAGATCACCTACTGTCTGTGCGATGCGGTCAAAGAGCCGTTTCCCCGAAAGACATATGATGTGATTGTTTGGAATGGAGCGATCGGACATTTCACAACAGCCGATGCCAAGATCGTCTTGGAAAAAATTACAACAGCATTGTCTCCTAACGGCATTTTTACAGGCTCCGAATCGTTGGGGCGGGAAGGCAGGGACCATTTGCAATTTTTCGAGACGACCAACGAACTCGCCAAATTGTTCCAGCCGCACTTTGCTGAAGTCTGGACCAAGGCTTTGCGTTACCCGGTTTACAATACCATCTTTATTAGGAATGAGGCTTACTGGAGATGTTCAAACTCCACTGCCCGGATAAACAAACTGAACTGGCTCAATGTCGCTCGTCATTAATGCGAATCGTCCCTTCTGCCGCCAAAACAAGCTCGCCGGGTTGAGTTCACTTCGCTCAGCGTCATGACCGCAGAAGTTATTACTTACGGCGGAATCAAATACGCGGAGGTCATTCGCGCCCACGTGCGCGTCGACCAGACAAAATTCTTTTCGCCGCCGGAATCGTCGTTTCAATTCGGCCTCCTCGCCCACCAGTCCGGATTTGCCGAGCCGCCTCATTATCACAAACCGTTTCCGCGCGAAGTCACCGACCTCCAACAAATGTTCGTCATGCAACGGGGCCGCGTCGTGGTGGAGCTTTACAGCGATGATGGTGAGCGGTTGCGCGAAATTGAACTCGGGCCGGGCGACGCGATCGTTTTGATCCACGGCGTTCACGCGCTCCGGGTGCTGGAAGATTTTCAGGCCGTGAGCGTGAAACAAGGACCGTTTCTCGGCACCGAAAATGATAAAGTGAACGTAAGCGTAAAAAAGCGAGAATGAAAAAACGGACTTGCTGGTCACTGGTCACAAGTGCCAGTCCAACGCCAGTGCGGCTCGCACCTCGGACTCACTGGTCACTTCCTTAAAATGATTCCCGTTTTCGAACCCGACATCGGCGAAGAAGAGATCGCCGCGGTCGCAGATGCGATCCGTCGCGGCGAAATTTCCGGTTCGTTCGGCGAATCGATCCCGCGGTTCGAAGAAACGTTCGCGAACTATTGCGGCTGCAAGTTCGGCGTAGCGGTCAGCAGCGGCTCCGCGGCGCTCCATCTCGCAGTCGCAGCTCTCGATCTTAAGCCGGGCGATGAAATTCTCGTCAGCGCTTCGACCAACATCGCCACCGCGCTCGCTGCTTATCACAACAATCTCGTTCCCGTTCCCGTCGATTCCGAACCGCACACCTGGAATCTGAATCTCGATTTGATTGAGAGATTCATCACTCCCCGCACGCGCGCGATCATTCCGGTGCACCTTTTCGGTCGTCCGGTCGATATGGATCGGCTTTGCGACATCGCGCGCAAACACAAGCTCGCCGTCATCGAGGATTGCGCTGAATCGCACGGTGCAACCTTTCGCGATCGCAAAACCGGCAGTTTTGGCGACATGGGATGTTTCAGCTTTTACGCCAATAAAATCATTACTACAGGCGAAGGCGGAATGATCGTCACGAACGACGCGAAACTTGCCGAGAAACTCAAGCTCTTGCGAAATCTCGCGTTTACTACGCCACGATTCCGACATGAAGTCGCCGGCTACAATTTTCGAATGACCGGTTACCAGGCGGCAATGGGCCTGGTTCAATCCAAAAAGATCGAAAAGATCATCGCCAATAAAATTCGCGTCGCGCAAACTTACGATCGGTTCCTCGGCAAAGTGCGCGGCCTGCAACTTCCCGCTCCGGCGAAGAATGGCCGGCACGTTTATTGGATGTACGGAGTTGTGGTCCAACCCGAACTCGGAATGTCTCGTGACGACCTGCTGACGAAATTACGCGAAGCCGGCATCGACACCCGCACATTCTTCTGTCCGATGAATCTGCAACCGGCGTTGCAGAAGCAGCCCGGCTATCGATCAGTTAAATGTCCGGTTGCAGAATCGCTTTGGGAAACCGGGTTCTATTTGCCATCGAGTACGACGCTCATCGGAGCAAACTATTCGCGAGATCTCCGAAACGATTTCTTCCCTCGCGGCGACGAGCAGAACCAAAGTCACGGCATGACCAATTACGCCGGCCGTTACGCCGAGCTCTACGATCTTTTCTACGCCGACAAACCGTACGCAGAGGAAGCGCGATTTGTGCACGATTGCATTCAGGAATTGGGCCCGCGCCCGACGCGAGAGATTCTCGAGCTCGCCTGTGGCACCGGCCGCCACGCCCTGGAGCTGGAAAAGTTCGGCTATGAAATCACCGCGACCGACCGATCACCCGACATGTTAGAGATCGCGCGACGTCGAGCCGTTAAAAGTGGTTCGAAAATTCGTTTCGCAGTCTCCGACATGCGAAATCTCGAGCTCCCGTCAAAGGAATGCGATGCCGCCGTTTGTTTGTTCGATTCGATTGGTTACCTCAAGACCGACGATGCAATACGCGGTGGGCTAAAAGCGATTCACACTCGTCTTCGTCCGGGCGGCCTTTTCATTTTCGAGTTCTGGCACGCGCCGGCGATGTTGAATCAATATTCCCCGATGCGAGTCCGAAAATTGAAAACGGAGAACAGCGAGATCATCCGCACGTCAGAAACAACTCTCGACCGCGAGAACCGGCTGGCCAACGTGGACTACACGGTTGAGGAACAAAAGAATGACGGCACCAGTTCAACCCTGCGCGAGTCGCACGCGAATCGGTTTTTCTCGGTCGATGAAATGAAGTCGCTGATTTCGGCCGCAAACTTCCAGCCGTTGAAATTCTTTGCCGGCTTCGACAAAACAGAGCCAATCACCGATGAGACCTGGCACATCGTCGCCGTGACTGGGAAATCATGAGAGTCGGGATCCTGTCTCCGATAGCGCCGGAAGAAATCGGTGGTGGCTTCACTTTCGAGCAAGAGATTTTCCAACGAATTCTCGAACTGGCGCCGGCATCGAAACATGAGTTTATCATCTTCGAAAATTTTCGCGGCGCCAAATCCCTCCCAAGATTGCCCGGTTTCAAATACGCTTCGCTTCAACGCCCGCCTCTCGACTTTTTAATTCCGCGAAGGCGCCGGTTACCGTGGGAATTCAAATGGATCGACAAGACGCTCAGGCGCGAAGGGATCGATTTTTTCCTTAACACCACATTTGAAGCGGTCACGCTCGCCATTCCGTTCTCGGCAATCGTCTGGGACCTGCAACACCGCTTGCAGCCATCATTTCCGGAAGTGAGCGCGAACGGCGAATGGGAAAAACGAGAAAACTTCTACTCGAAGGTTCTGGGCCACGCGACCTTCGTTATTGTCGGCACTGAAGCCGGTAAAAACGAGGTCCAACGCTTTTACGGGACGCCCGACGAGAAAATCAGAATCCTCCCCCACCCGACTCCGACCTTCGCGCTGGAAGAGACTGCTCGGGACATCGGGGCGCTGGCGAGATACAAATTGCCGCCCGATTACATTTTTTATCCGGCGCAATTCTGGACCCACAAGAATCACGTCGCCATCGTGAAAGCGGTCGCGCATTTGAAACAAACGGAGAACCTCCGTTTACCGGTCGTCTTCACCGGTTCCGATCAGGGAAACGAGCGAGCTGTCCGCGATTTGGTGAAGCAAATGCAACTCGACAACCAAATATTTTTTCTCGGACACGTTTCGCGTGACGCTTTGCGGGCGTTATATCAAAACGCGCTTGTTCTTTGTTACGTCAGTTTTTTCGGGCCAGAGAATTTACCGCCGCTGGAGGCTTTTGGGTTGGGTTGCCCGGTGATAGCGGCCGATGTGCCCGGCGCGAGGGAACAACTGGGCGATGCCGCCATTCGGATCAATCCATCTGACGAACTCGCGATCGCACAAGCGCTCAAGCTCGTTTATCAAGATAGATCGAAACGCGGGGATCTGATCCGTCGCGGCAAAGACCGCGCGCGGCGTTTCACCGGCCGCGATTTCGCCAAAGGCTTGTTCGATCTTCTCGACGAATTTGAAACCGCGCGACTTAGCCGGGCTGCCGATGACAGCTGCAAACGCGCCGAAGGACGTTGAGACATTCAGGAGTTAGCACGCTCGGCGCTCACGGCGGCTTGGAGTTTGCTCCTTTCGTGTTAAATCATCGCCGTGGCCAACGAAAAGACAGCCCTCATCACCGGAATCACCGGCCAGGATGGCTCGTACCTAACTGAGCTGCTCTTGCAAAAGGGTTATGCCGTTCACGGGATAGTGCGGAGGACGAGTAATTTGCTCCGATCGCGGATTGAGCATTTGCGCCGCGATCCCAAGATCTACGACAAGAGTTTGTTTCTTCATTACGGTGACCTTTCGGACACGACGACGTTGCGACGGATTTTTCGCGAAGTGAAGTTGAGCGAGGTTTATCATCTGGCCGGTCAAAGCCACGTCGGGTTGAGTTTCGAAATTCCGGAATCGACCTGCGACGAAGCGGGAATGTCGACATTGCGATTGCTTGAGATCGTGCGCGATCAGGGACAGCCGGTGCGGTTTTATCATGCGTCGACGTCGGAGATTTTCGGAAACGCTGCTGAATCACCGCAAACGGAAGAAACGCCGATGCGTCCGACAAGTCCGTACGGCTGCGCCAAAGCGTTCGCGACTCAGATGGTGCGCATTTATCGGCAATCCTACGGACTTTTTGCCTGCAACGGCATTCTTTACAACCACGAGTCACCGCGGCGCGGGGAAAATTTTGTCACCCGAAAGATCGCGCGCGCGGCAGCGCGCATTTCACGCGGATTGGATACCGAGCTCGTCCTCGGGAATCTGGAAAGCAAACGCGATTGGGGTCGCGCGCAGGATTACGTCCGGGCGATGTGGCTGATGTTGCAGCATGAAAAGCCGGATGATTACATCGTGGCCACAGGTGAAGTCCATTCAGTGCGCGAATTTGTAGAATCCGCGTTCGCGACCGTGAACCTGCCTTGGCAAACATACATCAGGCAAGATTCTACGTTCAACCGGCCGATCGAGCCGGCGCGATTAGTCGGTTGCGCAGACAAAATTCGCAAAACATTGGGCTGGAAACCGAGCGGAACGTTTGAAGATTTAGTCCGCGAACTAGTGGAAACTGAGGTTGGGTTGTTGAAAAGCTGAGTGGTTGAGAGGCTTACGCTAGTTGAGTATTTGAGATTTTAATCTGCCCAGTGGAGGATTCGGAAAATCATTGGATACTTATAAACGATGAACGTGCCGCCAATCGATTGGTCCGATGTCGAACAACGGCGATGCTGGGAAAAACAGAATCCTGAAATAGTGCGCGAATGGTCGAACCTCTCCTTCACCGAAAAAATCAAAATCATCGAAGAGATGGAAAACATTGTGAGGGATCTTCATGACGGCGAGCTTCCGCCTTCGCCAGACCAAAAGGAGGACCACGCGACGCTTTAGTGGCGCGCGCCCGTTTCCTCATTCGGCGTTCAATGTTGGGCGTTCGGCGTTTGCTTCGCTCTTCTCAACATCTAAACGCCTAAACAGTTCAACCTCCGGTTGAACGTCTCACCTTCTCAACCTCTCTGTAATGAATCCCTTCCGCAAACTCGCGCGATCGATTCAGCGCCGCGCGGCCAGGATTGTTCTGCCGAATCCGCGCCCCTTTCACGGGGAGTATTCGATGATTTACGACACGCTCAGCATTTCCGCCAAGACAAGCGACTACTTGATCGATCTCGCGTTGCGCGCGGCAAAAGAAGCGTGGCAAATGCGCTTGCCGGAATTGAGCCAACGCGTGGACGCGGGGAACAACGACTTCACCCCGGTCTGGCCGGGCGAACATTATCGATTGCTGGCCGCGCTGGTAAAGATTTTGCAACCGAAACGCATTCTCGAAATCGGGACATTTCGCGGACTCTCTGCCCTTGCTTTGAAGAAGTTTTTGCCGACCGCCGGAGAAGTTACCACGTTCGACATCGTGCCTTGGGAATCAGTTCCGGACACTTCACTGCGCGCGGAAGATTTTGCCGACGGCCGTCTGCGCCAGGAGATCGCGGATTTGTCTGAGCCCGGAGCATTCGAGTCGCATCGCGCGCTGCTTCAGGAAACGGAGCTGCTTTTCATGGATGGACCCAAGGACGGCATCTTTGAACGCAAGTTCCTTCGAAATTTGGAAGCCGTTGATTCTCCACAGCCGCTCCTGGTGGTCCTGGACGATATTCGCTTTTGGAACATGCTGGCGATCTGGCACGAAATCTCGCGACCCAAACTGGATCTGACGTCATTCGGGCATTGGTCCGGAACTGGATTAGTCGAATGGCGGCCGATTGCCAACTGAATCCTAGTTCCCTCAACTTCGACTCAACTCTTGCTCAACCCCTAACCTGCTCAACCTCCCCCTAGCCTCTCAACTCTTGCTCAACTTCTCAACACCTCAACCGTGGTCTGGTGCTATAATCGGCAGCTTCGAAGGATGAAGACTCTCCAACAATTTCAAGCGGATGCCGGACCACGTTGATTTCTTGATCGTCGGCGCGGGTTTTGCCGGCGCGGTGCTGGCGGAACGAATAGCCACGCAGCTCGACAAAACCTGTCTCATTGTCGAACGCCGCAATCACATCGGCGGCAATGCTTACGATCATTACGACAAAGCCGGCGTGCTCGTGCACGATTACGGCCCACATTATTTTCGTACCAACTCGCAGCGCATTGTCGATTATCTGAGCAAGTTCACCGACTGGCAGCCGGTCGAATACAAAATCCTTTCCTGGACCAATGGCCGATTCTGGAACTTCCCAATCAACCTCAACACGTTCGAGCAATTGATCGGCCGGCCGTCGACCACCGAAGAAATGGAAGCGCAGCTCGCGCAGTGGCAGGTCAAGATCGACAATCCGAAAAATTCCGAGGAAGTGATCGTCTCCCAAGTCGGCTGGAAGCTTTACGAAATGTTTTTCAAGAACTACACGCGTAAACAATGGCAACGCGACGCGAAAGATCTCGACGCGAGCGTCTGCGGCCGGATCCCGATCCGCACTAATCGCGACGATCGTTACCTCGCCGAAAAATTTCAGGCGCTGCCGAAAGACGGTTACACCGCAGATGTTTGAGAAGATGCTGGCCCATCCAAAGATCGAAGTGCGGCTCAACACGGATTTCCGAGACGCGCGCGAAAAGGTGCATTACGACCATTTGATTTTCACCGGCCCGATCGACGAATATTACGATCACTGCTTTGGTCACCTGCCATATCGCTCGATCCGATTTGAACCGGAAACGCTTTCCCAGGAATATTTTCAACCGGCGATGCAAGTGAATTACCCGAACGACCACGATTTCACCCGGATCGTCGAGATCAAACACGCCACTGGCCAAAAACTTCCCGTGACCACGATCGTGCGCGAATATCCGCAGGATTACGGACCCAGCCGCGAACCGTATTACCCGATCCCCGCGCCCGACGCGAAAGCGCTTTACCAAAAGTACGCCGACCGCGCCGCGCCGGAGAAAAATGTCAGCTTCGTCGGCCGCCTCGCCACTTACCGCTATTATAATATGGACCAGGTCGTCGGCATGGCCCTCTCCGAGTTCGACAAACTGAAGGCTGACTTCTGATAGCCCTATTTACTCAATTTACCGGAGCCAATGATTAAAAGCCTGAAGTCTCGAGTCTGGTTCTTCATCCATAATCATCGGCGAAACCAAGTCGTCGCCAGGTTTGCGCGACTTTGCAAAAACATTCATCGCGCATCGGAGCACCCGGGCTACGATGTGGAAACAAATGGCGAGAAGGCTGTTCTTGCCCGCGCAGTCTCCTCCAAGAGTCCAGTCCTCTTCGACGTGGGAGCCAATCTCGGCGACTGGAGTGCAATGGCGAAGGGAGTTTTCCCAGCTGCGACGGTTCATGCGTTCGAGCTAAATTCTGTGACAGCCGTTTCTTTAACGAAGCGTTTTTCGGAGGACCCCTCAATTGAAGTTCATGGTTTCGGCCTCGCCAACTCGTCAGGAACCATGAAATTTTATTCGTACAGCGGCGAGGCGAGCGTCCTCAGCGGCTTACGTGTTCCTTTTCATAGCCATGTCCCGCACGAGATTAAGGAGACCAATGTTCGAACCGGCGACGGTGTTTGCGAAGAACTCGGTGTCGCAAAGATTGATTTTCTCAAAGTTGACGCAGAAGGTGCAAACTTCGAAGTACTCTTGGGATTCAGGCGGATGCTTGCCGCCCATCAAATCTCTGTAATCCAATTTGAGCATGAAGCCGGACGATATCTCCGCGACTTCTATGATCTTTTAGCCCCGATGGGGTACTCGATAGGAAAAATGTACTCAAATTACGTCGATTTTCGAGAACACACCGCCGAGTTAGAACATTTTTTGGGGCCAAATTATATTGCGGTGCCGAGCAGACAGACGGAGGTGATCACCTCGTTAAAGGCAGGGTGGAAAGCTGCGAAGGGTCAGCGGTTATAATGAATTTGTCTTCAAGCCCGCTCACGGCACGCTTCCGATACTGGACCGAGATTGCTTTAGGTCGAATATCACCGACTAACGAAGGACAGCGCCGGTATCAACGCATAATTCACTCAACCGCTGCCGCCACAGTCGCACGTGGAGTAAATCTCATCGTCAGCTTCATTTCCGTGCCGCTCGCTGTTGGCTATCTTGGGCGCGATCGCTACGGCGTTTGGATCACGATTAGTTCGCTCCTAATGTTTCTAACCTTCGCCGATTTCGGTTTAGGCGGAAGCTTGCAAAACGTACTCGCTGACGCGTACGGACGTGGCGATCGTGGGCAAGCGCAGCGCTATGTTTCGAATGCGCTTTGGTTGCTTGTCGCCATCGCTGTCGTGCTATGGATACCATTTGCAGCAGGACATCAATGGATCGCATCTGAATTGTTTTCCGGAAATGCCAATGCGTCTGTTCTGACCGAAGCCTCGACCGCGGTTCTCATCGCCATCACGATTTTCTTTCTCAACTTTCCACTGAATCTCTGCGTACAAGTTCTTACTGCTTACCAGCAAAGAACAATCGTCAACATTTGCGCCATAATCGCGTCAATTGGAAATCTGGTCGCGATCATCACGGTCATCGCCTTGAAAGGCGGACTGGTCTGGCTCGTCCTTGCATACTCGGGTTGCGGCCTGTTGGTCAGCTTAATTACTTCGATGTGGCTGTATGGTTACGCTAAGCCGTGGCTCAAGCCTTCTATCGGCGCTGTTGATTTTTCGCTAATGGGAAATCTTTTTGGATCAGGCTGGATGTTCTTGGTTACGTCAACCTTTTGGGTGGTGAACTTGCAAACCGATAACCTGATTATCTCGCATTTCCTCGGGGCCGGCGAGGTGACTCCATACTCTATCGCTTATCGCCTTCTTTCCTACGCAGTTATTTTTCAAAGCTTCGCAGTTGTTGCGCTGTGGCCAGCGTATACTGAAGCGAAGGCGCGCGGTGACGTGGCGTGGATTCGCCGTGCGTTTAAAGCCAATCTCATCTTCAGCATCGTCTCCTCTTTGCCGCTTACAATTTTGTTCGTCATCTTCGGTCAGAAGATCATTCGCCTTTGGGCTGGAGAGGCTGCTGTTCCAACATTCTCGCTGCTCGTTTTGATGGCGATTTGGAACCTGATGCTAGCGACCGTAAGCGCCGGCAGTTTTCTATTGATTGCCTTTGGACGGCTGACTGGAATGACGATTTACGGAACGGTGACCGCCGTAACGAATGTCATCCTCTCTATAGTCCTCGTGCAGCGGTGGGGAGCGAACGGCGTCGTCTTCGCAAGTATCGTGTCCGTCGGATTGCTTAGTTACGTCCCAATATTTTTGGAAGCGCGGCACACGCTCCAGAGATTGCCAGTCTCGGACTGAGCGTTTTTCGCTGAAATGCCAAATATCACTCTGTTAGTTTGCACGTACGGGGACCGAGAACCGCTGAAGCGTTTACTCGAGCGGAGCCGCGATTGTTACGACGAACTCATTGTCGTTCACGACGGCCCGGACTTCGAAGGTGTACGGAGTCTTGTTGTGCAACGCGGTGGCAGTTTCATCGAGCGCCCGCGCGCGTTCTCACAGGAGCCTCACATCCCTTTTGCGATTGGCGAAGCGGCTAATGAGTGGATCCTTCGATTCGATTCCGACGAGTATCCAAGCGGCGAGCTAAGAGATTGGCTCCTCGATTTCCGAAAAGCGTCGAATGTCGATCCCAAGATCGCAGGTTATCGCTGGATTTGTCCGGCGTGGAACGGCCGCAAACGGATAACAATGAATTGGCCATACAAATTTCTGCGACTCTTCAATCGTAACAAAGTAACCATGATTGGTCTTTGCGAAAACGGTCCCGAGCCCGACGCAGGTTACACATCACCGCGAATACCGTTACGATTTTGGCATGAACCGAGTAGTCCGAGTCTTGGGTTACGTAATATTTTTGGAAAGGAACGCACGCGCCAGGCTCGAAAAAACATCGCCCGTGCGCTGCTCGGTTCGCCGAAAAATCATCCCAGATGGCGATACGAAAGCGACGAATGGCCGACCGGATGGCGACAAGTCAAAGAGCGTCCAATCTTGACTGGGTTGTGGCGATTGCTTGTTTGGCCCCCGCGACAAGCCCTCGCGATGATGTTAGTCGGGGACTTTCCGCGACCATCAGTTTTCACTCATGCCGGCATCTTTCATGCGACAGTTTGCTTTCGATATTGGCGCATGAAAAGAGAGCAACTCCGAAGTTCTTGAAGACGTCTCTGCTTTCCAAGCTTCGCCGATGCACTAGCGACATCCGCAATCGGCTGTATGAAGTCCGCAAAGTTTTTTTCAAACGCCCTGGATTATTACACCGCTGGCGCCTGTACCGTTCATATCGGCGGATTGCGAGAGGATGGCTCGATAATTTCGGATTGCGCGTTGCAGATGTTCGCTCGGCGCGCGACAACGATAACATTCCACGTGTTCCAGACGCCGGAAAGATAATCGACGGTCGGCTTGTGATGCACAATGGCATCCGCATCAGTCCCGGAAGCTATGTCGACGAGAGGATGACGCGGTTGTTGCAAGAGAACCGCGCAGTTCACGAACCGCAGGAAGAGGCAGCGTTTGCTACGGTGCTTTCGTGGCTAGAAGAAAGCCACTTGGATTGCTACACGATGCTGGAACTAGGAGCTTACTGGGCGTTTTACTCGCTCTGGTTCAAAACCGTTCTGCCTAACTCGCGCTGCTTTTGTGTGGAACCCGAAGAAACGAATCTGAATTGGGGCCGGACAAATTTCGAGATCAATAGTTTGTGCGCTGATTTTACACGTGCGTGTGTTGGGTCAGTGCCCGAACCAGGGAATCCGCCGACCATCTCGGTTGATTCACTTGTTAAAACGAAACAAATCAACCATGTCCACATCTTGCATAGCGATATCCAAGGCTACGAGTTGGAAATGCTCCACGGCGCAAAAAACTCCTTCAATCGAAGAATGATCGATTATGTGTTCATTTCGACGCACCGTCACTTCCTGCATTATCGCTGTCTGGAGCAACTGGTCTCATATGGTTTCAGGATCCTAGCTGATGCCGATCTATTAGAGTCGCATTCTCTTGACGGTTTGATCATCGCGGCTCGTGATGAACTGAGCTGTCCGCCACAAATTCCCATCCATCACCGACTTCCAAAGTGATCTCGATTGTCACGCCTAGCCTTCGGCAGCTTAAGTGGCTGCGACTTTGCGCTGCGTCGGTGGCTGATCAGGGTGGTGTCACACACGAACACATCCTCCAGGACGCCGGCACGGGCGCTGAACTGGAACAATGGGCGCGAAGCGCTCCTGGTCTGACTTTGTATGTTGAGAAAGATTCCGGAATGTATGACGCAATTAACCGCGGTCTGCGTCGAGCGAGCGGCGAGGTTTGTTCTTATTTGAACTCGGACGAGCAACTACTGCCGGACGCGCTTGCGAAAGTCGCGTCGTTCTTCGAAATAAATCCGGATGTCGATGTTCTTTTCGGAGATGCAATCCTGATCGATCGGGACGGAAACCCGATTTCATATCGACGCACTGTCCTGCCCAGGTTTTCGCATGTGCGTCGTGCACACCTCAACACACCAACTTGTGCGACCTTTTTCCGGCGACGTTTACTCGATCGCGGATTTTTCTTCGATCCGGAATGGAAAGTGATTGGCGATCAGGTTTGGATCGAAAGCCTGCTGCGCGCGCGAATTCGAATGGCGACGTTGCGCGAGCCATTGGCCGTGTTTACGTTCACCGGGGAAAATTTGGGATCAACAAAGGCGTCAGAAGAGGAGGCCTTTCGCCGACGAGGTGGTCAATCGCTCCTGGCTTCGTGCCGCAAGTTTGCAGCAGTCGCGTCGCACCGAATCCGCAAGTTGCTTGCAGGCGCATATAAGACACGGACAATCGAAATCGAAATTTACACCCCAGAATCGGCCAACGTTCGACAGCGGAAATGTGCGACGGTGGGCTTTTCATGGCCAAGGGGCTAGTCGGAGATTTCGAATGTGTTATTCTGTGTCCGGCCTCGAAACGTCGTCTCTTTTGTAACAGCAGTCTTTAATGCATCCGATTTCCGGCAGCCCTTTTTTGCGAGCGTTAGTAATCGTCGTTCCCGGCTTGCTAGTCGCGTTGTATCTCGCGGCGCAGATCGGATACGGCAACCTGCCGACGACAATCTATTTTCTACTCGGAGTGATATTCCTGGTCGCGGTGAAAATTTTCACCAAGCACATCCGATTTGAAGCATTGGTTCTCGGGATCCTTCTTTTTGGCTACATCGTCGGTCAGAGTGGTTTCGGACATTTTAGTATTTCTCCCAGACAAGGCATTTACCTTGGTGAAATCGGGTTGATGATCTGTCTCGGCGCGACGATTCCCCGCATCGCCTTTACCCGAGAGAGAGTAATCCCGAAGCAGCCTTTGGCATGGGCAATTCTCGGTTTGATCGCAATTGGAACCTTCCGATTCATTTACGATCTCCGGCACTCGGTGAACGAAATGGACGTGATCAGAGATTTTGCCACGATTTATTACGCCGTTTTCTTTTTCATTTCATTTAATGTCTGCCGCCATCCAGGATCTCGATTGTTTCTGCAGCGCGCGGTCACCGTCGCACTCATCTGCGCCATCTTCGTTTCCTCGGTTTTTTTCGTTGTGCCTTCTCTTTTTAGCCATTTTCTTGTTCGTGGACGCCCTTTCATCGAACCGCGCGCAGACCTGACGGGCTCATTCATGGGTTTCGCTTCAATCCTGTTTTTTTTGAACGGGCAGACAAAAGGCCACCCGATCCGCTGGACGTTGCTGAGCTTTGCCGCTTTCGTCGCGTTAATCCTTCCCCTGTCACGTGCGACCTTTCTTGGATTTGCGGCAGCAGTAGTAATTTTGATGCTTTCTGGTCAGGCGAAGTTTTTGCTGCGAGTAGCAATCTTTTGTGTCATCGGCGTCATGACCCTCACACCTGTTCTACTTGCAGTGAAGAAAACTGGAGAAGAAACGTACGCGACACGACTTCGCGACAAAATACTCGCAATCGTCGACCCCTTTGCGAACAAACGGGAATTTGCCAGCGACGTAGGTGATGTAGCGGCCGGCAACAACGAGTTCCGTGCCGCCTGGTGGAAATCGGTAATTGACGAGACAAACGACAAATCGCCTGTAGTCGGACTTGGCTTCGGCTACGATCTGGCGAAAAAGTTTTTAATTGTCTACCGAGAGGTCAATCCTTACGAGTTCGATACCCGCAGCCCACACAGCATTTTGCTTACGATCTACGGTAGAATGGGAATTGTCGGTATTCTATCCTTCTTCCTGGTTGTTTTTTACATCTTCAGGTCAACCCTGCGTTGCGCCGCGGCAATTCGAAGCCGTAAAACACCTGTTATCGATATTGCATTGTGGTGCGGTGTGATCGCGATTCTGGTCACGAGTTGTTTCGGCGTGATGCTTGAAGGACCGATGGCCGCGATCGTGTTTTGGAGTTTGCTTGGAATGGCTTCCTACCGCGAGTGGGAACGGCTGCATCCCGCGCCGGCATCAGCAACTCAACAGATTAGTCGCGGCCCGCTCATGCGTCCTTCTCCGTCGCCAGTGACTTCCCGAATTGCGTGACTGAAAAGCGTCCACTCAGTCACCGGCTGATCCAGATTTTTAACCGCTACCTTGAGCCGGGTGGCGAAGAAGCATGGGTCGCTAATCTCGAGAAATCTTTCAATCTGCCCACCTGCTACTTCAACAGTTCCGACTGGACTGGACCGGACGCGCCGAATCGAATCAGTCAGGCGTTGCGGATGATCGACAACCCGTCCGCAATCCAAAGACTGTGGCGATTTCAAAAAGATACAAAGGCGGAGGCGTGGATCGTTCAGAATGCGTTTCCGACCGGTTCGGCGGCAATTTATCGCGAGGCCAAAAAGAATCGGATTCCTCTAATCCAGTACGTTCACAACTTCCGGCCGTTCGCTTTGAGTTATCTTCAGCCGCCCGATCTGGAAACATTCCCGCACCGCATCCAGATGTATCTCAAAGAGATCGCGCGAGGTTCATGGCAGAATTCGCGCGCCAACACAGCATGGTTCGCGACCGTACTCACAATCGCACATACTTTGCGCTGGTTCGATGCGGTCACAGCCTGGATCGCAGTTTCCGATTTCATGCGCGATCAATTCATCCGGGCCGGCGTTCCGGCGGAGAAAATTTTCACGCTGCGGCATTTCTGGAGACCGGTCGCTGATCTCACCACAACGACTGACCAGGATTATTATCTCTTCATCGGGCGATTAGTGGAGCTAAAGGGAATTCTCGCGCTCCTCGATGTTTGGGATCGAATTTTTCATGAACAAAAATCGGCCGCGCCCAAACTCGTGATCGTCGGTGAAGGCGAGCTTGACCAGGCTGTTCGTTCGCGCGCGAAAACGAATCCGTTGGTAGATTTCCGCGGCTCAGTTCCAAAAGACGAAAAACAGGGCCTCCTCAGCGGAATGCGCGCTCTCATTGCGCCTTCACTCTGTCTCGAGTCCCTCGGACTGGTCGCCTACGAAGCCTACGATTTCGCCAAGCCTGTCCTCGCGGCCCGCGCCGGTGGACTCGGCGAAATTGTGATTCACAATCAAACTGGATTCATCCATGAGCCAGGCGACAGGACTGCGCTTTTCGAACACGTTATGACCCTGGAACAGGATTCCGAAAAACGCAGGCAGCTAGGACGAGCTGGGCGCGAATGGCTCCTTGCAAATGCCGATGAAAATCAATGGCTCGAACAATTTGAGACAATTGTCGATCTTGCGATCACATCGCGACATTAATAACCGAGATGGCGAACGTTCTTAATGTTGTCTTGTCACATCAATCGGCAACAAATGTTGATCGTCTCGTAGGGTATTGGAATGCCTTGCTTGGACCCGGCAACCTCCTCGTCGCCTACGGCGGCTCGCCCTGTTCTTTCGATCGGATCCACTTCGAGGACAGAGTATTCATCGACGATCCGAACCTGCGAACGCTGGATCACCAGCGCGAAGCCCAAAGTTATACTGCGGTATTCAAGGAAGTATCGGCTTGGCTTCGAAATCGTTCCCGTGCGATCGATTTTGTAACGCTGTTTGAATTCGATCACCTACCATTGGTTCGCGACTTAAACGCACGTCAGATCGCACGATTAACAACCGAAGGCGCCGACGTTCTGGCTTATCACCTCGCACGCGTCGACGACACCAGTCATCCTCATTATCTTCATTATGCGGCCAACAGGGATTTCGCGCGTTTCTTTCGAGAGTTAAGCGTGCGAGAAAACCCAAGCACCGTCTTGTCGATGTTTGGAACGGGTTCTTGTTGGACCCGCGAAGCTTTCGATGAAGTCGCAAAGTTCGCCGAGCCATTCCCGGTTTATTTCGAGATTTATCTCCCTACCCTGGCCCATCATTTGGGATTTAGGCTACGCGATTACGGCGATCAGGATATTTTTGTTTCGAATCTTGGCGATCGCAGTCGTGAGGTTGATTCGGCCCGAAAACAGGGCGCGTGGACATTGCATCCTGTCAAAACCTTGCCGGCAGCTCTATCATCGGTTTCAACGACGTAGATGCGAAACTTCCTTCGAGCGATTGGTCTTTTCTTTGTGCGGATCATTGGGACGCGCCTGGTTGATTTCCAAACCGGACGCAATCTTGGAAAGGCCCTGATCATTCCGTGGCGCGGTAAGGTTCACGTTATCGGACTCAAGCAAGCTGTGCGGGCGGTTTTTCTGCCCCAGAAACGTCTGACCTATTGGAAACAGGAGATAGGCTTCACTACGCAATCGCCGCCTGATTTTTCAAACGAACGATCCATTACAGGCACCAACGACAAAATGTGATGGTCACAAAACGGCAAGTGTCAGACGTGAATGTCTTTTGGGATACAGAGGCGTGTGGGACACATTTTGTAAAGCAAGCTACGAGCGAACGAGACTTCTATGAACAGTTTCGAGAGCATCGGTACCGGACCGAGTGGCACATTCCGCTCCTCGTTCCATTCGTAGACAGTAAAGGCAAAGAAGTTTTAGAGATAGGTACTGGCAACGGAGCTGATGGTGCAATGTTTGCGCTTAACGGAGCGAATTATACTGGCGTTGATTTAACCGACGCTGCACTCGACGCAACACGTCGGCATTTCGCTGCCCTCGGTCTCCACGGAAAATTTCAACGTGAAAATGCGGAGAAGCTAAGTTTTTCCGACGAGAACTTTGATTGGGTGTATTCCCACGGCGTTCTTCATCACACGCCGGACACGCAAAAAGCCATTGATGAAGTATGGCGGGTTCTCAAGCCAGGAGGCAGAGCCATTGTCATGCTCTACCACAAGCACAGCTTTAACTACTTCGCACGGATCATGATCTACATGAGGCTTCGGGTCCTGCTAAAAATTCTTTCTCGCACGGGGAATTGGAAACGAGACAACGCGAAAGCTGCTAGCGATCAAATCGTTGGGGTGCGCGGCAACGAAGATCGACAAGTCTGGGAAATCCACTATCACAATTTTCTGCGGAATGGCTGGGGTTACCTGCGCGCACAAAATTTTGTCCATCACTGTACGGACGGGCCCGAGTGTCCCGTTGCTTACGCTTTTAGTAAGTCAGAAGCCGCGAGCTTGTTCAAAAAATTCCGCACTATCGAATTTCGCATCGCCCATTTCCCCCTTCGGAAGTACTCATCGCGCTTTCCGTTTGGTCTGGAGAAGTTGTTGGCCAAGCGCTGGGGATGGTACTTGTTTATCTTCGCGACGAAGTAGTTGAAACTAGAGCAGAGGACTGCCGTCGGGTTTTTGGAGGCGCGGCACCAGCTCTTTCATAAAGTTTTCCAACATTTCGGATGTCTGCTCTTCGCTGCGCTCCGGTTTCCGAATTCCCTCGCTAACATTGGCGGCCACAGTGACATAAGCCCATCGCTGATTGAATCCGCGCAAAATCCGGTCACGCATGTCAATGCCGGTCCGGGTCAGATGCGATGCGGTCATCTCGCCGTAGCCGACGAACCAATAGTAATCGAGATTGTAAAACGTAATGCGCCGCTTGTCTGGTAATTCCGCGACTTGAACGTTCTGAAGTCGCGTCAGCTCCAACGACTTTCCGCCTGGGATCGCAATAACGCGTTTGGACGACGATTGAACGTTCCACCCCTGCGCAGGCAAACAACGCTCCGGTCGATGAATACTGCTCGTCATATCATCGCCGGACAGCACAATCGAAACGTAAATCTGATCGCCCTCTGGACTCGTGTACATCTTTCGCGCGAACTCTGTGTCCTTGGCCAGAATCGCGCGCTCTTTCTCGGTAACGGCGACATCGTCGCCGAACCATGTTCCGATAACACTGGGAAGAGTCATCGCAATTCCCGCCGGACTAGTTTTACTGGTGTGCGGCAACAGAAAAATGCTGCCGAATCCCGCGAGCAGCACGCACTGAACAGTTACGAGCCGCTTAGTAATCATAGCTCGCGGTCTCTTTCGCCGGCGGCGGTTGTTTGATTCCCGGCAACTTGATGTTCAACAACATCGCGAACAGCACCATCGCCATGAACGCGCCGGCGAACGAAATGAATCCCGCAACGGCATGATACGGACCGCCGGCGAGGTCCTGCCCAAAGAATCGGCCGACAATAAAAACCGAAATCAGCCGGCCAGCATTGCCGATGATGGCGAACAGTAGCGATGCCGCGAAAAGCAAGAATTTCTTCCAGAATTTGTCGAGCGTGAAGTGTCCATAAATCGCCGAGAACATTGCGATCGCCATCAACGACCGGATCCCGCTGCAACCTTCGTCGACCTGGAAATGAAACGCGTTGTCGGCAGAACTTACCAACGTCCCGATGGTGTTGACTTTAATCCCGATCAAATTGCACACCGCGCTGGCGATCGCGGTCTCGATGAATTGTAGCCGGAACGTGGCCTGAGAAAGAAAATTCAGCGGCACCATGAACAACAGGAACGCGATCGGAAAAAGCAGAACGTGCGCTACTTCTTTTCCCCAAACGTAGAGAACGATTCCGAAAAGCAGAAACGGAAGCGCGGTTAACGCGAGTCGCGCCTGCACGGTTCGGGCGGCGACAAAAAAGAGAAAGAGACCAAACCCGATGAACAACCATCCCCAGGGCGACGAACTTACCGGCGCGGTTTTGAGTTTGTCGCGATCGTACCAGATTAAAAACAGGCCGATCAACGGGATGAACTTGGCGTGTTCGTAGTTGGTTTCCGGAGTCCATGCCTGCCAGGCCCATACCGCGGTCGAAAGTTGACCGTTAATGAACAGTGGTAGAAAACCAAAGAAGTAAACGAACGTGACGACAATCGTCGCTAGTAGGAGGGCACTGAGCGGTTCGCGCTGCCGGAAATCGTTTACGCGATCGAACCAGGTCCGCGTTGCGGGGTCACTCATCTCTTAAAGATGCCACGTCGAAAGAACTTTGGTAGCCGGCGGAAATTTAAGGTCGCGATACTGCGGCCAGGGACAGCAAATCACGGCGACATCGACATCGTTACGACCGTTTAGATTGTTTAGATTGTTGAGAAGTTCGAATTCTTTCAGCGCCGGATTGTTCGCTGTTGTCGCAGCGAAGTCGTGCACGATCACCCGGCGTCCCTCTTTTTTCAGGTTCTGCGCGAGATGAAGCCCGGCTGATTCTTCAGTGATGTAAGTGTCGGGTTTATAAGAAAGGCCTAAGACAAGCACGGTTGCGCCTGACGGCGCGAGATTTGTCACCTTTTCCAGCAAGTTGGCTTTGGTGAGCTCGTTCACCTTGTCCGAAGCTTCAGCCAGCGGCGCCGCGCCGCCGGTCGTGCGCGCAGTGTAGGCAAGCAACCGATTGTCGCGCGGGAAACATGGCCCTCCGTAACTCAAACCCGCACGTAAATATTTCTTTCCGATTCGCGTGTCGGTGCCGATCGCGTCCAGGATCGTGTTGATATCGGCCTTCGGGAACTTTTCGGCGATCATCCGAAGCTGGTTGGTAAAGCTAATCTTCATCGTGATGTAGCTGTTCACCGAAATCTTGGTCAACTCCGCGCTGATGATCGACATCCGGGCGATGCGGCATTTGTTGCGGGTGTAGCTTCGATAAAGTTGCTCGAGCGCGACGCCCGCCGCCGGATCGCTCTCGCCAATGAGAACAAAGTCAGGCTCCAACAGGCCGTTGATCACGTTTCCCAGTGCAATGAACTCAGGGTTGTAACAAACGCTGAACTCCGCTCCGCATTTCCACCCGGTTTCTTTTTCCAGCATTGGAATCAGCACCGAATCCACCGCCCCCGGTGTTGTCGTTGAGCTGCAAACAAAAATGTGACCTGTTTTTCCCACTTTGCGCAGCGCTTGAGCCACGGGACGCATCGCATTCACCAAATACTCCGTCGCAAAACTTCCGTCCGGCAGACTGGGCGACGGCGGGATGAAAAAGGACGCGTCGGTCGGGACCGTCTCGGCCGGATCGTTTGTCGCGCGCAACCGCTCTCGGCCTTCCTTAATTGTCTCGGCCAGCAGTGGTTCATCGACTGGCGGCTCGCCTGCATTCACTTTGCGAATTTTTTCCGGATCAATGTCGATACCGACGACTTGAAGACCTCGTGCGGCGAAAGTCGCCGCCATGCAGGCGCCGAGTTTGCCGAGGCCACAGACCGAAACGGACTTGATCGATTTCATCCAGTCGCGAGCCGTTGATGCAAAAAGCTAGTGGACCGTTTGGGCTTTCGCGGCGCCTTTTGAAGATCGCGGCGCCATCTGATCGTAAATCCAGTGGTAAGTGCGCTCCAAACCGTCACGCAACTTTGTCGACGGTTCCCAGCCAAAAACTTTCTGGATGAGCTCGTTGTCGCTGTTGCGGCCGTTCACGCCTTTCGGCGCGGAAAGATTATAGTGCCGCTTGAGTTTCAGTCCCGCAATGTCCTCCACGATGTCGACGAGTTGATTGATCGTGACCAGTTCGCTGCTGCCGAGGTTCAACGGTTCAACGAAATCGCTATTCATGATCATCTGCGTGCCCTTCACGCAATCGTCGATCCATTGGAAACTGCGGGTCTGTTTTCCATCGCCCCAAATTTCGATCTCATGGTTACCGGAAAGTTTTGCTTCGATCACTTTGCGACAAATCGCCGCCGGCGCTTTCTCGCGGCCGCCGTCGTAAGTGCCATTCGGGCCGTAAACGTTGTGATAACGGGCAACCCGTGTCGTCATTCCAAAATCCTCGCGGAAATGGCGGCACATTCGCTCCGAGAATAATTTCTCCCAGCCGTACCCGTCTTCGGGCATCGCCGGATAGGCGTCCGCTTCCTTAAGCGCGGTGACGTTGGGATCGGTTTGCTTGTCCGCCGCATAAACGCAAGCCGATGACGCATAAAAGAACCGTTTCACGCCAGCGTCCTTCGCCGCCATGAGCAGGTGGGTGTTGATCAAGACGCTCAACATGCAAAGCGCTTTGTTGTTTTCGATGAAGCCCATGCCGCCCATGTCCGCGGCCAGATTGTAGACAAGGTCGACGCCCGCGACCGCGCGTTCGCAGCTTTCCTTTTCGCGAAGGTCGAGCTGCAAATTTTCGGCCTCGGGGAACATTTGAAACCATTCCTCGAACGGTTTCACATCGACCGAGCGAACTTTTTTTCCCTGACGGAGAAGGTCCGCCACCAAATGGCCGCCGATAAAGCCGCCGCCGCCGCAGACTACGATTTTTTCAGGTTTCATCTTACCTCAAGGCGCCCAAACGAGTCCGGCACTTTACCGGGAAAGCGCGCCGCTTCAACCCGGAGCAAATTGCACGCCTTATTGGCCACGACCCCCCTGGGGCGGGCCCAAAAGCCAGTCGCGCACAAGATAATAAACAAACAGTGAGTTGTAGCGCAGGTAACGCGGGCCAAGCCGGCGCGGCTCAGCCAGCATTCTATAAAGCCAGGTTAGCCCGAATCGCTGCATCCATTTCGGAGCAAACGGCCGGCGCCCGCTCAATAAAGTGAACGCATCGCCAACCGCCAGAAAAACGCCGCGATGGTAGCGGTGTTGATTATCGATAATCCACTTCTCCATTCGCCCGCCCGGCAACGCGACCCACACAAAATCCGGATTCGCGCGATTGATTGCTTCCGCGAAATGCGCTTCGTCCTCTTCTGTCCATCCCCGAAACGGCGGACTGATCACGCCGACGATTTCGAGGTCCGGCTGCAATTTGGTCGCGGCCGCCTTGAACGCTTCAAGTACTTCCTCAGTGTCGCCAAAGAAAAAATGGCGCCAGGGCCGGGGCGTTTTTTGCAGCGCGTGTCTGGTGAAGTACGGGCCGTAAACCCGGTCCGCTAATCCGGCGCCGCGCAGATTCATCGCCCACACCACCGGCATTCCGTCCGGCAACACGAGATCAAACTTTTCCATCACGCGCGCAAACTCCGGGTCGTGACGCGCTTCAGCCAGAATGTGCGTGTTCGCCGGGCAAACCGCAGTCGGCCTCGGTTCTCGCGCCAGCTGCCGGACAATTTCCAGCGCGGATTCGTAGGTCACACACGCAACCGGCGTTCCCAAAATCGTAACCGTCTGATTCAGCTTTTCAGTTTTCAGATTTCCGCTTTCCCCCAACTCAACTTCTCAACTTCCGTGTTTCCGCTTTTCAGCTTTCCCGGTTTCAGTTTTCAACTCGTCAACCTCCCTGTCCGCCGTAGCCTCGCGCGTAGGCGGATCAACCTCTCAACTCTCTTTTGATTCTAACACAGCGCAGTTAAACAGTCCGTAGGAGCACCCGTCGCCCAATTTGTCAGCGCGTCTATTCATCTTGAATGCAATATGCATTCAAGTGCACTCATCAGATTTGGACACGTTCCAGCATCTTGAATGCAATATGCATTCAAGATTTAGAACGAGGTTTGGAAACTATGCCCCAGCTCGTCTCCCTGCGAAATCGCATCTTTGGACCCCGCCGCCGTTTTCTCTTGTTTGTCGCTCGTGACAGGCGGAATAATTCAGAATGCTTGGCGGACGGCAGCCGCTCGCTCATCTCCGCGATCCGGGTGATTTCCCGAAACAGTGGATGAGCGGTGTTTGCTGCAAAAAACCGGTGAAATCCATCGGAATGACTGGTAACGATGCCGGTCGCGCTGAGCGTTTTCAACTCATCCTGAACACTACGGAGGGCCAGGCCGCTATCTCCCATTAGCTCGCGAACATATCGTGGTCGTTTCTTGCTCCCAAACAGTAATCTGAAGATTTCGGCCCGGGTTTTTGGAAACAAAACTTGCAATAATGTCTTCGATGACTTCATTCCTTGAATTATAACTTGAATGCAGAATGCATTCAAGTTGAATTAACTGAATTGGCGGTCGGCTCGACGACCCAACGCGTTGTAAATGCCAAAATGCCAATACAGCGCCCGTCGAACACCCCGCACCAACGCCGGTTGCCCAGCTTGGCCGGACACCCTTGAAACTTGAATGCATATTGCATTCAAGTTCGATCACTTAACGAACCGCCTAGCCCGGAACGACTCAACAACTCAACGACCCCGTCCGCCGTAGCCTCGCGCGTAGGCAGATCAGCCGCTCAACTCCTCAACCTCTTTAGACTTTGCGGCCGAATTTCTTTTCCAGTTCGGCGTTTGAAATCTGGATCATGGTCGGACGGCCGTGAGGGCAACAGTAGGGCAGATCGCAGTCGAGCAGATCCCGGACGAGCTTTTCGACCTCAAGATAACGCAAAGGATCGTTCGCCTTCACGGCGTGACGGCAAACCGTTTTCGCGATCATCTCCTCGCCCAAACGCAATGGCGAACTGCGGTCGCTCGCGCTTTTGAGATCGTCGATCACCTTGCGCATGAACTGGGCGCCGTCGGTCACGTTCAAAAATCCGGGCAAACTGTCGATTCTAAATGTGTTGGGTCCGAAACTTTCAATTCCGATTCCCATCTTTTGCAAAACCGACACGTTCTGCTCGATCCAATCAGCATCACGGGGAGCAAGCTCGAACGTTTGCGAAATGAGGAGTTTTTGCGACGGGACCCCCTGCTCTTCCATGCGACGCCGCAATTCTTCGAACAAAATCCGTTCATGGGCCGCGTGCTGATCAACGAGCACGAGGCCTTCGGCGTTTTCCATCAACACATAAAGCTTGTTCAACACGCCGATGATTTGAAATTGCTGCTGAGGGCGATCCGATCGCGTTTGTAGGGCAACCGCTCCGGTTGCCGGCAGGGTCGCCGCGGCGACCGCCGGCCCTACGACCTGATGGCGGTTCGGTGAACCGCCGCTACCTACTATGGGTAACTCGCGGTGCGATTCTTCCGGAGCGCTAACCTGCGGACGCAGCGTCAGGTTTGCAGCTGGCTGAGACGGCATTGCGTCGGGCGCCCGGAATTTTTCCTGCCAATCGGCGCGCCCGCCTGCGAGCGTTTCCTGAATTGCACGGACAATCGCCTCACGAATTCCATTTGGATCGCGAAACCGAACTTCGCGTTTGGCCGGATGCACGTTCACGTCCACTGAGCCCGGATCCACTTCCAAGAACAGGAACGTAACTGGATACTGCCCTTTCATCAGCGCGGTGTGATAACCCTCTCGAATCGCGACGGTAATAATTGGGCTTTCAATCGCCCGCCCGTTTACAAACACGAGCTGCTGCGAACGGCTTTGCCGGCTCAACCCAGCTCTCCCGATTAACCCACTGATTCGCACTTGCGATGCGCCAGATCCGTTGAGTGGCAGAAGCTGTTCCAGTAAATCGTTGCCGTGAAGATCGCGAATCCGGTCCTCGAGCGTTGCCGCAATTGGCAGCTGGAAAACGAGGCGGTCGTCGCGCGCGAAAGTGAACGCGACTTGAGGATGACCGATCGCCTGCAAATGCAATTGGTGCTCGATGTTTCGACTCTCAGTATTTTCCGCGCGCAGAAATTTCCGGCGCGCCGGCACGTTGTAAAAAAGAGAGCGCACTTCCACCTGAGTTCCGGGCGCTTCACCCCCGTCGCGAACGACGTCGATCTTGGCGCCGTTGACCACGATCTCGGTCCCGGCGATGGCGGCCGGTTCGCGACTCGTTAGGCGAAAACGCGACACGCTCGCAATGCTTGGCAACGCTTCGCCCCGAAAACCGAGCGTCCCCACCGCCTCCAAGTCCGCGACCGAACGGATCTTGCTGGTGGCGTGGCGTTCGAGAGAAAGCAATGCATCGTCGCGATCCATCCCGCAGCCGTCATCAATGACGCGAATGAACGAGATCCCGCCGCGACGAATGAGGATGTCGATCTTGCGCGCGCCGGCGTCGATGCTGTTTTCGACCAGCTCCTTCACGACCGAGGCCGGCCGTTCAACGACTTCACCCGCGGCGACCTGACTGGCCACGATTTCGGGAAGTAAACGGATGGAACTCATGGAGAAATTGAGTGAGCGAAGACTAGCGTATTGTCGAGCACGCTGGCCACGGTGAAAGCGTGTTCCATTGCAGCGATTGCTCTTCAACGAGAACTCGGCGGCTTACCAAAAACAAGCGGATTAAACCGCTCCAAAAACCTGTGCTGGAAAAGTGGCGCCATGTTTGATCCGGAGTAGACGTCCACACTGGAGTAATCGGTTTCTCTCACGTAGTTAGTAATATACTCCCAGCGTTTCAACTTCGTCGGAATGATAATTCCTGGTAGCAAGGCCGCGAGTTCCTCTTCGTCAAAATAAGCCCAATCGCCTTGAAATTGCTGCGCGCTGGTTGCTCGAACCAGCGCAAAATAACGGGGCCGCCCCTGCTCGTACCGGTTCCAGAACTCGCGAGCGAAACGCGTCGCGGCAACGTCGCCCGCATCTAGGAAACGTTCAATCAGGTTGGAGGCGAGTAGAATCTCGGCACAGCACTCAAATGACAGACCGGATGCGGTAGCCAGAACGTCCAGTAAAACGGTCGGCGTTGAGTTTGGGTGCGTGAGCCTCAAGCGCGAGAGAATTTCGGCGACGCTAGACAACTTAATATCAACCTTCGGTGGAACGAGAGGCGGAAAAACTGGGCTGCGATTAAGCCGACTCAGCACAAGCGCCGGGCGCGGCGCACTTACGTCACCGCCACGATTTTCACTCCCTACCGGCGAAGTGTCCTTGAAGTTCGCAATGAATTGTCGCCGACTGACTCGCTTGAACTTGGCGCGCGCCTTCGCTGAGCTACCAATCAGAAGATGCGCGGCTTCAGCCGGAGACAGAGCCTCGGGAGGAACAGTCGCATAGACATGCTCCAGAAATTTCTTCCTCCGCTCAAAACGGCGACGCCTCAGGTACTGCTCCCTCCGGCGGGCCCGACCCCTGACCTTCGATGCGATCATGTTAACCCGCGGTTGCATCTTGACCAGTTGCCGGAGACGGGTCTGAAACTCCTGTTTGGTCCGATTTGAAGGTGAAGCTCACGCTTGGTCCAGATGCTTCAATCTCGCACCAGCGGTCAAACCGCTGGCGCACCGCCGCGAGCACGGTTTGCCAGTCAATCCTGACTTCACCACGTGCGGCATTCAACGGGAATGATGTGTCAACTCCAGCTTGCGGTTTTGATTGAATTTTCGCTTGCACTTTCGCGTGGAACTCAAAAAAGCGCTCTTGCAGCTTCTCCACTTGACTCTTGAGAATTGGAATTGCTTCTTTTAGGGTCGCCTGCAGCTGTTCTTCTACCGACTTGCCCGGGTCGCGCGCCTTCTTCTCCGAGGCTTGCTCAAAAATTGGCTGCTCTAAGAACTTTTCAAAACGCGATGGGGATGGATCCACCAAAGTCTCGACCAAAGCCTCGTTCACCCGCAGGACCAATTTGAGTAGCGGGTCGATCTTGGCGAAGTGTTGCTCATTTGAAAGAGGAAGAGTCGGCGTCGACTCGGAATTCGAGTCCTGCCAAAACGGCATTTTTCCAGCAAACTCCTCCAGATCAGCCAAGATCGACAACAAGCGCAGGTCTTCCTCGCTTGGCGCCGCGCCAGAAACTTGGAGATGGCGAGTGTAATCGGCTACCCGGTCAAATCCCATTCTCGCGGACTCGCAATAAGCGGTCGGCCATTTTTTGAACGTTGGATCGACTGGGAATTTGCCGAACATGACGCTTTGAAGGCCATCCCAGCCATTATAGTATGCGGCTTGGAACCAACGCGCTTCCAGTTCGGCTTCCAGAGAGGGGTAAGGGCCGATCGGCGGAAAACAAACCTCGCGAACCCAGGAGCGGTTGCTAAGAAAGCGGCGAGCATCGAAAAACAATTCTTCGAAAACGAGAATGTTGAGGGGCTCGGTGCCGAGCTCGTTAGCAATGTCTTCGCTCGAGCGTTTCGACAGGACCATCGCCTTGATCTTACTCGCCCTCCGATCGCTTCCGTTGCCCGTCCGGCAGCCCACGGCATACTTGATTGCTGAGTTGGCCACACCCGAGAGCTGGAAAAGCAGGTACTCAAGAACCGTGTCGTCAGGTTCCCTCACATAGATTTCCGGCAACTTCTCCGACGGGTCATCCGCCTTGAACACCTGCGGCAGATACAGCTCGACTACGCGGTGACGCCAGTCCGGGTAATACAGACCTTCTTCCAGGCTGCGGGCGATGGTTGGGGTTGGGTTAAGTTGTTTTGATAATAAGCAATAATTCTTCATGCCTATATATACCGGTGAGGTCGAAAACTCGGCCGAACGAGCGCGCTTACGGCGCTGGTTGTGGGTAACTTGTTCGTGTCCAAGGCTATAAATACCGTCGACGTCCAAGACCCGACCTACGAGGGGCCTCCTCGCATGCGAGGGGTAATCGGGCTTCTATCGCGGTCGCCTAGAAATGTGGGCGAGGTTTGAGAAGCCTTGCCCAACAGCTCAACCATCAACTGCACAACCCCTCTCTCGGGCTCTCACAATGGGTAAATCTCTCAACGTGCCTCTTTTGACTACAGCGTGCTTAGATCGTAATTTGCGGCTCCATGATTGAAGTCACCCAGAACGCGGCCCTAGAGCTGCGTCGTCTGCTCGAAGAACAGAAGCAAGCGGCCGGGAAAGGTTTGCGGGTGCAGATCACGAAGGGCGGTTGTTCGGGTCTCCATTATGAAATGACGCTCGACGAAAAGAAGACCGGCGACGACGTTGTCGAGCGCGACGGTGTCCAATTTTTCATCGATCACGAGAGTGCTGCCTACCTGCGTGGAGCAACGCTCGATTACCGCGGCGGATTGACCGGGGCCGGCTTTCAGTTCGTGAATCCGAACGCGAGCCGGACATGCGGTTGCGGCACCTCGTTCGAAGCTGCGACGGAACCGCCAGTCCGGTCCGGACATTGAAAACGCCTGGCAATTTCGCGGCATTTTAATGGATTACGGTCTCTATCGTTACGACGAACCTTATGCGCGACCGGTCCGGCGCCGGATCAATTATTTCGCGTGGACCGTTGCAATTTTGTTGCTGACCGGCTTCGCGTTCGCGGCCTGGCTCGGCAGTTTTTACATCTTCAGCCAACCGGAGCGGCCGGACAGTTACCGGATCCTGCAAAAATTACACAAAGTCGAGCCGCCAAAACGTTTTGAATTAACCATGGGGCCACCGGGCGAATTCCTGAGCGCGAAACAACTTTACGATCGCTACAACGCGATGGGCCACGCGGAGTTCGCCAGGACCAATGCCGAACTCGCGCGCAATTATATCCGGAACTTCCAACAAGTGCGCGGACTTGTTCCCTACGTGGTCGGTCGTTACGTGATCGAGGAAGCGCGCGAGCTTAGCTCGAGCGACGTATTCACTTCCGGAATGGTCGCGTTGACAGATTCTGTCGAAAGTCCGGAGCTGCTGATGGAGCACCTTTACCCATCCGAACCGCAAACGGTGCCAATGATCAAGCAGACGCTTAACACCGGGTTGGAACTGAAACTTGACCGAGCGCACGATCTCTCGGCCATCATTCATGTCGAGCGCTTCAACGACGGGCGAATCATGATCACCGCGATCCCGTTGCTTTACGGGACCTACACCGTAATGCGCGGCACCGGAACTTTCAGTCTGGAGCCGCCCTTGAGTTTAAATCTGGAAGCGGGCTGGCCACTGTTTAAGGAACAGGGCCGATTGCGCGCCGAAATGCATTTCACGCAATTCAAACAAGGCCGTGGCCAGCCGCAGGCGCCAACTCAAGTTGGGATCCCCGGTTTCGGTCCCGCCGGAACACCGCCGCCAGCGGATAATCAACTCATTCGAGTTGAAGCAGCGAAAGCGGTGACACCGCCGCCAATTGTTCTGGCCAAAAATAAATCCGCGAAAGCGACGCCCACTCCGAAAGGGAAACTTGCGAAAGGAAAACCGACTCCGAAAGCTTCCGTCTCGCCCTCGCCAATTGTTCTCGCGGAAAAATCGACATCACCACCGCCAGCAGCTTCTTCACCGGTCGCGCAGGCTTCGCCGCAACCTGCCACTGCGAAAGCCCAGCCAACCAAGGCGCCCCTTGCTCCGGCCGCGACGCAATCCATCCCTGAAGCGGCGATGGCGCAATCGGTTCCAACTCCAGTTCGCGCTCAACCAGTTCAGCCCGGCGCGCCCGATATGGGCACACTGGCGTCGACAACCGGTGGCGGAACTTGGAAAACTTTTCCGCCGGGACGAATGCCGCTCGGCCGGCTCATTGGAACCAACGATCTCAAGGAAATTGCGGATCAGGGCACTGGCGGCGAACGCATTTACCTGCAAGGACAATTTGTCGTGAATTTTTCCGATGCGAACCGCGCGGTATTGCGGCCACGCGGCAAATTGACCGATTCGGTTTTGCATTTTGGCGCGGCGCCGACACGAATCATTGTTGAATTTCCGGCCGGACACGCGCCGCCTTCTCAAGGATCAACGGTCAGCCGCGACGAAGCGCGTCCACTCGAGATTACCGAAGTGCGCAAACAGGAAGACGGTCAGCTAAACGTCTTCGCGCGCGAAATCATGCAGTAGAAGCTAGCGGCGGTTCACCGAACCGCCACGATCGAGCACGACATGGCGACTGAGGTCAGTCGCCGCTACCAGTTGGCGAAGTCGACGACCCCGTCAGGGCGATTCCGCCGGCGACGGCGGCTGCGCTAACTGGAGTGCCGGCGTCGGTGATGGCGATGGCGATGCGGTAGAAAACGGATCATCGCTGCTCGCGTTCGTTTCCAGGATTACTTTTCCGTCGGTAATCTCGAACGTCTTGAGATTCGTCTCGGCGATCCACTCCCCTACGAAACGTTTGAACGACCATGAGCCGTGCTGCCAGCTCAGGAATTCTTGTCCGACCGATCGACCATTCACGACGATCCTGGTGACTTGCGCGTCCTCCGGCTTTCCGCTCGACGCCGATTGGACAGAGCATTGCGCATTAAGGTAACGGCCGGGCATCCACCAACTTTTCCCGATCGGAATGCTCACCTGTAAACGGGCTGTATTATCTTCGATGGTCACATAAGCGTCGGCGCGCAGCCGTGGATCGGTTGCGATCAGCGCATTGAGATCGTCGGCGCTCAGTTCAATTCGGGCGGGTTCATGCGCTCGCGCGGCTTTTTCAAACGCACTCCAGCGGGCGCGGACCGCGTTTTCTTCCTCGACGCTCGCGTGACTGAACGGCAATCGCTCGTGCTCGGTGGAAAAATATTCGGTGCGAAGAAACCTTGCCGCGTAATAAGTGCCGGCCACAAACGCCAGGCAAAGTAAAATGCCAAAAACGAGAAGGATGAGACAACCTTTGGCAAAACATCCGAGGCCACCTTGGTGCGGTGGCGGCTCGATCCAGGATGAGCTGCCGTTCATCGTGCCCGCTCCTGTTCCATTTTAGTTTGGGTGTCGATCAGTTTGTCGTACAACGCCTGGAGTCCTTCCGAAATCGTTTTGGTCCCAGCAATCACCGGCATAAAATTCGTGTCACCGGGCCAGCGCGGCACGATGTGAATGTGCAAATGATCGACGACGCCCGCGCCTGCGCATTCGCCAAGATTCAGCCCAACGTTGAAACCTTGGGCGCGGGCGGCCACTCGCAATAGCGCCTGCGCGTGCACGACCAGACTCCAAAGATCGACAATTTCGTTTTCGCCTAACGAAGAAAGTTCCGCCGTCTTTTTGTACGGCACCGCCATCAAATGGCCGACGGAATAAGGATAGCGATTCATCATCAGGAACGCAGTCTTGCGCCGCGTGACGACCAGAAACTCGGCGTCATCGCTTGCGCGTGCCGCTGCGCTGAGAAACTCCATATCGCGCGGGTGCTTTTCGAAATACTCCACCCGCCATGGCGCCCACAGCGATTCAATGTGTTTTTTCGGGAACTCCTCCTTCGACATTTGCCAGACGCGCGAGACTAAAAGGCCGTGGGCGAAAGTCGAGCTACATTTCGTCAATGCGTGATAAAAATATAGCCAACTTTATGATTAGTAGCCGCTTCGAAGCGCGGAGTTGCAGCAACACCTTGAAGCCCCTGCGACAGCCGCGGCCACTCCGCTTTCGGCGCTACCAAAGAATTGATCGTACCGTCATTCCACGCCTTGATCGCTTCGTCATCGGTCAGGAAATGGGTGCGGTCGAGATACAACAATAGGACACCGTCCTTGAACCGGGAGACCGTCTTTGTTGCTTTTGGATTTCGGCGGCGCAATCGCCACTCTTCGGTTTCCGGATGCCCGGCCTTTCCTGCACCGGCCGCGCGCCGGCCGAGAATTTCGTAATGTAAATTCTCAGCGGCGGCCTGATGGCGAACGTTGTAGCCGAATACCGCCAGCTGGCGATGCCGCCACTCCTTCATGACCTTGGCAATCGCGTACTCGCCGGTAATCAGCAATCCGAGAACAATCGCGATCGCCGACCATCGTCGAACGCGTTGAGACAACGGGTTGTCGACTTCGCTCGATCCAATTTGGGTCGCGATCAAAAGACACAACGGCACAATTACCGGGAAAATCCGGTCGACGCGTTTGGAAGGGACGATCGACATCACGAAGATTCCGCCGATGCACCAGCAAGTCAGCCACAACATTGCCGGAGAAATCGGTTTGAAGATTTGCGCGAACCGGACCTTCGAATGACGAAACCAGATCACGGCGAGCGCGATCAGCAGAACGCTCCACGGCGCGAACTTGTGGAGTAGATGCGCAAGATAAAAATAAGTTGGCTGCGGACGATGGACTGCCTGGCTGAAACGCGCTGCGAACTCGCGCACGACCACTTCGTCGTAAAAATTCGGCACCAACAAGATTCCGCCTGCGACCCAAAGAAGAAACACCGCGAGTGATGCAATCCACGGCCACCAGCCTGGCCAGGCCCGCGCATCCTCGTGATTTTTCCGCATCGCCCATTGGAAAACGATGATGCCCGGCAACAGAAACGCGTAGACGATCGGCCCCTTGATGAGCATCGCGGCGGTCAGCAGTAAAAAGAAAATTACCCGGTCCCGCCGCGTCCATGCTGCACGTGTCCGGATTTTCTCCCAGATTTGCAGTCCGAGCGCAAAAATTACCAATGCCAGCGGCATGTCCGTCCGGACAAGCGTTGCGAGTCTCGGCGTGAGCAGATTCAAACAAAACGCGCTCACCGCGACCAGTGCGGCAAAATCGCCAAGCGCTCGTTTGGCCGCGCCGAACAACAGGATCAACATCGCGAACGCAGCGGCCAGTGACGGAAGACGCCACCCGATCCCCCAAGAGCGAGTTACTTCGAAAATTCCGGCAGAAATCCAGCCGACGAGGGGCGGTTTGGTCGCGACTTTTCCGTTCGGCGTGTCCTGGTAAAGCCAGTGGCCTTCTTTCACCATCTCGAACGAGGTGAACGCCTGCTTGGCCTGATCGTACTCATCCAGTGTCCACGGAAAATTCGCGAACGAAAGCAAAATGAGCATTACCGCTGCGAGCGCGCAGAATATTTTTGTCATTCCGAGCGGAGTCGTCATTAATTGATTTCCGCGAGAACCGCTTTGGCCGCTCGCTCGCTCGCGCCCACTCCGCCGAGCTGATCGCGAATTTTATCGAACTCGGAGAACATTTGTGCCCGCGCGCCGGTTTCGAGCAAATGCAAAACGGCTTGCGCAATCATGGCCGGTTGAGCGTGATGTTGAATGAACTCCGGAACAATTTCCTTTTCGGCGAGAACGTTCGGCATCCCGAGATATTTCACTTTCACCAAAAGTCGTCCCGCCAAATATGTGATCCACGAAACTTTGTAAACCAGCACAAACGGCATTCGAAAATAGGCCGCCTCGAGTGTCGCACTACCCGACGCGACAATCCCGGCATGAGCGCGCTGCATGATCTCCGCGGTCTGACCGAGTTTGATCTCGAGTGGTAGCAACACTTCTTCACTCAAGATTTTCTTCATCTCATCGGCGAGCTCGCTCGATGCGGCTGCGATTTCAAACCGCAGATTAGGTTTCGATTTCCGCAGTTCTCGCGCGGTCTCAATCAAGATCGGAAAAATCTTCCGCACTTCTCGAGCGCGGCTGCCTGGAAATAATCCGATCAGGTTCGGATCGCGTTCGACGTGGATCTTCTTTGCCGCCAAGCGCTCAATCATCGGATGGCCGACAAAAATCGTGCGCAATCCGCTTTCGTTGTAGAGATCGGCTTCGAAAGGAAAAATGCAGAGCATCAAATCGAGCCAGCGCGCCATTTTCTTGATCCGGCCGCGGTTCCACGCCCAAACCTGCGGGCTGATGTAATAAATAATTTTGGGTTTACCGGCAGTATCCTTGGCAAAGGCGGACCGAAGCGCGCGCGCCAGCCGGAGATTGAATCCCGGATAGTCGATCAGAACGACTGCGTTCGGCTTGCTCGTTTCGATCTCGCGCAGTGCTGCGTGAAACTGTTTTCGAAAGTAGCCGTAGTGTTTGATGACTTCCCACAAGCCGAGGACACCGGATTGCTTGATCCAGTCGGTGAAGCCTTCGCCCGCGACTGATTTCATCTGCGGCCCGCCGCGTCCGATGAAGGCAAGATTTGGGTCCAACTCGCGCAGTGCGCGCATCAGGGCCGCGCCGTGATTGTCTGCACTGGCTTCGCCCGCGACGAAGTAGATGGTCTTCAAAGCAAATCGAAACCAGTGGCCAGTGACCAGTGACCAGTGAAATTTGAAATGCGAATTCTTGAAAATCGAACATTCGGAAATGCGTACGAATTTTCGATCTTAGTCATTCGGGTTTTGGATTTTCTTGGTGATTTCGACTGCGAGCTCAAGCGCGGCCGTTGCTTGAAATCCGGAGACCCGCGGCTCGCGCCCGGTGGTCGCACATTCGATGAACGAAACGAGCTGCTGTTTCAGCGGTTCCTCGCGCTCAATCGGAACTTTGTCGCGGGTGATTTTGCCGGCCTCTCGCCGATAGATTTCGCCGCTTTGCTTTTCATAATCGAGCGAGAGATAAGCGTCTTCCTGAAAAACCCGGATCTTGCGCATGCGTTCGGGACTGATCCGGCTCGAAGTCACGTTCGCCACGCAACCGTTGTCGAAACGGATCCGCGCATTTGCGATGTCTTCGCTTTTGCTCAGCACCGGAATACCAACCGCGTCGATGCTTTGCACCGACGAGCGCACCAGGTGCAAAATGATTTCCAGATCGTGAATCATTAAATCGAGGATGACCCCAATGTCCGTGCTGCGATTTGGATACGGAGAAAGCCGATGAGCTTCGATAAAGCGCGGATGAGTGAGCCGGGCTTCGAGCGCGCTCAAGACTGGATTGAAGCGCTCAACGTGGCCGACCTGAAGAATCAATCGGTTGGCGGCAGCAAGTCTCCGCCAGCTCAGTGGCGTGCTGTGGATTTTCGGTAATTGGTTTTTCAACGAGCAAATGTTTCCCGCGCTCCAAAAGCGGAAGCGCAATTTCGTGATGCGAATTGGTCGGTGTCGCGATCGACGCCGCATCCACCAATTCGGCAAATTCGTCCAGGGACTTCGCGGCAGTGGCGCCAAGTTTTTTAGCAATCGAACTTCCCCGCGCAAGGTCTATATCGTAGATCGCAGTGAGCTCAGCCGTCGGAACTTCAGCGTAAAGCCGAGCATGACTGCTTCCGATGTGGCCGACTCCGACCACGCCAACGCGGAGTTTTTTCATTTGGCGATGTTTTTCAGGAACCAATCGTAGGTCCGCGTAATGCCTTCGCGAAGTGGAATTGTCGGTTTCCAACCGAGCGCGCGAAGCTTGGAGACATCCAGAAGCTTGCGCGGTGTACCGTCCGGCTTGGTCTTGTCCCACGTGAGCTCGCCTTCAAAACCGACAACGTCGCAAATCAACTCGGCCAGCTCCCGAATTGTGACATCCTCGCCTGAACCAACGTTGATGATTTCCGGAGAGTCATACTTCTCGAGCAGGAACAAACACGCGGAAGCGCAATCGTCGACGTGCAGAAATTCGCGACGCGGAGTGCCCGTGCCCCAGACCACGAGCTCGCGCGCGCGATTTGTTTTCGCTTCATGCGCTTTGCGCAGAAGGGCGGCGAGCACGTGCGACGTTTCCAGATCGAAGTTTTCGTTTGGACCATAAAGATTCGACGGCATCGCTGAGACAAAATTGGCGCCGTACTCGCGATCGTAAGCCTGGCAAAGTTTTACGCCGGCGATCTTGGCAATGGCGTAGGCTTCGTTCGTTGGCTCGAGCGGCCCGGTCAACAGTGCGCTTTCCGGAATCGGTTGCGGCGCGTGCTTTGGATAAATGCAGGAGCTCCCGAGAAAAAGCAGCTTGCGCGCGCCGTTGTCGTGCGCGGCGGAAATGACATTCGTCTGGATCCGAAGGTTGTCGGTCAAAAACTCGACCGGAAAATCATTGTTGGCCTTGATACCCCCGACCTTGGCCGCCGCAAAAACAACGATCTCCGGTTTTTCCTTTCGAAAAAAATGGGCGACCCCGCGCGAATCGGCGAGGTCCAGTTCCGCGCGAGTACGTTTAAGCACGTTGGAAAAGCCGGCCGCTTCCAGGGCCCGGATGATCGCGCTCCCGACCATCCCCCTGTGGCCGGCGATAAAAATTTTGTCCGACTTTTTCATAATTTCGGCGAGCGCCGTGAGGCGCGACATGCTTATAGAATATCCGCAAGCAAACAAGCAAGCCCCGTAGGGGCGACACCTAATCACCCAATGCGCTCCTACGGAGCTTCGGCTTTGACTATCCAAAGCTATAAATATCGCGCACCTACGGCGCTGAACGGAATAGCATTTTCCGGTTTTATCCGGTGCGCAATAGCCATCCATTTGGGCGCATAGCTTGCTATGTTATTGGGGGACACATGCATATCCCCTCGATCATCGAAAAGAAACGGGACGGTCACACTCTTACCACCAAGGAAATCCAGAGCCTGGTCGAGGATTTTACGGTGGGCGATATTCCTGATTACCAGATGAGCGCCTTGGCGATGGCGGTTTTTTTCCGCGGCATGTCCCCGGCCGAGACCTATCACCTGACCGACGCGATGATGCATAGCGGGCGGGTCTTGAAGTATCCGGAAGGATCGCCGCCGAAGATCGACAAACTTTCAACCGGCGGTGTGGGCGACAAGGTTTCGATCGTGCTCGCTCCCCTGCTCGCGTGCGACGACGTCTGGGTGCCGATGATTTCCGGCCGCGGCCTCGGAATCACCGGCGGGACTCTCGACAAGCTCGAGAGCATTCCCGGTTTCAATGTAAACCTGGAGGAGAAACGCGCGCTGAAGCAGCTCGAAAAAATCGGCGTCTTCCTGATCGGTGAAACCGACGACATTTGTCCGGCCGACAAAAAGCTTCACGCTCTGCGTGACATGACCGGCACAGTGCCGTCACGACCGTTGATCGTATCGAGCCTTATGAGTAAGAAGCTCGCCGAGAATCTCGATCGCCTGGTGGTTGACGTGAAATTCGGCAGCGGCGCGTTCATGAAAACGAAAGAGGAAGCGCAACAACTCGCCCAGGCGATGAAGGACGTCGGCGAATCGATGAAGGTGAAAACGTCCTGCCTGCTCAATCCGATGGACGAACCGCTTGGGCGCAGCGTGGGTAACGCTCTTGAGGTAGCCGAGTGCGTCGAGATTTTGCTCGGCGGCGGTCCGAAAGATTTGGTGAAGTTGATTGTCGATCTTGCCCAAAAAGTTTCAGAGACGCCACGGGCGCAATTGGAGAAACGCTTGAAAGACGGAACCGCGTGGAAAAAATTTATCTCCCTCGTTTACGCGCAGGACGGCGACGCGACGATGGTGGAGAAGATTCTCGATTCGCATACCACGCCGATCATCCAACCTTTTCCCGCGCAATCTGCCGGCACTGTGAAACGGATGGACGCAGAGCTGATCGGCCGTGCGTCGGTGATTCTTGGGGCGGGTCGTCAACGAACGAACGATTCGATCGATTTCGCGGTCGGCTTTTCGAAAATCAAAAAGATTGGCGAAAAAGTCGAAGCGGACGAGCCGCTGTTCATGATCCACGCGCGTAATGAACGCTCGATCGTCAACATCACGCCGCTGATCGAAAAAGCGGTGGAGATTGGTTAGCGAATCAAAATTGTAGGGCAACCGCACCGGTTGCCGGCAAGCGGAGCGCTTGCCCTACAAATCGTCATGGCGCGGTCGACCTGTTCGCTCGAGCGCTCGGTTAGATGTGCATCCATTCATGTTATCGGCGACTGCTGCGACGCACTCTAAGAGCGTACAAGATAAACTGAGTGGCAGTGATCAGAGGAATCATCAAGCCAAAAGGCGGATAATGATATGCCCGTAGTACACCAAGCACGGCGAGAACAAAGCCAATGCAAAACAGACAGAAAAATAAACACGATGTCGCTGCAAACACGAATTGAAAAAGGCGGCGATCAAAGGCTGCGACACCGACAGACAGAACGACCGATGCTGCTAAAACGGCGACTAATATCAGGACTCCGATACCGCCGAAATCGGCGAGAATCGCGGAACCCTCGGGAATCGGCGAAATCATCCTAGCGGGGATTATACCGAACTTTGGGACCTAATTCTATTATGGGCGTCTACTTCACGATTCGAACGGCGAGCCTGAAGGTTCCGATGGCCTCGGCGCCGGACTGCCAGGCTCGTTTGTTGATCAAGCTGAGCGACGTGCAGCCCGTGCCTTTGGCGCGAAAGAACAATCTCCTGACGCCGCCGGCGCCGAGACCCATTTGAGCGCCAATGAGAAAGGCGTCGCCTTCCGGGACCAGAAACACTTCGTCGATGTTATCAACGGTCCACTGATGGCCGGTGGTCGGATTTTCGGGCAACTCGATCGTTACCTTCGAACCACGCGGCACCTGGACGAGGGCGCCGTTATCTTTCTCGCTGAAAACGAAATCCGCCACACCTTCGATGTTGTAGCATCAACCTTCTTCGGAGGCACGAATTGTCCAGAAATCGTCCGCCAAGTTTTTCGCCGGATCGAGATAATCGTAGGGCATCGTAAAATAGCCTTGCATTCCCCAATCGGTGTCCCACGAGTTGCGAATGATAAAACGCTTTTGCGAGTCATCGTAACCGGCAGCCATCACGGCGTGACCACCCATCACTTTTTCGTCTGGCCCCGGCATGTTGAGGATGCCGGATTTGGCCATGGCCGCGGACTCGAACGCTTCGTAAACGGTGAAACCGAACACGAACGGAAAGCCATCGGCCAGACAGGTCCTCATTTCATCGGTCGTGCTGATCCGGTGATAGGAAGTGATCTGATGTTTCTTCGCGTCCCTGTAACATTTTGCGGTCGGTTTCTTTTTGAAACTGCCGACTTTATAAGGCCACTCGGCTTCCGGACACACGCCTTGTTTGGCGAGTGACTTGATTCCGTCGCGGATAAAAGCGCCGCTATCCTGGTTTACCGTGCCTTCGATCACGCGCTCATCATAATAAATGAATAGGCGGCTTACGGTGACCAAAGAGACGCCGTCCTTGAGTTCCAGAAACTCGACCGCACCAGCGAGCGCGTTGGCGGTGCAACTGCCAAGATTGCCCTGATTCTCGATCGGCGAACATTTCGGACGCAAATCGACTTTGTTGGGCAACTGAGCGAGTTGCGGCGCGACGGCCGAGTACAGGAGATCACGATGGTCCGGCAGATCCGGCAGCCATCCGTACCATTGGTGCGAACGAGTATTAATTTTAGGCATAGGGACTTATTGAGAATACTTTGCTCCGCCGATGATGCGATAGCTACCGCGTTTTTCAAATGAGGTAGCCAGGCTCCGCAGAGACGCGTCGGGGAAGATCCTAGCCGCGGCTACCGTAAGATCCAGTGCGTGCGGCTGATCTGATTTGCTTGCTTGCCTTCCCGGACCGAGATCAATTACCCCGCTTTGTGGTATAAAGGCTTGTCCAGCAATTGTGACTTCGACCATCGTATGCCACGGGACTTTGGGGATTGGACTGCCGTCCAGGGCAGCGTGCTCCGGCCCTGTCATAGAAAATTGGCGACCATCCATCGGCAGACTGACAGCAGCGAGGTTCGGTGAGTTACTTAGTGTTAACACCGCTCGCAGTTTCGCCGTCGTCCTGTGGGTCAAACGCGCCACCGAAACAAGTTATCACGACATCGTTAACGATAATATCATCGCCATCGACACGACCTTCGAATGGCCATGTCCCATCTCCCTGAAGCATCCGCGAAGAAGGACTAAAAGCTGCATTCGATTGGTCACTCATTACACTTCTTGTTTTCTTTGATGCTTTGCCTCGGAAAGTTTTCTTTGCCTTCACGTGTTAAAGTTCACTCGCATCGGAATCTAGCCTAGATGGCCAGCGTCTTGGCGAAGTCTAACGCCTGGTCGACCAATTTGAGAAACTCTGTCGTAGCATTGAGGAATTTAGCGATATTCTGAATGTTATTAATAGAGCTCTGTAGAGAGGCATTCGCCTTATTGATATCGTCGATCGATTTGGTCAACGCATCCGAGCCTTTAGTAAAAATAAGCGTCTGAGATAAGTCGATTCGGTGGACTAGCTCTTGCATCTCAGTCACGATCTTATCCGCAGCGGCTGGATCAGTAGTCGTGCCCATGATTTGTGATAGTTGCTGGACCCGAGCGACTAGTAGATCGTGTATTTGCTGAATCGTTGGATTGGCAGTTTGACCATCATTCTGCTTCATGTGCTTACTCCTTACCATTTAATGTCGAATTTTATTGCTTCGCGGCTAACGCTGTTTTCATGCTGGCATAAATATCATTAGTCTCTGCTGCCTCCTGTTTGATGGACGCAACAGCGGCCGCAACGTCAAACTTTGAGTCTGCAGCCAAGCCATGATGCGCGTCTGCGAGAGCGCGCAGCGATTTTTGCAGTGACGCCAGTGTGAGATCTTGCGCCGTTTGCTGAGCCAACGCCTGTCCGAATGCGACGGCAAGGTCATGCCGCTTTGGTGCGTCTTTGGCCGTTTTTAGAAAGTCAGCCTGTTTTACGGCTTTGAGCAGAGCCCAATGGGCGGAAACTGTTCCTCTAATTCCCCGACTGTTATTAGCGCCAATGAGGTCTGCCATTCCATTGCAAATCTGGCTAACTTTCGGATCGGCCCGCCGAATAATGTTTTTCGCCTCCGAAGTTGCGCGCGCATTAATGATAATACTGCCCAATTCCGAGAAAGCCGCGGCCACACCGGCCGATAACTGTGGTTTCGATGAAATCAATCCATCCTTCTGCAGCGTTTCGCCGGTAGCGTTGATTTGCGACGCAAGCGCGACTGTCGCGTCTTTGTAGTCCTTGTTGACATCCTTTGACGTCAAGAGGATCAAACTCTGGCTGTACTTCTCCAGTGCGGAAAAAGCCTGGTCCCATTTCGCGACAGCGCTGGGCTCTAGAACCTGAAAAAAGTTTGCTTCGTTTAGCGAATCTTGTTTGGCCGCATAATCGATAATCGCATCGCTGGCCAGCGTGTTGACTGCAGTAAAAGCGGTGTCGGCCTGCGTTTTTGCAGTCGTAACTCCCGTAGAAAATGCAGCGAGTTTGTCAGATGGAACTGATTTGCAACCCAGTAACAATGCGCTCGCCGCGACGAAGGCTAGTCCAAGCAGGACCAATTGGCGTTCGTTTGGTCGGAGCGGCACGAAGTTCTTCCGCACTACCGTTCTATACTTTCGCGTTTGCATTGATAACGTCGTTAGTTACCAAGCCCAGGACGGGTTCCTTGATATCGCCAGTTTTGGTCACGAAGATGTTGCAGCAATTCTCTTTGATTCCACTCGGGATCTTTTGATCGATGCTGTCCATCACCGCCTTGGCCCGACCCAAAGTCGAATCCTCCGCCACTACGCCGAAGCTATTATCAAAAACAGACTTATAATTACATTTTGTGTCAGATACGAGGTCGCCCAGGGTTAGATCTTTGGGATCTTTCTTATCGGGCGAGTTCGGAAGACTCGTATAGGCTTGAATAAATGAATTGATCGTGCTCTGATGCACGACGCCGGCGGGAGCTCCCTTCTTTTGATAGGTCCGATCCTCCGGTTTTTCCTGGTTGTCGGTAAAGAGGGGTAGTCGATCTTTGCTCACATCTTTGAGATGGTCAGACAACTCACTTAGCGACGCTTTCGCGTTAACATCTGTCATCTTCTGATTCAGATAATTGTCGGGCAGGGTTTCGATCTGATCGGGCTTTATCATTACATCCTTGGCCAAAGTGGATTGCAGCTTGTCGGTACCTGCTACTTTGGATGCCAAACTGGTAATGCTTTGGGTTGCGGCCGCTAAATTTTCCTTTTGAAAGTAGTGGGCCAGAACGGTTCCTACCCATGTGCCCAGGAGCGGCAGCACCGCGGCGAAAACATATTTAACGTTCTCGAGACTATGATCGTCTTTTGCGCCTAGGACCGCCCGTGCTAGCCAAAAGATCCCGATAAACGCGAAAACTACTACAACATAGGCCAGCACATTGGTGAAATCGCCGAAGAATTTCGTCAGCCCCTCCGTTCCACCTTTTTGAAAGAACGCTCCGACAATAAGCCCAAGGATTATCAGCAAGACTGAGATGATGAACAGAGTCGCGATATCACCCAACGAGTAGGAGTGATTGAAAATCAAGTGCATGATGCTCGGCGGCGTTGGTAAGGGAGATCCCGTCGGCGTAGAGCCGCCGGTTGCTGGAGAGACTTGCGCCAAAATAGTGGGCCAAAAGATGGAGTTCATAACACGCTCAGGTTTGGGGTTGGAGAATATTCACTGAAGAAGCTTGTCCAGTTCGGCAGCGTTCTGGTTAACGAGCTGTTCATAGCCAGCCATGCTGTGATCGCCTACGTCGTAGCTGAAATTGCTGGTGATATCGAACAGGTCCTGAAAGCTACTGATGGTGCGACTTAAAAAGCTAGACCATTGGACGCTTTCGAGTTGCGGCGTCCCGTTTTTATCGAAGTGGATCATTGTTCCGACATCGGCATAGTCCCAGCCGCGGAAAGGAACGCGCGGCACGAGATCCTCATTGTTCACGAATCTGAATGTCTTCGAGCAAAGAAGGTGATCGTAGTTCCCGCAGAACGGAAAGAGTCCGATGCGAGGCTGACCAAATGTGTAAATGCCGTTCACAGAACGGATCGGCGCATCTGACCACATTGAGAACGCGGCGGCGGATAGAATCGCCAACGCACCACCTAGGCTATGACCGGTAATCCACAAGGTCGGCGCAGAATTTGAGTTCGCCGTTACTTTGGCGGGCGCGACAGGAGCAATCTTATTAATTGCATCGCGGATTTGCAGCCACCCATCGCGCAACGCGTGACCAAAACCGGCGTGGATCTGACCGACTTCGGGGCCTCCCTCAAACAACCACGGATACGGAGTCGGTGTAGCTTCCAGATCATCCATCCAACTCTTGGCATCTTTTGTCCCGCGAAATGCCAAAACAACAAAACCGCCACCGGATGCGGCAAAGCCGTAAAGGTCATCGAACGTTTTCGTTAAATCGATCCACTGAAAATTTGTTAGGCCAAGTTGTGCTACCTGTTGGGCGGCCGGCTCCTCATCGAGATACGCGACATTGCACAACTTTGC
>CAWFFA010000028.1:0-53867 GCA_963814965.1 uncultured Verrucomicrobiae bacterium
TCGCCAACTGGTAGCGGCGACTGACCTCAGTCGCCATGTCGTGCTCGATCGTGGCGGTTCGGTGAACCGCCGCTACCTTCTACTGCATGATTTCCGCGCGAAGACGTTTAGCTGACCGTCTTCCTGTTTGCGCACTTCGGTAATCTCAAGTGGACGCGCTTCGTCGCGGCTGACCGTTGATCCTTTAGAAGGCGGCGCGTGTCCGGCCGGAAATTCAACAATGATTCGTGTCGGCGCCGCGCCAAAATGCAAAACCGAATCGGTCAATTTGCCGCGTGGCCGCAATACCGCGCGGTTCGCATCGGAAAAATTCACGACAAATTGTCCTTGCAAGTAAATACGCTCACCGCCAGTGCCCTGATCCGCGATTTCCTTGAGATCGTTGGTTCAATCAGCCGCCCCAGCGGCATTCGTCCCGGCGGAAAAGTTTTCCAAGTTCCGCCGCCGGTTGTCGACGCCAGCGTGCCCATATCGGGTGCGCCGGGCTGAACCGGTTGAGCGCGAACTGGAGTTGGAACCGCTAGCGCCATCGCCGCTTCAGGGATGGATTGCGTCGCAGCAGGAGCGGGGGGCGCCTTGGTTGGCTGGGCCTTCGCAGAGGCAGGTTGCGGGGAAGCCTGCGCGACCGGTGAAGAAGCTGCTGGCGGTGGTGATGTCGATTTTTCCGCGAGAACAATTGGCGAGGGCGAGACGGAAGCTTTCGGAGTCGGTTTTCCTTTCGCAAGTTTCCCTTTCGGAGTGGGCGTCGCTTTCGCGGATTTATTTTTGGCCAGAACAATTGGCGGCGGTGTCACCGCTTTCGCTGCTTCAACTCGAATGAGTTGATTATCCGCTGGCGGCGGTGTTCCGGCGGGACCGAAACCGGGGATCCCAACTTGAGTTGGCGCCTGCGGTTGGCCCCGGCTTTGTTTGAATTGCGTGAAATGCATTTCGGCGCGCAATCGGCCCTGTTCCTTAAACAGTGGCCAGCCGGCTTCCAGATTTAAACTCAAGGGCGGCTCCAGACTGAAAGTTCCGGTGCCGCGCATTACGGTGTAGGTCCCGTAAAGCAACGGGATCGCGGTAATCATGATTCGCCCGTCGTTGAAGCGCTCGACATGAATGATGGCCGAGAGATCGTGCGCTCGGTCAAGTTTCAGTTCCAGCCCGGTGTTAAGCGTCTGCTTGATCATTGGCACCGTTTGCGGTTCGGATGGGTAAACGTGCTCCATCAGCAGCTCTGGACTTTCGACAGAATCTGTCAACGCGACCATTCCGGAAGTGAATACGTCGCTCGAGCTAAGCTCGCGCGCTTCCTCGATCACGTAACGACCGACCACGTAGGAGACAAGTCCGCGCACTTGTTGGAAGTTCCGGATATAATTGCGCGCGAGCTCGGCATTGGTCCTGGCGAACTCCGCGTGGCCCATCGCGTTGTAGCGGTCGTAAAGTTGTTTCGCGCTCAGGAACTCGCCCGGTGGCGCCACGGTTAATTCAAAACGTTTTGGCGGGTCGACCTTGTGTAATTTTTGCAGGATCCGGTAACTATCCGGCCGCTCCGGTTGGCTGAAGATGTAAAAACTGCCGAGCCAGGCCGCGAACGCGAAGCCGGTCAGCAGCAAAATCGCAACGGTCCACGCGAAATAGTTGATCCGGCGCCGGACCGGTCGCGCATAAGGTTCGTCGTAACGATAGAGACCGTAATCCATTAAGATGCCGCGAAATTGGCAGGCGTTTTCAATGTCCGGACCGGACTGGCGGTTCCGGCGCTGCTTCGAACGAGGTGCCGCAGCCGCATGTCCGGCTCGCGTTCGGATTCACGAACTGAAAGCCGGCTCCGGTCAATCCGCCGCGGTAATCGAGCGTTGCTCCACGCAGGTAGGCAGCACTCTCGTGATCGATGAAAAATTGGACACCGTCGCGCTCGACAACGTCGTCGTCGGCCTTCTTTTCGTCGAGCGTCATTTCATAATGGAGACCCGAACAACCGCCCTTCGTGATCTGCACGCGCAAACCTTTCCCGGCCGCTTGCTTCTGTTCTTCGAGCAGCCGACGCAGCTCTTGGGCCGCGTTCTGGGTGACTTCAATCATGGAAATTTAAAGTAAGATGTACGCTCATTTAGTCAACCGATGCAGCCTGGCACAAATCGTTTCTGGCAATCGAAAATCTAAAATCTAAAATCGAAAGTTAGATGAGCCGGATCCGATTATTGTCCGAAACCGTGGCCAGCCAGGTCGCCGCGGGTGAGGTCGTTGAACGGCCGGCCTCGGTCGTGAAGGAGTTGGTCGAAAACAGCATCGACGCCGGCGCGCGCAAGATCGACATCCTCATTCGTCGCGGCGGGATCTCGTTCATTCGCGTCATCGATGACGGCTGTGGGATGGATCGCGACGACGCATTGCTTTCTCTCGAACGCCACGCCACCAGCAAGATCCGTTCGGTCGCGGACTTGGAGGCGGTGGAGACGCTCGGTTTTCGGGGCGAAGCGTTGCCAAGTATCGCGAGCGTGTCGCGTTTTCGCCTAACGAGTCGCGAATCGGACGCCGTCGCCGGGACCGAGATCGTGGTCAACGGCGGCAAGATCGATATTGTTCGCGACGGGGGTGAAGCGCCCGGAACTCAGATGGAAGTGCGCTCTCTTTTTTACAACGTGCCGGCGCGCCGGAAATTTCTGCGCGCGGAAAATACTGAGAGTCGCAACATCGAGCATCAATTGCATTTGCAGGCAATCGGTCATCCTCAAGTCGCGTTCACTTTCGCGCGCGACGACCGCCTCGTTTTCCAGCTGCCGATTGCGGCAACGCTCGAGGACCGGATTCGCGATCTTCACGGCAACGATTTACTGGAACAGCTTCTGCCGCTCAACAAGTCGGGCTCATCGCAAGTGCGAATCAGTGGGTTAATCGGGCGAGCTGGGTTGAGCCGGCAAACCCGTTCGCAGCAGCTCGCGTTTGTAAACGGGCGGGCGATTGAAAGCCCAATTATTACTGCCGCGATTCGGGAGGGTTATCACACCGCGCTGATGAAAGGCCAGTATCCGGTTACGTTCCTGTTCTTGGAAGTGGATCCGGGCTCAGTCGACGTGAACGTGCATCCGGCCAAACGCGAAGTTCGGTTTCGCGATCCAAATGGAATTCGTGAGGCGATTGTCCGTGCAATTCAGGAAACTCTCGCAGGCGGTCGCGCCGATTGGCAGGAAAAATTCCGGCCGCCCGACGCAATGCCTTCTCAGCCAGTTCCAAACCTGACGCTGCGTCCGCAGGTTAGCACTCCGGAAGAATCGCACCGCGAGTTACCCATAGTAGGTAGCGGCGGTTCACCGAACCGCCATCAGGTTGTAGGGCAGGCGGTCGCCGCGGCGACCCTGCCGGCAACCGGAGCGGTTGCCCTACAAACGCGATCGGATCGCCCTCAGCAGCAATTCCAAATCATCGGCGTGTTGAACAAGCTTTATGTGTTGATGGAAAACGCCGAAGGCCTCGTGCTCGTTGATCAGCACGCGGCGCATGAACGGATTTTGTTCGAAGAATTGCGACGTCGCATGGAAGAGCAGGGGGTCCCATCGCAAAAACTCCTCATTTCCCAAACGTTTGAGCTTGCTCCCCGTGATGCCGACTGGATCGAGCAGAACGTGTCGGTTTTACAAAAGATGGGAATCGGAATTGAAAGTTTCGGACCCAACACATTCAGAATCGACAGTTTGCCCGCATTTCTGAACGTGACCGACGGCGCGCAGTTTATGCGCAAAGTGATCGACGATCTCAAAAGCGCGAGCGATCGCAGTTCGCCCTTGCGTCTGGGCGAAGAGATGATCGCGAAAACGGTTTGCCGTCACGCCGTGAAGGCGAACGATCCTTTGCGTTATCTTGAGGTCGAAAAACTCATCCAGGATCTTCTCGAATGCGAGCTGCCCTACTGTTGCCCTCACGGCCGACCCACCATGATCCAGATTTCAAACGCCGAACTGGAAAAGAAATTCGCACGCAAAGTCTGAATCGCGGGCACGGTCACTACTACTAAGCGCGTTTCGCAAAAAAATATTGTTACAGATGCTATGACACGTAGGTAGTTCTTAGCCTCGAACGCGTGGTCGAAATTACACCGATTCCTGAAGTATGTGTGACAGCTGGGAGGCCAGCTCTGGCTCTGCACCTGATTTCCATTAGGAATAGGAACCACCCGAGTCGATCGAATTCCGAGTTCGGTAGTCCGCCGTCTTGAATCCGCGCTCTGGTCAAACAAATGAAAACAAACGAAAATCACATTTTAATGAATAAGGCGTCGATTGACGCCTACATCGTCCGCGATCTGTCGGCCGGTTCGGATTACGAACCGGATTGGCGCGATCAAGTCGTTAACCGGTATATCGCCGAAATCAATAAAACGGAAAATCGATTGGAAAGGACTATTTCCATTCACACTGCAGAGCCAGATGAGTTCGTCAAGTTTCACCTTGAGTTTTGGTGCGGCGTTTCTTCCGATGCCTGGCACGGTGTTGACTATGCATTTCGCTGCGCTCGGGACGATTCCGAGACGGCTTGGATGATCAAAGCTATGGTTGTGGGGGGCGCGAGCCAGAAACGGATCGCCTTCGAACTGGGTACCACAGCCGAGAACGTTCTTGCGTTCGAGCAGATATATTTTGACGCCCGGCGATTTTGTGGCAATCGCGCCTGGTTGCGAAAGATTTGCTTTGGCCCAAAGGGGCATCGCTGGCTTCAGGTCGCGTTTCGCCGGGGAATGGCCGGTGTAGAGGAGGTGGTCCTTCATCAGTCCACAAACAAGCGGCGCACTCCCAGCCAGGTAATCAGTATCTTACTCGGGCGCGCCGATGACGCTGTTTGCGCGATTGAGTCGGCGAACACGCCACTCAGCGTCGAAGAATTACAGCGGTTAGCCGATTTCCTGCGCAATACAGGCGGAAAATTCCCTTACTTGGAGGACAAAACAGAGATCTAGCGCTACGCCGCAAATGACTACGGTTCAATTTCCACAAGCGAATCGGCGGTTGTTCAACAACCGGCGTCGCGCCGAACAACGCTCCATCCGCCGGCAAAACGTTGTCCTGCGGGCGATAGAGACTGTTTGCCCCGAGGTCTTTTCTTCGAAGGAAGTCCTGAGGCTCCTTTTCGGCACACTCCAACAGGCGGAGCGTGCCTTGCGGCGGGCGCAAGATCGGCAGCGCGTGATTAGTGCGGACGAACGTTTCGCACGGGATTCTGTGATTCAAGATGGTCCAGAGCTACCTGCTTTACCGCGCCCGCGCCAGTTTCTCAGCTATCTCAACCGCAGCCGTGTTTTTCCACCCTTGGTTCCAGCAAAAATTGAAACCGGCTGCGACAGCATTGCTGAAGTTCTTACTATTCTTCGCAGGGACTTTCCATCGCACATTCTATTAGACGCGCTGGCCACACGATCTGGTCTGTCATGGCCCTGTTGTGCGGAAATTCTGATGGCAAACGGCTTGATTGTCTCTCCAATCGAGCCCGAAGACGTTCAGGCCATTCGCGACGCCCGCTTATTTTGGACGTTGTATTATCGCGGCCGTGCCCGCTATAGCTGCCTGGTTCGAGCAGCAGTTATGGAACCGTTTAGCGGCATGTGGGGCTATTTTGAGTACGCGCAACTGGAGCGTCTGTTACCCGGGGTGATTATTCCAACAAAGTTAAAGCGGCACGATTACTTCACCAATTATGTTTCAACCGGTGATGATTTTTCGCTGGACGTCTATGCTCGATCAAACATGTCACCACTTTTTCAGCATCGCTTTCTTAATAAGTTTAATCCACTTTTTTTTGGCAAGCCGCAGTACGTCCAAACGTTTCGCGTGACGCAGAAGCAAAAGTGAGAATGAATCGAGCCAATAGCATACGAGACTGGACCGCGCCCAGCGTAATAACTCAAACATTTTCGCTTTCTGGTCGCGAATTTTTGCCCGCGCGATATGCTCGGAAATGGGACGAGCGACTTCGAGCCCGGAGGGTAAGCGCGCCATTGGTCGGCTAAGGTCGCTATTAAGAACGGTCGATCGCGCGTTTGATGATCTGACCGATTTTCATTTCCCACAGGAATTGAAAGAGTTGCCCGATGCTATTCAGGCTGTTCTTCCATTTCTGCGTAGGAAGAACGCTCATCCGTTTCCTTTTTGGAAAGCTCTTCGGGCTGTCAACAAGGAGCTATCCCCGCCTCTCCGCGTAGAGGCGCGGCTGACGAAGATGGTCAATCGTGCAACATCAGGTCCGATTGGACCTTTGGGTCAATTATTCGCAATGGCCGAGAATAAGTCCCTCTCGGTTGATGAACAGCGCCTGCTTCTGATTTTGGAGAAGCAAATTGGGAGCGGCACACCCACGCGGCGTCAGCTCAATAAATTTGCGGGGTTGGTTACAAAGGTGCCATTGCCTCACTACAACGAGTTGCGACGACCTTACGCAAATTCTTCCGGCATCGACCAGGATCTGCTTAACGGTTTAACTTATTGCAGCTTTCTTGTAGAGCACTACAGGTGGAAAGCCAAGTATTTCAGTCCGTTATGTGAACTGTTTGACCTTCTGCTCGTACTCGAGAACGATGAGTTGATGTCAAAGTTGAAGCGGGTTTTGATGTCCGAAGCGTGGCCGTCGGTGAAGTGGGAAATCGAATACGAACGAAGGTTAAACGCGCGCTTTGCACAATGGCGACACCGCAATAAAGACCGACGCCTTCGCGGCAAATCGGAGAAAGTCATTCCAGAACTCAGAATCATCGAGTTTCCCGACGAAGCATCTTCTCAATGTGACTCTTAAAGCAATCAGGCGGTATTGACGCGTAAGATTTGCAGCGCCTGAGGTCGGCCGACGTTGAGAGCCGTTGCTCCAAGACTTGAATGCATTTTGCATTCATGTTATAAGCCGTCAGATGCAATCAAAGAAAACGTTTTTAGCAGTCTTGTTTCCGAAGGCTCGAGCTGAGATCTTCAGACTCCTGTTCGGAACCAAAAGACGGTCGCGTTACATTCGCGAGATAATGGGAGACAGCAGTTTAGCGCTTCGTAGCATCCAGGACGAGTTAAAAAGGCTCAGCGCGATCGGCGTTGTTACCAGTCATTCCGATGGCTTTCACCGATTTTTTGCAGCAAACACCGCTCATCCACTGTTTCGGGAAATCACACGAATAGCGGAGATGAGCGAGCGCCTTCCGTCCGCAAAGGCTTCGCAATTATTCCGTCCGTCACGAGCGTCAAACAAGAGAAAACGGCACCGAGGTTCAAAAACGCGGTTTCGTAGGAAAGTGACCTTGGGGAATAGTTTCTAATCATCGGTCTAAACCTTGAATGCAAAAGGCATTCAAGATATTGGGAGGACGCTAATTGTTATTATTGAACTTGAATGCACTTTGCATTCAAGTGTAAACGGTGCGTAGAAGTTGAGTTGTTGAAGTGATCGCCAATCGCACGATTAATATTTTAGGAACGCGGGTTGCGTGTGTGACCTACGATTCGGCGTTGGACATTGTCCAGCAGCTGGCGCGGGAACCGAGGCCGACTGCGGTTTGCCCCGCGAACACGCACATTCTGGCCGAAGCGCGTCACGACCCCGAGTTCGCGCGCGTGATGGAAAAGTTTGATCTCGTGTTGCCGGACGGAATGCCGGTTGTTTGGGCAATGAATCTGCGTGGCGCCAAATTAGCGGACCGGGTTTACGGCCCCTACTTCACCAGGTACGCATTGCAAAAAACGCCCCGGCCCTGGCGTCATTTTTTCTTTGGCGACACTGAGGAAGTACTCGAAGCGTTCAAGGCGGCGGCGATCAAATTACAGCCCGACATCGAAATCGTCGGCGCGATCAGTCCGCCGTTTCGGGCGTGGACAGAAGAGGACGAAGCGCATTTCGCGGAAGCAATCAATCGCGCGAATCCGGATTTTATCTGGGTCGCGTTGCCGGGCGGGCGAATGGAGAAATGGATTATCGATAATCAACACCGCTACCATCGCGGCGTTTTTCTGGCAGTTGGGGACGCGTTCACTTTATTGAGCGGGCGCCGGCCGTTTGCTCCGAAATGGATGCAGCGATTCGGCCTGACCTGGCTTTATAGAATGCTGGCTGAGCCGCGCCGGCTTGGCCCGCGTTACCTGCGCTACAACTCACTTTTTGTTTATTATCTTGTGCGCGACTGGCTTTTGGGCCCGCCCCGGAGTGGTCGCGACCAATAAGGCGTGCAATTTGCTCCGGGTTGAAGCGGCGCGCTTTCCCGGTAAAGTGCCGGACTCGTTTGGGCGCCTTGAGGCAAGATGAAACCTGAAAAAATCGTAGTTTGCGGCGGCGGCGGCTTTATCGGCGGCCATTTGGTGGCGGACCTTCTCCGTCAGGGAAAAAAAGTTCGCTCGGTCGATGTGAAACCGTTCGAGGAATGGTTTCAAATGTTCCCCGAGGCCGAAAATTTGCAGCTCGACCTTCGCGAAAAAGAAAGCTGCGAACGCGCGGTCGCGGGTGTCGACCTGGTATACAATCTCGCCGCGGACATGGGCGGCATGGGTTTCATCGAAAACAACAAAGCGCTTTGCATGTTGAGCGTCTTGATCAACACCCACCTCCTCATGGCGGCAAAAGACGCCGGCGTGAAACGGTTCTTTTACGCTTCATCGGCCTGCGTTTATGCGGCCGACAAGCAAACCGATCCCAACGTCACCGCGCTCAAAGAAGCGGACGCGTATCCGGCGATGCCGGAGGATGGTTACGGTTGGGAAAAATTATTTTCCGAACGGATGTGCCGCCATTTCCGCGAAGATTTTGGAATGACGACCCGGGTTGCGCGTTATCATAACGTTTACGGTCCACAAGGCACCTACGACGGCGGCCGCGAGAAAGCGCCGGCAGCGATTTGTCGCAAGGTGATCGAGGCAAAACTTTCCGGGAACCATGAGATCGAGATTTGGGGCGACGGAAAACAAACCCGCAGCTTCCAGTGGATCGACGATTGCGTGAAAGGCACGCAAATGATCATGAATGGTGAGTGCTCCGAACCGCTAAACCTCGGGAGCAGCGAGCTTGTTTCAATCAATCAGCTGGTCGACATCGTGGAGGACATTGCGGGGTTGAAACTCAAGCGCCGCTATAATCTTTCCGCGCCGAAAGGCGTGAACGGCCGCAACAGCGACAACGATCTCATCCAGAAAGTTTTTGGCTGGGAACCGTCGACAAAGTTGCGTGACGGTTTGGAGCGCACTTACCACTGGATTTACGATCAGATGGCGCCGCGATCTTCAAAGGGCGCCGCTAAAGCGCAAGCGGTCCACTAGCTTTTACATCAACGGCTCGCGACTGGATGAAATCGATTAAGTCCGTTTCGGTCTGCGGCCTCGGCAAACTCGGCGCGTGCATGGCCGCGACCTTCGCCGCACGAGGTCTTCAAGTTGTCGGTGTCGACATTGACCCCGAAAAAATTCGCAAAGTGAATGCAGGCGAGCCGCCAGTCGATGAACCGTTGCTGGCCGAGACAATTAAGGAAGGCAAAGGCAGACTGCGCGCGACAAACGATCCGGCCGAGACGGTCCCGACTGACGCGTCCTTTTTCATTCCGCCATCGCCAAGCCTGCCGGACGGAAGTTTTGCGACGGAGTATTTGGTGAACGCGATGCGTCCCGTGGCTCAAGCGGTGCGCAAAGCGGGAAAAACAGGTCACATTTTTGTTTGCAGCTCAACCACCACGCCGGGCGCGGTCGATTCGATACTGATTCCAATGTTGGAAAAAGAGACCGGATGGAAAAGCGGAGCGGAGTTCAGCGTTTGTTACAATCCTGAGTTCATTGCGCTAGGAAACGTGATTAACGGTTTGCTGGAGCCTGATTTTGTTCTCATTGGCGAGAGTGATCCGGCCGCCGGCGACGCGCTCGAGCAACTGTATCGAAGCTACACGCGCAACAAATGCCGCATCGCCCGGATGTCGATCATCAGCGCAGAGTTGACCAAGATTTCCGTGAACAGCTACATCACGATGAAGATTAGCTTTACCAATCAGCTTCGGATGATCGCCGAAAAATTTCCAAAGGCCGACATCAACACGATCCTGGACGCGATCGGTACCGACACGCGAATCGGAAAGAAATATTTACGCGCGGGTTTGAGTTACGGCGGACCATGTTTTCCCCGCGACAATCGGTTGCTCGCCTACACCGCTCGCACGACGGGCGGCGCGGCGCCGTTGGCTGAAGCTTCCGACAAGGTGAACGAGCTCACCAAATCCAACTTGCTGGAAAAGGTGACAAATCTCGCGCCGGCAGGCGCAACCGTGCTTGTCCTTGGCCTTTCCTACAAACCGGACACTTACATCACCGAAGAATCAGCGGGGTTGCATCTCGCGCAGAACCTGAAGAAACAAGGACGGCGAGTGATCGTTCACGACTTCGCCGCGACCGCTGCAAATAATCCGCAGCTCAAAGACTTCGAACTTCTCAACGATCTAAACAATCTAAACGGCCGTAACGATATCGATGTTGCCGTGATTTGCTGTCCCTGGCCGCAGTATCGCGACCTTAAATTTCCGCCGGCTACCAAAGTTCTTTCGACGTGGCATCTTTAGAAGATGAGTGACCCCGCAACGCGGACCTGGTTCGATCGCGTAAACGATTTCGTCCGGCGCGAGCCGCTCAGCGCGTTGCTGATCGCGACCGTCATCGCGACGTTTGTTTACTTCTTTGGGTTCGCGCCCCTCTTCATAAGAGGAACCTTCATGAACGGAACTTCTTCCGTTGTGGCTTGGGCTTGGCAGGCGTGGAGTCCAACGGCGAATCAGGAGCATTCTAGGTTAGTTCCCTTGATTTTCCTTTGGTTGATCTATTACCACCGCAAAGAAATCGCCGCGGCGCCCAAGAAGGGTTCGAATACTGGTTTGGTTTTCGTCGGCATGGGCATTGCATTATTTCTTCTCGGTGCCCGCTGCCTTCAGCCGAGGCTAGCGCTCAGCTCGTTGCCATTCTTGATTTATGGCGGCGTCTTTTATCTCTGGGGAAAACAAGTTGCGCGGATCATTCTTTTTCCGTGTGCATTTCTGATCTTCCTCATTCCGTTCGGCGCCATCGAACAGGCTACGTTTCGACTGCAATTCGTCATCACTTCGGCAATCGGATTCTTGAGCAGGCTGGCCGGGCTGCACATCGATGCGGTGGGAACAACGCTAACCGCCACGGACGGACGATTTAATTTCATGATCGCCGAAGGTTGCAGTGGAATTCGATCACTCACCGCGATGGCGATGATCACCGCGATTTTTGTTCATCTGACTCAGGATCGGCTTTGGAAAAAGATCGTTATTTTCGCCTTTTCAATCGTCTTTGCCGTTGTTGGCAATATCGGCCGTCTTTTTAGCGTCGTGTTAGTAGCGAAGTTCATCGATCCAAACTTGGCGGCCGGAATCTATCACGATTATTCCGGTTGGTTTTTTTTCCCCATTGCCCTGCTTGCGATGTATTTTTTCAGCCAATCAGTGAACTGGCGTTCGACGAAGAAACCGGTCGCAAAAGCGCACGCGCAGTCATGAGCCTAAAACGCCTTGCCATCTTCGAGGCTGTTCTGCTTGTCGGTCTTGGCTCAGTTTTTCTCGTTCCACGCGATGTTACGTTTGAGCGAGCAGCGCTCAGTTCTTCGCTTCCACAAGACGTCGGCGACTGGGAAGGGACGGATCAACCAATCACTCAATTTGAACGGGATGTCCTGGGACCAGATACGCAGTTTGCGCGCAAGCTTTATAGCAATCCTCGCGGTGATGAAATTTATGCGTCGATCGTTTTCTCCGGACCGGATATGAACACGAGTATCCACCGGCCGGAACGCTGTCTCCCGGCGCAAGGTTGGACCGTTGCGGATACGCGGAGAATAACGGTGCCAACACGCGTGGGACCCCTGGACGTGACCCGGCTGCACAACATGCGAAACGAGCAAACGCAGTCCGGTAATGTGTTCACTATTTACGGTCTCGATTATTATTGGTTCGTCGGACACACGGACGAGACACCGTCGCACTTCGAGCGAACTTGGATCGACATTCGCGATCGCTTACTCAAAGGACGCAACCAGCAATGGGCTTACGTAATGGTAAGTGGCGTGGTCACGAAGGATTTTAAAGTTTTTGGGCGGACCGAGAAAGAGACCGACAATTTGATTCAGACATTCATCGCTGAGTTAGTTCCCCAGCTACGGAATACTCCCTGAAAAGATGAGCGCTCATATCGTTTGAGCGGAACGAGTTCTTAATGAAGATCGTCGTCTTTGCTCATACTCCACCTCCGATGCACGGGCAAAGTTACATGGTCAAGCTAATGCTCGATGGTTTGCGAGCTAATCATGCAGCGCCGCAAATTTACCACGTGGATGCCAAGCTATCCGGCAGCGCCGAGGCGATCGGGAAGTTCAAGTGGACGAAGCTATTTCTGTTGGCGAAATATTGTTTGAAGGCTTGGTGGTATCGGCTCGCACGTGGAGCGCAATGTTTCTATTACATTCCGGCCCCGGGAAAACGCAGCGCACTGTACCGAGACTGGATTGTTCTGGCACTTTGCCGTCCGTTATTCAAGCGGATCGTTTTCCATTGGCACGCAGTCGGTCTTGGTGAATGGATCGAAAACGAAGCCAACGGATGGGAAAAATGGATTACGCATCGGCTACTCGATGATGTGGCCTTAAGCATTGTCTTGTCCGAATTTGGCCGCGCTGACGTGGAGAAGTTCTTGCCTCGCAAGATTGCGGTGGTACCAAACGGTATCCCGGACCCGTGCCCGGATTTTGATGGGGGCGTTTCGTCTCAAGGACACCGAGGAGTTCAGAGACCCATTTTGGGAGAACAAACACGTTTTGTTGTTCTTTTTGTAGGGGCGTGCACAGAAGCCAAAGGTTTATTTGTGACACTGGATGCAGTGGCGCTTGCCAATCAAGAATTGAAGGAGCGGTGCATTCCAATTTCGATTTCACTGATTGTGGCCGGCGAATTTGTTTCTACCTCGGAGCGTGAGCGTTTCGATAAACGAATTCAGCGGGAAGATCTGAATGGAAACGAACAGAGAGGCAAACTCGTCAATTATGTTGGCTTTGTTGCCGGCCCAGATAAAGACGCCCTATTCCGCCGTTGCGATTGTTTGTGCTTTCCGAGTCTTTATCCAGCCGAAGGCCAACCCGTGACAATCATCGAAGCTCTCGCCTTTGGTTTGCCGGTAATTGCCACACGCTGGCGCGGAATTCCTGATCTCCTTGCGGGTGCGGATGCCTATCTTATCGAACACCAGGATCCCGATGCAATTGCCCATGCAGTTGAGGAATCGATGAAATCGAACATCGCGACAATCAACCGAAGAATCTTTCTCACGCGCTATAGCATCGACAAGTTTATCGCTGGACTAACGCAAGCGCTACTCAGTATTGACTAAGTCGATCGGCGATGCTGAAACAAACTTGTTTGCGTCGAAACTGCCTCGTGCGGAATACGACGTGAGACGTCGGCGGGGACTTCCTGAATTTTTGTTGCCTCAGTCGGTTGACTGACTGCCAAACCGAGAAGGCTCCAAAATAGAATTCCTCCCATCGGACCTTCCAGCACTACGCCGAACATCGCTGCGACTAACAGTGCAATCGAAGCGCACCAAGGAATCAGGTTCTGTTCGGGTTGTTCTCTTCGGGCGACGGCTCGCGCCGCAGACAAAGCCATTCGACCGATTAGAAAGAGAATGATTAGAAAAGATAACAAACCGATCAGGCCCATTCGTCCAAGAACTGTGAATAGAATACTATGCGGACTCCGGGTGGTGGCGGTGTCCTCTCCGCCGGTGAGGAAATAGGCTCGCATAAAGCTAGACGTCAGATCGTACCCGAATCCAAGACCGAACAGCGGTCCTTTTTGCATCGTCTCGTCAAAGACAGTTTTCCACCAGATCGTTCTAAACTCATTGTTGGCAACGGAGGTGTCACCAATTGTTCCGTGATAATGACCCGTGCCGGAGAAATCGATGATGGAAGAAGCCCTATCGCTCAGGTTACGAAAGAAATCAGATTCGAAGTGGATGTTCGAAAGTTGAAGAAAGGCGATGGCGAAAAGTGCAGTGATAGCAATCCCAATCTGATACATGAGAAATTGGGGACGCCTGGCCATAATCAACAGAAGGGCAGCACACACAAAGCCGGACAAAGCGGCGCGAGACATCGGGAACAACATCAAACTCAGTGACAGTAGCGAGCAGATCCGAAAGAAGACCCTCGTCATACCTTTCGTTGGCGTTAAGAAAAAGTAGAAGGCACCTATTCCCAAAAACGTCGCGAGGAGATCGCCTTTGTACTGAATTATTGGATAGCCGTGAAAGGTCAATCTGCTCAGAAGCTCGCTCGACCAGATTTCGAGTGCGGCGACTGGAATTAATAAGACAAATCCAGCAAGCAGGGCACGCTCAACAAATTTGCCTGCGCTGACACTTTTTCCGATCTGATAGGCGATGAAAAAGAAGAGCGCATAATAAACTGCGGCCGAATCGCGAATGGCTGTGGTGACTACAGAACCCGTGTTCAATAGAACCGCATCGAGATATAGGCGTACAGCTCCGATCAATAGAAATGCCACAATCGCATAGGCGAGCGGCGCTTTTGGCATTACAAGCTCGCGAGTTAATGCCCGGCGGGCCGTAACCAGGCCGAGACAAATCAACATTCCTACCTCGCCAAAATAAAGAGGCGAGTCTTGCCGAAAGGTAAGCTGAGCGAAGCCGCGATTCCCGACGACGTACCCGAAGAGCAGAAAGCCAAGGATAAGAGCTTCAAATCGGACAGTTCGGAATAACGCAACGTAGATAAATATGCCGATGCATCCGGCGGCGACGACAAGCGGCAACATCCGTGAGCTCTGGCCGAGCTCCGCGCCTAGGATCAACGCGACAAGCAAACCTAACGCCGCTATGATCACAGATTTTACGCTGGCGGACACGATCGATCAGTGCCACTCGTAGTGCTTGAAGTCAATTTGATGAGCCCCGATGCGTTCTACTGATCAGATTCGGGTTCTACATCTCGTGGGAGGAAAACTTCTTCAGGGTGGAACAGCTTCCGTAGTTCGCGATCTTGTCGCCGCCAGCGATTCCAGTATCGCAAACTCGATTTGGGTGCATCGAGACTGCCCCGAAGAACGAGATTTGTTGCTCGTTCGCGAAGGATCCTCTCAAGTTGTCAACGCGAGTATATGGGGGGACCTCATTGGTGCAGTGCGCGATTTGCGTCGCTTATTGCGAACGATCAAACAATTAGGCACTGGGATTTTGCACGCGCATACGCGCGCCGGGATTTTTGCCGGCTGGTTGGCCCATCGATTCACGGGATTGCCGCTAATCATACACTTGCACTTCCTCGCACGTCACACCTGGCTTTATCGGTTTCTCATTAAGACCTCCGGTGCTACCGCAATCTATAATTCACGTCGCACGGCTCAACATTTTAGCGCCGATCTGAAAACCGCGACGATTGTTAATCCGACGATACAATGGCCGCCGACCGAAAGCCTGAAGGAATCGAGGGAGCCCCGAATTGTGGCAGCCAGTGCATTGCTTCCACACAAACACCTTGATGTTATCGTCGATGCTTCGACGCTTCTCGCGGATAAAGGAATGATCGTTGAGACTCGGATTTACGGAAAAACGTTGAATTGCCAGGGAGCAGCATACGAGCGAGGTATCATACGCGCCTGTAGCGGTAAACCATTCATTACCCTTGATGAATGGACTCGCCATTGGGTCCGGAACTTGTGCACGAACGACATTTTTGTTCACTTGGGAGAGCCTGAGTCGTTCGGGCTGGTAATGTTGGAAGCGTTCGCCCGCGGATTGCGCCTTGTTGTTCTAAAAGAAACATTCTTGCAAGAATTGCCCGGCAGTCTGTCAAGCGACGGAATCTACAGATCGGAAGATTTATCGCCCGTGAGCGTAGCTAACGCAATTCAGCGTGCGCTTCAGTCCGAGGTTGATGGCTTTTCCTTGTACCAACGGCGTAGTGCAATCGCGCTGAAATTCTCTGAGGGCGCTGCTGCTGAAAAGGTTAGTTCGGTGTATCGAACCCTGGATTGGGGTTCCTTGTAAACAACCCGTCATATAATCCATGGAGAAATTCGCGCGCCTTGGCAGGACGGCGCCGAACAGTAAATCCGGCGAGATAATAAAAGGTGATCACCGGCTGAACAACCAGAAGGAAGCATGCCTTAGCCCAAAAAGAACCATATCTGCGGACGAGTAAGAGGCGGTTTCTAGCGACTAAGTAATGCTTCAAAGGGCTTGTGGTTCCTTCCGTTAGACCACGTCGGGTACTGGCCGCTCCCTTGTGTCGAACGACACTTTCTGGAACAAGAACAGTTTGGAACCCGGCTCGTTGCGCACGCAGCGAAAGATCGGTGTCTTCGAAATAGGAGAAGAGATTTTCATCGAATGGACCGATGGCTTTCAGCGTGTGAACCGATACAAGCATGCTGCAGCCAGTCGCGTAATCGGTCGGGACAACTGAAGAGCGGCGTCTTAATTGGCGAACAGGTTTGAAAGAGCCGGTAGCGAAATTGATGGTCGCGCCCGCGAATTCAATCGCTCCATTCACTGTCTTAATAAGGGAACACGCGAGCGCGATCCGCGAGTTGTCCCGCAGAGTAGCGATGAGCGGCTGCAGAAAGTCGGACTCAACTTCGGTATCATTGTTTAGGAATAGGATATAATCGGCTCGACATGCTAGCGCCTCTTTAATTCCGACGTTACATCCGGCTGCGAATCCGATGTTGCGAAAAAGCCGAATCGTCCTTGTTTCAGGAAACAAGGCTTGGATTTCTGGCGTTGGGTCTACATCGGAGCCGTTGTCGATGATAATGATCTGAACAGAAAAATCGTTGCGCTTGATTTTTGAAAGCGAGGTCAGGCAGTTCAGTGTATCGCTGGTGCCATTCCAATTCAGAACAACTGCCGTGACGCGCTTCATTTTACCATTTGTTGCGGTTCAGTCGCATCGACGTGACGCTGTCGTAAGGCCGCGGATAACATGATATATGAGGTGCAGCATCGCTCCTATCGCATTGATTAATCCGCGGAACCCAAACCTACCAACGTTGCACAGGCTTAGAATCGTTGAGTACGCCAGTCGGTAGTCGCCTGCGTTCGCACCGCAATATGCCATGGCGCGATGATCAAGGCGGTCTTGATCGGCGAGATCGATGCCGTTCTCCTCGGCCATCGATCGATACTTCTGTCGCACGGCCACCGCGCTTCTTAACATTGAAATCACGTGACGCGACATCTGCAGATTATGCGATCGATACCCGACGAGTTTTTCGTTAATGCCGAAGAAGGAAGCGCCGCTCGACGCGAGCCGAAGCCACATCTCGTAGTCTTCCAGTCCTCGGATTCCAGAGTTTTCGTCAAAGCGCAAATCGTCGATTGGCCGGACGCGACGCAACAGCACAGACGAAACCGGTATTGCGTTTCTACCATACAACTTCCTAAACATCTGTTCGCCCGAAAAAAAACCAACGAATGCCCCGAACAAATCAGTCGGTGCGTTCGGAAAATCCTTGGGAAAGTGGAAAGCATCAGTAAAAACGACAGTTGCACTGTTTTTCTCGCCGATCGCAATCTGCTTCTCGAGTTTGTCTGGTTCCCAAACATCGTCCGCATCAAGAAAAGCGATGAGCTCCCCCGACGCCGACTGGATACCAGTGTTGCGCGCTTTGGCGAGTTTTCCGTTTTCGCGCTGAATTAGTCTGATCCGAGAGTCGCTGTCACAAAAATCGGACACGATACGCTCGCTCGCATCCGTGGAACCGTCGTTAACTACGATCAGTTCCCAATGCATAAAAGTTTGACCTTGAACAGATTTAATCGCTTCAGAGACAAAACTTTGAGCGTTGTAGACTGGCATGATAACGCTGACTAAAGGAGTTGAATTGGACATCAGCTGTCTAAAATCGAAACGCTAGAGTCTGACGCCGGCGTCGGCGCCCGCCGGCTTTGTCGCGACGGCCACATAGTTCAGAGTGTTCTGTCGATCCGGAAAGCGATCATCCAGAGCAGCAAAAATGTAATTGATGAGGCGTCTCGCGAAACGATTTTTAAACGGAGTGCCTTCTAATGTGTGAATAAGGACTTGACCGCAGAGTCCCCATTTTCCGCCGTTTGGAGTAATTTCTGCGACTTCAAAACCGGTTTCATGAAGTAAGTAATTCAGTCCGTACTCGGTGAACCGGAAGTAATCGTGTGGTTCTTCGTGCAAAGGCCAATACGCCGGTGCGGATAAAATCAACACGCCACCCGGTGCGAGCAATCGATAGGTCTCATTCAACAGCGCCCTGTGGTCCGCTACATGTTCGATAACCTGTGTGCAGAGAACTGTGTTGAAACTTCCATCCGGCAAAGGAATCGCCGTCGCAGGACAAAAAATATCTACTCGATCATCGCTTGATTGAACGACGTCGCAGCCAGTGTAGCTCGTAATTCGTCCCTTGAACATGGACTCGTAGGGTTTATTGCCGCAACCGATGTCAAGGAGTGCTCCCGTTGCGTAGGAGGCAGCTTTTTCCAAGTCGGCAAAGAGCCTGCGGTATACGAGAAAGTAATGATCGCTGACACCCGTACAATAATTGTTGAGGCGCTGCAGTTTTGGAGCGGTATGATCAGCAGAATTCAACGCGGCGTTGATTTTCGATTGATTAGCCGGCGCTCGACGACTTTCCACGTCCGGGCGAGCGCCTTTTTCCATGCCTCGATGACTGGCATTTCGTCCAAACAGCCTTGCTTATATAAAAAGAGTCTCGGGTGAACCAAGGAAAGTGGTTTTCTCGATTGCGCGTTGTAGAATGCATTGAGTTTTGGATACGTTGGTAGCTTATCCCCATTTACATAGACGATTGTATTCTGAGCATACCACCAATCGACATCAGGAGTGTTCCAGAAACGCGGACGAATGCAGTCTACCGCCAGGTAACCTCTGGATTCGAACCTCTGGACCCAGTGCTCAATCCATTGCTCGTTAATATGATTTGTCCCGTCCTGAAACGGAATCGATGCCGAGAACGCGATCACGGGACTTAACCCAATTAAGAAGTTTAAGAGCGTCTCGTCCGCCGTGGAGGGTAGATGTTCGGCCACTTCAAGGCAAATCGCCACGTCAAACTGACGGTCTATTAGTGGCAGCTTAGTCAGGTCGGCGGCAATAAAACGATCGCGCGGGATTCGAAGTTGATCCTGATTTACATACGTCCCATCGATTCCACGAAAATCTTCGATCCCACACTTCTGAAAGACCGATAGCCAGGTGCCAAGGCCACACCCCACATCGATTACCGATCGGCAACCGGTGATCTCCTGGAGAAATGGTACGATGTGCTCGGCGGATTCGATCGACCCTTTGACGCGATCTTCAAAAAACTGCGGTGTGTAAAGAGTGGTTGGCATCTAGTCAACTACTTGCCCAAGCGTTCTTAGAACTCGGCGCGTTTCGAACATTAGAGGAATCAGGCTTGAGAGCAGGTATGCGATTACAGTCGCTGCGAGCACCCCTGAAATCCCGTATGGTCGCACCAACAAAATCGACAATGCGATATTCAAGACCGCAGTAATGCTGCCATAAATGCTCAACCCAGTAACATGATTTGTTGCTTGTAACAGAGCGCTCGCGACAAATAGATAGGCGAGCATCAGATTCCATATTGCCATCCAGGCGATTAGCGCGAATGGGGGAGCAGCAGTTGATCCTGCCCAAATGCCGATGATCCGTTGACCAAAGATTGTAAGGACGGCGACTATCACAAACGCTAACAGCAGGCTGGCTTTCAAGTTCTTATTATAAACTCCTTTGATCCAATCGAAGTCTTTTCGGGCGAGTGCTTCGGTGATCGCCGGCCAAATCGATTGAACAGTGAGACTCTGAATCAACGTCGCGTAAGCAAATAACCGAAACGTAACGCTGTATGGCGTGACTTGGGTCGGACCGAGATAATGGGCAATAATCAAATTGTCAGTTTGCGAATTAATCACCCACGCGGCGTTCGCAATGAAGAATTTCCAGCTGGTTGATAACAGTTCACGAGCAAACTGAAAGTCCGCCGCGGATCTTGCGGGTGCGAGCCAGCGTTTGTGCCAACCGAAAAGCCAAACTGAACTGATGGCGCTGATCAGCATGCCGGTGCCGGAGGAACCGATCACGAGAGCTACTAGCCCTCCATGAAATGCAATCACCACGAGAACGCCGGCCAAACTAGCGACGCTGCTGGCCATGATCCAAAGATTGGCCGTTGCATTTTCCTGGTACGCGGCCAGAACACGATTGGTCACAAGCAAAGGAAAGTTTAGGGCGAAGATCGACAATGCGGCGATAAGAGCAGGTACGATTTCCTTAGCGAGGAGCGACTGGCTGACGGTCGGAAAAATCAGCTTTGCTATCGGCCCGGCGAATGTAATCCCAGCGATGACGAGAAACAGTGCAACAACCGACAGCGCGACCAGCGTCGTGGTGACGTAGCGCCGTGCGCGTTCCCGATCTTCTTGTCCAAAGGCTTTGCCAAGGGCGTTTGTCAGGCTGGAGGCAAGACCGAAGTCGCCAAACCCGAGAAAAATCAGGACGCTACTGATAGCGATCCAAGCGCCGTAACGTTCCGCGCCTAGATAACGCACGGTCAATGGAACCGTGATGATGCCAGTCAGCGAGCCAATCGCGCGGGCGACGAGGGCAGTCGCGGTACCGCGCACGATGCTGCGGGAACGTCTTTCGCGTTCGTCGGTTGGGCTCGTGCGGCTGACCGCGAGATCGAGGAATCGGTTCAGCCAGTGATTAATCCGCTGGATCATTGCAGTCTGAAGCGCGGAGCATAGCGCATTCTGGAAATGAATTCATCCTTGGCCGTCGTAGGTCGAAGATGTTTGGTTTGCTCCGGGCGACAATGAGGAAGCCAGTTTTATTCTGTGTCTTATTTTTTATCGCATCGCAGGGCGATGCCTCGATCTGGCACGTCTCGCCGAAATCGTTGCCGTCGGTTCCGCGAAATCATCAAGTACGAACAATTAAAGAGGCGGCTGAGAGAGTTGCGGCTGGAGATCTAGTGCTGATTCATTCCGGCGTTTACCGCGAAACGGTGCTCGTTGGGAAGAGCGGCACGCCGAAGTCTCCGATTCGATTTAAAGCAGCACCAGGCGCAGACGTTGTCGTGAGCGGCCTGGATCCGTTGACTATGTGGCGGAAGGAGGAGCCAAACGTTTACAGCGCGAAGTGGCCGTATCGGTTCATTCCCTGGAGTAAAATCGAAGCGCATCCGGACGATGAATATCATCGACTGATCGGGCGCGCGGAGCAGGTGATCGTCAACGGCCACGCGCTTCATCAAACGCTTCAACCCGATCAATTGTCGCCCGGCGCGTTCTATGTCGATCTTACGAACAAGCGTTTGTACGTGTCGCCACGCAACGGCGAAGACGCGACCGACAAAAATGTGCAAATCGAAGCCGCGGCACGATCGCTTCTATGGGAGTGCAAAGGCGACTACGTAAGTTTGCGAGGCATTCACTTTCGTCATGCTGCGAATCCCGCGCAGGGCGGCTCGGTAGTTTTTCGAGGGCGGAAAGATCTCGCGGAGGATTGCAGTTTCGAGCGAATGAATGGATCCGGCGCTGCATTCGTTGGACGGGATCAGGTCGCGCGGCGCTGCACATTTCAAGACAATGGTCAGATCGGTTTCTCTGCGTTGCGCGCGCACAACCTCCTGATCACTGGTTGCACGCTTCGCAAGAACAACACCAAAGGCTTCAACAAGCAATGGGAAGCGGGTGGAACAAAGGTCGTTTTGTCTCGCGGTGTCGTTTTTGAAAAATGCCGGGTCATTGCGAATCACGGGCCTGGCATCTGGTTCGACATCGGCTGCGAGAACGGCACGGTGCGAAATTGCCTGATCGCCGACAACGAAGACGCGGGAATTTTTTATGAAATATCTTCGGGACTCAATGCTCACGACAATGTTGTCGTCGGAAATGGCTTCGCGAACGATCCAAACGCTTGGGGCGGTCAGGCCGGCATCGTCCTCTCATCATCACCGAATTGTGTCGTTACCCGAAATTTGTTGGTCGGAAATCGCGAGGGTTTCAATTTTCGCGAACAATCACGCGTCACGGCGCGGATCGACAATCCCGATGAAAAACATGAGGAAGCGATTTGGAACCACGATGAGCGTATTTGCAATAATGTGATCGCCTACAATCGCGACGCGCAAACGCGAGGATGGTTCGACGTAACCGATCAACGTCACTGGCCGGGTAAATTGCAAACGCCGGCGGCATCGATGTCGCTGGAAACGTTGGGGATTGTCATGACGCAGAACGTTTACGCCCGCGAAGAGAATCAGCGGCTATTCATCTGGGGAACAAACTGGCGGCGTCGCCAGAATTATCAGACGATCAACGCTATTGAATCGGAGCTGAACCTGGAAAATGGCAGCCAGTTGGTTGACCTGAAATTCGTCGCCCCTGCAAAACGCGATCTGCGATTACCGCAAGAGAGCCCGGCTTTTGAAACGAGCTGTTATCCGGTCGGAGATGTGCCTGATGCGATGTTGGGAAAACTGAAAGACTGAAATGCTCAACGAGATGTTGAGATGTTGAGAAGTTGAGGAAAAACGGCGGAGCATAGCCCACCCGCGGAACTGCATTGGCGAAACGTGCAACCGGGATTCAGCTGGCGGTCGGCCGCCATTCGACTAATCCCGTTCCGGACCAATGCCCGAATGACGCCAGATCCAGTTTGGGCCGCGAGATTTCGTGCCAGATCGCCAGCATGTTCCAAAAGCGAATATCGTCCAGCACCACCAGGAGCGGCTTTGGAGAATCAACGGCCTCCAAATTTCGAAGAAACTTGCGTTCAAAGATACCGTCCTTGGGTCCATCCATGAAAAGCAGCTCCGTTTCCTGAAGCAGCGCGCGATGCGACTCGAATGCTCCTGGCTCAGACAAATCCGCGATCTCCTGTCGCAGACGGCCGTCCGCAAAATCTTCCGCGCGCAGTGAAGTGTCCGGAACTGATTCCCACGGCACGATGTCGAACGTGGTAACTTTTCCGGCGGGCGGCAAAAACTTCTTCAAAGCAAGGGCAGAGAGTCCACGAAATGTCCCGATTTCGAGAATGTGCTTCGGTTGCAAAATCTTTACCAGCGCGGCCAGCAATCGATAGTGTTCGCCCGGCCAGACCGGGGTGAAGTCGTTGTTCCCGGCGTCCACGCGTTGGCTCAATTCCGGCAAGCGCATTTGCCACGCTTCTTTTGCAGTGCGCAACGCGAGATCGATCAAGTAGTCGCTTGTCTTGATGGAAGTGCTGAGCGTGTCGTAAATCATCGAATACTCCCCGTGAAAGGGGCGCGGATTTGGCAGAACAATCCTGGCCGCGCGGCGCTGAATCGATCGCGCGAGTTTACGGAAGGGATTCATCAAAGAGACGTTGAGAAGGTGAGACGTTCAACCGGAGGTTGAACTGTTTAGCTGTTTAGATGTTGAGAAGTTGAAAGCGGAAGTTGAGTTGTTGAGTCGCTTAGAGGTTTGAGATGGGAATTGAACGCCTAAACGACTAAACAGCTAACCGACTAAACCAACAAGGGAGGTTGAACTGTTTAGCTGGTTAGATGTTGAGGTCGATCGGTTGCCTGGATCTGGCGAGATCGTTGACTACGGCGCAAAGCGTTTATTTGAGCGGAGAGGGTCTCAATTGATTCCCGCAATTTCAATTCGATTTCGGCTGGTAAAACTGCGACATCGCTCGCGAGGATCAGCAAACACGCCAGTTCCATTAACGAACCATATGCAATTTCAGAGAAATGCGCTTGATCCTTTGGACTCTGTCTGGAACTCCCTTCCGCTAGGTTTGCAGCGACGGAGATCGCCGCGCGATTGCATTGGCTCGTCAGGCCGTAGACCTCGCGATGTGGAAATCTTGCTGTCGCTGCGTAAACAGCTTTCGCTAATTCGCGGGCGCTTTGCCATGCGCGGAGTTTTTCAAATGAGTATTCACGTCTGGGGTTCATGCCTCGAGTGTCTTCAAAACTTCTAAACGTCTCAACACCTAAACGTCCTTCTAAACTCCTAAACACCTCAACATCTAATCCCCTAAACCTCTAAGCGCCTCAGCTTCTTCCCAAACGTCTAAACAACTCAACGTCTAAACTTCTCAACCTGTTTTCAGCCTCTTCTTTTGATTGTCCTTAATTTCAGCATTTCAGATTTCCCGTTTTCAGCTTTCATTAGAGCATGTCTGAAAAGACTGCGCTAATCACCGGCATCACCGGTCAGGACGGTTCGTATTTAACCGAACTGCTCTTGCAAAAGGGTTATGCGGTTCACGGGGTCGTACGGCGGACGAGTAATTTGCTCCGGTCGCGCATCGAGCATTTGCGACGCGATGCGAACATCTACGACAAGAGCTTGTTTCTGCATTACGGCGATCTGTCGGACACCACGACGTTGCGACGAATTTTTCGAGAGGTGCAGCCGAGCGAGGTTTATCATCTCGCAGGCCAGAGCCACGTCGGGTTGAGTTTCGAAATTCCGGAATCGACCTGCGACGAAGCGGGAATGTCGACATTGCGATTGCTTGAGATCGTGCGCGATCAGGGACAGCCGGTGCGGTTTTATCATGCGTCGACGTCGGAGATTTTCGGAAACGCCGCGGAATCGCCGCAAACGGAAGAGACTCCGATGCGTCCGACAAGTCCGTACGGTTGCGCGAAAGCGTTCGCGACTCAGATGGTGCGCATTTATCGGCAGTCTTACGGACTTTTTGCGTGCAACGGCATTCTTTACAATCACGAGTCGCCCCGGCGCGGGGAAAATTTTGTCACCCGGAAGATCGCGCGAGCGGCGGCGCGGATCTCGCGCGGGCTGGACACCGAGCTCGTTCTCGGAAATCTGGAAAGCAAACGCGATTGGGGCCGCGCTCAGGATTATGTGCAGGCGATGTGGCTGATGTTGCAGCACGAAAAGCCGGACGACTATGTGGTTGCAACCGGCGAAACGCATTCAGTGCGCGAATTCGTCGAGGCAGCATTCGCGGTGGTCGATTTGCCATGGAAAAAATATGTGAAACAGGACGCCGCATTCGACCGGCCGATGGAGCCGACGCGTTTGGTGGGCTGCGCCGACAAAATCCGGAAAACGCTGAAGTGGCAGCCGAGCGGGACGTTTCAGGATTTGGTTCGGGAAATAGTGCAGGCAGAGCTTGAACAACTGAAAAGCTGAAACGCGGAAAGCGGGAAGAGCGAAGCGGGAAGAGGAAAGAGGAAAGCGGACAGCGGGAAGCGGACAGCGCGAAGAGGGAAGCGCGAAGCGGAAAGTATCGCTGAGGAGTTGAGGAGTGAAGGAGTGAACCAAACAGCTAACCGATTAAACTGCTAAACTACTAAACCAGCAATGCGCAACGCTTGGAGACGATGGCGATTTGTCCGCAGCGGGATGAAACCGTGGACGAACGGTTACGTGGAGTACAAGGAACACGAAATCGCTCGGATCCTTCGGGAGAAATCTTTTCGCGCGGCGGAATTGCCGGCCGGCTACGGTTTCCGGCTCGACGAGCGGATCATTGAATATCCCTGGCTGTTTTCGCGCTTGCCGGCAGGCCCTGGGCGGCTGCTGGATGCAGGCTCGGTTTTGAATTTTGAATTCGTGCTCGATCAACCCGCTTTGCGGGAGAAAAAGATCGATATCTGCACGCTTGCTCCCGAGCCGCGTTGCTTTTGGCGTAAAGGCATTTCCTACGTTTACGAGGATTTGCGGCAACTGCCGTACTGCAATGACTGGTTCGATTGGATCGTGTGCCTGTCGACGATCGAGCATGTGGGCATGGACAACGCGCTTTATACCGGCGGGCGCATCAGTGCAGGCGAGACGGTCCGAGCCGGACTTGCATTTGCCGCCACAGAAGAATGTGAATTGAGGCCAAAAGATTATCTGGTCGCACTAGCCGAATTGAAACGCGTCTTGAACCCGGGTGGCGTCCTTTATCTCACAGCGCCGTTTGGCAAAGCGGCCGATCACGGCTGGTTTCAAGTCTTCGATCATGAGATGGTCGAAGCCCTGACTCGAAATTTTGAGCCGACCGACGTGAGACAAGAATACTTTCTTTATCGTGCCGATGGCTGGCGACGCTGCGAACCGGTCGAGGCTGCAACAGCGACGATTTTCAATATTCACACCGCGAAAGGTTACGATGCCGATTTTGCGGCGGCCGCCCGCTCCGTTTTCAGTTTAGAGTTAAAAAAATAATGACGAACCGGAATTCAGCTTGCCGAGTTTGTGGGAAGGAAGCCGAATTCTTTTTCAACAAACAGATTCTGGGGAAACACCAGGTCGCATATTTCAAGTGTTCCAACTGTGGGCAGGTGCAAACGGAAGAGCCGCATTGGTTGGAGGAAGCGTATCGCGATCACGACTCGAAATTGGATGTTGGGATGGCCGATCGATGCGTCTGGACGGCGCAAACGATGGTGGCGTTGGCCTGGCGGCTGAAAATCGGGCCCGGGGAACCTTGTCTGGATTGGGGCGCGGGCTCCGGACTGTTTGTTCGACTCTGCCGCGATTACGGGATGAATTTTTTTTATTTCGATCGCTATCCGCAAAATGTATTTGCGCGGGGGTTCGAAGCAGATCCGTCCGGCGGAAAAAATTGGGCGTGCCTTAGCGCATTCGAAGTAGCGGAGCATCTGGCGAATCCGCTCGCTGATTTCGGACAATTATTTCAATTGTCCCCGCGATACATCGTGTTTTCGACCCTCTTGTACAATGGCGAAGCGCCGGACTGGTGGTATTTCACGGACAACGGCCAACACGTTGCCTTCTACACACACGACAGTTTGAAAGTGATCGGCGCGCACTATGGCTACCGATTGGCGAGCAATGGACGCGATCTTCATTTGTTTTCCAAGGAGCAGGTTCGCGATCGGCTCTTGGACAAATCTCGCAGACATCGTCAGGCATTGGCGCGGCGTTATCGGAAAAAATATGGGTCGCGAATGGAGACCGACTTTGACGATGCGGCGAGTGGTCGCCTCGAGGGCCGCACATTGTAGAAGGTAGAAGGGAGAAGGGAGTGGGCAGTAGGGAGCGGGGGGCGGGGAGTTGGGACGACTTTAGAGGACAAAGTCGATTGCACTCCAGAGAACAGCTCCGCAAGCTGAACGCCGTTGCCGGCCTGCATTCGATAATTCCGGGGAATCAGTTTCTTGCCGCGGCGCGGTAAGTTTTTCTTCCATTCGTTTCGCCAAGGCAGACGCATCGCCCGCCGGGAAGAACGTGATGCAATCGTTCTCGGGAAGTTCGCGGTTTACCGGGATATCGGAAACAATCGCCGGCAGGCCTAACGACACCGCATCGTAGACGGCCCCGCCACCGGGACCGCCTTCGAACAAAGTAGGCTGAATCAGGGCGCAGGAATATTTCAGCAATTCGATCTGATCGCGTTTCGGAATCAAACCAAGAATTTGAACGCGATCTCTGATGCCGGCTTTGTCCAGGAATCCAAGAAGTTTGGAAAAGTAAGCGGCGTCGGTGGAACCTTGAGTTGACCCGGTGCAAACGAGCGACACCGAAGGATTGGATTTCGCGATTAGGCGAAATGCTTCGAAGGCGGTCGCGTGATCCTTGTGGGCCCAGAATTGATTGGAGATAATGAAGTAGGGCGGCGCAATCTGGTAGCGAGCGAGAATCTCCGGCCGGTGTTGGAACCAATCGGGGCGAGGCGCGGGCGCAAACGGCAAAGCAAAGACGCGCGCCGTGGCTTGCGGAACAAATTTCGCGATGTCGTTAGCAGCCGCGCGCGAATTGACAATAACCGCACGTGCTTCAGTCAGCAGTCGGTCAAAGTGCCGGTCGCGCGCGCGAAGAGCTTCGGCGGTGAAGTTATCGGGAAAATACTTGTGTTGAAAATCATAAGCGTAGGCCAGCCACGGCCTTGGGAAATCCGGCCCTAACGAATGCATGACAGGCAACAGGATGTCGAGTTCCAGCGTTGTCGCCACAACCCGAATGGCTTTCCGTCCGAGGTCGACGTGATGCGTTGCGACGCGATCGCCAAACTCCGAAAACTCGTCAGTGAGCTCTCGCGATCGCAGCCGTGCTTGAGCTTTGCCACTGAAGAAATCTCGTGCCCGTTTCCAGGCGAATCGAACACCCGAGTCGGGAACGATCAAATGAAGTTCGAGGGTTTCCGCGCGCGGACTGGCGAGCAACGAATCGGTCACCATCCACAGGAAATCGATTCCGCCGCTCCAATTCAGGAAATCGTGAGCGGCAATGCCGATCTTCAACCGTTTCACTCGTTCTTTCCCGAGCGCGCGGACGCCAGGTTCAAAAGACCGATCAGCTGTCGATCTGATTGCTCTTCCAGGACGTAGCCGAGAGATCGATACAACTCGATCGCGGCGCGGTTTCGCGGATCAACTTTGAGACGCACCTGAGTAGCGCCACGCTTGGCGGCCGCGTCATGCAGAAAATTCATTAGCACCTTGCTGTAACCGCGGCCCCTTACGTCCGGATCAAGAGCGATCCCAAGACTCGGAATTGCATAGCCTTCATCCCAGCCGCGCAGCATTCCGTATCCAACAACGTCGTCGTCTTGAAGCATCACGCAGTAGAAATCCCGGCCCGAATAGTTTGAGCGAACAGCGGCCTCTTCCGCAGTCAACGGGTGCGGATGAAAAAAATCTTCGGTGCCGGCTTGTCGCAGACGCTCGAAAAGAAGTGCCAAAGACGATGCGTGTTCTGAACCAAGGGCGACACAAACCGGAACGGATTTCGTTGGAGCGGTCACCTGGATTTTCCGAAGTACTCCGTGATGCCTGAGACAATTGTTTGCACCTGCCCATTGGTGAGTCCGGGCCAACTGGGCAGGTTGATTCCACGACGGGACATATCTTCGGCCACAGGAAACGGAGGATGCTTCGACGCGTACATCGGCATGGTATGAGCCGGATAAAAAAGCGGCCGCGTCTCTACGCCTTTGTCGCGGAGATGAGCGCGCAGAGGATCGCGGTCGACCGGATCCTTAACCAGAATCGACACCATCCAATAGGAATGCGTTGTATTTGCAGCCTCGAGATGCAGCTCGACCGGCAAACCGTTAAGGCCCTTTTGATAAGCCTTGGCCAGCTGACGTTTCTTAGAAAGAAACTCATCTGCGCGCTCGAGCTGGGCCAAGCCAATCGCAGCGCAGATGTTCGTCATTCGATAGTTATAACCGATCACCTCGTGCCAGTATTCGCGTTCGGCGGCCAGCCCTTGTCCTCGGAAAAGTTTTGCGCGTTGGGCGAGATCGTCGCTGTTTGTTACGACCATCCCTCCTTCTCCGGTAGTGATGGTTTTATTTCCGTAGAAGCTGAATGCAGCGATGTCGCCGAACGTACCGACAAAGCGGTCCTTGTATCGTGAGCCAAAAGCTTCCGCGCAGTCTTCCACCAGAAATAGATGATGGTCTCTGGCAATCTGGGTGAGCGCATCCATTTCGCACGGCTGGCCGTACAAGTGGACGACCATTATCGCCTTGGTGCGGGAGTTTGTTTTGCGAAGCACGTCGTCGGGATCCATTTGCCAGGTGTCGCGACGTGAATCGACAAAGACCGGAGTCGCGCCGGTATAAGCAATGGCGTTGACCGCCGCAATATAAGTTAGCGTCGGGACGATCACCTCGTCGCCCGGGCCGATCCCAAGCGTGATCAACGCCAGATGCAATGCGACGGTTCCGTTACACACTCCGACAGCGTGCTTTGTCCCCAAGTAGTCACTAAAACGATTTTCGAACTCGGAAATAAATTTCCCCTTCGAGGAGATCCAGGTCGAGTCGAGGCATTCCAGCACGTAACGTTTTTCGTTACCGCCAAGATCGGGTTGATAAAGTGGAATGCTATAACGTGTCATTTCGGTCGTGATCGCCGCTTAAGATTGTCGCGCGATTCCAAGATTTTGAGGAATTCAGGGCTGCGTTTCGACTAAACCCGGCCGACGGGGGGATGAAACCTTGTTTGTTTCCACCCGCCATTTCACATCCGCGTAAATATGACCAAGATCGTCGCCCGAGAATCCATCGTATCTGTCCGTCATCATGCCGAGGATTCGGAAGCTGAGCGCCTGCTTGCGGACGTCGTAAAGCTTCGTCTTCGGCGTGTGCAGCGCCAGAGTAACAGAGTAACGGCCGGGAAGGAGCAAACGGGCTGGAATCAATGCGCTGATGTCATGCTCGCCGGCTGCTTCGACGGAGATCGCCGGTTTTGCCATCGACACCGAGGAATAAAAAATGCGGTCGCCTTTGAAATTGAAAACTGAGAACGAAAGTTGGAGTCCCTCAATTTCACGGCGCACCCGGAACGAACATTTCAACGAAATCGGATCCGATGCGCTGAACGAATTGCTCGGCCGATCGTTCGGATCGAACAATCCCGCGAATCGAAAGCTCGCGTCGCTTTCGATCGCCGGAAATTCAATCGTGGGCGCGTGTTCCTGTTCGCCGCCGAGATAAGCGGCGACGACTTCGGCGGCTTCGCCCGATTTTTCGATCTCGCCGTTCCGCAGCAGGATGCAGCGAGAACAAAGATGGCAAACCGCGTCCATGTTGTGACTGACGAAAATCACCGTCCGGCCTTCGTTCGCGGCGACGTCCTGCATTTTCGCGAGACACTTCTTCTGAAACTCGGCGTCGCCGACGGCCAGGACCTCGTCGATCAAAAGAATTTCGGGATCGAGATGGGCGGCGACGGCGAAGGCGAGCCGCACATACATTCCGCTCGAGTACCGCTTCACCGGCGTATCGAGAAACCGTTCGACTTCGGCGAAGGCGACGATCTCATCGAACTTTCTTTTGATCTCCGCGCGCGTCATTCCGAGGATTGCGCCGTTGAGGAAAATATTTTCGCGTCCGGTCAATTCCGGATGAAAACCGGTCCCGACTTCAAGGAGCGCGCCGACGCGGCCGTAAATGTCGACACCGCCGGTGGTTGGCTCGGTGATTCGATTAAGAATTTTTAAGAGCGTGCTTTTTCCGGCGCCGTTGCTCCCGATGATTCCGAGCGCTTCGCCTCTCTTCACATCAAAGGAAACATTCCTCAGCGCCCAAAATATTTCCGATGTCGATCTTCCATTGCCACTCAAGCGTTGGACCAAGCGCCGTGGCAACGTTGTGAGTTCATCGTGGAGAGTCTTGTAGCCGCGCAGACCCTGGTGCGCGATGCGGAAAGACTTGCTCAGGTTCTGAACGGAAAGCGCGATCTCGGACATGAAAGGAGGTAAGAGGTAAGCGGTAAGCGCTACCGTGTTCTTGAGTAGTTGGTGATCATCCGACTCAATTTATCACAATCCTCGAGCAACGGATTAATTTCATCGCGCGACAAGAGGTGCATCGCCTCGAAAACCAACAGCATCGAAGCGTTCTCAAAAGTCGAACGCCGCGAAATATTGAGAAATTGTTTAAACTCGGCGGAGTGGAGACTTCCAGAACCCTCTGCGATATTGTTTGGCATCGACAGGCCCGCGCCACGCGTCTGTTCGGCATAGCGGTAGAACTTTTGGCGTTCGAGCTTTTCCGCCAAGGCGTGAAACTTCACTGCAAGATCACGGGCGAGTTGCCAGATCTCGAGATCCTCGAAGCGAAAATGTGGCGTCATTTACTTCCTCTTCGCTTACCTCTTTGCGCTTGCCGCCTTCCTCATATGATGTCGGCGAAGTCGCGTTCGACCCGGCGAAAGAAAAACGCGCCGCTCAACAGAAGCAGAATCGACATTCCGATCGTAATCCAAACCATGTTCGGGGTCAGCGCGCTGTGGCCCAGTACGCACCAGCGAAAGCCTTCGACGATTCCGACGACTGGATTGAGTGCGAATAACGACCGCCGCAACTCGGACGTAATCATGCTCGTCGGATAAACGACGGCGCTGGCGTACATCCAGATCTGGAGAAAGAAAGGCAAAGCATAGTTGCAATCGCGATACTTCACACTCAGCGCCGAAAACCAAAGGGCGACGCCCGTAGCCGTCATTGCGGTGAGAAACAGGAATCCCGGAATCGCGAGCAGTCGCAGAGTTGGCGTGACGTGATAAATCGCCATGATGACGAAGAGCATGATCAGCATGATCACGAAGTCGACCAGCGTCGAAAAGGTATGGGAGAGCGGAATGAGCATTCGCGGGAAATAAACTTTGGAAATCAGCTGGGCGTTGTTGACCAGACTGTTGCTGCTGCGTTGGGCCGTCTGAGAAAAATAGTACCAGGCCGTCAGTCCACTAAAAACAAACAACACGTAGGGCACGCCGTCGCTCGGAAGTTTGGCAACCCGTCCGAAAACAATCGCAAGAACGATCGCCGCGATCAACGGTTGCAACGCGACCCAGGTCATTCCGAGCGCGGTCTGTTTGTAGATGACTTTGATGTTGCGCTCGACCAAAATCCAAAGCAGATCCCGATAGCTCCAAAGCTCGCGCAGGTTCAAAGCCATCCAGCCTTTTGTCGGGCGGATTCGAAGAGTCGGTTCAGCAAAGGAGGGCCGCGTCACCGCGGCGAGGGGCGGTGGTGCTTCAGCGGCAAGGGTGGGAGATTCAGCGTTCAAGAACCCAACGTTAAGATAGTGCCTAGTGTGCGCAAGTGGACCGGCCTGGGACTAAATTTACTCGCCTCCGTAAATAAGTAATGCTCGAATACGGCTGCGAATGCCCCTAATGCGTAGCAAGTTGACGCCAGGGAACCCGTTTCGGAACTGAGTGAAAAGTTGATGCCGAACCAAGACGAGACCCTGATTTTTCTGCACATTCCGAAAACGGGTGGATCGACTTTAAACAAGATTCTGAGATCCCAATACTCCCGGTCCGAAACTGTAACGTTACATGCTCCTAAGGTTGCAGAATTTAAGACCCTCTCGGCCGCCCAGCGCGAGCGGTACCGTTTGATTCAGGGTCATCTGTATTTTGGTCTGCATCGTTTTATCCCACGAGCGAGCACCTACGTCACTTTCTTGCGTCAGCCGGTCGATCGCGTCCTTTCATTTTACTATTACGCGCGGAGCACGCCCGATCATTACCTTTATCCGCTGTTGGCGGCGGAGCGTCTCGATCTAAAGACATTGCTTACACGAGAATTGACGGTGGAACTTTGCAACGACCAGACACGGGTGATTGCGGGTGACGAGTGGGCGGACCAGCAGCGCGTAGTCACGCGGACTGCGCTTGAACGAGCGCAGGCAAACTTGCGAAGCCATTTTCGCATTGTCGGCCTTCAGGAACAATTTGATGCGAGCCTGCTGCTTTTACGTCGCGCGTTCGGGTGGCGGTTGCCCTTTTACCTCAAAGAAAACGTGACGAAGGAGAAACCTACCGACAAATCCCTGGACGCCGAAACGCGCAGGTTGGTAGAAGACGCTAACTCTCTCGATCTCGAATTGTACGAGTATGCCCGCGGATTATTTGAGGAACAGTGTCGTGCGGCGGGGGACTCTTTTGACGCCGATCTGTGTCATTTCCGTCAGTTGAACGACGCTCATGCACGTTCAGTTCCGCGCTTTGCGGGGTCATTTCTTCGCATGTTTCGGCGGGCGCAAAGTTCGTTGGGCTTCGCGAAGTAAATGCCATTTGCTTGCGCTTTACGACTCGGGTTCTACTGTGGCGCGGTGAAAAAAATCGAGGCGATTATCAAGCCATTTAAAACCGAAGCGGTGAAAGACGCGCTCGCCGGCGTCGGCATTGAAGGAATGACATTGAGCGAGGTGCGCGGGTTTGGCCGGCAAAAAGGCCACAGCGAAATTTATCGGGGCAGCGAATACACAGTGGAATTCTTGCCGAAAGTAAAATTTGAAGTCGTGGTCCCGGATGACTTAGCCCAGCGCGTTGTGGAAGCGATCCTGCAATCCGCCAAGACCGGAAAGATTGGCGACGGCAAAGTTTTCGTCACTGAAGTGCAGGAAGCAATCCGGATCCGGACCGATGAGCACGGCGCGGAAGCAGTTTCATAAAAAACTGAAACGCGGAAATGCTGAAAGCTGAAATGGTAAGAAGGTTGAGGAGGAAAAGCTGAAAGCTGACAACTGAAAGCTGAAAAAGCGAAATGAAAGTCTCATCTCAACGGCTCAACATCTAAACACTTAAACGTTTTTATGAATGATTTTTTGTTGTCGGTCCTGCTCGGAATCGTCGAAGGACTGACCGAGTTTCTGCCGGTCAGCTCGACCGGCCATCTCCGCATCGTTGAAGCGCTGTTTCATCTCAATTTACAGGACAGCTTTTGGAAGATGTACACGATCGTGATTCAGCTCGGCGCGATTCTGGCGTTGCCGGTTTATTTTTGGAACCGGATCCTGAAATTCCTCGCCACGTTTCCAAATGGCGACCGGGGCGACCGCAATTTTCTGACTCATCCGCTCAGCCTAACCATGATCGCGTTTGTGGTGACGGCGGTACCGGCCTGGGCGTTGACTAAAGTGATCGGGAAAAATCTTGAGAGCCTCTGGGTGATCACGCTGGCGCTGATCATTGGCGGAATCGTGATGTGGATTGTCGATGCTATGTTCACGCGACCGCGGGTCACGCACATGGAGGAAATGAGTTTGCCTGAAGCGATCTGGATCGGCGCCTGCCAGATTTTGTCGGCGGTGTTTCCGGGAACATCGCGCTCGATGTCGACAATTGCGGCGGGACAGATCGCCGGTCTGTCGCGCGCAGCCGCGCTCGAGTTCTCGTTTTTTCTTTCGATGCCGACAATGGCGGCGGCGACGCTGTACGATCTTTATAAAACGCTGAAACCGAGTCGTGACACGGCTGGCGAGGGAGGAATCGCTCCGTTGGCGATGAACACGCACGAATGGATTGTGCTCGCGATCGGCTTCGTCATTTCTTTCATCGTCGCGCTTGGGGTCGTCGCGTGGTTTATGCAATGGGTTCGGCATCGCGGCTTCGCGCCGTTCGCAATTTACCGCATCGTGCTCGGAATTGTTCTGGTGATTCTGCTGACTCGCGGTCTTATTTAGATCGACATCGAATGGAATCGACCGAAACGATTCTTCCCGACCTGCAAAGCTGTGTGCTCTGCGAAGACGTCCGTTGCGAGTTCAACGGCATGAACACGCTGGTGGGCGTGCTCAACGTCATCGCCGCGCCGTCGTTGCCGATCAATTACATGCGACTGTGTATTTGGACACGTTGGTGCGGCGGAACCGGCAAGTTCAAACAACGATCGCGGATTGTGGGAGTCGACGAGCAAAATGTTCTGGCGCAAGCCGAGGTTGAGTTCGTGCTGAAGGAAATGGAAGGGCATGCCACCAACGTTCATTATTTTGGCGGGGTGCAGTTCCAACAGTTTGGCCTGCATCACGTTGAGATTTATTTGCACGACGAGTTGCGGCTGCGTTTTCCGCTCCCGGTCGTCCGCCTCCAGCGACAGTGACAAACGGTAGGGACATCGCGCTGCGATGTCCGCGGACGCCGCAGCGCGGCGTCCCTCAACTGAGATTCCCGATCTCAGCGCCCGGCTGCCCTAGGTGCGCTCGGCCGCCGCGGCGGCCTCGGCACCTCCCGCCGTAAAGTTGGCTCCCGCCAACGCCTTGTGAATAACTGCTTGCCACCCCGGCGCAGATTCGATATCACCGATGGGTTCATGGTCGGCAAGGTCCTCATAGGAGCGTTTGCGTGCGGATTGATCTCAATCGCGACGCTTTCTGCTCAGCAGGTGGAAATTGGGCGCGAAAAACCTGTGAAGGTTGTTCAGCAAACCAAGCCGGCTGCGGCACAACCGCAGATCGAGCTACGTCCCCAAGCCCAAAAAGTTTCTTACACAACGACCCCTTCGTCTGCTCCGCCGCTGACCATCGAGCAGATGCGTCAGGCGGGTGCGATGGCCATACAGCGTGTCAAAGAAGAAGAAATGCACGACATCCAAGCAGATGATGCGCCGCCATCGAAGGCTGCGCCAGTTGTGGCTGCGAAAAAAGCGACGGCGAGCCCGAATGCAGTGCGGGTAGTTGAAAAGCCCTCGCGCGAACCTGAAGCGTTTCCGGCGCCGCCGATTAATTTTTCAGGGCAAATGGCGTTCGTCCGGCTGGCGGATGGTTTCGACATGCCGGTGGGGAAACCGGATGCGCGTGGATATTACAGAGCGCGCGGGTTCCGGTCGCACGGACATCTCGGCGAGGATTGGGACGGAGTCGGCGGTGGCGACACTGACCTTGGCGATCCAATCTATTGCATTGGCGATGGCGTCGTGGTTTTTGCGCGCGATTGCCATCAGGGGTGGGGAAACGTGATCATTGTGCGCCACGCCTACCGCGACGGGCTCGGCACCCGCTACCTCGATTCGCTTTACGGGCATCTGGAGAAAATCCTGGTAAAGCGTGGGCAAAGCATCAGACGCGGACAACAAATCGCGACGATGGGGACCGCGCACGGCCTTTACGACGCGCATCTGCATCTGGAAATCCGAAAAAACCTCGAGATTGGAATGAGTCGCGACAAATTCGCTCAGGACTCGAGCAATTATTACGATCCGTCGCAGTTCATTACCGCGCATCGTCACTTGCAGAGCAGCGGCGCGAGTTGTCGGGTGGCGATGAACACTTTCACCTACGACGCGCGGATCCCCTGGGACAAACTCAAGAATTACGCGCACGCGCGCACTGGTGGCGGCACGAGCGAATCAGCCTACGCGCTGAAAAAGGCGGTCGCTTCGCAGACCAGCCACCGGGACTAGCCTGCCCGCTGGGCAGGAAATCCCAAATCCCAAGCACCAAATCCCAAGGAAGTTCCAATCTTCAAACACTAAACCCATCTATCCGAACCAAGAGGTCTGTTTGAATGCTGGACCTTGGGATTGGAGTTTATCTCAATTCGAACACCGCAATGCGATGTGCATTGCAACAATCCGCTTGCGCGAGTGCGCGCCGTTCTTATCATTCGTGGGCAAGTCCCGACTGCGTCTTGTCCGCCACCGGACCAACTCGTCCTTTGGCGAGCCAGATGCGTCGGGAAAATTTTTTGCCCGAGTGTGAATTGAAATGGCAAACACGATTCTAGTTGGCGCGCAATGGGGCGACGAAGGGAAAGGCAAGATCATCGACGTCCTAACGACCAAGACGGACGTGATCGTTCGGAGTCAGGGCGGCAACAACGCCGGACACACCATCGTTCACGGCGGCAAAACCTACATCTTGCATCTGATTCCCTCGGGAATTTTGCGACGCGGCAAAGTTTGCTTGATCGGTAATGGCGTCGTAGTCGACCCGATCGCGCTGGTGAGCGAAATCGACCAGCTGCGTCGGGCGGGTGTAAGAATTGGCAAGAATCTGTTAGTGAGCGATTGCGCGCATCTGGTTTTGCCTTACCACCGCGCGTTCGACGAACAACGCGAGCTCCGCAAGGGCCGCGCTAAAATCGGAACAACGAAACGCGGCATCGGTCCGGCATACGCCGATAAAGCTGCGCGAACCGGTTTGCGCATCTCGGATTTGATGCAACCGCGGTTGTTCTCGAAGAAACTGCAGGCCAAAAATCGCGAGAACAACGCCGTTCTGCGCGCGCTGGGCGCGAAAGCGATCGATTACGACGAGGTGAACAAAACCTATCTCGCCGCCGGAGCCAAGCTGCGGCCGTTCGTGACCAATACCGTTGTTTATTTGCACAACGCGATTCAGCGCGGAAAAAATGTTTTGTTCGAAGGCGCGCAGGGAACGTTTCTCGACATCGATTTCGGAACTTACCCGTACGTGACGTCGTCCAATACGACCGCAGGAGGGGCTTCCACCGGAACCGGGGTTCCACCGAACCGAATCGATCGCGTGGTCGGGGTGATGAAAGCTTACACCACGCGGGTGGGCGAGGGGCCCTTGCCGACCGAGGACCAACCGCTTTCGGACCTGCTTCATTCGCTTGGCCGCGAGTTCGGCGCGACAACTGGACGGGCACGGCGCTGCGGTTGGTTCGACGCCATTGCGACGCGTTACGCGGCGATGATTAACGGGATCGATGAACTGGCGATTACGAATCTAGACGGGTTGGACACGGTTGATGCGATCCGGATCTGCGTCGGTTACCGGTTGAACGGAAAGCGGCTTAATGTTCCGCCGCGCGACGCGGTCCAACTCGACAACTGCGAGCCAATTTATGAAGAGATGGCTGGTTGGAATCAATCCACGACTTCAGCGAAAAAACTTTCACAACTGCCACGCGCTGCACGAGATTACGTGAAACGGATCGGACAGCTGACGGGCGCGAAGGTTTCGATCATCAGCGTCGGGCCGACGCGCGCACAGACGATCTTTTTGTAACAATGGCCGCCGCCGGCAAATCCGTCCCTCGGCATATCGCCATTATTATGGACGGCAACGGCCGGTGGGCCAAAGCCCGCGGTTTGCCGCGAATCAAAGGGCACGAAGAAGGCGCCCGAGCCGCCCGCGAATGCGTCGAGGGATGTGCGGAATTGAAAGTGGATTTTTTGACTCTTTACGCATTTTCGGCCGAGAACTGGCAGCGACCCAAGACTGAAGTGTTTGCCCTGATGCGGCTACTCGACAAGTTTTTGAAGGACAAGACGCCGGAGCTGATCGAGAAAAATGTGCGATTGCAGGCGATCGGCCGCCTGACGGACTTGCCGGGTGGCTGTCAGCAGCAGTTGCACAGGTCGATCGAAGCGACGGCCCGCAACACCGGCGTGACCTTGGTTCTCGCGCTCAGTTACGGTGGCCGGTTGGAAATTATCGACGGCATCAAAAGCTTGCTTCGCGCGATTGAGCTCGGACACATCGATAAAGGCATGATCGACGTCGAGATGTTCAGCAAACATCTGTACACTCGTTATTATCCGGACCCCGACCTGCTCATCCGAACTTCGGGCGAGATGCGGTTGTCGAATTTTCTGCTCTGGCAGACTTCCTACACAGAAATGTATGTGACGCCGAAACTCTGGCCGGATTTTACCAAGAAGGACCTGGCTGCTGCGGTTGAAGAGTATGGTCGTCGCCAGCGGCGTTACGGCCGCAGCGAGTAAGCTAAACAAATTCACCCGCCACCGAGTCTGCCAGCGCTTTTCCGGCCCGCGTCAAAACGAAACGGTCGTTCGCTTTTTCAAGCAGGCCGAGTTTGATGAATTCGCGCGTTTCGGTTTCAAAGGAATCGAGCAATCGCGCGGGCACGCCACCGTCCGTCCGCAACGAAAGCGCGACTCTCTCGGCGCGCTTCATTGCTTCAGTCAAATGCTCGACTGAGCCGGACGCGCTTTGTCCGGCAAGAACAGCCTCGGAGTAGCGGCGAAAGTCCGGAACGTTTTGCCGGCGGGTCATTCCAATTGTGGAAAACGCGCTCGGTCCGATGCCGAGATAGTCGGCGCCCGACCAGTACCCGTGGTTGTGCGCGGAGCGAAATCCTGGTCGCGCGTAATTCGAGATTTCGTATTGCTCGTAGCCCGCGTTCTCCAACATAGACATCGTGGTGTCGAAAAACTCCACGTCGGCGTCTGCGTCCTGTCGAAATTCGCCGCTGGCATGGCGTAGAAAGAATTCGGTGTCTTCTTCGTAAGTCAGGCAATAAGTCGAAATGTGTTCCGGTTGGAGGGCAATCGTTCGCTCCAACGTTTCGTGCCACTGGGCGATGGTTTGTCCGGGCAATCCGAACATCAGGTCGATGTTGATGTTTTCGAATCCTGTTCCGCGAAAGATCTCGAAAGATTGTTTGGCCTGCTTCGCGTTATGCTCCCGACCAAGCAACTTTAGCAAATCATCGTCCCATGATTGAACGCCCAAGCTAATTCGATTGGTGCCGAGACGCCGAAGCAGTGACGCTTTTGTCGCCGATACGCTTCCAGGATTCGCTTCCATCGTCCATTCGATCAACTCCGACAAATCGAGCGATCGGTGAAAGCCGGTCAGCAAGAAGTCGAGTTGCGCGGTCGTCAGCGCGGTCGGCGTTCCGCCACCGAAATAGATCGTCCTAAGCCGCAGCGGTTGGTCCTGGGTCTGGGTTTGCAATTCCCGCACAATCGCCTCGCAAAACCGCGGCGTCTGCGAGCGGTCGAGCAGTTCCTTGTAAAAAGCGCAATAGGGGCAAATGCGCGCGCAAAACGGAATGTGAACGTAAAGATGGCGGATCATGTCCGACGCGTTCCGGGCGAATTGTCGTTCGGATGAAACCTCGGAGTTGTGATTCGCGTTTGCGACCATAAGATCAAAGTCCCTTGTCGATCCGAATTGTAGCTCTGGTTTCTATCTGCGCCATCACCGGCGCGTGGGCGCAAGCTCCCGCGCCGCAGAAGTCGATAGTCTACACGACGCACGATGGCGGCGCGATCGTCGATTATAAAACGAATGCACGGGTCGTCCGGGCGATGGTCGACCGATTGGTCCTGGCGGCGACTGGCCAGCCCGATTTGGCCAAGGCCTGGGGCTCGCTCATCTCGCCTAACGACAAGGTCGGAATCAAAATTTCCGCCGCCGGCGGCGAAATCTTCACGACGCACCACGACGTTGTCACCGCGATCGTTGACGGTTTGGTCGCGGCTGGCCATCCGCGGAGCAGCATCATTGTTTGGGACCGATCACTCGAGGGGACAAAAGGCGCCGGATACAGAGGGGGCGCGGACGGATTTCAAATGAAGAGCATTGCGCCGCGCGCCGGCTACGACCCAAAGGCGACGTTTACCGCGCCTTTACTTGGAAAACTTGTATGGGGCGACGTCGATTACATCAGCGACACGGGAAAAAGCATTCCGCTTTCCGACACCGAGAATACGAGCAACGTCAGCCATTTCTGCAAAATTCTTTCCACTGACGTGACTAAAGTCATCAACGTCCCGGTAATGAGTAACAGCACGACCAACGGCATCGCCGGTTGCCTTTACAACATGACGATCCCGAACATCGACAATTGGCGACGATTTGCTCAGGGCACACCGTTTGGCGCGGAAAGTATCGCGATCATCTACGCAGATCCACACATCTCGCAGAAAGTTGTGTTGAACATAATGGATGGGCTACTGGCGCAATACGGCGGCGGTCCGGCGTCGCAGCCGAATTTCGCGCTGCACCCCGCCACGCTCTATGCCAGCAAAGATCCCGTAGCGTTGGATTCCGTCGCGCTGAAACAACTCGAAACCTGGCGGGTCAAGGAAAGTTTCCCAACGATTGGCCGGCTGGCGAGCTATATTCAAACCGCGACGACTGTCGGCCTCGGAAATTCCGAGCCGAGCCGGATCGAGGTGAAAAATGTTGGCCGCTGAGATTTTGACCACCGAACAAACACGTCCGTCCGTTTCGATTTCAACTTTGCGCGGTCCGATCCTTCGGCGGGTTTCGCGTTCGTTCTTTGTTTCGATTTTTCTTTTGCCGAAGAAATTGCGCAATCCGGTTGCGCTCGGCTATCTCCTGGCGCGCGCATCCGATACGATTGCCGATACCACTGAACTGCCGATCGAATTGCGCGTCGAAAATTTGCAATTGCTCGCGCGTGCAATTCAAGGCGAAGCGCTCGAGGACGCGATTGTCGAACTTAGCGTGTCATTGTCGCCGTTGCAGAAAAACGAATCCGAGCGGGCATTGATCGAATCGCTGCCATCGTGTTTGGACTGGCTTGACCAAAGCGACGATTTTGAACGTGAACAGGTGCGCGCTGTTCTGGCGAAGATTAATCGCGGCCAAATTCTCGACGTCGAACGATTCCGCGATCCGAAACAGATTGTCGCGCTCGAAAGCGCGGCTGATCTCGACGAATACACTTACCTCGTTGCCGGGAGCGCCGGAGAATTTTGGACCCGGATTTGTTTTCAGCAGTTGCGAAAATTTTCCGCCCGTGGCGAGAACGAAATGCTCGAACTGGGCAAGCGCTACGGCCAGGGCTTGCAGCTGATCAATATTTTGCGGGACGCCGGCGCCGATCTTCGCTCCGGCCGATGTTATTTTCCGAACGACGAACTCGCCGTTGCGGCGTTGGAGCCGTCGCAAATTGTTCGTGAGCCTCAACGCTTTCTGCCAATCTACCGGAAGTGGCGCGAGAAAGCGGAGCAGGGGATCAAAGCCGGAATCGAGTATTCCAAGGCAGTGCGAAATCGACGGGTGCGGATCGCGACAGTGCTGCCAGCACTCATCGGCGCGCGTACGCTTGCCCTCTTGCGCGAAGCCGGTGGGACGGTACTGCATCGACATATCAAAGTGTCGCGAAAAGAAGTTCGCGCGATTATGACATCGCTAAGTTTAAGTCTTGGCTCGCGGTCGCGGATCGAAACGCTCTTTCGCGAGTTATCCAGGTAGCGGCGGGTCACCGACCCGCCAAAGTGCCAGTCCGGCTCGGACCGATTGAGGTCAGCCATGCCGCCCTGCGGCAAACTAAAATCGGGCACATTATTGGCGCACTAGCAGGGTGCGTAATCGCCGCTACCTGCAAAATGCACGTGCATTTGCAAGTTCATCGGCCTAATTCTCGTTAGGCACTCGCTCTGGACATACCTATGACAACTGATATCGATAGGTTGAAAACGAATCTGAGACGTTGGACCCTAATTCTAGGCGTTCTCCAAATCACGGTCGGCTGTGTGGTTGGATTCATCCCGCCTTCAGCCGTGGAGTGGTTTCGGGGCATCGTGATGGCGCACATCGAGTTCACCGCCAATGGCGTCTTGACGGTGGCATTCGGTTTTTTGGTGAGGGAACTCCGCCTGAATCCGGCGGCATTGAAGGTATGGTTCGCGACTTTGCAAATCGGCACATGGACAAACGGAGCGGCGGGCGTCGCGGCGGCCTTCATGGGCGCTTCGTCGAAGCTCATGCCGACGATCAATGAAAAATTCCCGCCGCCTCATGGCACCGACAATCCGATTGTTTCAGGCTCGCTCAAGTTATGCGGTGTGACCATCATAGTGGCGTTGCTGCTCACCCTTTACGGCCTGTTGCGCTCCCAAACTTCGGCAAAGGATGCGAACGCCTAACCATGCGATGCAGCTAACGCCTTCCCGTACCGCGTTCACGTTTCATTATGATTAAGTTATCTTCATTCCAATTCAGCCTCGCCGCCCGAAAGCGTCGCTGATCTTATTTCTCGTTAGACCCATGAAATCGCTTCGGCACGTCGGCACGATTTGCGCGATCGCTTTGTGTTTCATCTCGTGTGCAGCGAGCCGCGATGCGGATTTCCATGCGCTATCGACCGGCGACAGCGTCGTCGTTACACGCGACTTTCAATTCACTAGCGGCCGTCGGATGTTAGTCCGATGCAGCACTCTTGGACCATTCCGGCTGGCGTATATCCGGCGGTCGGTACTGACAGTAGCGGCACATATTACGTCGCACCGGCGCCGTTTCATTTCATAATACGCGTTAAGGTGGATCTGCGCGGAGGTTTGTACCGTCGTGGCAACCAATTCTTCACGTGCAGTCTAGCGCTCGATCGACCACCTCCAGGCGTAGCTCCTGGTTTCTTTCTGATCGGCAAGGCGTACCTTGGGAGCAAGCCACACATTTGGGACTCCGTGCCACCGGAGTTCAGTAAGTTTGTGAAGCGCCGATGATAGGTCTAACCAAGCGCTGGAGCCAACGGCAGGCCGCTGCGCGGCAAGGATGAAGGAAAAATTAAGAAGGACGAAACGGTACCAGAGCGTTACGTGCTCGGTCGCGCCGGTTGAGTGTCACAGAAAATAATTGCGCTGCTTTTCGCTGATCGGTTTCTCGAGTCGTTCCAGCACTTGCATCATGTCTTCCCAAACTTTGCGCTTCTCCGACGGCGATTGGTTTCGCAAGAGATACGCCGGGTGATAAGTGACCATTAACGGCGTGCCATTGAACGAATCCCAGCGCCCGCGCAATTCGCGCATCGGCGCGCGGGTTCCGAGTAGCCCTTCCACCGCCACCGCGCCGAGGGCAACGATGACTTTCGGTCGAATGATGTCGATCTGCTCCATCAAATACGGGCGACAGGTTTGCATTTCAGCCGGCGTTGGCGGGCGATTCCCGTAAGAGCTTCCGGGCGTGTCGGGCCGGCATTTCAAAATGTTCGCGATATACACGTCGTCGCGAGCAAAGCCCATCGCTCTAATAATTTTTGTCAGCAATTGGCCGGCGCGGCCCACGAACGGCTCGCCCTGCGCATCTTCATCCGCGCCCGGCGCCTCGCCGACGAACATCAGGTCGGCATTTGGACTACCAACTCCAAAAACAGTCTGGGTACGCGAACTCGCCAGGTTTGGACATTTGACGCAAGCGCAGACGCGTTCGTTAACCGCGGCGAGTTTCTCTTTTTGGTTCCGGTCTTGTGCGACCGCGACATCCTTTGACGGCGGTTGAGCGGTTTCGGGACTGCGTGCCGGCGCGACGCGATCCAGTGCTTCCAGCGTCCGCCGCGATGCACATGGATGTCGCGCGCTTTCGTCGCGGAGGCGCTCGAGAGTCTTCAAAACGGTGTCGAGCGCCTGCGGAAATTGCATCGGCCGCATATTGTAAAATTTTGGGTGAATCGGCAAATGATTTGAATGGTAGGGGCGATGATCCGAACTTGGTAGGGGCCGTTGCCCCCAACGGCCCGCGGGCGATTGAGGGCAATCGCCCCTACCTTCTTTTGCATGAGCGCGCGACTGAGCGACTACGATTATCAACTGCCGGAATCGCTGATCGCGAAACGGCCGCTGCCAAATCGCGATGAATCGAGGATGATGGTGTTGCATCGCGACACGCAGACGATCGAGCATCGACAGTTTCATGAACTGAAAAACTTTCTGCGCGCGGGCGATCTAGTGGTCCTCAATAATACGCGCGTCCTCGCTGCACGGAGATTTTCAGATGATCACGGGATCGAATTTCTGTTTCTGGAGAAGCTCGGTCCCGCGCGTTGGAAATGTTGGGTGAAACCAGGTCGAAAAATGCGGGTCGATGCGAAAACGAAGATCGGCAACGTGGAATTGCGAGTCGAGGAGATCTTGCCGGAAGGCGAACGAATCGTGACGTTGGACGAGGATATCGATCTTTACGCGGGGAGTTCGATGCCGTTGCCGCCATACATCGGACGCGAGAGCGACTCCGTGGATGCCGAACGTTACCAAACTGTGTTCGCGCAGGAGCCGGGCGCCGTCGCGGCACCGACCGCGGGACTTCATTTCACGCCGGAAATTTTATCCGCAACTCCGCACACATTTATCACGCTCCATGTCGGCCCGGGGACGTTCCGACCGGTGCACTCGGAAAACATCACTGAACATCGAATGCACTCGGAGTTGTTTTCGATTTCAGAGGAAGCGGCGAGCAGGATCAACAATGCGGAACGCATCATTGCGGTTGGAACAACTAGCATTCGCGTCCTAGAAACAGTGGCCAGAAAATCTCGAATGCAAAATGCATTCAAGTTTTCGAGACGCAGGGTCGAGATTAGCGCGCAGGAAGGCGAGACAGACTTGTTCGTTTATCCGCCGTTCGAATTTCAGATTGTTGATGCGCTGTTGACCAATTTTCATTTGCCGCGCTCGACCTTGCTCATGCTGGTGAGTGCGTTTGCCGGCCGCGAGTTTTTGCTGCGCGCCTATGCCGAAGCGATCCGCGAGAAATACCGGTTCTACAGTTACGGCGACTGCATGTTGGTCCTTTAAGAGACAACCACGAATGGGCACAAATAGTGGAAGGTTTGAGCCAAAAAACTTTGTTCGTGTAAGTTCGTGTCCATTCGTGGTTAAAAAATGATATGAACCAGACCGATCAACCGCAGGGCGAGCTTGTCATTCAGACAATCGCAATGCCCAAGGACACGAACCGCGATGGGGATATTTTTGGCGGCTGGCTGGTTTCCCAAATGGATTTGGGGAGCGCGATTCTCGCGGGAAAGATCGCGAAAGGCCGGGTGGTGACGGTGGCGATCGACGGAATGTCGTTCCTGAATCCGGTGCGGGTCGGCGATACGGTCGCTTGTTACGCGTGGCTGGAGAAAATTGGCACAACGTCGATGAAAATCTGTGTCGACGTGTGGGTAACGCGTTATCGCACTGAAGACAGAGTGAAAGTTACAAGTGGCGTGTTCACCTACGTGGCGCTGGGGCCGGACGGCAAACCTACGCCCGTGAGACGCGAAGGCTGAGGAGAAATCAGACCGCCGTTCCGTCGGACGCAGAAGCGGAAACCAGATCGAAGTGTTGCGACAGCACCAGTTCGTCAACGACGCGGTACAATTTCAGTTCGCATACCGAGCAACTCCGAAACAATTCCGAAAGGGCGAGTGGTTTGCTGTAAACGATTTGCCAAACTTCTTCGGCCAGGGGGCGCAGCTCTTTGGGCGCCCCCTCCGGCCACGAGATGTTGAGTTGACGCCTGTGTACGATTGCATTCGGATCGGACAGGCGACGTTTCACGTCAGCGAATTCATCCCGGAATTGCAAGGCTTGGATCAGCAATCCCTGTCCGTTTCGATTGATGGGCTGCCCTTCAATCTGGTCGCTCGATGGACGCTCGCCCGAAAAGAAAGAAAATGTGCCTGACAACTTCGCGTTCAGAAGCAGCTGCCAAAAAGCTTCCTCACCCTCGAGGTGTTCAAATTGACAGTGGCGTGGTTGGCCATTCTCAAAAGAGCAAGCCGAGATGGGTTCGCTTTTCTCGTCCAAAATTTGCAACTGGCCGGTTTGAAACGAATTCAGGATCGTTTGATAGATTGTGACGAGGTCGAAGTTGGAAAGGCTGCCGCTGAGTTCCATGCAATGACTTTGAGCAAGGGCAACATCACCGGCCCGCCACAGTCGAAGCGCCAGCTGCTTGCTGAGGTAGAGAAAGAAAGAGGGAATCCTCTCGATCAGTTGCGGAAAATCCCGGCGCCGAAAACACTGGAAGCTTGCCGCTTCACGTATTCGAACGAGATGCCTCCGCGGAAGGCCGCTTAGCGCTTCGACATCGCCGAAAACGTCCCCGCGCGAAAGGTAAGTTACGGCCGCTTTCTCGTTCCCACTATCCTGCACAATCTCCACGACTCCGCGGTTGATGATGTAAAGTGAGTCGGCCGGATCGCCGGGTGAATAGACAGTCTCCCCTTCTTCGAGGTGCCGGACCTCCGAAAGCGCGCCCAGAGCCCTTCGCTCCAACGGCTTTAACGCTGTACAAAAGCCGAAGAAGTCCCTGCCTCGCGCCATGTTCGGTTCAAAAGCAAGCCTTGTGCGAGCGACTTCCAAGGCGGATTGCCAACGAACAATTTCGAGCCCGTTACGGGTGCGACGGTTGGTCGGGATTTTGGGTCGCGATCGCGTCGGACGCGGAAACGGTTACTGGTGCGACCACTGTGTCGGGCTGAGAGGCCACGGGCTGTAACGGTGCGGCGCCCTCTTCCGAGAATGACGGCGCCGAAACATCCTGGACATTCGTAGACACTTGCGGGTCGCTCGGTTGCAGGTTTTTTAACTTTTGCTTCAGCTGACGATTGGCCGCTTTTTGGGCGCGGGCCGTCTGCTTTTGGCGCTCGCGCATCTGTTTCTGAACGTAATGATGATAAGCTCGTTCCCGGCGAGCCTGCGGACTCATCGAAGAGCAACCATTGAGACCAAAAGCAAAGGCAAGAATCAGGACTAGGGCTGAGATTTTACGGTGCACGCCTTGTTACAAGCACAAGCCATGCGAGGTGGTAGAGGCGATTGACCTCAATCGCCATGGCGGTTCGGTGAACCGCCGCTACCTAAAAGCGCGCGAACAGCACTGACTGAATGCAGATAAACCCGGTGTGGTCCGCCGCGAAGTAGTTCCTGAGTCATCAGTTCGACCGGGCTGTTGGTTTGGCCAGGCACCATTTGCGCCACAGCAGTTTCCGTCTGGCCGCTGCGCGAAACTTCCAAGAGATCCCCGCACTTTGCCGGGGTGACACAAAACTTCACGGTCTCAGACTTCAAGATCACTGCGCCTATCGGGCTGCCAGGTTTCTCACGCAATTCGATGTCGATCTTTCGATTGTTCGAATCCAGGAATCGGCAGCTTCCATTCATTTGCTGCTGGTTCGTTTTCCATTTCAGCTGCGCCGCCAACCAGCCAATTAAAAAGATGGCGGTCGATTTGTAACCGGGCGCGAAATCCACCTTCACGCTTTCCATTTCCGCGAAGTGATGATGCGAAGCTGGATGATCGAAAAACTGCGCGATCGCGTAACGGACTTTGTCGAGCCGGGTCCAATTGAGATCGCACAGAACAATGCGCTGCTTCGCCTCCTGTTCGGCTGTTTCGACGAGCCGCATCTGCTTGTCGAAATCTTTCCAGGTTTGGCTGTCGAAGATCAATCGATCGACCCAGGCCCACAGCTGCGGATCCATCTCATCTGGGAAATCGTCCTGCCACCAAAGATACAGCGGCAGGTCGGAATCGAGATGGGAAAACACAATGCTCGGCAACCATTTGACGCACGGACCTTCCAATGAAAACGAAATTTGCTCGGAACAACTCTGCTTGCCGCCGGCGCGAGTGACATGGCAATGCGCGTTGACCCACGCTTCCACGCGATTTTGTTTTGATTCGGGCTTCGCGCCGATGACCAGCGCGCGACAGGCGTGGTTCTCCGTGATCTTTGAGATCAGTTGCGTGTTCTTTTCCAGCGAGCCCCGTTTTTCACTGTAAACAGCAAGATTAATGAGCGATGCCCGCGTCATGGCGCCTTCGCCTTCCTGCCAAATTTTTTTCAGTTCGCCGCCGATATCGCTGATCGGAACCGGCTGGCCTAGCGAAGAAGTTTCAGGAACGGCAGACATACTTCATAATCTTCGCCAGGAACGGCCGTCGCGGGCGAGAAGCTCGTCGGCTTGCTCCGGTCCCCATGAACCGGCCGGATAGAAATTCAAATCGGGAGCATCTTTCTTCGCCGACCAGGTATTCTCAACGATGTCGATGAAGGCCCATGCTTCCTCGACTTCGTCGCGTCGGGCGAACAGCGTGGCATCGCCGCTCATCGCGTCGAGGAGCAAGCGTTCGTAGGCTTCGGGACTCGCTTTGCCGAACGTTGTTCCGTAGTGGAAATCCATTTTCACCGGCTCGATCCGAAAACTCGTCCCGGGAATTTTGGCCTGCATCCGCAGCGAAATTCCTTCATCCGGTTGGATTCGAATGACGAGCACGTTCGCCTCGTTGGTCTCCTTGTTAAACAAAACCATCGGTGCCTTTTTGAAGTGAACGGAGATCTCGGTGGCCGATTTTGGCAGTCGTTTGCCGACGCGCATGTAAATCGGCACATCCCACCAGCGCCAGTTGTCGATGTTCAGTTTCAGCGCCACATATGTTTCGGTCATCGAGTTCGGGTTGACCTTGTCCTCTTTTCGATAAGCAGGCACTGGCTTGCCGTCGATGGCCCCGTCTGCGTACTGCGCTCTTATAACGTTGGTGGCGACTTCATCCGCCATCATTCGTCGCAGACAGCGAACCACCTTCACTTTTTCATCGCGAATACTGTCGGCGCGCAAATCGCTCGGCGCTTCCATCGCCACGAGGCAAAGAAGTTGGAGCAAATGGTTCTGCACCATGTCGCGCAGCGCGCCCGCCGTCTCGTAGTAACCGGCGCGACCTTCGACCCCGAGTGTTTCCGCCGCGGTGATTTGGACGTGGTCGATGTAACGCGTGTTCCATAGCGGTTCGAAGATCGCGTTCGCAAACCGCAAGACCAAAATGTTCTGCGCGGTTTCTTTCCCCAGAAAATGATCGATTCGGTAGGTCTGCTCCTCGCTGAACGAGGTGCTGATCACGCGATTCAGTTCGCGCGCCGATCTCAGGTCCGAGCCGAACGGTTTCTCCACGATCACGCGCGCCCAGCTTCCTTCGGGCGCATTGTTGAGTCCGGCGGTCTTGAGATGTTTCAGGATCGGTTCGAACTGTTCCGGCCCGACCGCGAAATAAAATAGCCGATTGCCCCGCGTGCCGCGTTCCTGGTCGATCTTTTCAAGGCGTTGGGCCAGGGTTTTGAACCCGGATTCGTCGGCGAAATCGCTTTGGTGGTAAAAAAGCGATTGAGCGAAAGTATTCCAGATTTCGTCGCGAACGGCCTGGCGCGAGAATTTTTTGACCGCCTCTTCCATTTCTTTCCGGAAGTCGTCATCGCTCTTCGGCCGGCGGGCAAAACCGATCACGCTTACGGCGGGCGGCAATTCGCCGTCGGCGGCAAGATTATAAAGAGCGGGGAGCAGTTTCCGATGGGTCAGATCGCCGGTCGCACCGAAAATGACGATGCTGCATGGCTGCGGCACAGCGCGATTGGACAATCCTTCGCGTAACGGATTCATTTGCGATTGGTCGGCAGCGCGATTCATGCGTTCGGAAAGACTGTAGCGGCGCTCTATGAGCGCCGAAACTAATAAATGTTCGGCGGTCACAGACCGCCGCTACAATTATTGCGGCAGCGGAAACCTGCGGGTCAGGTCGCGCACTTTTTCGCGGACGCGGGACAGCGCAGATTCGTCGGTGCGATTAGTCAGTGCTTCCGCGAGCAAGTCCGCGATCTCGAGCATTTCCTCTTCTTTCATCCCGCGCGTTGTGACCGCAGGAGTGCCGACTCGAATCCCGCCGGGTTTGAAGATTGGATACGTGTCGAACGGAATCCCGTTCTTGTTCACCGTGATGCCGGCCCGGTCGAGCGCTTCCTGCGCTTCCTTGCCGTTAATTTCTTTCGGGCGAAGATCGACCAGCATCAGATGATTGTCGGTTCCACCTGATACAATTCGGAAACCGTGCTTGGCTAGCCCGGCTGCGAGCGCTTTTGCGTTGGTTACAACTTGTCTTTGGTAATCGCGGAATCCCGGTTGAAGAGCTTCGTGAAAACATACCGCTTTTGCAGCGATGACGTGCATAAGCGGCCCGCCCTGCACTCCCGGGAAAACCGTCGCGTCGATTTGTTTGGCGAAATCTTTTGTGCACAGAACAATTCCACCGCGAGGACCACGCAAACTTTTGTGCGTTGTCGTGGTGATGAACTGCGCGTGCGGAACCGGACTCGGGTGCTGGCCTCCAGCGACAAGTCCCGAAATGTGCGCCATGTCGATGAACAGAAGTGCGCTGACCGAGTCGGCAATTTGGCGAAGCCGCGGAAAATCGATAATCCGTGGATAAGCCGACGCGCCGGCAGTGATCATTGCCGGGCGAACTTCTTCGGCCTGCTTTTGCAACGCGTCATAATCGATCTGCTCGGTTTTCTCGCTGACTCCGTACTGTGAGACGTTGTAAAATTTTCCGGAGAAATTCGCGGGATGTCCGTGGGTAAGATGGCCGCCATGCGCGAGATTCATCGCCAGGATCTTGTCGCCCGGCTTCAGAACCGAGAAGTAAACGGCCATGTTGGCCTGCGCGCCGCTATGCGGTTGAACGTTCGCGTGTTCAGCCCCGAACAGTCGCAAGGCGCGATCGATCGCGAGTTGCTCAGCGGTGTCGACATTCTCACAACCGCCGTACCAACGCTTTTTCGGATAACCTTCCGCGTACTTGTTGGTCAGGCAGGAGCCCTGCGCCTCCATCACCGCGCGGCTGGTGAAATTCTCGGACGCGATCAACTCGATGTTTTCGCGCTGCCGTTTTTCTTCGGCCCGGATCACGTCGTAAATTTCCGGGTCGACTTTGCGCAGCGCTTCCAGCGAGCTGCCGCCATAGGATGTCGATCCAGCGCCGGTTTGAGTGGGCCGAGAAACTTCGCTCATGGAATATGATGATATTCCGCGGTTCCGCGCCGCACCAGGAGGAACGAGTTCACCTTGCTCGACGAAACTCAGGACGCTTGGCAACGCGTTTTTGATCGTGCGCGCGCATTCTTCGTAAACTTCGCGCCCCATGCCGATCGGGTCGGGCACGTCGCGCCAACAGGTTGAACCGGGTTCTTCAAATTCACGGAGCAGAAAAGTTTTCTCGGCCCCCTGAGGGAAAAGCAGATGAATGGTCTCCAGGTGCGCGCCGGTCATTGCGAAAATGTGCGTCGCGCGGTCGATCAGGTCTGCCGTGAGCGGTTGGCTGCGCAAGTCGCTGATGTTCACCCCTTCGTATTCACAGACCTGGACGGCGTAAAGACTGGGCGGCTGTCCGCGCACGGCATGCACCCCTGCCGAAGCAACTTCAATGTCTTTGCGATTCCCAACCAGCCGGCGAAAAAGTCCTTCCGCGATAGGACTACGGCAAATATTGCCTGTGCAAACAAAGAGAACGCTTTTCACGGTCGCGTCGCGCTCGCGAACGCGCAAACAAGGTAAGTTTGAACGAGAAGAAGGTCAAAGGTGGATCGCGACCTCCGGGCGCGATTTCGAATTTCAGGCGACTTCGTCGCGATTATTTTAGCAACGCGCTCGGAGATCGCGTTCCCCCTCGGCAAATCTCGGTGTATAAAGGCCCGGTGGGTTCGATTTGGAAGGAATTCCGGTACCGCATGGAATGGGCGGGTTTGCTGCTTGCGGCAAAGCTCGTCCCGTTGCTTTCACGCGAAGCATGTTACCGTCTGGCGCTTTGGGTCGGCAGCTTGATGTCGATGCTCGATCGGCACGGACGCAAAGTTGCGCTCAGTAATCTCGAGGTCGCCTTCGGCGATCGATTTTCGCAGCGGGAACGCGAACAAATCACGCGCGAATCATATCAACATTTCGCCAGGACGATGCTCGATCTCTTATGGAGCCCGCGATTAACCCGTGACAATTTTCCGGCCTACATCGAGTTCGAAAACTTGGAAGAGATCGATCGCGCGACCGGACCGGAGCGCAACTTCATCAACGCTTGTTATCACTACAGCAATTTCGAATGGTTCAGTCTGGCAAGTGGATATTCGGGATTGGGCGGCACGATCATTTCGCAGGAGTTTAAAAATTCATTGCTTGATCCGATCTTCAGAAAATTGCGCGAGCAATCGGGCCACGAGTTGATCCCGAGACAAGGCGGAATCGTTCGTCTCTACAAAGCGCTGCGACGAAAAGGGCGAACCGCGTTGCTGGTGGATCTTACCCTGCATCCCAAGATGCCGTCCGTGGCGATCGATTGTTTCGGATTGAAAACGAACGTGACTTCGGCGCACGCCTGGCTCAACGAACAAACCGGCGCGCCGATCATTCCGGCGCACACCGAGCCGCTGCCGAACGGGCGCTATCGGGTAGTATTTCATCCGAAAATTGAAACCGCGGGCCGCACTTATCAGCAGATCGCGCAGGCGTGCTGGGATTCGTTCGAACCGTACGTGCGAAACAATCCGGCCCCGTGGCTTTGGATGTACAAGCACTGGCGTTACAGACCAGCAAACGCGGACCGGCCGTATCCGTTTTATTCGCGGTCGCATCGTCGTTTCGACAAACGAATTGCCAGCAGCGCCGGGGACAAACAGGCGGAGTAACGCCATCAGAATGGTTGACAAAACTCAGCACGGCTCTTCAAGTACCGCCATGCGAACCGTTTCCCGCTTAGTTTTTATCGTTGCTGTTCCTATCGTTTTGTCATTCCTCGCCGGTTGCGAAACCACCGGTGGCGGAACGGCAGCTTATCGAGGAGGAAGGTCCTATCACGTGGTCGCCTACAAGCCGCACGACCAATCAATGGTTCAGGTGAAGCTGTCGAAAAGCACCCAAACAGTTTACGTGTTGGAAGGCGATCGACTGCTGATGGCCGCGCAGGCGAATGTCGGCCGCGGCGGCGCTGAAACCCCTTCGGGCAACTACTCGATTATAGAGAAGAACAAGACCAAACGGCGCGTCAGCGAACCGGATGCTGGTTACCCGATGGCCTATTGGTGTGCGTTCGCACCGGCCTACGGGTTTCATGAGGGTTTTGTCTGGTCGACACCGCGGACGCACGGATGTGTCCGGCTGCATCGCGAAGCGGCGGCTCGTCTTTACGCGCTGGTGCGAATCGGAACGCCGGTCCATATCGCGCAGTCATTTCCCGAAGATGCGAAATATGCAAAGGACGTGACGCGGATTGATCAAAGCCGCGATCCCGATCCGCCACGTTCGTTGATGATGTCTTCG
>CAWFFA010000029.1:0-100455 GCA_963814965.1 uncultured Verrucomicrobiae bacterium
TCGAGCAACTGGATTTCTGGAGCAACCTGGCTTCGCGCGTTCCCATCCGACGCCAACTGGCGCTAGCGTTGCGCCAATATTTTTGGCGACCGACGCGTAGGCTGAATCCAATCGGGATTGCATCTCTGCCGGTGATCCGCCGGAGGTACGGGTCCTTATAGTATGGATCGCCCGCGGGGCGCGCCCATGTTGCAAACAAAATCGTGCTGGCGCCGACGCGGTCCGGCTTCAGTTTTAAAAAGGCCGGCGTAATACACAAAGTTTTGCGGCGCGGACAAAGGCTCCGTGCTCTGACCTTGCAGAACCAAAAATTTAGGGTGTTTCTCGCGCAAAAGGGCGAGGGCTTGTCCGCGCTTCCAGTGATCATAAAGAAACGCGCCGCCGGGTGTAATCGAGGAAACATCCAAATCCACGTGTAACGACGATTCGGCCGCGAAGTGTTTGAAAACACTCGGCAGATCGTTCACTTGAGTCAGACTGTTTCCAACGAATAGAACGGAAACGCTCGCGGCCACCGCAGCTTTTGTGATCAAGCTTAAGAGAGATGCCAACGAAGTTACGTCGACGCGCGACATGATTGCCAGCCGCTGCAAGTGCTATGCCGTATACGATCCCGAGGCGAGATCAAGTGGATGCAACGTCAACGTTGCTTAGCGCATTCCGCTGTCGCAGCACCATTCGACCTTCGTGATTTGGCCGGTGGCCACATCGACCTCGAACGGTCCATAACGTCCAATTCCCTTTTGCCAGCCTTTCCGCGCGACTGTGTAATGGCCTGGCGCGAGCAACACTTTGAATTGACCTTGCCCGTCGGTCGTAAACTCAGAGACCGTGCCGGCATCGTTGGTGACAACGAAGGTAATGTCAGCCAATGGTCTGGAGCTCTCTTCACCAACTCGAACCGGGCCGCCGTGAGTTGGCGAGATCGTTATGGTACCTTCAATTCCTGTTTCCACTTTCGGCATGGGCGTCGGCGATGTTTGAGCGTAGCAAAAACCGGCAACTGAGAGGAAACTGACTACACTTAGGCGCAGCACCAACATAAAGAGTTCGACGCTCGGGCGCCGGAATTGTTTAACGAAAGAATCAGAAATGTTTGTCGATCGGATCAAAGTTTTTGCTCAGGCTGGAAACGGTGGCCGCGGCTCGGTCAGCTTCCGCCGGGAAAAATTCGTGCCGAAGGGTGGACCTGACGGCGGTGACGGCGGCCGGGGCGGCGACGTCATCCTGCTCGCTGATCGGCACGTTGATAATCTGTCTAATCTTTTCTATGAATCGATCATCAAGGCGAAAAATGGCGGTCACGGAATGGGGAAGAAAATGTACGGCCGCGCCGCGCCAAACAAAGTCGTGAAAGTGCCGGTCGGAACAATCGTATGGAAGGATGAAGGCGGAAGGATGAAGGATGAAAATGAGAAGACCGCCAAAGGAACAACCTCATCCTTCATCCCTCATCCTTCATCCTTAACTCCCATTGTCGATCTAACTCGTGACGGCCAGGAATTCGTTTTGTGTGAAGGCGGCGGCGGCGGCAAAGGTAATGTGCATTTCAAGAGTTCGCGCAATCGTGCGCCGCTCCAGTACACTGAGGGCGAAGAAGGCGAGCAGGGTCATTTCCTTTTAGAGCTCCGCACAATCGCTGATGCTGGGTTGATAGGCTATCCCAACGCTGGCAAATCGACGCTGCTTCGAAAAATTTCCGCGGCCCGGCCGAAAGTGGCGCCTTATCCATTCACGACGTTGCATCCGGTCATCGGCGTCGTTGAGCTTTCCGAGTATCGCCGAATGACGATCGCGGACGTTCCTGGATTGATCGAAGGGGCGCATAAAGGAGTTGGCCTCGGGCATGAGTTCCTTCGGCATATCACGCGTTGCAGAATCTTTTTGTTCGTAGTCGACACGGCAGGAAGCGAAGGACGCAACCCAATCGAAGACATTCAAAATCTGCGGCGTGAGCTTGATCTCTATGATTCGCGTTTGTCGGAGCGACCCTGGTTCATCGTTGCGAACAAGATGGATTTGCCGGCGCGGAAGAAAATTTGAAAGCACTGCGGAAAAAATTTTCCAAAGATCGACATCGTTGCGATTTCAGCGGTGAAAGGCGAGGGAATCGACGAATTGAAGCAGAAATTGGGGGAGCGGCTTGAGTAATGTTGCCTTCAGCTACAACGCGTAGTGGTTGGACTAAAATTTTCTCCGAAAGTCGCTTGTCATTCGCGCAAACACGGCTTTGGTATCCGTCGTCAAGATTCGCGGCTCGATTTCCGAGCGCGGGAGATCATGGGGTGGGTGCCTGTGACCTTGGCGACCGAACGAAATGCGCAACCGCTATTTACTAACGTCGACCCTGGCCCTGGCCTCCAGCACAATACTGGCTACGTCGGCTTTCGCAGCGGAAGCCGCGGAACACGACGCCGTTTCACTCAAAGCCGCTCCGCTCGTGCAGTTTGGCAAGTTCGCGGTCACGAATTCGATGCTGGTGACGTGGATTGTGGCGCTATGCACCATCGTTTTTGCGCAAATCGCCACCCGCCGTATTCAATCAATCCCGAGCGGCATCCAGAATTTTTGGGAATGGCTGGTTGAGAGTCTCTACAATTTTCTCGAAGGAATTATCGGGCGCGACTTGGTTCGCAAAACGTTTTGGTTTTTCGCGACAATTTTTATCTTCATTCTGTTCGTAAACTGGTTCGGGCTCATTCCCGGCGTCGGCACGATTGGCTGGGGTCATTACGATGCGAACGGGGCGTTTCATGTCGATCGTCCGTTGCTGCGTGGCGGCAACGCGGACTTGAACATGACTACCGCGATGTCCGCGATCTTTTTTGTGCTTGTGGTTGATTTGGGCACTTCAGGCGAACGGAATTGGCGGATTCCTAAAACATCTTTTTGCGCCGAAAGGCGAGACTACCGGCGTGATCAAGATACTTGATGGCCGTGATTTTCTTCATGGTCGGCTGGCTGGAGATTGTTTCGATTTTGTTCCGGCCGATTTCGCTCAGTTTTCGATTGTTCGGAAATATTTATGCCGGCGAAAGCATTCTCGAAGCGATGTCCACGATGGTCCCTTATCTGTCGTGGCTGCTTCCGATCCCATTTTATTTCATGGAACTGCTGGTCGGCGTCGTGCAGGCGCTCGTTTTCATGTTGCTGACTGCCGTGTTCACGATGCTCATTGCGCAACACGACACCGGACCGGAGCACGCGCACTGATGAAAATTTCGGCAATCTCATGAAGAGATCGCCAAACCTAAGAAAGAAAACACTATGATGGCATCACTACTGGCAGAAATGAGCGGAAGTATCCACGTCGGCATGGCCGCGATGGGCGTTGGAATCGGTATCGGGTTGACTGGTCTTGGCATGGCCACGGCCGTTGGCCGTAATCCCGGCGCGTTCACCCAAGTGCTCGTGCACGGCATTCTCGCGATCGCGTTCACCGAGGCGATCGTGTTCTACGCGCTCTACCTTCTGCCTCACTAACAATTTTGTGGCGAACAGGTGAATTACCTGAGCGCATGAGTTTTATCTTATGACGACAATGTTTGCCGCTGCTGCGACGGGAGGTTTTAGCGAGATGCTTCGCGATACAGCCGAAACATTCGGCTGGAATCCGTGGCTGTTTCTCTCGCAGGTCATTAGCTTCGCGATCGTTGCGCTTTTGCTGCGACGGTTCGCCTACAAGCCGATCCTCGCAGTGCTCGAAGATCGCCGGCGAAAGATTGAAGAAGGCCAGCTAAACGCGGAGAAGATCAAGAAGGAACTCGCGGAAGCGGAGAAGCGTTATCAGGAGATCCTGGCCAAGGCTAACGCGGATGCGCAAAAAATGATCGACGAAGCGCGACAAAGCGCGGCGCATTTGTCCGAGCGCAAACAGCAGGAGGCGATCACGGCGGCCGAACAAATCGTCGCCAAAGCAAAGGAGGCGGCCGCACTCGAGCACGAGCGTCAAATGCAAACATTGAAACGCGAGCTCGGCCGGCTGGTGGTGGAAACAACCGAGAAAGTCACCGGTAAAGTGCTCACGCCGGATGATCAGAAACGTTTGCAGGAAGAAGCTGCCCGCCAGGTCGCCTGATGAAATTTAACAAAGAGATCCGTCAACTTTCGCGAGGGATGTTGCGCGCCAGCTTCACTGACGGGCAGATCGATCGCAGAAAAATTACGGCGCTGGTGCAGTCACTGGTGACAAAGAAGCCGCGGCGCTACATCGACGTTTTGCAGCATTACAAACGCTTGCTGCGACTGGAGATTGAGAAGCGCCACGCAAAAATCGAGAGCGTGATGCCTCTTGGCCCGGAGGTTGCGAGTAAGATCACAGACCGATTGAAGAAGAAGTACGGCAACGATTTGACTACTGACTTTGCTGTCGACCCAACGCTTCTTGGCGGATTGCGCGTGCGGGTCGGTAGCGATGTTTGGGACGGAACTTTGCGCAACCGATTGGAACGGCTTCAACAACAACTTTAATCAACCAAAACCATGAGCAGCATTCTTGAAGAAATCGAAACGAAAATCGCAGGACTGAAAACGTCGACAACCAAAAGCAACGTTGGCGTTGTCCGCGAAACTGGAGACGGCGTCGCGCGCATTGAAGGACTGAGCGACGTCATGTTGAATGAGATGATCGAGTTTCCGAACGGAGTGTTCGGACTCGCGCTTGAACCTCGAAGAAACCGAAGTCGGCGCGATTCTACTCGGCGATACGACTAAAGTTTCAGAAGGCTACGAAGCAAAAACTACGGGACGGCTTCTCTCGGTTCCGGTCGGCAAAGGCTTGTTGGGACGCGTCGTTAACACGCTCGGTCAACCTTTGGACGATAAAGGACCGATCAAGAGCGAAACATTTTATCCGCTCGAGAAAATCGCGCCGGGCGTCATCAAACGAAAGAGCGTCAGCCAGCCTGTGCAAACCGGTATTATGGCAATCGACGCGATGATTCCGATCGGCCGCGGTCAGCGCGAATTGATCATCGGCGACCGTTCGACCGGAAAGACAACCATCGCCATCGACACAATCATCAGCCAGGCGCGTTTGAACAAAGCCGCTGAGGAAGAAGGCATCAAAGATTATCGCCCACTGTATTGCATCTACGTCGCAATCGGTCAGAAGAACTCCAACGTTGCCCGGGCACTGGACATTCTCGAACGCGAAGGCGCGATGCCTTACACGACAATTATTTCCGCGCCGGCGTCCGATACTGCGACGAACCAATATCTTGCGCCGTTCGCGGGCGCCTCAATGGGCGAGTGGTTCATGGATAACGGAATGGACGCACTGATTATTTATGATGATTTGTCGAAACACGCGGTTGCGTATCGGCAGGTTTCGCTGGTCTTGAAGCGTCCGTCAGGCCGCGAAGCTTATCCCGGCGACGTGTTTTATCTCCATTCGCGTCTGCTCGAACGCGCTGCGCGGGTTTCCGACGAGTTTGGCGGCGGTTCGCTGACGGCTTTGCCGATTATCGAGACGCAAGCGGGCGACGTGTCGGCTTACATTCCGACAAACGTCATCTCGATTACGGACGGCCAAATTTATCTCGAAACCGACTTGTTCTATCAAGGCGTGCGGCCGGCGATCTCAGTCGGCCTCTCGGTGAGCCGGGTCGGTTCCGCTGCACAGATCAAAGCGATCAAACAAGTCGCGGGCAAAGTGAAGTTGGATCTCGCGCAGTTCCGCGAGTTAGCGGCGTTCGCGCAGTTCGGTTCCGACCTCGATTCCGCAACCAAAGCGCGCCTCGATCGCGGTCAGCGCATCGTCGAGCTATTCAAGCAGAAGCAATACAATCCGATCCCCGTCGAAGAACAGGTCGCAGTGATATGGGCGATGCAAAACGGATTCATCGATGATGTCCCGGTCGATCGGGTGAAAGAATTTCAGATCAAGCTGCAGGATTGGCTGCAAACGCGGAAGGAACCGCTGCTGCGCTCAATCCGCGACAAGAAACAGCTCGATAACGAGCTCGAATCGCAGCTCAAGAGCGCGATGTCGGAATTCAAAACGACCTGGCATTGATTTTGGCTTAACGAACAATGGCCAACACACAGGACATACGGCGACGGATCAAATCGATCCGCAACATTGGGCAGTTGACCAAAGCCATGCAGATGGTCGCGGCGTCAAAGATGCGCCGCGCTCAGCAGCACGCGCTCGCTGGCCGTCCATATGCCGCGCTGATGAACCGGGTGCTGGTATCGCTGCAAAAGCGAACTGATCCGCGATTACATCCTTTGTTGAATGTCCGCGACGTCAAGAAGGAGCTAGTCCTGATCATCAGCACCGACAAAGGCCTAGCTGGAGCGCTGAATACGAACCTGTTTCGCGAAGCCGCGAATTTTGATGCGGGCAAGTCTGTATTTGTTGTGACCGGCAGGAAAGCGCGTCAGTTCGTTGCTCGGACAAAGCGTGAGCTGCTTGCGGATTTCGAGTTGAAGGATTCTCCGAGCTTCGTCGAGACAAAAGCGATCTCGAAGTTCTGCACCGAGAAATTTCTAAATCGCGACGTCGACAAGGTTTCAGTGCTCTACACGCACTTCATCAACACTGTTAATCAGCGACCAGTTGATCCAAACGCTGCTGCCGATCAGCGCGTTCGATTTGCCGAAAGGTGAAAAGACCGAAGGCGCTGCCGAAGATGTCGATCCAATGCTCGGTTATATATTCGAGCCGAGCGCCGAAAGGGTTCTCGATTCCGTGCTCCCGTACTATATTCAGTACCAAGTTTTCCAAATGATTCTCGACGCGCGCGCGTCCGAACATAGTGCGCGTATGGTCGCCATGAAGAACGCCACCGACAACGCGGCGCAGTTCATCAAGGATCTCACCCTCGAATACAACAAAATGCGCCAGGCCAGCATCACTACGGAGTTGCTGGAGATCGCGACCGCCCAGATGGCGCTCGGAAGTTGATCAAGATTTATGAATAAAGGAAATATCGTTCAAGTCATCGGCCCGGTCGTGGACGTCGAGTTCCCCGACGAGAAAAGCATGCCGAGAATTTATAACGCGCTCGAGATCGAGTACGAGGTCAACGGCAATCCGACCAAGCTGACTCTGGAAGTGCAACAGCATCTTGGGGAGAACTGGGTCCGCTCAATCGCCATGTCTTCGACCGAAGGGCTGAAACGCGGAATGAAGGTCAACGATACCGGTTCGCCAATCAGCGTGCCAGTCGGCGAAGGCGTGCTCGGTCGCGTGTTCAATGTCACCGGCGATCCGGTCGATAACCGTGGCCCGGTGAAATTTACCAAGCGTTATCCAATTCATCGCCCTGCTCCAGGGCTGACCGAGCAGGACACGAAAGTCCAGATTCTCGAGACCGGCATCAAAGTTATCGATTTGATCTGCCCCTTCTCCAAAGGCGGCAAGGTTGGCGCGTTCGGCGGCGCCGGCGTCGGCAAGACGGTCGTTATCATGGAGCTGATCAATAACATCGCCAAAGGCCATGGCGGCGTGTCGATCTTCGCCGGAGTGGGCGAGCGCACCCGGGAGGGCAACGATCTTTACCGTGAAATGAGCGAAGCGGGTGTTATCGATCAGAAAGACTTGTCCAAGTCCAAGGTGGGAATGGTTTTCGGCCAAATGAACGAGCCGCCTGGCGCGCGTTTGCGTGTCGCGTTGTCGGCGTTGGCGATGACAGAATTCTTCCGGGACGAACGTAACCAGGACGTTTTGTTGTTCATTGACAACATTTTCCGATTCTCGCAAGCCGGCTCAGAAGTTTCGGCGTTGCTCGGACGAACACCGAGCGCGGTCGGTTATCAGCCAACGCTCTCCGCTGAGATGGGCGATCTCCAGGAACGCATCACTTCCACCAAGAAAGGTTCAATTACCTCGTTCCAGGCGGTCTACGTTCCGGCAGACGATCTCACCGACCCGGCCCCGGCCAACACGTTCGCGCACCTCGATTCGACGATCGTGCTTGAGCGCTCTATCGCCGAGCTCGGAATTTATCCCGCGGTCGATCCGCTGGCATCAACCTCGAAATCGCTCGCTCCGGAAGTTGTGGGCGAAGAGCACTACAATGTCGCGCGCGGCGTGCAGCGTGTTTTGCAGCGCTACAAAGACTTGCAGGACATCATCGCCATTCTTGGAATGGACGAGCTGAGTCCGGAGGACAAGCTAACTGTTTATCGGGCGCGCAAGATCCAAAGATTTTTGAGTCAACCGTTCACCGTTGCCGAAGTGTTCACCGGCAGCAAAGGCCAATACGTGTCGATTCCGGAGACTGTGCGCGGATTCAAAGAGATTCTGGAAGGCAAGCATGACGACGTGCCCGAAACGAACTTCTACATGAAGGGCAATATCGACATGATCAAAGAGGAGAAGAGTTAATCGATGGCGACGCTGAAGCTCGAGATCGTCACGCCCGAGGAGAAAATTTACTCCGAGGACGTAGACATGGTTACGCTTCCGGGAGCCGAAGGCGAGCTCGGCGTTTATCCAAAGCACGTTCCGTTGCTGACAACGCTGAAACCAGGCGAGCTTCGCGTGATTAAGGACGGACGCGAAACGGCGATGGCTGTCGGCGAGGGTTTCGTTGAAATCAAAACCGATGGCGTTTCGGTGTTAACCGACATGGCGCTGGAAGCCGAGAAGATCGACGTTGAGGCAGCCGAAAAAGCGGTTGCGAGTGCGCAGGCGGCGATGAAAGAAGATCACACAGCGGAAGAAGTGGCTGCGATCCAGGCCTCCATGCAGAAGGCGCTTGCCCAATTGCACGTGAAACGCCGTCGTCACCACGGCTAATGTCTGGGGAGCGCACGCGCCTCGCGTGCCGACGATCGCGCCCTCGCGATCGTGAACTTTTTCTGCTACAGGGATCAAGTGAACACACCGGAGATTCTCGGGATCATCGCCGGCAACGGCGTTTACCCCGGAGAACTCGCGCGAGCTGCGCGCAAGGCAGGGCGTAAAGAAAATCGTCGTCGCCGCGTTCACGGACGAAACGGACCGTTCCATCGAGCAAAATGCTGATACCGTCGAATGGCTCCGCGTCGGACAACTCGGCAGGCTTCTGAAATTCTTTCGCGAGAACAACGTGCGTCGAGGCAATCATGGCCGGCCAGATCGCACCCAAAAATCTCTTCGATTTGCGGCCGGACGTAAAAGCGCTGGTGGTGCTCGCCAGACTCAAACAGCGCAACGCGGAATCGATCTTCACCGCCATCGCGGACGAGTTGAAGAAGGAAAATATCGATCTCTTGCCCGCGACTAGCTTTCTTGAAGATCAACTCGCAACGAGCGGGTTGGTCGCTGGACCGAAGTTGTCCCGCTCCGAAGAGGAAGATGTCGATCTTGGCTGGAGCATCGCGAAGGAAATTGCGCGACTGGACATAGGCCAGACGATTGTTGTGAAAAACGGCACCGTGCTCGCAGTTGAAGCTTTCGAAGGAACCAACGATGCAATCAAGCGCGGCGGCGCGCTCGCGCGCGAAGGCGCGGTCATGATCAAAGTTGCCAAGCCAAATCAAGACATGCGGTTCGATGTTCCCGTGGTCGGCGTCGAAACTATCAAAGTCGCTTCCGAGGCGAATCTCCGTGTCATCGCCGTCGAAGCAGGAAAGACTTTCTTGCTCGAGCGCGAAAAGATTATCGATCTTGCCCAGCGCGGGAAAATTTCGTTGGTCGCGCGCTAGTTGCAATCGGCAATCGGCAATCTAAAATCTGAAATTCTTTCAGCGGGGTCTTAGCTCAGTTGGTAGAGCGCCTCAATGGCATTGAGGAGGTCAGGGGTTCGAATCCCCTAGGCTCCAAGGTATTGAGACGCAACACTTTATCGCATTCGTGTTTATGCTTTGGGACTGGATTCGACTCCGATTAGGTTCGCTGATCTGAAACGTGTGCTCGACCAATGCGACCAGTCGAGTGTAGGTGAAGAGAGGGTTCGAGTCCCGTAGGCTCCGCTATATATAGCTGCCCAGCCCGCCCCCGCCGGGCAGTGGAACAACATCTGTGCCGCTAATAATAAACTTGGCAAATATCAGGAAGCGGAAACAGCCTTCGAACAAGCGTTGCGCTACAAACCCAATTTCGACCTGGCGCGTAATAATCTTCAATACGCGCATGAAATGAGAATTCGCTTTGGCAGATAACGCTAATCTTCTCGTTTAGCATTAGGTCTCCAACTCTTGTATTACCAACCCCGTCACTTGCTAGACATTATGCGTCAATTCTCTTGACGAATCGCTGGCTTTCGAAGAAAGACGAGCGCATGAAATTGGGGTCGCAATTGTCAATTCTTCTTTTGGTCGGCTTGGCTTGGAACGCTGCGGCTGGCCCGGAGCCAATGGCGGAAAGTAAGGAGAGCCAGCAAGTCGCGTTACCTTCGTGCGACTGGCAAGGATTTTATCTCGGCATCAATGGCGGAGGCCAGTTTGGTCACAGCGAAGACACAGATCTCAGCGACTACAATTACCCCGGCAAGCGGTGGGGATATAGCGAGTCAGGGTTCGTTGGTGGTGAGGAGATAGGTTACAACTGGCAATGGAGTCATTTGGTTTTTGGTCCGGAGATCGATGCCGGCTACATGAATCTCAAGGGTCGCGGAGTAGAGCCGGGTCTTCCCGGAGATACTTTTGGCGAAAGTAGTAGCGACTTTTTCGTGACCTTCCGCGGGCGCGTTGGGTTCGCTCATCACTGCTGGTTGTTCTATGCGACCGGCGGTATCATCGGCGTGGATTACGAAACGAGTGTTATCGACAATCAGGTTCTTCCGTTTCCAGGACAAGACACCATCAACGCGTCCAAGCGTGAGTTTGACTGGGGCCCGACTGTCGGCGGCGGCGTCGAGAAAATTTTTAACCTTTGGAACCGGCGCTGGTCAATCAAAGCGGAGTATCTTTATTTCAATCTCGACAGCCAAACCTTTCACGCGATAAGCGGCAACGGCTTCGGCCCGTATTCGTGGCGAGCTGAATCCGAAGGCCACATCTTGCGTGCCGGCTTGAATTATCACTTCTAGTTCCCGCGAGCCTTTGTGGCCACGCTTCTGTGCGGGCCGGTTGATTTGCAAGAACGGAATGGAATGAGTTCCAGTAGCCTAACGACCAGGTCGAACCAAGAGTTGGTATGGTTCGGCAAGATCGCGCGGTCTCGCGCCTGACAGTCTTTTCCGGTGTCATCACTATCAACAAATTCGCCACTGATTGAGCGTATTTTCTTGTGGTTCATTTTGAGACCACCTAGAAATCCGGCGGGCTAGAAACTAATTTTATGAAATCGATGTCCAGTTTGTCTCGCCTCGCTCGAACACTTCTATTGTGCACGTTGATCCCGACGATTGCGCTGTCGAAACAACAGCCGCCGCCGATTGGGCCCACCGGCCCGACGGGTCCAACAGGTGCCACCGGACCAACTGGCTCGCCGGGACCCCAAGGTTCACCCGGACCCCAAGGTTCACCCGGACCGCAGGGTTCACCCGGACCGCAGGGTTCGCCCGGACCGCAGGGTTCTCCGGGGCCTCAAGGTTCACCCGGCCCCCAAGGTTCACCCGGACCGCAGGGTTCACCCGGACCCCAAGGATCACCCGGACTGCAGGGTTCTCCGGGGCCTCAAGGCTCTCCCGGCCCAACGGGACCGACTGGCCCGACTGGCGGAGTCGGTGCCGGCGCGATCATTCCCTTTGCCTCAGGCGTTCCGGTCACGATGAACACGGTTTTTCCCGGGCTTTCGCCGAATGGGGTGAGCATTGTCGGCTTTGGCGGCGAAGTCGACCTGAATACCGTTCACATTTTGGGTATCGAAGTTATCCCTCTCGTCGGCGGGCCCGCACAGAACGTGAACTTCGCCTTCTCGGCCCCCCGCGATGGGACGATTACCTCGATCGCAGCCTATTTTAGTAGCAGCGAAGACCAGTTTTGGACCCAGCACTCCGACGTGGTCACGGTGCAGGCTCAACTCTGGAGTTCTACCGTACCCAATAACGTCTTTACGCAAGTGCCCGGGGCGGTCGTCACCCTGGCCCCGGCCTACGGCTTAGGCGCCCCCACTGGGACCGTTTGCCACGGCATTACCACGGGCTTGTCGATTCCGGTCACGCCGGAAACCCGGTTTATCATGGTTTTTTCGGCGACAACGTTCCCACCTACTGACGTCAACACCGTCAAGGGTTACGCCAGTGCCGGAGTAACGATCGAATAAGCAACGGTCGCGCGGGCGGCCCCGCGGGCTAATCCGTTAGAAGATTCTGTCCTGTAAATCCTGTGTAGCCACGTAATTAATTAGAAGCAACGCCCAAGGCTGCTGGACCTGACACCCTTGCGGCAGCACGCCGTCATCCCGCGAGTTGGGGAAATGGGGTCGTATCTAAAGACTCAAGATTTGCGGACGTCTAGACGTCCGTCTTTGCGATGACAATACCCCTTCGCTCCCGTTGTCAAAAAGGTATCAAACGACGGTCCGTAACCGCTGCTGAAGGCTTGGAATTAGTCGATTTCATCCGGCCGTTACGGCAAATAACAAAATGGGTCTGGAGGGGGTTCGTCCCAGCAGAAATCAAAGCTTTCTGCTGCCATTTCTGCTATAGGTAAGCTCCAAATGACAAAAGAGTAGTGAACGGGCTAGGCTCCAGTCTACGCTCCCGACGTAGTGGAGAACGTAGACTGTCGCGCCGTAACTTTAGTGAAGGCGAACCTCGCTGGCCTTGCGGACACGAACGTCGCGAGCTACGACTCGGCGTGCCACATACGACAAATGGCAAAGTTCAACTGTCTACATCTTACAAAGCGAGACTGTGAGAATGTAGTTCGACCGGTGGGGCGCGTTACGCGTAAGGGTTAAAAGCGAAGCTCTAAAGTTGGAGGCGAGCATCTGCAGGGGCGATGCCGGGCGCCTCAAAGTTATAAGTGGGCTCGGAAAGGCAGGAGCCGTAGGTGTCAAACTACTCAGAAAACAGTTCGATCGCATCGATCAAGGATTCCGCGATTGCCTCTTTCGAAATCCAGCGTTGTAACCCATCAGCCGCCTGCTCGTGTTGTTCCGGCTCCAGTAGAAAGACTTGTGTCCCGTCGCGGCGTATCTTGATAAGGATCTCGAAGACGGAAGTGTTCGAGCTGATCACAGCGTAATTTTGGGAGACGATTTCCGCGACGGTAGTATCCTGCCGCGGCCGACGGATGGCTTGCAAGGCTGCGCCGACAGTGATCACCCCTGCGATTTCTTTATCCTTCATCACCATAAAACAAGCGTCTGGAGGATACGAAGGCAAAGTGATCGCAAGTTCCGGCAAGGTCATGTCAGCCGGCAGCCTAACAATGCCGGCATGGTTCAGTTCGCGAGCCGGTTTCATGTACTGGATATTGGCCTGCATTGCGCTGGGCATGTGGTGACCGCGCCGCACCAATTTCAGCGTGTAGATGCTTTCATTCGAAATCATTTTGCGCACACCATACGCAATCGCCACCGTGGTCGTCATTGGTACGATAACTCCGTAGTCGAGCGTCATTTCGAAAATCATAACGATCGCGGTAATCGCCGCCCCCGTAGTCCCGCCGACGATCCCAGCCATGCCGACCACGGCGAAGGCGGCCGGGCTGATGGTGATGCTTGGGAAAATATGCTGAAGGAGAATTCCGTAGGCCCCGCCCAGAGTTGCGCCAAGAAAAAGTGCAGGAGAAAAAACGCCGCCCGATGCTCCCGAACCGAGCGTCAGTGAAGTGGCGAAAAGTTTGAGCGCGAAAAGGAGCAGGAGCAGCCAGAAAGAAGTCAGCGTGCCGGAGAGGACCTGCTGAATTGTGGCATAACCGACGCCTTCAATGTGGTAGGCCCCGGTTTGAAGTAGGAGCACATACATGAGAATCCCGAGCAGTAGCATCCCGCTCGCATGGCGCAGGTACGGATTTCGGATCTTAGCGTCAAAAAAATCTTCGAAAGCGTAAATCGATCGGATGTAAACAACCGACACCAGGCCAATCACCAAACCGAGGCCAATATAGGCCAGAAGAAGGACAGGATGTGTCAGGTGAAAATAACTGATCCGCAACTCCGGAATGGCGAAGGCCGGGTTCGGTCCAAAGAAATAGCGTCCGACATAGCTAGCACTGGCGGTCGCGATCACGACCGGCACAAGAGTCCAAACACTGATTTCGTGGAGCAAGAGTTCCGCAGCAAACAGGACTCCGCCAAGCGGTGTGTTGAAGGTTGCGGCGATTCCCGCGCCGGCGCCGGCTGCAATCAACGTGGTGCGTTGCCATGCCGGAATGCGCAGCCATTGACCAACGCTTGAACCGAACGCCGAGCCAATTTGAATAATAGGACCCTCGCGACCAACCGATCCGCCGCTGCCAATCGAAAGCGCGGAAGCGAGCGATTTAATCACTGCGACGATCGGCCGAATGACGCTTTTGTTGTAATAGATCGCGTCCATCACTTCCGGTACGCCGTGGCCGCGCGCTTCCGGTGCGAAAGTCTGAACCAGCCAGGTCACACCCATGCCGCCGATTACTGGCACGAAAATAATTAGCGGTCCCCATGGACTTGGCGGCGTGTGGACGTTGGATTCATACAAAAAGGAAATCTTTCCCAGAAAGAACAGATTGTGAAAGAAGGCGATCAGCCCGCGAAAGAGGAATGCGCCCAATCCGCCAACTAATCCGATGACCATCGCGAGCAGCCAGAAACGCAGAGGGGACAGCGCCCTCTCGGCAGGCCGATTTTTCCTTGGCCGAGACGGCTGCAGTGGAGATTGCGTGTGTTGCTTGGTCACTGCAGAAGACATTCTGTGATCACTAAGCCTTGCAGCCCGAAGCCGAGCAGGCTTGTGCCACGTATGCCTCCGATTTAATCATTCGCCAACGAAATGACTTTTCTTTCGCCCGGACGAATCGGTTGGCGGCCAGGAATGATGTTGGATCGACGATGCTATTAGCGGAGATGCCTGTCGTCGCTCGAAAAAACATATACATCATGCAAAGCCAAAGAAGGGCATGCAATCGCGCGAAAGGTTGAGTTGGAATCGTGAAATCGGCGAGCAGCCAGACTGCGCCGGCGGAAGCAGCCCCGCTCAGCTTCGCGATGATCTCTTCCAGCTGATCGCTTTGAAAGCAATCGAGAAAAAAGTGTGTTACCAAAAGGTCATAGCTCGCCTGCGGCGACCAACGCAGAATATCACATCGCAGGAAACTAACGTGCGGAAGCGATTCCGGACATTTCCGTTCGACGCGACGGCGAGCTATCCGCAACATATCACGACTGGCATCGATGCAATCGACCTCGATCTTTGGGTAAGCGCGCAATAATTCGCAAAGAAACCGTCCGTTGCCTTCGCCAAGGATCAACACACGTTTTGGTCGCGGGATTTTTCGGATCCATAGCGTGCGTGCTCGTTGAAGTGTATTTCCAAACGCAAGCGTTTCGATCCAGCGATAATGCGGAGCGATCCAGTCGAAGCTCACAAGATTCTCCTGAGTGCCAGAAACATGACTGGTGTGAGCAACACCAGATCGGCCAAAGCGCTGCGCTCGTCCCGGCAAATTCGGATCGTATTAAGCGCAATCAGCGCCATTGAGCTGGTGGCAATGCACACTGCCATCGGCCACGCGGTAACGTCGACCCAAAGGAGAAAGATAGATCCGGCGATCAAGGTCGCCGCCAGAAATCTGCCCAATCCCGGCGCCGGACCGAATCGTGTAGCAATCGAATGTTTGTTCTGAATCCGGTCGAGGTTGCGTTCCCAAGACGCGACACTGACGCAATTGGCGAAACACAGCAGTGCAAATAAACTGCCAGCGACAAGTATTGCCGCCGGCATTACGAAAAGCCTCGAGCCAAGTCCGAGCAATGTGCCAGTCGAAAATAAAATACCAATGATGGCTTCTTTGAACGGAACGGCCATCCAGATCTCATCGCACAACCAATTAATCGTCAGATACGCGAGCACAATCGAACCAAGAAATATTCCGCGGAGGACAATGGCGCGCTCGAGAGTGAAACAAACGACGGAAGCGTCGACGAAGCCGACAAACAAGATCGACGATAGCCAGAGGCCCCGGTTGCGAGCGCAAAATGTCTGGCGCGCAGACCGAGGCCCATCCGGTTGCAGTGAAAAGGAATCGACAAAGCGATCGACGAGGTAGATTAGCCAGGCAGTCAGAAATAATGCGGCGATATTTCCACGCGCAACGGTCAGGTGAAAACAGTCTCCCAACAATAAAAGCCAGCTCACCGCCACAGCCGGGGCATCGAGAGACGTGAGATTGCCAAGCAACAACCAACGCTGCCCGGTGAGGTGAAATTCGCGATCAAAGCCTGCGAACTCCATTGCAATCTTTGTGGGAACGGTCGTGGTCATTTGTGACGCAATTTAACACTGCCAAGCAAACGATTATCAAAACTAACGAACTGCCAAGGGCACGCGGCATGTTTAGGATCGAGTGAGCACCATAGGTTTCATTCATCGTAGATTAACCCAATATATCGATGATCGACATTTATTTTGAACGAGGTTTACGACGCGCCTGTCTTAGTAATTGAACAGTTTAATCTTACCGGAGCGCAACGTAGATCGCGGCACGGTCGGGCGTCTTATTCAGGGAAAAGATAAACCAGAAACGTTCCGGGAGTTCCCTGGAAATGGCGGCGTGATCTTGTGCCAATTTGAAAATAGAAAAATGAACGCTCCATTCTTCCGGTTCCTCTGGGTGCCAATCGCACTCACATCCCTTCTTGCCCTGAACAGTGCGTGCTCAAAAAGTAGCAACCCATTGAGTCCAACCACCCCAAGCCCAAGCCCGACCCCGACTGCAACGGCATCAGGATCCACATCCAGCACTACACCTATGCCAACGGTCTCTCCGCTTGCAACCGGGTCGCCTTTTGCGGACGTGCAGCTGCGGATGCGTGACTTGCAAGCGCAGTTAGACAACGTCTTCGCCCAAACTTTTCGCGATTTCGGGAGTGACTTCGGTCAATCGGGATTTGCTTCGTCGGTCGATCTTCGCGAACAAAAGGATCGTTACGTAGCGCGCCTTTATTTGCCGAACGGTGATACCTCAAAGGTGAACGCGAAGATTAATGGCGACAACTTGGAGATCACAATGAACGCCGCAGAAACGAAAAACGGCGCAACGGAACCCGAGAACTATCAGGAAGTCATCACTTTATCGCAACCGGTTCGGGCAGATCAGCTGCAAATCCAGCGCGAGCCAAACATGGTTGTGATTAGTGTTCCAAAATCGACTCCGTCAACTGTAGCCACGACGTCAACACAAAGTCCGGCGCCGACCGCGTCAGCTTCCCCCGGTTTCGCCAGTTCGTTCGGCGCGTGGGATCAGCGAATGATTGACGACATGCAACGAATGGAAGCGCAAATGAAAACGATGTTTCAAAATGCGTTTCCAAACGATCATTTGAACGGAGGGACGGCCCTTGAGCTCGGCTCAGCTGTTAATGTGGACGACCAAAAAGATAAGTATGTCGTCCATTTTACGCTGCCCAATCAAGACGTCTCCAACGTAAATGTGAATTTTGAAAACGGTGAATTACATCTGAGCGCTCAGGAACAGAAGAACAGCTCAACCAACTCTCAGCAAAGCGTCGAACGCGGCCGTTACGAAGAAATGATTACGCTGCCGGGTCCGGTCAAGGAAAGTGAGATGAAAGTTAATCGCCAGGCCAATGCGGTGGTTGTGACTTTGCCAAAAGCGTAACCCAAAAAATTGATGAAGATCACGGCTATCGTATGCGCACAGAGCGATGACAAACAAACCGCGTTTCGAACAGAGCCACCCGCAACAAAAGAGGTTGTTGAGTTTGCCGTGAAGAACTATCTCGGCGAAGCATTCTCTGACCAATATTCCATTGAGGATGGGCTGTTTATCGTTGGCCGAGCTTGGATTCCTAAGGAGCGAGTTGCACTTTACGAAGATGCCTTGACCGACGCGGAAATATTTCTCGGTAAAAAGTCGCCGCTCTTCTCGCGAAAGGAAATAGCCAGCCACCTCCGCGAGCGCGCCAGGCGGGCGGGGCTTCCTTTAGAGTGACATGCGATGGCGGGCGAACTCTCAAACATTAGCGCAATGGCACTATTGACCACCGACCCATTATTCCCGATTCGCGCTCTTGCCGGGATCGCCTTCGTTGCAGTGATCTGCGCATTTGCTTACGTCTTGCGGCACTTGCGACAAATCGAGAGAGCGATCACTGCTGATGCCTTGGTGCCGAAGGAACTGGGCCCGCGCAACAACCTGGTGCTCATGGTTTGCGCGATTCCGATCATTGTCGTCGCGTTGTTGCTGTTTCTAATCGTCAAGGCCTAACCGGCCTCACAGCCGACCGCCCTCGTTTTGATTTGAAGTGTCAAAAGGGTATCAAACGAGGGTCCGTAACCCGATGGACAGAGGTCGGATATCAGAAGTCAGCGGTCAGGTTCGGCGAAAGGAAAGCCGCAAATGACAAAATGGGTCCGGAGGGGAGATTCGTCCCAGGAGAAATCAGCATTTCCGGCTGCCATTTCGGCTGAAAACCAACTCTAAATGACAAAAGGGGAGTGAACGGGCTAGGCTCCGGTCTTCGCTCGCAGCGGTAGCGGAGAGCGGAGACTGTCGCGCCGTAACTTTAGTGAAGGCGGACATCCTCGTCCTTGTGGATATCAACGCAGCGAGCTACGACTCGGCAAGCCAAAGAACGGCGCGATGAAATTTTTCTACGTTTATATTCTTCAAAGCGAGAGGAGTGAACGGGCCTGGCGTCACTTCTTATTTTCGATTTTCGATCGTCGATTTTCGATTTAGCTTCCGACGCAAGGCGATGCAAAGCGAGGAGCAACTCAGCGACGGGAAAATTGTGCGGAGTGAGGAGCCGCCGAATCTCGAGATGCCGTTTGAACAGCTCGACGGATTTATCACGCCGACGAAATCGTTTTATGTCCGAACGCATTTCCCGATTCCGAAGATCGACAAAAACAAATGGCGTTTGCGAATCGAAGGCGAAGTCGAAAAGCCGTTTGAAATCGGCTATGAGGAATTGCTGAGACTCGAGTCGGCAAAAATTCCCGCGACGCTGGAATGCGCCGGCAACAATCGAAGTTTTCTCGAGCCTAAAGTCAAAGGCGTGCAATGGGGACTCGGCGCGGTAGGCAACGCCGAGTGGACCGGTGTTCCATTGTCGATGTTACTCGAGCGCGCTGGCGTTAAGTCGACAGCACACGAAATAATTCTGGAAGGGGCGGACCGCGGAAAACTGGAAGATCCGAAAAGTCCGCGTGGCGAAATCAATTTTGCGCGCAGTATTCCAAGGGAGAAAGCAGACGACGTTTTGCTCGCCTACAAAATGAATGGTGTCGATCTTCCGCCCGAGCACGGGTTCCCGGTCCGCGCGATCGTGCCCGGCTGGTATGCCGTCGCATCGATCAAGTGGCTGACCCGAATCATTGTCACCGACAAACCGTTCAACGGTTACTATCAAACGCTTGATTACGCATTTTGGACGCGCGACGGCGATCAGGCGCAATTGACGCCGCTGTCGCAGCTGCAAATCAAAGCCGAGATCGCGCAACCAAAGGTGGGCGAAACTGTTTCGGCGAATTCGAACGTTCGGGTGCACGGCGCGGCTTGGACGGGCGACGGCGAGATCACGAAAGTCGAACTCAGCACGGACGGCGGATCGACGTGGAGAAATACGAAACTTCTGGGTGAATCGAAACCAAATGCCTGGCGCCTTTGGGAATTTGATTGGAAAACATCTGCGAAACCTGGGAAAGCCACACTGATCGCGCGGGCGACCGATTCGAATGGCCGAACACAGCCGGTGGAGCGCGATTTGGACCGCGGCACTTACATGATCAACCACTTGCTGCCGATTGAGGTCGAAGTGAGGTAGGTGGAACGACGATTCTCCGAACACGATTGTTAAGAATGGCGGCGAAGCCGCATTATTTTTTAGCATCGTCCGCGGAGCGGCCGATCCACCAAGCGCAAGTGAGTTGAACTCCGCCACACCTTCGGGTTAACTCTCCGCGTGTCGCTCGTTTTCAAAACCGTCCAAACCCCGGGCATCGCCGAGCTATCCTATCTAGTCGGGGACGATGACGAAGGCGTCGCGGCCGTGTTCGATCCGCGTCCGGACTGCGACATTTATATTTCGACATGGCGCGCGAAGCTGGCGTGGCGATCACTCACATTTTCGAGACCCACATTCACGCGGACCTGGTCAGCGGCTCGCGCGAGCTGTGCGCGCGACTGGAGTCGGCGAAGATTTACGCGAGCCACGAAGGCGGCGCGAAGTACGATTTTCCGGTGGAAAAACTAAAAGACGGCGACCGATTTGAGTTTGGAGAAGTTGCTATTACGGCTAAACACACGCCCGGTCACACTCCTGAACACATTTCGTATTTGCTGGCCGAAGTCGATCTTCCCGGACGGGCAGTGGGGAATTTTGACCGGCGATTCGCTGTTCGTTTCTTCAGCAGGTCGTCCTGATTTATTGGGCGAAAAACACACTCAGAAACTGGCCGAGCAACAGTTTCACACGCTGCGCGACTTTTATCTCAAGATGCCGGACCACGTGATGATTTATCCCAATCACGGCGCGGGATCGCCTTGCGGCGCGGACATCGGCTCGCGCTTGACCAGCACAATCGGTTACGAGCGACGGCACAATAAATTTCTCCAGTTCGACGACGTGCAGAAGTTTACCGACTACGCGCTAAAAACCGCGCCGCCGGTTCCGACATATTATCCGCGAATGAAGAAGGTAAACGCGGAAGGACCAGAAGTTCTTGGAAGTTTGCCGCGGGCTCCAGGGTTGCCGCCGAAACAATTCAAGGAGGCGATCGGCAAAAACGGCAATCAGCTTGTCGATGTTCGAACAATGCTCGCGTTCGGAGGCGGGCACATCGCCGGGGCGCTTAACATCGGAGGTTCGCCAATTCTTTCGATCTGGGCCGGCTGGATGCTGGATCCACAGAAACCAATTCTCCTTGTTCTGGAAAGCGACGCTGATCTGGAAAACATTCTGCGACTCTTCGTGCGCACTGGTTACACAAAGTTCGCAGGTTACCTCATCGACGGAATGAAATCCTGGGACACGGCTGGATTTCCGATCGAGCGAATCGGTCAGATGAGCGTGCACGAGTTGAATGAAAAGAAATCGTCGCTCCAGATTGTCGATGTTCGCGGACCCGGTGAGTGGAAAAAAGGTCACGTCCCCGGTGCGCGACACATTTTTGTTCCGGAGTTGCGCACGCGCCTGGGCGAACTCGACCGGAACAAACCGACGGTGGTGTATTGCGGCAGCGGTTATCGCTCGAGCATCGCGGCCAGCATTTTGAAACCGGCGGGTTTCAACGAGCTTTGGAATGTGCCTGGTAGCTGGGAAGCCTGGAAGAAAGCGAAACTTCCAATCGAAGGAGCGAACGGCGAATGAACGGATCGACGGCTGCAAGTCTTCCGCGACGATCGTTTGGCCAAACGATGCGGCCCGATGTTTGGTGGGCGCAGCCGCTGTTCGTGTTCCTCGGATTGTCGACGTTCATCGTTTACTCGACCTGGGCAGCGTTTCAGGGAGCGCACTATTATCTTGGAAATTATATCTCTCCCTTTTATTCGCCGGAAATCTTTGGCAATTCCCCTCACGCCTGGATTCACGGCGCGCCGAGTTGGTGGCCGCGCTGGATTAATTATTCACCGGCGTTTTTGATTTTGTGGGCGCCAGGCGGATTTCGATTGACCTGTTACTATTATAGAGGCGCCTATTACAAAGCGTTCTGGGCGGACCCGCCGGCCTGCACCGTCGGCGAGCCGCGCAAGACCTATCTCGGCGAACGTTCGTTTCCGCTGATCATGCAAAACATCCACCGCTATTTCATGTATATCGCTCTCTTTATTCTCATTGCCCTGGCCTACGATGTTTGGGAAGCGCTTTGGTTCGTTGATCCAGCGACAGGCAAGACATCCTTCGGCGTCGGTATTGGCACGCTCGTCCTCGCCTTGAATGTCTACTTGCTTGGCGGTTACACGTTTGGTTGCCACTCCCTGCGCCATCTGGTCGGCGGATTTCTCGATCAACTTTCCGAATCCAAGCTTTGCAACCGCGCTTACACGTGTGTGAGTTGTTTTAACCGACGCCACATGCTTTGGGCATGGATGAGTTTGTTCTGGGTCGGTTTCTCCGATCTTTACGTTCGCATGTGCTCGATGGGTATCTGGCACGATTGGCGAATTTTTTAGTCGATGTCCGAATACGAAACGTTCAACCACGACGTCCTGATCATTGGTTCTGGCGGCGCTGGTTTGCGCGCAGCGATCGAAGCATCGGCCGCTGGCGTCTCGGTCGGCATGGTCTGCAAATGCCTGCTGGGCAAAGCGCACACGGTAATGGCCGAGGGCGGAATCGCGGCCGCGCTCGCCAATGTCGACGATCGCGACAACTGGCAGGTGCATTTCTCTGATACGATGCGCGGTGGACAATACGTGAACCAATGGCGAATGGCCGAATTACACGCCAAAGAAGCGCCTGCCCGGGTCCGCGAACTTGAAGCTTGGGGCGCAGTCTTCGATCGCACAGACGACGGCCGAATTTTGCAGCGAAACTTTGGCGGGCACAAATATCCGCGCCTCGCGCACGTCGGAGATCGCACTGGTTTGGAAATGATTCGCACGTTACAGGATCACGGCGTTCATCGCGGCATCGATGTCCACATGGAGATCTGCGTTCTGACGTTACTGAAAGACGGAGCGCGGATCGCGGGCGCATTCGGTTACGATCGAGAGCGTGGCCGCTTCAAACTTTTTCGCGCAAAAGCGATCGTTCTCGCCACGGGCGGAATCGGGAAGGCCTACAAGATTACGAGCAATAGTTGGGATTGCACCGGTGACGGTCACGCGCTCGCCTACCATGCGGGCGCGGAACTGATCGACATGGAGTTCATTCAATTTCATCCGACTGGAATGGTTTGGCCACCGAGCGTCCGTGGAATGTTGGTGACCGAAGGCGTGCGCGGCGAAGGTGGAATTCTAACGAACAAAGAAGGCAAGCGCTTCATGTTCGATCAGATTCCGGACAACTATCGCGCGCAAACGGCGGACAATCCGGACGAAGGCTGGCGCTACTGCGCGGGTGACAAGAATGCGCGCCGTCCACCGGAATTGCTCACGCGCGATCACGTGGCGCGTTGCATCGTCCGCGAAATCAAAGAAGGGCGGGGGACACCGCACGGCGGAGTTTATCTCGACATTTCCTGGATCAAAGAAAAGATCCCCAACGCTGAAGAGCACATCAGACGCAAGCTTCCCAGCATGTATCATCAGTTCAAAGCGCTCGGTGACATTGATATTACCAAGGAGCCGATGGAAGTCGGACCGACGACGCATTACATCATGGGCGGCGTGCACGTCGATCCCGACACGGAAATGTCGCGCGTGCCCGGCTTGTTCGCGGCAGGCGAATGTGCGGCTGGAATCAACGGAGCGAACCGGCTGGGCGGAAATTCGCTTTCGGATCTTTTGGTTTTCGGAAAGCGCGCCGGTGAATTCGCGGCCCGTTACGCGAGAGACAATCAGTTAAGCAACATCGACAGCGCTAAGATCGAGAGCGCAGTCCGCGACGCCCTCCAGCCGTTCGAACATGAAACCGGCGAGAATCCGTACGCCGTGCAACGTGATTTACAGGAACTGATGCAGCACAACGTCGGAATTGTCCGTAACGAACACGAAATGCAGACCGCGCTTGGAGAATTGAAGAAGCTCTGGGAACGCGCCGATCGTGTCGGAGTCATCGGCAATCGCGATTTCAATCCGGGGTGGCACACCGCGCTCGATCTGAAGAGTGTGCTTACGGTTTCGGAAGCGATCACTCGCGCGGCGATCGAGCGAAAGGAAAGTCGCGGCGCGCAATTTCGAGAAGACCTAGCGGGCAAAGACGAAAGGTTTTCCAAGGTGAACACGCTCGTTGCGAAGGGCGAGGATGGTTCCATGCAAGTCCGGCTCGAACCTTTGCCGGAAATGCCGGATTATTTGAAGCGGGTGATGGAGGAAATGAAATAGCGAGATGAAGAGAGCAACCTTCAAGATCTGGCGCGGCGACGCCAACGGCGGGGAGTTCCGCGATTACACCACGGAAGTTGCCGAAGGAATGGTTGTGCTCGACGCCGTGAACGATATTCAGCGTAACCAGGCTAACGATCTTGCCTGCCGTTGGAACTGTAAAGCTGGGAAGTGCGGCTCGTGCTCGGCCGAAGTAAATGGAATGCCAAAACTGATGTGCATGACGCGGCTGAGCGATTTGCCGATTGAAAAGCCCATCAGCGTCCAGCCGATGAAGGCATTTCCGATCATCAAAGATCTGATCACCGACGTTTCGTGGAATTTTCGAGTGAAGAAAAAGATCAAGCCGTTTAAACCGCGGCCGCCCGATGCGCCGGATGGAACGTGGCGAATGAAGCAGGCCGACATTGATCGCATCGAGGAATTCCGAAAGTGCATCGAATGTTTTCTTTGCCAGGATGTTTGCCACGTCTTGCGCGATCACCGCAAGCACGACGAATTCATTGGGCCGAGGTTTCTTGTGCACGTTGCTGCGTTGGAAATGCACCCGCTCGATACCGAGAACCGGATCGAAGAGTTGCGCAGAGCGCAGGGAATTGGTTACTGCAACATCACGAAATGCTGCACCAAAGTGTGCCCGGAAAGCATTCAGATAACCGACAACGCAATCATCCCATTGAAAGAACGGGTGGTTGACCAGTTCTTTGATCCATTTGGCTGGATTTGGAGAGGGTTGAAGCGAAGATTAGACCGAACCACAGTGGTCAAGGTCAGCGCGAAGAAGCAATCGTAAGATCGACATGTCCGAGCTGAAAAGTTTGTCGAAAGAAGCAATTCCGGCAGCGCTGGAAAAAGCCGAACGTTACCGCCTCCTTAACGAGCCGGGCGAGGCTGAGAGCATTTGCCTGGATATTCTCAAAGCCGACCCGGAAAACCAACAGGCGAGCATTACGCTGCTGCTCGCGCTGACGGACCGCTTCGAAAAAGGATATGCGGTCAGTGACACGCAAACGAAGGAGCTGCTCGCGCGAATGAAATCGGAATACGATCGCGCTTATTACACCGGGATCGTGGCGGAACGCCGCGCGAAAACAAAACTTCGCTCGAACACGCCGGATTGCCGGTTTCAGGCTTACGACCTTTTTCGCGAAGCGATGGATTGGTTCGAGAAAGCGGAAGCGGTTCGTCCGCCTGGCCATGACGACGCGTTGTTGCGCTGGAACACGTGCGCCCGAATTATCGCCCGAAATAATCTGGTCGCGCGCGAGCCGGAAGAACGCGTCGAGTTTCCGCTGGAATAACGCGCCGCTTGCGCGCAGTGCGGTTGTCGTTCCTATTGCTCACTCATGGGGGATTTGCGACTGGGAGTTAATATCGATCACGTGGCAACGTTGCGTCAGGCGCGGTACGCCACCATGCCGGATTCGAAGAACGCCGAGCCAGATATCATCGCGGCTGCGGCAATTTGTGGACACGCGGGCGCCCACGGAATTGTCGTCCACTTGCGGAGCGATCGCCGTCACATGCAGGACTGCGACGTCGATAGGCTTCGCCAAAACATTATGACCAAACTGAATTTGGAAATGGGGAACACGCCCGAGATTGTCGATATCGCGCTGAAAATTGTTCCCGACGAAGTTTGTCTCGTCCCCGAGAAACGGGAAGAGATCACCACCGAAGGCGGGCTCGACGTCGTGACCCAGGGCAAGGAATTGGAACCAACGATTAAACGACTTCAGACGGCCGGGGTTCGGGTCAGTCTTTTTATCGATCCTACGCTCGAACAAGTCGATGCCGCGCACGAGCTCGCGGTTGAGATGGTGGAATTGCACACCGGTAAATTGGCGAATGCGTTTTCGGAAAAAATCGAGAAGCAGGAACTCGAAAATCTTCAGGCGGCAGCGAAAGCTGCGTCAGAATTCAAACTTCAGGTGAACGCGGGCCACGGCATCAATTACACAAACATTGCGCTGATTCACAAAATTCCGCACCTGACTGAATTGAACATTGGCCATGCCATCATTTCCCGCGCGATGCTCGTCGGACTGGAAAGCGCGGTCAGAGAAATGCTCGCGGCCATGAAAGATTACCCAGGATGACGATCCGCAACGAACTTGACGGCTTAAAGCGCCCGATTGAGCCAATACTCGTGGATCTCTTCAATAAGGGCAGTGCGCCTCGCACATGAGCGTCATTGGCATTGGCGTCGACCTGGTCGAATGCGATCGAATTCAGCATTCGCTGGATCGTTTCGGCGAAAAATTTTTGCGCCGGGTTTTTACCGAGGGCGAAATCGAATATTCGATGTCGATGAAATTTCCGGCGCGTCACCTGGCTGCGCGATTTGCGGGGAAGGAAGCAGTCTCAAAAGCGTTTGGCACCGGCATTGGAAAAGCGATGGGCTGGCGCAACATTGACATCCGAAAAAAGAAAAGCGGCGAACCGTTTCTGGTTTTCTCCGGACCGGCGCAGGAGCTCGCGGCTAAACGCGGCGTTACTTCGGCGTTAATTACCTTGAGTCACACGGACCATCACGCGATGGCCTGCGTTGTCCTCGAAGGCTGAGCTCAGGGGGCCGTCCCTTTTGCGCGTGCAAGCTGTTCGCGTACGGCCGGCAGTTTATCGCTGTTCGGAAAGCGCCGAATAAATTCCTCGCAAATCGGCACCGCGCGTCCAGGCTGATTCAACGTTTCGGTGAAAAGACTGATCTGATTGAACAAACTGTTTTCATGCTGCGGATTTAACCGTTGCGCGACCGTGTATTGATTCAAAGCTTGCTCTGGTTGACCGGAGAATCGGAACGCGTTGCCGAGATCGGTATGAACATCGGCGTTGTCGATTCCGCTTGCGATGGCTTCCTGGTAATGCCGAATCGCTTCCGGCCAGCGTTGATGATCGTAGGCGAAATTTCCGAGGACGACAGCGGCTTCGGTGGGTGACATTCCAGCTACGTTGGGTGTGGCTTCGGCGATCGGGGCAGGCGAGACTGACGAGAAGGCAGGGCGAACCGGCGGACTCGACCTTTGCGAGGTGAACATCCAGGTCAGCGCGGCGCCCATCGCCGCCGACACAATCACCGTCAGAACGTAGTTCCACATACTTTGTTGGTTCACTGCATTCTTATTCGCGTTCGGAGAAGCCATCGGTCAGTTCGGTAAGATAATTTGTCCTTGGACGCAATCAGAGAAAAAACCCTCGCCGAATTTCTCCGGCGAGGGCCTGATTTTCTATGCAGTGGGCCGCTATTTCTTACAGCAACCCATGCTGCAACACTGCTTGCCTTTGCAGCAGTTTTCTTTCGGCGCCGTCGCTGCGGTCGCCGTTCCGATCAATGCTGCCAGGCTAAGAACCAAAAGTAGGTACTTCATAATTCTCCTGTTTTGATTTGATTTTGAAAACTCGGCTACGCGCCAGCGCGCGCCGAGCCGTCGCTCTAGGAGCATGCCGCACGCGGCGGCGGGACAGGAGGACGATGGGAGCGTGAACTAACAGCATCATTCGCGGGCGTTGCGAAACCGATGCCCCGTATTCCCGTCAAAAAACTGTCGGAGGCATGAGAGTAAGCGACAAAGCATGGCGCTTGCACTGAACAACATGTCGATCCCGAATTCGAACTCGGCGAAGCCGGAGTCATTGGGCAACCGCGACATGGATCGACATTCACCTGGTGATGCGCGCAACAGTTGGAATGAGGCGAAACGACCTTCCCGATCTCCATCGGCGCCGCGGGCGCGATCAGAAGGGCAACTGCGACAGCCAGGGAAACCGCGATTCTGCTGAACATCAATTGTTCTTTAGCACAAAAATCGGAGCGGTCGAGGCATAGTCTCCTTCAGGATGCAGTCCACAAGAAACGCACACTCTTCGACAAGAACCGCCGAGTTGCTTCCTGGCGATCGCCGAAGATATGCGCGAGGAAAGTCGATGAACAACGGAACAAGACCGTGGCCAGCGAAACACAACTGGCGTTACATCGCACGCGAAGCGCCGCCAAAACGCGATGCCGCTGAACGGATCTGCGATTTCGACGAAATCTATGATCTTTACGACGAAGACACTGTCCGCGCCCAGGCCAGTCGTTGCATCAATTGCCCGCACCCTCCGTGCGTTGAAGACGGCTGCCCGTTGCAAAATCGAATTCCAGAGTGGCTCGCCCTCACCGCCGAGGGTCGTTTTCTTGAAGCGGCGGCGCTTTCGCGCTCGACCAGCAACATGCCCGAGATCTGCAGCCGGGTTTGTCCGCAGGACCGATTATGCGAAGGCGCTTGTGTCCTGAATGCGCGCTCGGATCCGGTGTCGATCGGCGCTATTGAGAAATTCATTAACGAGTATGCGTTCGCTCACAATGAAGTTAATGGGGCTGTCGCTCCACCCAACGGATTTGAGGTCGCTGTGGTTGGCAGCGGTCCCGGCGGGATCGCGTGCGCGGACGAACTCTCGAAGCTCGGATACGCTGTGACCGTCTTTGAAGCGCAAGATCGCCCTGGCGGCTTGCTGGTGAACGGCATTCCATCTTTCAAACTGGAGAAAGCCGTCGTTGAACGACGCCTCGAGCGCTTAACGCGTCGCGGAGTGACGTTTCGAAACCGAGTCAGGATTGGGCGCGATGTTTCATTGTCGATTTTGCGCGAGGAATTCGACGCCGTTTATCTCGCCATTGGCGCTCAAAAACCAAAGGAACTGGAGATTCCCGGCGCGCAGTTGGATGGCGTGTTTCATGCGTTGCCGTTTTTGATCCAAAAGAATTTGAATGAATCTTCGGGGGCGCAAATCGCGATCAATGGAAAACGCGTTGCGGTGTTGGGCGGCGGCGACACGGCGATGGATTGCCTGCGCACGGCCATCCGATGTGGCGCACGCGAAGCCGTTTGTATCTACCGTCGCGACTTCGAAAACATGCCGGGCAGCCGCAAGGAGTATTTTAATGCGATCGAAGAAGGCGCGCAGTTCGTCTTTCTCACCAACCCTGTTGCGTTGTTGGGCGACGAAAGCGGAAAAGTGACCGCGGGGCGCTGCGTTCGAATGGAATTGGGCGAACCGGACGCCAAAGGCCGGCGCAAACCCCAACCTGTCCCGAATTCCGAATTCAACGTTCCAGTCGATGTTGTTCTAGTTGCTTTCGGCTTCGATCCGGTGCCGATTTTTGCCGCAGGCAATTCCGACCAGATTGAAGTCAACAAGTGGAGCGGCGTGGTGGTCGATGAAAATCAAATGACCAGCGTGCCCGGGATTTTTGCCGGCGGTGATTTGGTGCGCGGCCCCGATCTGGTTGTGCGCGCCGTAGCCGACAGCCGCAAAGCCGCGGCCGGTATTCACAGATATCTGTCGGCGAAGAGAACGCTGAAACGCTGAGGCTTCAGTTTACTTGCAGCCGCAGTCTTTACCGCAGTTGCATTCCTTCTTGTCGTTCATCGGGCAATTCTTACCACTTTTCTTGCAGCTGACCTTTTCCGCCGCAAAACCGGTCGTGCAAATCATTGCCGCGAGCACTGACATCAGAACCTTCATGGACGTTTTCATTACCCTAATGTTAGCTACGATGTGAGTCACGCGCCATATCAAAATTGGCGTTCGAGACTGAACAATGAACTGGCTTTGGATGGGTTTCTATCATGGCGTGGCGATGTTCTGGCAAACGCTGTGGGCGCTCGTGCTCGGTTTCGGAATCTCGGCTGCTCTTCAAGTTTTCGTCAGCAAGGAGCGAATGACCCTGCTTCTCGGCCGCTCTGGTTTAAAGGAAATCCTGATCGCGACTGGTTTCGGCGCGGCGAGCTCGTCCTGTTCTTATGCTGCGGCTTCAATTGGGCGAAGTGCGTTCCAAAAAGGCGCGGCGTTAGTTCCAGCGCTCGCGTTTATGTTTGCCTCGACGAATTTAGTCGTCGAGCTCGGGGCGGTGCTCTGGTTGTTGATGGGTTGGCAGTTTGTTCTCGCGGAGGTGATCGGCGCTTTTGTCTTAATCGGCGTGATGTGGTTGTTGATGTCGATCTTCTTTCCGAAAGAACTGGAGGAGAAAGCACGCCAACGTTCCGCGGCCGATAACGAGGACGATTGTTGCCATCATCCGCCTTCGCACAACGCCAGTCCGGCTCGGACCTCCGGCGCGACAGGTGGTCACGAACATCATCACGTTGAAGCCCACGCGCATGGGTGGGCTCGGCTCGCTAACGCGTTTTGGATGGACTGGGCGATGCTCTGGAAGGAACTTGTCGCCGGATTTTTGATCGCCGGATTCCTGGCTGCCCTCGTTCCACCCGACTGGTGGAAAGGGCTCTTTATTGAAAGTGGCAATCCATCATTGCGGTTGATCGAGAACGCAGCTGTTGGCCCGATCATTGCCATACTGTCGTTCGTTTGCTCGGTGGGAAATATTCCTCTGGCGAGTTTGCTTTGGGCGCACGGAATCAGCTTTGGGGGCGTTATCTCGTTTATTTATGCCGACTTGCTCGTTGTCCCGTTGATCTTGATTTATCGGAAATATTTCGGTGGTCGCGCCACCTTTTACATTGTCGTCATTTTCTATGTGTCGATGGTTGCGGCAGGGGTAATTGTTGATCTTGTCTTCACAGTTTTGAACTTGATTCCCCAGGGCGCGCGTCCGGCGAGTGCGATCGAACACGCAACCTTCAGCTGGAACTACACGACATGGCTCGATTTTGTCGCGATCGCCATTGCAATCTGGTTTTTGATTCTGAAAATGCGGAGCAACCGCCCAACTTGAGTCATTTGCATCAATTTTGGCTTTGCAATTTGGACCTGAAACCGAAAATGTTTCCGACTTTCCGATTAATCCAAACAACGTCGTCTTTATGACCACACGGATCACTATTGCCGCAGTCGCCATTTCAATCGTTGCTCCGTTTGCGTTCGGCCAAATGAAATATAGCCGGCCCAGGTCGCAGTCGCCCACGCCATCTCCCACTCCGACTCCGACGCCACAGTCGCAGCAGAGAGTAGCGCCGATGCAAACTCAGTCACCAATGCCCCTCCAGCGGACAATGCCTCCGCCGCGCGGTAAGCCAATGCTGATTCCGCCAAAGGAAGCGTCCGTCACAGCACCAATTCAGCCGAAACCGACCCCGGCGTTTGCACTGATTCCGCCGAAAGTCACGTCTACTCCGGCACCGGCGCCGGCGAAGCCGACGGCCACTCCGGTGCCGCCTCCCGATGTCAACGCTTACCTTGATCGTCAGATCGCGAATTCAAAGGATAAGAAATTCCACATGACGGTGAACGGAAAAGACCTCGCACTTGCGCCGTTCCACGTCTGGCCGCAAAAAAGCACTGGCCCCAACACCACGTCGACGTCGATCTCTATGCGAAGCGATGAAGGCAGGGTTTACGACATCGAATTCGTGACGGCAGGTGCTCAGGTGAGCGGTATTCGGATTCAGAGGATCAATGGCGAGGCTGTGAGATAGCGGTTCACTTGCCGCGATGATTATGTCCGGTAACTTATTTCAAATCGAACCCTTAAGGGAAATATGAACACTCGAATTCTTATAGTACTAGTCGCAGCAGTTTCCATCGCTCCAACCGCTTTTGGTCAGATGTACGGCGGACAACAGATGCAGCAGCAGACCCGGTCTCAGCAGCAGACCACTAGCGGATCGGAGCAAATGACCACAACGACGAAGAAGAAGACGGTCCCGCCGGTCGGCGTCAAAGGATATCTCGACAACGTAATCGGGAATTCCAAAGACCATAAGTTCCACATGACCGTGAACGGGAAGGATCTTCCGCTGACTCCAGTTAAGCTTCACGAAGAGCAAAAGCTGAGTGGTGGCAAGACTCAGATGGCGGTCGACATGAAGGGTGTCGATGGCAAGGTCTACGAAATCGATTTCGTCACGTCCGGCGGGGTGGTGACTGACGGAAAGATCCGAAAAATTAACGGCAAAGCGCTTTAAACTAAGTTGCAGCCGTGGCCCTGCGGGTCGTAAGCACGACTCGCAAAGCGAAGCGGACATACTTAAAGTTGCGAAGTCATCACGGCTTCGGCACTGTCTCCGCGCATGCCGAAGACGTTTTACATCACAACAGCGATCGATTACACGAATTCGCCGCCGCACATCGGTCATGCCTACGAGAAAGTGCTGGCCGATGTCGTCGCGCGTTATCATCGGCTCAAAGGCGAGAATGTTTTTTTCCTGACCGGCGTAGATCAACACGGCCAGAAAGTGCAGCAATCGGCTGCCAAGGCCGGGATCGCGCCGTCGGAATTCGTCAAAGGCGTGACTCAGAGATTTGTCGATCTTTGGAAGAAGCTCGACGTCAAATATGATGAATGGGCTGAAACGATCTCTCCCCGTCACAAGAAAGTTGTGCAGGGCATGTTGCAGCGCCTGTTCGATGCCGGGCAAATCTACAAAGACAAACAGTCGGGATATTACTCCGTCCGGCAGGAACAATTTCTGACCGACAAGGAGCGTGGGCCGGGCGGTGAGTTTGGACCGGAGTGGGGACAGGTCGAGTTTCGCGAGGAAGAAAATTATTATTTCAAACTAAGTCAGCACAAAGACTGGCTGCTGCGCTACGTCGACAATCGCAAAGACGCAGTCATTCCCGATTTCCGTCAAACAGAATTGCGTAACGCAATCGAGCGAATCAGTGGCGACCTTTGCATCTCACGTCCGAAGTCGCGCCTCGATTGGGGAATCGAGCTCCCGTTCGACAAAGATTTTGTCACATATGTCTGGTTCGACGCGCTAAGCAATTACATCAGCTTCGCCGGCTACGATCCGAAGATCGACAACTACGAAAAGCAGCCGCCGGAATTTCGCGATCGCTGGACAAAGGACACGCTCCAAATCATCGGGAAAGACGTCCTTATTCCGGCGCACGGCATTTATTGGCTGATCATGCTCTACGCGATCGGATTTCCCGATGATGCGATGCCGCAATTGCTGGTGCACGGCTGGTTGAATCTCGGCGGCGCCAAGATTAGCAAGTCGTTAGGCAACGTTGTCGATCCGTTCGAGCTCGCTGATAAATACGGTGCCGAAGCCGTGCGCTATTATTTGATGAGCGACATCGCCACCGGCAAAGACGCGGATTTTTCCGAGGAACGCCTGATTGAGCGTTATAACTCGGATCTTGCGAACTCGTTAGGTAATCTGCTTAACCGAACGTTGAATATGGCGCACCGCTATCGCGAGGGCGTTGTGAAACAGGCTGGCGGCGACTCGCCGCTTGCGGCGCAGGCGGCCGATCTCGCGCGTGGCTGCAACGCCGCGATGGAGGCACATGAAATTCATGCTGCGCTTGGAAGAATAGGCGAGTTTGTCACGGCTTGTAACACCTACATCGAAATGGCGGCCCCTTGGAAGCTTGCCAAAGATCCGGCGCGAGCGGAAGCCCTCGATCACGCATTGTTTGCGCTGGCGGAAGGTTTGCGGGTGGTCGCTGTTTTGATTTCGCCCGTTTTGCCAAACGCCGCACGCGAGATTCTTTATCAACTCAACTGGAGTGGGAAATATTCTCTCGCTGACGCGGGATGGGGACGGACTTCCGGCGAAGCACCAACTTGGCAAACCGGTGCCATTGTTCCCGCGAATCGAAGGTAGCGGCGATTGACCTCAATCGCCACCGTTGTTATTCACCCAAATGGCGGTTCGGTGAATTCTGCCGCGCTGCGGCAATCCAAAAGATGGGTACATTTCGAATGCACTAGCGGGAGCGTAACCGCCGCTACCATGAAGATCGACATCCTGACCTTGTTTCCTGAAATCTGTCGCGCGCCGCTGAGCGAAAGCATGATGAAGCGCGCTCAGGAAAACAAAATTGTCGATCTTCGCATTCACAACCTCCGTGATTGGGCGACTGACAAACATCATATCGTCGATGACGCGCCATTTGGCGGTGGACAGGGAATGGTGATGAAACCAGAACCAATCTTTGCCGCTGTGGAAAAACTTCGAGGTCCGCCATCAACTATCAACTATCAACCATCAACTGTCGTTCTCATGTCTCCGGCCGGTCGACAACTCGATCAAAAGCTCGCGACAGATCTTTCGAAAGAGCCCCACCTGATTATCATCTGCGGTCATTACGAAGGCGTTGATCATCGCGTGATCGAACACCTCGTCGACCTTGAGGTTTCGATCGGCGATTACGTTTTGACCAACGGCGCGATCGCTGCAGTTGTTTTGGTCGATGCAGTGGCGCGGTTGTTGCCCGGCGTTCTCGGTCACGAACAATCTGCGGCGGACGATTCGTTCAGCACCGAACTACTCGAAGGGCCCCAATACACCCGACCGGCAGAGTTTCGCGACTGGAAAGTGCCCGAAGTCTTGCTTTCAGGCAATCACGCCGAGATCGCGAAGTGGCGAAAAGAGCAAGCGATAAAACGGAACGAAACAGAATCGGCCTGACTTTGGTAGAGGAGATAGACCAATAGATATGGAGGTTAGGTGAAAAGAAGATAAAAGAAGAAGTAGATAAGATAGAAGAATGAGAGATTTTGTTTTATAAAGAGGTGAAGAGTGGATGTAGAAAAATGAAGAAAGAAAGAAAAAGAAGAGAGGAGAAATAAAATAGAAGGAAGATAAAAGAAAGTGAGATAGAGCGAGGAGAAAGTAAAGTATAAGTAAAAGAGAGAAGAGAGAAAAGAGGAGATGTGAATATAGTAGAAGTAAAGTAATAAGGAGGAAGATAAGAGATAGAAAAGGATTATTAGAGGACGCCTATAAAAGAGAAGAGAGAAAAAAAAAGAGAGATGGAAGTTAGGCTAGGTTAATGTTACAGCGGGAAATGAATAGAAAAGAAAAAAAGAGAGATGAGAGAGTCACATAGCGGCATAGACGTTCGCTATAGGATCTACAGAAAAAAAAGCGAGAATCGATAACAAAGATCAGAACGGCGAATAGCAACGCGGCTGAAAGACGACGAGAGCGAGGCTAAAGGCGGATACGAATACGAGCGGCCGAGTAAAAACGGATCGAGCAAAGAGCAAGTAGCAGTACAGTACGGCGACGGAGAAATAAAGATAGAAAAGAGAGAGAAAAAAGATATTATTTATGAGAGTTAAAAATATTAATATATAGAGAGATTTAGATTTATAATTAGAGTTTATTATTGAAAAATTAAGATATTTAAATTTTATATATAGATTAGATATATGTGATTATGATATTTTTTATTTTTATAGATATTTATGAGAGTGAATTTTTTATATTATGAGATGAGAGATATGTTATGATATTGAGATAAGAGATTATATATTAATATGAGTATTGATTTGATATTTTTATAATATTTTTTATAATTTTTTTTTATGTGAGATAGTTGAGAGAGAAGAAAAGATTGAGAGAGAGATTTTAAAGAGTATTTGATGAGTTGATTTTTGTAGTTGAGATTGGAGAGATTTTTTATAAAATGTTTAATTTTTTATATTTTGTGAGATGTGAGTTGAGATATATTATTTTATAATGTTTTATAGTTAAATGATAGATTATTGAGATATGGAATTGAGAATTTATATTTTTAAGAGAGAGAGATTATAGATTGAATTTATTTGTGATGAGAATAAGAGTGATTATGTTTGAAGATATGGAGATTTTATTTTTTGAGATAAAAAGTGTAAGGAATAGATTGAATGGAGAAATAGATGTGGTTTTTGTTTTTGATTGTTAGATTGGATGATTTAGATTTGAGTGTTGATAATGATTAGAGTTTGATGAAGATTGTATTGTATGAGATTAATTTTTTGTAATAAGAGAGATGAATTGTGAGATGATAGAGAGATGAGGTTTAATGTAGATGTAGTGAATTTATGGAAGATTTAAGATATATATTGGATGATATTTATTAGATGATGAAGTGGAGAAGGGGATGATTATATTTGTGAATTTATGATGAATATGTTTGATTGTGATTATATTATGTAGGAGAATTGAATATTTTGAAGAAAATGAGAGGTAGAATATTGGGAGATTTTTTGTGTGTAAGAATTAATGTGAGTAAGAGATGCGTGGGGTGAGAAGATGTAGAAGAGCGAGTGTAGGGGGTGGAGGGGTGAATGAGATTGCAGCGGTAGGAGTATAGAGTGAAGGGAAGAAGAGTGAGCTGATGTTTGTAGAGTATGTCAAGAGAGTTGGCACAGCTTGCATAGAATGCGTCGTGGGAGATGAAGCTGGGTTGAGTGAGGCGAAAAGAGCTGGAGAGATGTGTGAGGTTATGCGTGAGGAGAGTTGTGGGAGATGCAACATGAGGCTTGAGAGGCTGCGGTGCGCGCGTGTGCGAGGAGAGCGGGTATACAGCGCACGCTGCGCGGCGCAGAAGTGAGCAGAGCGCGCGCGTGTGCGGTGCGACCTACTCGTGAGGGCGTGGTGCGCGTGTGCGCGCGCTGTACATGTACGATGGGTAGGTACGCGCTCTCGTAACGAGCGGCTACTGATAGAGAGCGTACGGTGCGCCGCTAGATCGGTATTCTTCGAACGCGTCGGCATGGTGTTGACTTAGGTGGTTGAATTCGCGAAGATAACAAACACGCCCACTTTTGGGGAGATTTTTCAGCGTCGCCTGGGCCGGGCTAATATTGATGACAGGTTTTACCGGGATTCGTCGCCTTACCCCTGTGAAAGGCCAATATGAAAACAAACCTAACTCTCAGATTAAAATGCGCGGCAGTCGCTCTCAGCCTCCTAGCGGTTAGCGTCTTTCCCGCGCTGGCAGCGACCATCACCGTCACTAGTATAATGATGCGGGCGCGGGTTGCTTCGGCAGGCGATCGCTAGTGCCGCATCCGGCGACAGATCATTTCGCTCCGGCGCTGAATGGCCAGACCATCTCGCTCCAGGGCGAGTGTTGATCAGCCAGGCCTGACGATTCAGGGACGGGCGCGACGAGTTAACCATTAGCGGCAATACGCATCGCGGGTCTTTCACACTGTGACCGACGTACTCGTCGGGGTTGAGCATAACCAATGGCAGCGCTGCGGATTCGGAGGCGGCGTTTTTCACGAGTAGTTGACTGTGACGAAGTGCGTCATTTGGGGAACGCGGCGACGGGCTCTAACTCTCGTGGCGTGGGTGTATGCGGGCGCGAGCCTGGTGTTGAAAGACAGCACGGTGAGCAAAAATTCGGCTGCGAACGGTAGCGGAATTTACAACGAGAACGAGTACACGGGGCTCACACGATGTTAGCTGATCATCTCGCGCTCAACGATCGATCATACTGCGAGCGTTGGCGGTGGAGGCATTTATACAAGGAATTATGGCACACTAATTGGCACACGACCATTGCCTATAACAGCGCCCCGCCGGTGGCGGAGTCTATATCGATATCGGCGGAGCAGAACCGGTCCCAGCTTTCTGCAGTGCACTGTTACCGGCAACTCGGCTAATCCCATTCGGGTGGCGGCATCTACATCGCTGTTCGGCCAATAACTTCGACGCTTACTTCCTGGAGAATTCGATCGTTGCCTTCCAGCAGCGGAGGAAACTTATCGGCATAACGTATTTTACAGTATCGGCGGGAGTATCTTCACCGACGATCCGAATCTGAACCTGGATCCGAACGGTTTGCAGGACATGGCGGTCCGACGAAAACGATCGCTCTCCTCCGGCAGCAGCGCGATCGATGCCGGCACTCCAGCGAGTGGTCCAGTGATGTGGGGATTGACGGTAGTCATAAAGATCAGCGCGGGGGAGTTCGGCCGGTTGGAAATGGTCCGGATGTTGGAGCATACGAGTATAATCCGAGTGCTTGCGCTACGGTTGTTACCAACACCAACGATAACGGGCCAGGTTCGCTCCGCTGCGCGATTAACTCCGCTTTTACTGGCGACACAATCACCTTTGCGCCGATCATCGGACCACAAATCAATCTAACCAGCGGCGAGTTGTTAATTGTCAAGGAACTGACGATTCTGGGCCCGGGCGCAAAGCTCCTGACCGTCAGCGGCTCGTCGTTGTCCCGGGTCTTCCGCGTGAATGGAGTGCGAGTAAGCATTTCCGGCCTAACCATAGCTAACGGGTTGACCCCGAGTATCGTCGGCCCGGTTGTCAGCGTGAGTGGCGCGGGCATCTTAGTAAGTGGCCCTTCGGGAACGCTGGCCTGACACTTTCAGCGTGCACGGTTACCAACAATCAGGCGAACGCTGGGGCCGTTATTGGCGTCGGGATCACATTTCAGGCGCATCCGCCACCATAAGTAATTGCACCATCAGCATAACCACGTGATGCAAGGCCCGAATGTGTCTGCCTTTTCCACCGGAGGCGGAATAGGCAGCATACGCTGGGCGGCGACGTCACTATCGTCAACTCTACCATCAGCGGAAACACGAACTATCAGGGCGGCGGGATCGGTATCACAATCCGTCGTCCTCTGGCGGCCACCTCGCAATTATCAACAGTACCGATTAGCGGAAACACCGCGACACTTTCCGGTGGCGGTCTTTACTTTCGAAGCGGCTCCATTGTTCTCGGCAGCACGCTGCTTGCGCTAAACTCCGCGCCCACAGGTCCGGATATCTTTACTGATACAACTTTCGGTGGAACTCCGACGGTAAATTCTGCTGGCTACAACCTTGTAGGCACGGCAGTTGGATACACTTGGGTTAACGGTGCAGGCGATCAGTTGGGCGTCGTGAATCCCGGTCTCCAATTGGATGCGAACAATCTGCCGCTGCTCAAGGACAACGGTAGCCAGACACAAACCATCGCTCTTGTCCCGGGCAGTCCGGCGATTGATCACGGTTTTGCCGACGCTTCGCTGACGACCGACCAGCGCAGCGCCGGTTTTGCGCGAGTGATTGGAGCGGCCGCGGATGTAGGCGCCTTCGAGGTGCAACAGCTTCCGCCCATTGCCAGGGTCAAGAACATCACCGTTCCGGCGGGACCGGATTGCCAGGCCAGTATCACGCCGCAGCAGGTTGATAACGGTTCAGTCCCAGGTGCGGCGGGTGACACGATCACACTCTCGTTAGACCAAAGCGGACCGTTCGCCATCGGCACCCACAACGTCACGCTAACGGCGACCGATTCCTTTGGCTATAGCAGCACAGCGACCGCGGTTGTCACGGTGGCTGACACGACCGCGCCCGTGATAACCCGCCGGCTCCGAGTTCGGCGACCGCGAACAGCCAGGGCAAAGCGCCTGTGCCAAACGTACTCGCGCAAACCAGCACCACAGATTGCAGCACGGTCACATTGCAGCAAAGTCCGGCTGCCGGAACGCTGGTCGGCGTCGGCGTTCAGACGATCACCATCACCGCGACAGACAGCGCGCATAACAGCAGCAGCGCGACGACGACATTCACCGTCAAAGCGGCGCTGCCGAGCTTCACCATCAGCATCAATCCTTCGACCGTGAAACAAGGCGGCCAGGTCACGGTCACCACGACCTACAGCAATCCGAGCAGCACCGCGCAAACACTTACCATCAAAGTTAGCCTAACGACACCAAAGACCAAGACCTTGATGTTCACTGTGCCGCTGACATTGAAGGCGAACCAGTCGGGAAGCGTGAGTTGGCCGCTCCCGATCGCAAAATCGACTCCGGAAGGACTCTATTCGGTGACACTGGATGTCTTCCTCGGCGCGACACAAATCGGCACCAGCTCTGCACAGTTGACGGTTACGAAAAAATAACTCTAAGTCTGCGGCGGATTATGCGGTCAACGAAACGGCCTCAAACCGCCGCGCGAGAGTGGCGAAAAGAGCAGGCGCTCAAACGAACGAAACAGAATCGGCCTGATCTTCTCTCCTGATTGTCATCCCGAGCGCAAGCGAGGGATCTCACAGTCGAAGCGCGGATTACACAACGTACTCTGCGTGATCAATCACCTTTTGAGGGATCCTTCTCTTCGTTCAGGATGACAGCGTGATTTAATCGCGCACGCGTCCGAGCACAATCGACGCATTGATTCCACCAAAGCCGAACGAATTGCTCATCACGTAATTCAATTCAGCGGCGCGACCGTGATTTGGAACAACTTCAAGATCGCAAGCCGGATCGGGGTTTTGATAATTAATTGTTGGCGGCACCCATTGCCGGTCCAGCGCCAGCGCGCAAAGCGCGGCCTCAATGGCGCCGGTCGCACCGAGCGGGTGCGCGTGATAACCCTTGGTCCCGCTCACCGGAATCTTGTAGGCGCGCTCCCCGAAAACTTCTTTGATCGACATCGTCTCGGCGCTGTCATTCAACTGCGTGGAGCTGGCGTGCGCGTTGACATAGTCGATCTGCTCCGTCGTCATTTTCGCGTCAGCGAGCGCGTCGCGCATCGCCCGGATGCACGAGTCGCCGCTGGGCAACGGCGTGGTCATGTGAAACGCATCGTTATTCAAGCTGTAGCCTAGCACTTCGGCGTAGATTTTTGCTCCGCGCGCTCGCGCGTGTTCGAGTTCCTCCAAAATCAGTGACGCCGCGCCTTCGCCCATCACAAATCCGTCACGCAATTTATCGAACGGTCGCGAAGCGATCTGCGGGTCCGAATTGCGACTCATTGTCTTGATAATGTCGAACGCGCCGATGGTGATTGTTGTTAACGGTGCTTCCGCTCCGCCGGCGACAACGACGTCAACAAAATCATCGCGAATGTAGCGAAGCGCTTCGCCGACTGAAACGGTTCCGCTGGCGCAACTATTCGAGTTTGTGGTCCCGACTCCGCGAAATCCAAAATCGATCGCGATGTTCGAGTGCGCCGACCCGCCGAACACTTGCACGGCCAACGTCGGCTGAACTCCACGGGCGCCCTTTTTGAGAAATCGGATGTATTGCTCTTCTGCCTTGCAAACGCCGCCGAGCGCCGTGCCGAAACTCACGCCGATCCGGTCTTGCGGCTTGTCGTGCGAATACTCGATTCCAGCGTCGTCCAATGCCAGCTTGGCCGACGCGACCGAGAATTGCGCGTAACGGTCGAGCCGTTTCAAACGATGAGGCGGAAAAAATTCTTCCGGGTCCCAGTCGTTGATTTGTCCGGCCACGCGCACGCCGAACCCGCTCACATCGAAATTCGAAATTGGAGTAATCCCGGTCTTCTCGGCGAGGATTCCGTTCCAAAACCCTTCGACACCTTTGCCGATGCAGGTGATTGGGCCAAGGCCCGTAATGACAACACGTCGTTTCATTTAGTTTTAACCACGAAGGACACGAAGCGCACGAGGGCGGGTTTGGTTTCGAGAATCAGCATTCCTTCGTGACCTTCGCGTTCTTCGTGGTGGATTCCACATACTTTTTCATACAATGCAACGTCTTGTTGGCAACGTTACCGATGAAAAAGTCGCCGATAATCGGCTCCATGATTGGCGCGAGCGGCCGAATTCGGAACTTAAGTTCGTGCATAATCTCAACTCGGACGCCGTCTGGCGTTTCCGTGAACGTCCATACGACGTGCATGCCTTTGGTGAACGCTTTCAGATGATTGAAATGAATCTCGACACGATTGCGGTCGATGATTTCCTCGGAAGTCCATTTGATCGGAATCCCGGATCGCACCGCGGCCATGACCACGATGTTGCGATCGTCGCCACGCTCGAGGTAGCGAATGTAGCGGTAATGCGGCAAAATCTTCGGCCACAATTCCAAGTTCGCGGCCGTTTCGAAGATCGACATCTTCGGCGCGTGCATGACGATTGAATTCGTTTTGTGCATTTGAGTTGCGCGAAATTTGCCTACAGTGGCTCGAACCGATGACGCTGGAAATGAAAAAAGAATGCGAAAAATGCGGGCGCGCTCTGGCCGCCGATCACAAAGCCTGCATTTGCAGCTACGAGTGCACTTTTTGTCCCGAGTGCGCGCAACAAATGGATTTCGTTTGTCCGAATTGTGGCGGCGAGCTGGTCCAGCGTCCGCGACAAAAGCCGGACGCGCGTTAACCGCGCGACTTCACTCGATAAGTCAGAAAACATTCGTTGCCGATAACGCGCATGTTTTTCATCACGCAATGCACGCTCGCTGGCAAAAACTCTTTGCTTAAGCCGGTCAAGGTCGGGGCGGCCGCGCCTCCGAATAAATAGGGCGCGATCGTGAGATTGAGCTCATCGATGAGCCCCCGCTCTAGCATTGACCGGAAAAGAGTTGGCCCACCTTCACAGGCGACGCGCCGGACTTTGTAGTCGCGGCGTAAAATTTTCAGCATTTCCGCAAGATCGACATCCCGGCTTTTGCTGAAATGAAGAGTGGCTTTGCCCTTTAGCGCAGTCCGGACTTCCTTCGGCATTCGTTCGGTTGAAAAAATCAAAATCTCCGAAACGTCCCATTGAAAGATTTTCAACTGGCTGTCGATCTTGCCTTCGTTGGAAACGATTACCCGCAATGGCGCCGGACTGTGACCACGTTCGATTCGTTCCTGGCGCAAATCTTCCGAAATGCCAAGCCGCACGTTATCGCGTTCGATCGTGCTGTGGCCGATCAAGACGGCATCGGCCAGCGCGCGTTGCCGGAAAAGATGCTGTTTATCTTCCCGTGAAGTGAAATCGACCGGGGTGAAATTGCGCGTAGTAATTTTTCCGTCAACGGTCATCGCAAACGTCGCGCTGACGAATGGTCGGGGCGTCTTTTTCCGGGAGATGGCCCTTTTTCGCGATTTTGCGGCTCGGACTTTATTGCGACTCGCTGATTTCATGCTCCATCGTCGCGACTTCGCGCTGCATTTCGCGCATCCGAACCCGGCCTTCCACGCCGCCTGGCCGGTAGAAGAAATAGACAAGGCCGCCAGGCAGACAGCACACAACCATGATTAGAAAACTGAGCGAACCAATAAGCACGGCCACCCCCTCGCTCACTCCGCATACTTGATGCAACATTGTTTGCAGCACTTTTTCACGGATACCTACTCCGGCAAAGCTAATTGGGAGGGCCGAGATCGTTCGCTCGATCGGCATAACGGCAAAAAAATTCGTGACGATGACATCGGCCCTCAAAGCGTAGGCCGCGCATAGAAACGTCGTGAAGGTGGCGAGGTGCGCGAGCAACGACGCGCAAAAAGCAACCGAGGTGGCAATCCAATGCCGCGCGTAAAGATGATAAGCCGCAGCGATCTCGATCAATTTGTCGCGCCCAGGGAACTTGTGCGGCAGCAAGTGAAAAAGATTGAAGCCACTGACTACGAAACTCGCTATCAGGCTGACGATCGAAACCCCAAGGAGGATAAGCAGGATCCAAAGATAACGTCGTGTCTCGTGAGTTTGAGACAGCAAATCGAAACGCATGCTGACCAGCGTGACGGTGATGGCAACCAACGCCACCAGCCCAATGAAGCGATCGAACACTACGGCGAGCAGAGCGCCTGCTTTCCGGTCCGTCTCCTTCAACAACAGGTAGCTCTTAATAATATCGCCGCCAGTGCCTCCGGGCAGAAACTGGTTGTAAAACATGCCGATTAAAAATAATCCCGACAATCGCGGCAGTGTTAAACGGATTCCCTGGACCTTCAGCAGAATGTGCCAGCGAAACGCGGCTGCTGCTTCGACCACAAAATAAGCGAGGATGCCGGCGGCGAGCCATTGAAACCGGGCATGCGCCAGAGCCTGCCGCATTTCCCCAAGTTTTTTCGGATCGTGGTAGACCCAGACCAGCAGTGCGACGGTGACTGCGAGTTGGATGACGGTGATGAGGACTTTTTTCACGAGTCGAAATGTTCTTTCCAAGTCTCCACTGATTTTCGAATTTCTTCCGCGGTTTTCCGCGGACTCATTTCCCACACCCACGCACAATCTTTCGGCAACAGCGGCACTAGCTTAACCAGATCGACATTTCCGGCGAACGGCGGCTGATGATCCTGCGCCGGCCAGATGCAATCCTGAACGTGACAGCCAAGAGCGCGCGGACCGATTTGCCGCAGCCAGTCGGCGTGATCGAGAAATGCGAGGTTTTCTTTGATCTGGATGTGGCCAAAGTCGTGCCAGTAACCGACCTGCGGCGAATTCAGTTCATCCAGCAACGCCGGCAGTTCTCGTTCGTTCGGGATTTCCTCGTAGCCGCGGCGGCCTTCGATTCCAAGTTTCACTTTTTTTCCTGTGGCGTAATCGACGACGCGCTTCAAGCACTCTTTCACCTGCGCGAGATAAGGCGGAACCGTGGCCTCCCGTTTCTCCACCGCTCGAATTTTCTCACGAACATATTTGCGCGAAAGCAGTTCGCCTTTGCGAGCAAGTTTGATCAGATCGTCGGTGACGGGTCGCATTGGCACCTCGCCCAGATGCATGACCACGAACGGCGCGCCGAGACGTTCGGCAAAATCGATGGTTTGGAAAGTGTGTTTCACAGCTCGTTCTCGTTCGCTGCCGTAGGGCGAGGAAAATTGGTAACAATCGGGTGAAGCGTGCAGCACTTCGACCGGCAACGGGCAAAAATTGTGCAAACTCGAGAATTTCACCTTCCCGGATTCGAACATTTTTTGAATGCCGGGCATGAGCGAGATGCGAACGCCGTGGCCTAATTCGATTCGATCGAATCCAAGATCGACAATCTCTTGCAGCATCTCCGCGCCGTCGGTGTGACGGCTTGAATTCCAGCAGGTCGAAAATGAAATCATCGGCGCGACGAAGGCTTCAAACGGTTGCGGCAGCTGAAGGAGCTGCTGGCGTGCCGATCTTCGTTTCGCAAATACCGGGCTCGTCGCATTGCTTTCGCACCCGAGCCAGGACGAAAAGCGTGATCACGCCGTAGGCGATCGCCGCGATCACCAACGCGCTCGGCATTCCAATTGCGTCCGACAAACTGGTGACGCCGAGACCGGCGAACGGCATGATGCCAACGAAGCTCAACATGAACACAGCCGAGACACGGCCACGCAAATAATCCGGCGCGCGTTCCTGCACAATCGTGCTGCAAAGCCCGAAATTCGTGGCCAGGCCTAGCGAGTTCATTATCAGCATGCCAGTCGCAACATAGAAACTTGGCGCGAACGAGAGTCCGAGGATTGACGTCGAAACGCAGCGGCGCATACCATCATCAGCGGCATGCGTTTTCGCGCGGTAATCCGATCAAAAAAATCGAGCCGACCAGCGAGCCGATCGCGGATGCGCCCATCAACAGCCGAGACTTGTCCGCGCCCGAGTCCCAAGCACCGTGCGCACATACAGTGGCATCATCACCGTAATGATTGGGAAAATGCAAAGGGATTGCGTCGCGATCAGACATGATCATCGCGCGGCTAGGCGTGTCGTTCGCGACGAACGGAAATCCTTCCTTCATTCCGCTGGTTCGCTTTTCTTCTTCCTCGGCTGTTCCTTTGCGTCCGCGGCGGCAGGGACAAGATCGCAATGATGAGCGCGACAAAGGAAACGGCGTTGGCAAAAAATGCGGAGGCATGCCACCAGTTGATCAAATAACCGCCAATTGTTGGTCCGAGCACGCGCGATCCGTGAAACACCGAACGATCGAGCGAAATTGCCGCTTTGAATCTTGTTCGCGCCCGACCAGTTCCGGCACCAGCGCGGATAGCGTTGGCATTTCGAACGAATTGGAAACGCCAAGGATCGCGGCGAAAACGAAAACCTGCCAGATCTCGATCTTGCCGCTCAGAACCAGAAGGCCAATGCCGCAAGCGATGCAGATCTGAACATATTGCGTGACGAGCAGAATTTTGCGTTTATCGAATCGATCCGCTGCCGCGCCGCCGACCATCGTGAGCAAGAGCATCGGCAAACCGGCGCAGAGATTCGCCATTCCGAGCAAAACGCTGACGTCGTGAGCGTGGCCATTACCCAGCCCTGCGCCAACACTTGCATCCAAGTGCCGGTATCGGAAATCGCTGAGCCGATGATGTAACGGCGGAATGGGCCGTTGCGCAAAACGCCCAACGCTTTGCTAGTGCTCAGTTTCACTTCCGCGCTCATCGCCAAGACTCATAAGCGGGAAGCAGCGTGGCTGCAATGAACGAGCTGTATAATCTATCGGTAATCCGGCGGTTTTTCAGTATAGGTCGGTTCCGACCACGTTCGATCGATTCTCCAGCCGTCTCCCATATCCGAAATCCAAAAATGAATGCGCACCGGGCCATAACTGCTCTTGCCTTCAGCACTCAGCTGGGCCATCGATGTAAATTCTGCGGGGAAATGATAGATGAGCCGGTACTGGTCCGCTTGGCGGTGAAATTTGCAACACCGGCCCGACACGTCCGACGCTATCACGAAAAAATGCCTTCAGGCCGTCTGGGCTCACGGCAGCAATCTCGTCACGTGCAAAGTGTGCGAACATCCAGTCGCGATCCTGGTCGGTGTAAATGTGCTCGGCCGCTTGATCGGCGAATTGGAGGGCGTCCGTGTAAACCCGGCCATGATAGACGAAGAAACCGACGCTTCCGATGACAAACGTTAGGAAGAGCAACGCAAAAACGACTCCGATCGCGAGCGATTGCAGCCAACTTCTCCGTTCCTGCTGACGTTTAGCGAAAAAGTAAACCGATGGCGAAAGGCAGAGATAGGCGCCGATGATCAGATTGATCGTGCCAACGGTGGCAAACAGACCGTTACCATCGGTTAAGGCCCAAATCAGGAGGATAAATCCATTGAGTCCGCACCATGCGCCGGCCAACCACCGAATCCATTGGACGCCAATCCAGATGAAATAAAACAGGAGCCAAAACGCCGAACAGACCGAGCCGAACACCAACACGGCCTCGATGTTTCCGTCCTTCACGGCGGCAATGAACACAGCCGCCTGCAGCAAAAAATAAAACGTGCCAATAGTGACCAACGCCATGCGCCCGCGACGCCACGGCTCGACTTCGGAATCGAGTTGTTCCCAGAGCGAGCGCGTTTCTTCCGCCATTGGTTATGTTGTATTCGAAATAGCGCTGAAAATCACGTGCCTCTTGCGGGTCAGTAGAGGCGGTTCACCGAACCGCCATGGCGATTGAGGTCAATCGCCTCTACCTACGCGTAATTGCTCAGGCGGTTGCGTTCGTTATTTTGAAGCAATGCGAATCGACCGGTTCACCCAGAAAATGCAAGAAGCGCTGCAGGCGGCGCAGGACCTCGCGTCGCAGTCGAACCATCAGGAAATCACCAACGAACATTTCCTGTTGGCGCTGCTCGACCAATCCGATGGCATCACGCGGCCACTGCTCGAGAAGATCGGGGTTCAGTCGAATCAACTGCGAGAGCGATTGAGCGCTGAGCTCGAACGCCGGCCGCGAGTCACCGGCGCCTCGGTCGATCTTCGCCTCTCGAACGAACTTCGCAGTGTGCTTGACGCCGCCGAGAAGGAAATGGCGAAGCTGAAGGACGAATACACTAGCGCCGAGCATTATTTACTCGCCCTGACTGGATCGAGTGTGCCCGCCGCGAAGATGCTGAAAGATCTCGGCGTCACCCGCGACAAGTTGATGCAGGCGTTGCAACAGGTTAGAGGATCGCAACGCGTGACGGACCAAAACCCCGAAGGAAAATATCAAACGCTCGAGAAATACGGACGTGATCTGACCGCACTCGCCCGCCGCGGCAAGATCGATCCGGTCATCGGACGCGACAACGAAATCCGACGTATCATGCAGGTGCTTTCGCGGCGCACCAAAAATAATCCCGTGCTAATCGGTGATCCCGGTGTCGGAAAAACCGCAATCGTCGAAGGTCTGGCGCGCCGAATCATTTCCGGCGATGTGCCTGAGTCACTGAAAAACAAAAAACTCATTGCCATGGACATTGGCGCCATGGTCGCCGGCGCGAAGTTCCGAGGCGAATTCGAAGATCGCCTGAAAGCCTTCCTGAAAGAAGTCACCGATTCGCAGGGCGAAGTTATTTTGTTCATCGATGAGTTGCACACGATCGTCGGGGCCGGTGCGGCGGAAGGATCGGTCGACGCGTCGAATATGTTGAAGCCGATGCTCGCCCGCGGCGAATTGCGCACCGTTGGAGCGACGACGCTCGATGAGTACCGCAAATACATCGAGAAAGACGCTGCGCTCGAACGGCGGTTTCAACCGGTAATGGTGAATGAGCCAAGCGTCGAAGACACGATCGCCATTCTCCGCGGCTTGAAGGAACGGTACGAAGTGCATCACGGCGTTCGGATTACCGATAGCGCCCTCGTCGCCGCTGCCGTGTTATCGAACCGATACATCACGGAGCGATTTCTTCCCGACAAGGCGATCGACCTTGTCGACGAAGCCGCGTCGCGATTGAAGATCGAGCTCGATTCGATGCCGACGGAGATCGATGTGATCGAGCGCGAGATCATGCAGCATGAAATGGAGCGACAAGCGCTCAAGAAAGAAAAAGATCCCGCGAGCAAGGACCGGCTGAAGAAGCTCGAGAAGGAATTGGCAGAGCTAAAAGAGAAATCGAATGCGCTGAAAGCCGAATGGCAAAAGGAAAAAGCAATTATCGACGAGCAGCGCAAAATAAAAGAACAGCTTGATGCGCTTCGAACCGAACTGGAGCGCGCGCAACGCCGCGGCGAGCTGAGCAAAGCGAGCGAGATTCAATACGGAAAAATCCCCGAGCTGGAGCGAAGGCTGAGTGAGCTGGCCGAGAAAACAAAGAACCAAAAGTTAAGTCTACTCCGCGAAGAAGTGACCGAGGAAGATATTGCCAAGGTTGTTTCCGCTTGGACACACATTCCGGTCTCGCGCTTGCAGGAAGGCGAGCGCGAGAAGTTGGTAAAACTCGAACAACATTTGCATCAGCGAGTTGTCGATCAGGAACGGGCAATCAAAGCGGTTTCGAACGCCGTCCGTCGCGCACGCGCCGGTTTGCAAGACCCGAATCGTCCGATCGGTTCGTTCATTTTTCTCGGGCCGACTGGCGTTGGCAAAACCGAACTCTCGCGCGCGCTCGCGGAATTTTTGTTCGACGACGAGCACGCCATGATCCGCATCGACATGAGCGAATACATGGAAAAACACACCGTCGCCCGATTGATAGGTGCGCCGCCTGGATACGTCGGTTACGAGGAAGGCGGGCAACTTTCCGAAGCCGTGCGGCGCCGGCCGTATTCGGTGATTCTCTTCGACGAGATCGAAAAGGCGCACCAAGACGTATTCAACGTGTTGTTGCAAGTGCTCGACGACGGCCGGATCACGGACGGACAGGGGCGCACCGTCGATTTCAAGAATGCGGTCATTATCATGACCTCGAACATCGGCTCGCAATACATTCTGGAGGAAGGACAAACCCAGGAAGCGCGCGAGCGACTGGTCATGGATGCGTTGCGCGCGCATTTCCGTCCCGAATTTCTCAACCGGGTCGACGAGATCATCATCTTCGATCGGTTGAGCGAGGACGACCTGAAAAAGATTGTCGAAATTCAACTGCGCCACTTAACCAAACGGCTCGAACAACAAAAGATTACTCTCGAGCTTTCCGATTCGGCAAAAGCATTTCTCGCCCGCGAAGGATACGATCCGGTCTACGGTGCGCGTCCATTGCGTCGCGTGATCCAAAAAGAAATTCTCGACCCACTCTCGATCGACATCCTCGAAGGCAAAGTCCGCGAAGGCCAGACCGTCCGCGTCGAGATGAAAGACGGCAAACTCGTGTTTCGTCGAGAAGTGATGAGAACAAACGCAGCTACAACTCCTTGAGGTGGATCGGCTGCTCCGCGGGCGATTCTGAAATTGTAGGGCAGGCGCTCCGCCTGTCAGCATTTGGAACGGCAACCGGATGCGGTTGCCCTACAAATGGGAATTTAACAACGCGCAAGGGACTGCGCGTTTCGCCAACAGAAACGGGCTCGGAGAGCGCGTTCCACCCTTAACTGCTCGAGGATGGATCGACGGGTTTTTGTTCAGCTTTTACTGCCGCTTCGTAGGCTGCTTCGCCTTCCTGCACGTAACATCGCGTGAAGAATCGGTCGTGGTATTTGTCCCAGCCTTGGGCGAACAGAAATTCGTGCGCTTGCTCCGACGTATAATGACATTCTGCCATGCTTCGTCCTTGTTCACGCGCTGGTTGCGCGTCTTCGATTCCAAACACAAAGCAAAGGACTGCTTGAGCATCCTTGGAAATTTTTCGATTCTCTCCAGTCTTCGGGTCCGTGGCCGAATCAATACGAGCAACGAAATGCCGGCTGTGCTCGTCGGGCTTGTACATTTCCATGGTTCGGTTTTTATTAAGGAGGGCCTGCTCTTCCTTGGTGAACTTGTCCGCCTTACAGGGATTGAGCGCTACACAGAAGGCGGCACTAATCGCAATAGTCTGAGAGGTCGTGTTTTCATGGAGCTGATGTTCGGGGCGAAGCCGCAGAATTCTTTCAGATTATTTTGATGCAGAGTAGGTGGATCGGCCGCTCCGCGGGCGATGCTAATGAGGGCGGCTTCGCCGCCAAATTTCTAACAACGCGCAAGGGACTGCGCGTTCCACCTTTGTTAACGCGCTCGGAGATCGCGTTCCACCTATGCCATCACTTGCTTAAACGCGCTAACGAAAGACTCCATCTCGGACTGCTTGCCGATAGTCAATCGCATGTGGGTTGGATATGCGGGGAACAAGCGGCCGACTGCGACATTTTTCTCTTTCATCGCTTTGATGATGGGGACGACCGGTTTCTTGCAATCGAACATGATGAAGTTCGCCTGTGACGGAATCGATTCGTATCCCATTTTCTTCAACTCGGTGAGCGTGTAGCCCTTTGCGTCGCTGTTCATCTTCTTGCCGTTTGTAACTTGACTGTCGTCATCGAGGCTCGCGCTCGCTGCGGACAAGGCCATGATATTGACGCTGTCCCACATCTGGAAGCCATGCATTTTCTTGATCGTTTCCGGTTGGGCGACGCAATAACCGCAACGCAAACCGGCCATGCCGTAAATCTTCGAGAACGTCCGCGCCACGATGAGGTTCGGATGATCCTTCACCAGCGGGATCACGCTCTCGTAGTCCGCACTGTCGGCATAATGGAAATACGCTTCGTCGACCAAGATCATTGTTTCGGGCGAAGTCTTCGCGATGAAATCGCGCAGGTCGCTCTTCGGGGTGATGCTCGCGGTCGGATTATTCGGATTGCAGATGTAAATGAGGCCTTTCTGCGCAGATGCCCCCATTTTCTCGAGATCGTGCCCGTAGTTGCTCGTTAACGGAATCTTCACAACGTCAGCGCCGCACGCTTTCGAATATTCGAGGATCGCTTCGAATGTTGGATCAGCGACCACGAGTTTGCCTTGTGTCGGGCCGGTGAACGTCTCTGCGCAGAGTTTTAGGATTTCGCTCGATCCGTCGCCGAGCACGACTTGCTCGCGGTTGATGTTGTTGATCCTGGCGATTTTGTCGATCAACACGTCGTTCGCTTCATCCGGATAACGGTTGCACACGCCGTGCGCGTTCTTCATTGCTTCGTGCGCTTTGGCTGACGGTCCGTACGGATTTTCGTTTGCGCTCAGTCGCACGACCCCGACTTTCGCGGGCGCGGGAACAGTGACGGATTCCTTGGCGATGGTGATTCGCGGGCGAACGATGGCCGCTGCAGCGCCGACGCCGAGTAAATGAGCAAATTGACGACGAGAAATGGAATGGGTGTTCATAGGAGCTCCTCCGAAAGGGATTTTGGCCTGATGTCGATCTAACGCGAGCGTGAATTTTTGGTAGCGGACATCGCAGCTGCGATGTCGTCGCCGTGTTCTTAGGTTCGCAGCGCGCTCGACAGCCTAGCCAGCTTCTGATGTTAGACCGCCGCTACAGTAGCGCTACATTCGCAAAACAATGCTCGGCTTCCTGAAAGATCGACAGCGCAAGCGGCTGAAGGCGCGCCCGTTCCCGAACGAGTGGGTGAAGATCATAAAACGAAACGTCGCGTTTTTTGTCCGGCTCTCGGGGAACGATCAGGCCGAGCTTCTCGATAACATTCAGATTCTTCTGGCCGAGAAAAATTTCGAAGGCTGCGCCGGGCAGGAAATCAACGACGATGTTCGCGTCACGGTGGCAGCGCAGGCTGGTCTGCTCTTGTTGCATCGCAAGACCGATTATTTCCCGCGGTTGCTCACGATTCTGGTTTATCCATCGACCTATCTGGCCGACGAGCAGCGACCGATCACTGCCGAGATTTGGGAGGAAGGCAAAATGCATCGCGCAGGCGAGACCGCGCGCACAATGGGATCGATGGTGCTGGCGTGGGACGCGGTGAAATCGGGCGCGGCCGATCCGTCCGACGGCAAGAATGTGGTCCTTCACGAGTTCGCTCACCAACTCGACTATGAAAATTTTGCGGCCGACGGAACGCCGGCGCTGGCAACGCGACAACAGCAGCTTGCCTGGCGCGAAGTGATGCGGACCGAATTCGCATCGCTGCGCGCAGCGGAAGCAACTGGAATTCCGACGTTGCTCGATACCTACGGCGCGACCAACGCGGCCGAATTCTTCGCGGTGTCGACCGAAGCGTTTTTCGAACGCCCGGTGATGCTTCGATCGCAGCACTCGCGATTGTATTCGGAGTTGAAGAATTATTTTCGACAGGATCCGGTGGAATTTTCGGCCGAACGGACAAGGGAAAACTAGAGGTCAGAGGTCACAGGTCAGAAGGTAGAGATCGGCAAAGTTTGAACGAGACGACGCAGCCGCATGTCTCACGTTCACCTATGACCAAATTCATTGCGTTACTAGTAGCGGGAATGTTTGCAACGGGAGCCGTGTTCGCGGGTGAACACGGTGATTGTACCAAGCAGGCCGGGAACACCGGCAAAGCGGCCTGTTCGGTTTCGCTGGCCAGTCTGAACCTCACGCCTGATCAACAGGCGAAGATGGACAAGATCATGGCTGAGCATCACAAAGCTGGATGCTCGGAGGCGAGCGAAGCCAAATACATGAAGGAAGCCGAAGGCGTCCTGAACAAGGACCAATTCGCCAAGTTCAAGACGGAATGCGAGGGGCACAAAGCCAAAACCGAGACATAAAATTGTAATCGTCTCGCTCTGCCGAGGCGTTAGTGGACACGGCGACAGAGCGCCGTGGCTACAGTCAGTTTGTTTGGCGAAAATCGCGTTCGGTTCAGGCCGAACGCGATTTTGTTTATGGTGAAGCGGTCGATTCCACCGCTCGCGTCAGCAGATCGGCTAACCGCCAGCCGGCTTTGTGCAATTCGTCGCGGACGATTTTCGCCGACCAATCTGCATAGGGAACATGATCCGGCATTGGTCTCTCACGCGCGATGCCGGCCATGACGACACGATTCTGATCGACGGTTTTATGCATGCGCACGGAACTGAAGCCGTTCATGAGCTTCACGCGCGACGGGCAAGATTTCATCCGCCCAAGATTCGGCATAACCTTCGAGTCCAAGTCCCTCCGGTGGGCGCCAGTCTGGTGGTTCTTGTTCGGCCAGCTGACCGGCCAGTTTGTGTATCGCGTGTTTGTTTTCCTGATAACTTTCTTCTTTCGACAGACTAGGAGACAACTGTGGCAAATTCATCAGGACGGCTTCATTGTCCCAAAACCCGTGAAGCTTTAGCCCACGCTCGTCGATTGCCGGCAAGGGCGTTCGAAACAAATGAAGGAACACTGTGTTGCCGCCTTCGTCTTCGGTTCCTGGTTGGCCTTTGTCCGGATCGACGGTCTGGCCCGCGTTGTTGAAATAATCTGCGCCGACGTGAAGCGGCTGATGGATATCGCCGACGTAATGGGCCAGCAAAATGACGGCGACAGGCTTGGTGATTTTGCGCGGATTATTTTCCGGGACTACGTCGCGCAGAACATCGACGCAGTAGGCAATCATGTGCACAACGTCCCACTGACTGCGTCCGGTCTTGCCATCGGAATATTTGTGGGGATTCAGAACGGGCACATCCGTGTAATGAAACCAATGATGTGATGGAATCGGGGACGCCGGGTCCTGCGTCGGAGGATTCGCGCGCCAGAATTCGCGCAGTTGCTTGTCGATTTTTGGATGATCCGGGTAATGCGGAAAAGCGTTTGGATCATCGACACCGTACTTGTCCCACGCTTTAATTTCATCGGCGATGACTGACGCGCGTTCCAGCGTGATGCCGTCGGTGAACGCATAAATCTTTTTCGCAGCCGGGGTATTCGCGATCACTTTGTCAGCGATCGCGCCGACGATCTCGTGACCGGGCGGTCCGTAGGCGAACACCCGTGCGCCAATCGCGACATACGTCAGCGCAGTCAGGATTTCTCGAGGGGGGAAAATCATCATGCTGCGGATCAGAACTTCAACGACGGATCCAGTAAATGATATTGCCAGCAGAACAATCCAAACGCGATGCCGCCGATCGCGAGCAAAATCGCGTGGGTGCGGAACCAAAACCCGTGACCGGGCAGTCTGGCGAAACGAATCGAGCGAAATGACGAGTAGAAGAATTCCGGCCATCAACGCCCAGCCAAAAATGTGAAGCGCTTGCAACCACGGATTGATCGCGTCGCCCAGGATCACGATATGTTCCAGTCCCTGGCTGAAGGTGATTACCGGTGCTCCGATGAAGATCAACTCGCCGAGGCAAACGATTCGGGAAAGAAAATAAAGAATACGATCGCCTTTCGCGGCAAATAGCGGGCGTTGATACCTCCTTCGAACAAAGACGGCGACCGGCCAGAGCAGAACCGTTAAAAGGACGAGCAAAAGATTTCCGCCGATGACGGGGTTGATCAGGCGCTTGTTATTGAACCACGGAACGCGTTGTCCTTCGTAAATCGCAGGATAGGGGAGCATTTCCGTCACTTTGCCAGACGGATCGCGACGAAAAGCGATTCGTTCCGAGCCGTCGACTTCGTTGTAGACCAGGGGCGCGATCTCCTTCCATTTCTTCAACTCGCCCCGCTGGTTCTTGTTTTCCTCGACGGTTAGAACTCCGTCCTTGTCGCTTTTGACGCTGAACTGGTCCATCAATGCGACCAGCCTGAGAAACGTTGTTTCGCTGCGACGTGTTCCGTCGTAAACGCCGCTGACCGCAAGGCCGTCGTTCTTCGCGGTGTTCGGATCGACTTCGCTTTTTGCCTCGCCCTGCTTCGGGAAGTAACGATTCATGAATGCGCGCTGCACTTCGCCGCGTCCACCGCCAATATTTTTACCGAAACTGTTGTAGGAGATGAAATAGCCGAGGTGCGCATCCGGCACGAGCACCATGTCGCTATGAAAATAGACCGTGTCGCCGCCGTGGCCGATGACCCGCACCGGGTTCAACCAGTACTCCATGAAGGTCAGGCCCAATCCGCAAATCATTGGATGCAGCTCCAACTGACGGGTCTGCATTTGCCGGACAGTTTCCGGTTTCAAAATCGAAACCCCATCGACACTTCCATCTTGAAGAAACGCGAGCATAAAACGCGTCATGTCGGCGGCGGTGGTTGAAAGCGCGCCCGCCGGCGCGGCCTCGACGAATTCGAAATCGCGCGGTGTCTTGGTGGCGTTGAGATAACCTTTCGACATTTGACTGGCGATCTGCGCCGGAAGCGGTTGATCAAAAGTCGAGTTGTTCATTTTCAGCGGCTTCAAAATGTGATTGTCGACGTAGCGCTCGAACTTTTCGCCGCTGACTCGCTCCACGATGTAGCCGGCGAGTGTGAATCCGTAATTGGAATACGACGGGATTTTGCCCGGCGGATAAACGCGGGCTGGCATTTGATTCACGAGATAGGTGCTAAGCGGTTTCATGTCGCTCTCGTGCGCAACGAACAGGTTCTTGAGCGTCTCTTCGAATCCCGCCGTGTGCGTCAGCAACCGTCGCAACGTAATCGGCTCGGGATACGTTTTCGGAATCGCAAAATCGACGTACTCATTGACGTCGCGGTCGAGATCGAGTTTTCCCTGCTCGACCAACTGCATCACTGCCGTGGCGGTAAATAGTTTGGAGATCGAGCCGGGACGAAACAGTGTTTGATCGGCGATGACAGGCTTTTTGGATTCGAAATCGGCGTAGCCGTAACCTTTTTCGAAATAGCACCTGGCCGTCTTTCACCACTGAGACCACCGCGCCGGCGATGTTTCGAGTTTGCAATTGCGATGGAATCAATGCGTCGAGAAAAGCTTCGAAATCTTGCTTGGTCAAAAGGGGCGCCGGGCTCGTTTCCGGGATTGCCGCTGACGGAACTTTGGCCGGCGGAGGTGAGGGGAGCGAGATCAGCGGCGACGGGGCAGGTCCTTGTCCATGGGCAACGGCTGTCGCCGCGAAAATTGAAACGAAGCCGAGAAATAGCCGTTGCATTCGGGCGAGTTTGCCAGTTGATCCGCCACTGACAAGACTATGCTTCCGTCTGTAGACGGTCCCGAATCTCGCGTATTCGCTCCTGCAATTTCTCGAAGTGCGAGCCCGACCAATAGACCTGACCGCAGCCAGGGCAGCGTCGGAATTGGTGGTAGTAAATTTTTGTCAGCGGCTCGAGCTGGCCGATGATTTTCTCCTTTTCGGCGGACTCCAGAAGGACATTGCAGAGCAAGCAACGGCTGAACGGCGTTAACACTGACGCAAGATCGAATCGCCGCAGCACTTCTACGGTTTGCTCAAGCGAATTTTGCGAACGCAGGTAATAGCCGTGACGCACGGCGGCATGCATTAGCAGGCGCCGGTCACGGGTGAGGAGCGCTCTGTCCTGCGCGCTGGACGTCTTGACTAATTGTCGATCTTCAGCGTCGCGATCGTAAACGACATCAATCCCGAGCAAGCGAAGGTCGCGGACGAGTTTTCCTAAGTGGCCGTCGGCGACAAATTTTCGAATATCGCGGACTTGCAGGCGATTTTCCGGGAAAAAAGTAACTGGTTTTGGTTCGATCGGAAAGATGTCAATCGTCGCTTCGGAGGCAATAACCCGGCTAAAAGCGACTGGCCGATCGTCGACCAGGACCAGGTCCACCTCAGTATGCGGAACCCCGCAGGCCTCCAGAATGTCTTTAACGGATGTTCGTTCGCTTGAGCTGGCGATTGGCCGCAGTGCCGCGCTTGCCTCTCAAAAAGAACGGCAAGTCGCCGTGAAACGCCAGCCGGACTTCGAACGGGGTCATTTGCTCACCCGCGCTGTCGAGTAAGCGTATTCGAATGTAGTGCTGCGGGGCCGTGCCATCAGCCGTCCCGGACCAAGCGGCTCATCTTCGCCGTAATAACAATCAATCTGCCAGCGCCGCAATCCGCCGCCGGTGTCGACAATTTTCCAGCGTGTGCTGCCAAAGACACGCTGAACTTCTGCGGCCGGAGTTTCCAAGACTAAACCGCGATGAAGCGGGCCCGATAATCTTGCCGCCGCAGAAAATCGTGCGACGAGCGTCCCGCCACCGCCACTGGGAGGTCCTGCAAAGCCGTAAGAGCCGCCGTAATAACGAATATAGTTGCGACCGTTCACCGGTGTCGTAATTCGGCCATAGCCTTCCTTTCGGACTGACCGCTAAAAAATCGCGCGGATAAGTATGGCCGTGCAAGCCGGGCCTGGTGATGCGCGTAGCATCGAAGCCGCGCTCGAACGTAAAGCCGGATTCCTTTGGCGTGTAATAGAGCGTGCAGACAATAAAATATTCACCGGCGTGTCCGCCCGGACGCCGCGCCAGCTTTTCGTTTTCCGTCGCCAGACGTTGCACAACCTCGGGCCAGGGAATTTCAGCGCGTGCCGCCGACAAGATTGATATGGAGACAATTCCGATCACGCATGGGCAGTGTAGCCACGGCGCTATGCGCCGTCGGCGCACGGCCCGCAGGGCCGTGGCTACAATGATCAGTCCTCGAAATAGTCTTCCGCGGGGCCGCCGAGCAAAATCTGGATCGGCAGCTTCTCGTGTTCGTATTCGTAAGGTGGCTGCTTCCACGCGAATTTCTCCGGATATAATCGTCGAATACAGCGAATGATTTCAATGCCGGTTTGAAACGAACGGTAAATGTTGCGATCAAGCACGTGAATTTGGGCGCCGCCACAAAGTTCGCCGGCGAATTTATTGAAGGTGGGCTGGAAATAATTCTCGAGGAAGAAAACCGCCGGCAGCTTCAAATTGTTTAGTTCGCGGCAGGTCGTTTCGGCGTTCATAAATGGCGTCCCGAAAATTTCGAAGGGGCGTGTTGTGCCGCGACCTTCGGAGATATTCGTGCCTTCGAGTAGACACATTCCCGGGTAAACCGTCGCCGTGTCGAGCGTTGGCATGTTCGGCGACGGCATCACCCACGGCAGACCGGTTTGATCAAACCACATCGCGCGTTCCCAGTTTTTCATCGGAAGAACCGTTAATCGGCACTTCGAGAATGCTTCTTCGCGAAATTGAATGGCGAGCTCGCCGATAGTCTTGCCGTGACGAATCGGAATCGGATGCAGACCGACGAACGATTCGTAGCCTTTTTCGATCGGCGGACCTTCAACGGTCACACCGTTGATCGGATTCGGTCGATCGAGGACGACCACATGGATATCGCGTTTCTGACAGGCGCGCATGCAAAGGTAGACCGTCCAGATGAAAGTGTAGTAGCGCGCCCCGATGTCTTGAAGATCGATAACAAGAACATCGATGTCCTGCAGCATCTCGTCGGTTGGCTCGCGATGTTCGCCGTACAAACTGTAGACTGGAATGTGCAGCCGCGGATGCTCGTAGCCTTTCCATTCGATCATATTGTCCTGGGTCTGGCCGAGGAATCCGTGCTGCGGTCCGAAGAAAGCGCGAAGCTGAAAAAGATCGCCGTTCAAGCGCTCTAGAATTTTCGACGCGTGCTCGAGTTTGGACGAAACGGATGCCGGATGTAGCAAGGCGCCGATCTTCGCGCCGCGAAGCTCTTTCGGCCAAAGCGCCGGCAGATGATCCAATGGAAGTTGAACGTGCATGCGCTGGTTGTTGTAGCACCTTCAGTGAGGTGGATCGAGCGCTCCGCGCTCGATGTTAATCACGCGGCGAAGCCGCATTTAGTTTAGCATCGGTGCGAGCCGCACTGGCGTTTGCGGAGCGGCCGATCCACCTGCGGCCGAAGAGCGCTGCGATAGTAAGTGCTGTTACGCATGCACAAACCTCGGCAAACAATTCGCCGTGACGCGTGTAAAACGTAAACTGTCGATCTTGCGGAACATTTACTTCACCAGTGAGGACGCCTTCCGTGAATGTGTTCCCGGTATCATCTTGCAAAATTTGGGTGATATGGCCGAACTGGTTGATGAAACAGGTCACGCCGGTGTTGGCCGCGCGCACCATCGGCCGGCGATTTTCGACGCAGCGAAAGATCGCGTTGGCCACGTGTTGTCGCGATTCGGACGAACGCAGGAACCAGCCGTCGTTGGTTACGTCGACGAAAAGATTTGCGCCGTTCGAAACAAATCGCCGGGCAAGATCGCCCACTGTATCCTCGAAACAAATTAACGGCGCGACGCGAAAATCGTGTTGGTCCATCATGACAGAACCGCCACTGAGGTCTTCTGTGTTCGTTAGATTAAAGACGTTGTAGCTAGTGCCAGGCGTGAAATCACCAGGCACCCACGTGCTAGCGATCGCTGCGAAGAGTGGAAACGAATGTCGCAATGGAATGTATTCACCGAACGGAACGAGATGAATCTTCCGATAAATTTGCACCCATCGACCGGAAGCTCCGATCAACATCGCCGCGTTGTAATCGTGGCCGTCCTCGGCATCGAGCGTCCCGAGCATCAGATCAGTTTTCGTAGACGCAGCGAGGTTTCGGACAAAACCGTAGCTCTCGCTGTTTTCGTCGGGGACCGGATCGGGCATGGAGCTCTCCGGCCAGACCAGCAAGTCCGGCGCCGGATTCGCCCGCAACGCTATTTCACTTAGCCGCGTAAACTTCTCGAAGATTTCGCGAACGAATTGCGAATCGAATTTTTCGAGCTGCGGCACGCTGGCCTGGACTGCTGCAACGCGAAGCGGCTTGGTCGGCTCGGGATTTTGCGCACGATGTAATCCAAACGCGAACAATCCAATCATGCCGATCATCGTGAGGGTAAGGTCGAAATGCGGACGCGTGCGATGGGTCCTCGCCTCGGCGAACAATCGCAATGGCGTCGTGACGGCGATGATGTTCACGAACGCAAGCGCGAAAGAAACTCCCACCACGCCGGTGAACTCGGAAATCTGAATCAGGGGCCAGCTTTGATGGAGCGCGACACCGAGACCGTTCCAACCGAAACCGCCAAACAGCCAGCCCCGAACCCACTCATGGGTTGCCCATGCCGCTGCCGCGAGCAGCGCAACCAACAGGTTTCGCCAGGAAGCGGTGAAAGTTTTCGGCCGAATCAATCCGATGAACCAGCTCCAGAACGCGAAGTGCAGTCCGAGGTAGATCGACAACAAGAAAGACAGGTCGTGAAGGAAAAGGCTTTGATACAAAACGCCGAGGGTGCCGAGCCAACTGAACACGCCAGTGAAAAAGACAATCCCTGCGAGATACCCGAGCAAAAGATTGCGCAACCACCTGCGGCGCGAGTTTTCACCGGAAAACCAAACAGCGGCGATGAGCGGAGTCAGTGCGATCCAACAGAGCCAGCCTTGATCGAGCGGTGCGAAGCACGCGACCCCAAGTAAGCCGCTCGCGATGGCCGCGAGCCAAGGCCAGGACTTTTTCAGGATCGAAAACACGCGGCGATACTACAGGCTCCAAATCCCAAACAACAAATCCCAAACAAACAATCAATGTCCAATTTCAAAACCGGGCCACACCCCAATTTGGGATTTCCCTGGAGCCTGGGATTTGGGTTTTGGGATTTACGCGAAGCGTTGCGTTATCCGCGACGGCGTCGTCGCGGTTCGCGTTCGCGACGGCGTCCGGGATGGAGCGCATCCTTCAGATCTCGCGCGTAGGAAGCATTCACCCGAAAAACACCGCGTTCGACATCTTCGATCGTGCGCACGTTGACCTTGTCCGAAAGGACGTAACCCTGGGAGATCAGGCCACTCAAGTCATCGAGAAACTCGGCCTGTTCCATGTCTCCGATTTTCTCGACGAGCAGTTTGCCGTAAGTCGGCGTGCCGGACAGCCCCAATGTCTTCAGCAGGGTAATCTCGCTGCCACTAAGATTAATCTCGCGGTGCATCGTGAACGTTTTTCAACGAACCGAGATACTTTCGAGCAGCTATTGCGCCACCCGATCGTAGGCATCCCGCTCCAACCATTTCCAAACGGTTTCGAGTCGCTGACCGATTTCGGATTTGATTTTCTGCAGCTGTTCCACGGAGAATTTTCCGCCGTCCGGACGGCGCTGCGCGAAGATGTAATACTTGATCTTCGGCTCCGTCCCGGAGCCGCGCACCGCAATGCGCGTTTTATCCTCCAGTTCAAAGATCGACATCTTCTGTTTTGGAATCACATCTTCTTCCACATCGCGGATGGTTTGCTTTTCGAAATCCGTGACGTCGGTCACTCTAGAACTTGCGATCTCGCTTGGCGGCTTGTTCGCGTACGATTCGAGCAAGCGCGCAATCTTATCGGCGCCTTCCGCGCCTTCAAAAAAGATCGACGCATTTTTTTCCTCGAAATAACCAAGTCCGGCGAAAGCTTCATCGAGCAATTCATCAACCGTTCGTCCGCGCGACTTGGCGTAGGCCGCCATTTCGCAAAACATGATCGCGCCCGCATTGCCGTCCTTGTCCCGCACGAAATCGGCGCCGCTGTAGCCGTAGCTTTCCTCGCTCCCGAAGACGTAGAAGGACGAATACTTCAATCTCGTCGCGCGAGTTTCTTCCTCGGACATTTGCCGATATTTTTTCCGAATCTCTTCCGGAAGCGCGCTCTCGTATTTCTCCAGCTTGGCGCCGATGAATTTGAATCCAGTCAAAGTGTCGACGCAACGAACGCCAAAACTTTCTGAAATCGCCCGTTGCATGTCGGTCGTGACAAAGGTTTTGATCGTGACCGCGTGGAAACGGTTTTGCTCGTTTAGGATTCCGAGCTCAAAAAACTTTTTGAGCCGGTAATAGCAGAGCAGCGAGCCAATTTGATTTCCGGTGATCAATTTCATTTCGCCGCGAGCGTCGCGAACAGCGACGCCAATGCGATCGCAATCCGGATCGGTGGCGATGACGATGTCCGCGTTCGTTTTCTTTGCCAGGCCAATGCCGAGGGTAAGGGCTTCCGCATTTTCCGGATTCGGCGATTTGACGGTCGAAAATCGGGGATCGGGTTTTTCCTGTTCGGCAACGACTTCGAAATTAAAGCCGAGTCGTTTGAACATCGGTCTCAAGGTTATGGCACCGGTGCCGTGCAACGGCGTGAAGACGACTCGCAACGATTTGGCATGCGGAAGGATGGCTCGATCGACAACAATCGTTTCGAGCCGTTTCATGTAAGCTTCATCCACGTCGGGCCCGAGCGTCGTGATTTTTCCCTGTCGATCTGGCGGAAGCAGATCGTAGGTCTCGCTCTTGATCGCGTTTACTTTCTCGATGATGCCGCTGGCGTGCGGCTCAACGACTTGCCCGCCGTCGGCGAAATAAACTTTATAGCCGTTATCGTGCGGAGGATTGTGGCTCGCGGTAATTACGATTCCCGCCGTTGCGTTCAAGTGACGCACTGCAAACGATAGCTCGGGCGTGGACCGGGGCCCGTCGAAGACAAAAGCGTCGCAGCCGTTTTCCGATGCCACTTTGGCTGTGAGCTCAGTGAATTCCTTCGAAAAGAAACGCGTGTCGTGCGCGATGACGATTTCGGGCCGCGTTCCTGCCGCGCCGTAGTCGGGCGAAGGCGGGTCTATTTTATTCGTTGAATGCCAATCCTTCGCGTAAGCGACGAGACCCCGGGTCGCGCGGTTCACGTTCGCGAAATTCATCGCGTTTGTCCCGACGCACGGAAATTGAGGACGATCTTTCGGTCCGGCGTTGCCGCGCTCTGCCTTGGTCACGATTTTTCCAATCGTGCGGCCGCGCAATCCGCCGGTCCCGAACTCGAGCGTCTTGTAAAAACGATCGTTGAGCTCGTCCCATTGCTCCGCGGCCATGAGTTCGTCGATGACGCGCGAGTAAAGATCGGAAGGCGCGCTCGCGAGCAGCGCTCGAATGTTCTTTGCCGCCGATTCGAGCAAATGCTTACTCGCGACCGCGCGGTCGATCTTATCGTCTGACTTCTTTTGCACCGACGGAAACCTTCCGGCGCAAGTGCGCTTTGCAAGCCGAAGCTTGCAACCGCTCAATCTGACCGATTACTTGCAGGGACCAGGAACCGGAATCACGAGCTTGCCGTCTTTCTCGGCGACGAAACTTGTGCTGCTGCTGGTCGAACTGCCGTTGGCGTCCTTTTGCTCAACTTTGATCGTCAGCTTTTTCGTCGGCTTCAGGGTAAGACACATTTTCCCGCCGGGTCCTTCCTGAGGCTCGCCCGCCTTCTTCATTTCATCGGGCGTGAGAGCAGCGAGTTCGATGCCCGCGATCTTTGAGCTAGCCTCGCCGGTCATCATCATTTTATAGAATTCCAGCGCACCCGGATCTGAGCCGGTCGTATAAAGGAATGATTCCAGCGTTTTGGTGTCTTTCGATTCAAACGCGGTCTTGTATTTATCGGTAAACGCTTTGTCTTCAGCGCTGCCTGCGTGACAGCAGATGGTGGCAACGGAGGCCAAACAGATGACGGACAACAATGTTTTCATAGGGCTTGAGTGATTTGCGACCCATTGCCGTTTCCAGATTTGGTGAACTTAAACAATGAGCACGACGAGCTAATCGGGTCTGATCTGGAAGCGCAAGGCATTTAAGTTCAAGCGCGAGAAAATTCGTTGCCGATGCGCGCGACGCGCGTTAATCACATCGAACCCGTTGGTTACGCTAGGCGATGAATATTCACGAATACCAGGCGAAAGAGTTGCTCCAAAAGTTCGGAGTTGCCACCCCGGGCGGGAAAGTGGCGTCGACGCCTGATGAAGCGGAGCAAATCGCGCGTGAGCTCGGCGGGGTGGATGTTGTCGTAAAGGCGCAGGTCCACGCCGGTGGACGCGGAAAGGGGACTTTCAAAAACGGATTCAAAGGCGGCGTGCACGTCGTGAAATCGCCGAAGGAAGCGCGCGAGGTCGCGGAGAAAATGCTCGGACAAACTTTGGTGACGCATCAAACCGGCCCAGCGGGTCGCGTGGTAAACAAAGTTTTGGTCGCGGAATCGGCGGACATCGCGCGCGAGATTTATTTCGCAATTCTGCTGGATCGGGCAACGGCCGCGCCGCTGGTTGTCGCAAGCACCGAAGGCGGGGTCGAAATCGAAACCGTGGCGGCGAAGTCGCCGGCGAAAATCATCCGCGAGCCGGTCGATCCGCTTGCCGGTCTCCAGCCATTTCAGACCCGGCAGTTGGCGAGCCGGCTTGGTTTTGACGGATCGCAGACAAAAGCAGCCACGAAATTGTTCGACGGACTGTATCGGACGTTCGTCGGATGCGATTGCTCGATGGTCGAGATCAATCCGCTGGTCGTCACGGAAAAGAACGAAGTGCTCGCTCTCGACGCCAAATTTAATTTCGATGACAACGCGCTTTATCGACACCCGGAAATTGCGGCCATGCGGGACACGGCGGAGGAAGATCCACGTGAAGTCGAAGCGTCGAAACACGGGCTGAACTACATCGGCCTCGACGGCGATATCGCATGTCTGGTGAACGGCGCCGGACTCGCGATGGCGACAATGGACATTATCAAGTTTTACGGCGGCAATCCGGCGAACTTTCTCGATGTGGGCGGCAGCGCGACCGAAGAACAAGTGACCGAAGCGTTCAAGATTCTGATCGCTGACAAGAATGTGAAAGCGATCCTGGTGAACATTTTTGGCGGAATCATGAAGGTGGACGTGATCGCGCAGGGCATTATCAAAGCGGCCAAGACGGTAAAGCTGTCGGTGCCTCTCGTGGTTCGTGTTGAAGGAACGAATGTCGAAAAGGGCAAACAGCTGCTCAAAGAGAGCGGAGTAACGCTGATCACTGCGGACGACCTCGCCGATGCGGCGCAAAAAGCTGTCGCAGCCGCGAAACAAAAAATATGAATCAGAAAATCAGGAACGCAGGAAGACGGATCGAATTGGAGTCTTCGACGCATTTCCTGTTTTCCTGCTTTCCTCATTCGTATCTGCTGTTCGGATATTCGGCGCTGTTACCGAAGCAATCATGAAGATCAAGAACATCGCGTTCGTTGGAATTCCAGTGACCGACATGAAGCCCGCCCGTGCATTTTACGAAGGAGTGCTTGGACTGAAGGTATCGGGCGAATTCGGTGAAGGTGTCTGGATTGAATACGAAATCGGCGACGGCACGCTGGCTATCGGAAGCGTGGGCGATCAATGGAAACCGTCGTCGGATGGAGCGAGTGTCGCGCTGGAGGTCGATGATTTCGAAGGCGCGATCAAGAATCTGAAGGCTTCGAACGTTCCCTTTGATACCGAAAACGTCGAGAGCCCGGTTTGTCGCATGGCTGTTATTCAGGATCCCGACGGAAACAAAATCATCATTCACAAATTGAAACCAAAATGATCACCAACGAAGTCGCATTTATCGCTATCGCCGTTTCGGACAAGGAACGCGCGCGGAAATTCTATCAGGAAACGCTCGAGCTGAAGCCGGCCTCGACTGGGATGGACGGCGCCTGGGTCGAATATGAATTGGGTTCAACCACAATCGGCGTGGGTTGCCATCCGGCGTGGAAACCGTCCCGCGATGGAACGACGGTGGCGTTTGAAGTGTCGAATATTGACGATGTCGTCCAAAAACTGAAATCGCGCGGCGTTACATTCGACAGCGAGAAAATCGAGACGCCGGTGTGCTTCATGGCGCAATTTCGTGATCCGGACGGAAACAAACTCGTGGTGCACCAAAGAAAAAAGAAAGATTGAATTTGGAAGCCAGGAAACCACGAGATGAATTAGGAAAACAGGAATTGCCTACTGAATTTCATGGATTCGTGGTTTCCAGATTTTTTTCCTACTTTCCTGCGTTCCTAATTTTTTATGTCTGTACTCGTCGATAAGAATACGCACCTTGTAGTTCAAGGAATCACCGGCAGCGCCGGCGCGTTTCATACGCGGCAATGCGTCGAGTATGGGACGAACGTCGTCGCAGGCGTCACACCGGGAAAAGGCGGACAGAAGTTCGACGAGAAAATCCCGGTGTTCGACACCGTTTGGGAAGCGAAACAGAAAACGAATTGCAACGTGTCGATGATCTTTGTACCGGCGGCGTTCGCGGCCGATTCCATTCTCGAAGCCGTCGACGCCGATCTCGATCTTGTCGTTTGCATCACGGAAGGAATTCCGGTGATGGATATGATGCGGGTGAAAGCGCAGATGCGCGGGAAACGAACGCGGTTGATCGGACCGAATTGTCCCGGGATCATCACGCCCGGCGCGTGCAAAATCGGCATCATGCCGGGTTACATTCACAAAGAAGGAAACGTCGGCGTGATTTCGCGATCGGGAACTTTGACTTACGAGGCGGTGTGGCAACTCACCTCGCGAGGTTACGGTCAATCGACCTGCATCGGCATTGGCGGCGATCCCATCGGCGGCTTGTCGCATCTGGATGCGGCGAAACTTTTCAATAACGATAAAAACACCGACGCGATGATTTTGATCGGCGAAATCGGCGGCTCGGCGGAAGAAGAGGCCGCGGCCTGGATTAAGGACAATTGCAAGAAGCCGGTCGCAGCATTCATCGCCGGGATGACCGCGCCACCGGGAAGACGAATGGGTCACGCCGGCGCGATCGTTTCCGGCGGAAAGGGAACTGCGTCTGGAAAAATTGAAGCGCTCAAAGCCGCCGGCATCGCCGTCGCGGAAACGCCGGCAACAATCGCCGACACATTAATCGCGCGAATTAAGAAATAGATTCGTCCGCGGCTCCGCTGTTCTTGGCTAGGACAGCGTCGACGTCCGAGACGAACCCGGGAATGAAGCCCGTATGTTTGGCGTTGCGCCACGAGATCTCGCCACGAGGCGTTGTGAGCAGCCCGCACAACAGCGCCCCTGCCGTAGCTTCGAAAGTCCCTTTCGGAAAGACACCGCGTTGCGTCCTGTCCCAAATGTGGAAAGAGGCCCAGGCGTTTTCCTGCAGCATCTGCTCGAGCCTGAGCTGGTCGGCCGCATCTAACGCGCGCTCTCCACTAAGGCCGGCCGTCATGAGCTCAGCAATGTCGCGGTTTCGGGCGATTGCCTGACGGATCACCGTCCATTGCGCCATGGTGGAATTGTGCTCGTTGCGTTGGAGCGCGCCCGTGTTGTGTTTGATCTGTAAACCGACAAAGATCAAAGACACGATCACGCCAACCGAAGCAACAATTTGCGCGAGACTGGACAATTGTTCGAGCGACATAGGTTTCAGGGCTAACGAGAAAAAGATGAGCTACCACTGCCGACACTGAACGGGGCTCGAAGTGAAGATAGTTTAGTCATCTAAAAGGTAAACGCGGTACGGGCAGTGGTTAGCTCCATCGCCTGGTTAGATCGTTGGATGAGGCTGCTCTAAAGTGGATCGGGAATATCTGGAAGACGCTGCGCGGAAAAGTGCTGCAGACACATCAAAATCACCAATGACTGGTAAAAGAACTTCGGGTGATGAAAATGTGTCGCTCGCCTCCAGGGCGACTGCCCCGCCAGTAGATGTCGCGAGGTAATAGGCGAGCTTCGCAGCAAGAGAGGAAGACGAAGATTCGACGCTCAACACGAGCGGAGACTGCTGCTCCGGTGACACACTCACTGGAGGATCAGCTGTCTCGCGACTGGCAAGATAAAGCTCCGTCCAATCGCGGCTCGCGGGGTTATGCGAGTTGCCGTCGCTATCCACGTTGTGATCCTCGCGCCAAAGAAACGCGATCACTTGGCGAAAGTCGGGTCGTTTCTGCGGCGCAGTGATTCGAATCCGGTGTGGCGTGCTCACGATCTAACGAGAATTAGACGAATCTTCGTAATATAAGGCGAACATTTTTCGTCTAACAATCTTGCATCAATCAGTTGCCGGTTCGGGCGTGTCGAGATTTCCGCACGGCAAGTGCGCGGCTTTCCAGTCCATGGCCATTCGGATCCGGGCACGGCCGCTGGGATGATCGAAGAAAATGAATTCTTCGAGCGGTGTGGGATCGAGTTTGCGATACGCGCCGAGCTTTAGCGCAACGCTGGCTTCACCATCTGGTTCGCGCGACGTATTGATACCGAACTGATCGGCTTCGCGCTCCGTTGTGCGAGTGATCGAGTTCAGGACCGGCGTCATCGGAAACGCGAACGTCACAAAGATTAACGTCAGTAATGGCATTCCAGCGGGATCCCTGATGCCGCGCACGTCCCAACGTTCGCCCCATATCCGAAGCGCCCAATCGAAAAAGAATCTCGCAACCCCGAAACCGAACAGCGCAACGACGCCGAAATAGATCGTGAGTTTCGCACCGTGATTGAGAACGAAGTGACCCATCTCGTGCGCCATCACGGCTCGGATCTCCGGAAGCGAGCATTGCTTGAGCAGATTGTCGTTCAATGCGATGCGAGTCGTGCCGAGCAGTCCTGCAACGTTCGCGCTGACGCGGGTCGTTTGTCGTGAAGCATCAACTTCGAATACTTGCTTGACCGGAATTTCGTTGGCCTGAGCCATTGCCAGGATGGGATCGCGAATCTTCGGATCGTCGAGCGGTTTGTAAGTGTTGAAAAGCGGCTCGACGTAAATCGGCGCGATGAAGTTACCGATAAACGATAAAACCACCGCAACCAGGGTTCCCCACATCCACCAAGCTCGCGGCGCGCGCCGAAACACAGCGTACAAGATCGACAATGCGATTACGCCGGCGATGAGGCCCACAACGAGCGCGGTTAGTTGTTCGGCGAACCAGGCGCCAAAGCCTTGCGTCGCAAATCCGTATTGATGTTCCCGAATGAATTGTTCATAGAGCCCTAGCGGAAAACTCAGGACGGCAACGACGAGAATGTAACCGATTGAATAAATCGCGACTTGAAGCGTTTTGGAACCGGTCACCCTTTCTGCAAAATCGCGCAGTTGCGCTGAGAACTTGGAAGCGAGCAGAAAAATAGAGATCCCGGCGGCGACCAGAAAATCCCAGAGCAAAAGCCAGTAGCCACCTTCGAAGTACGCGTTCGACTTTGCCCGTTGTTCGGCTGGAACGGTATCGAGCAAGGCTTGTGTGGCCCGCACCGGGTCGAAAGATGTCGTCGATCTAACTGCGGCAGGCGGCGCTTCCTGCGCGTAGGCCATCTTTGAGAAAGCCAGGCAGACGAGAACAAACAAGAGAACGCTTCGCAAAATCATTCTGCACCGATAACGAATTGCGCCGCGAAAGAAAAGCTCGTAAGACGTAACCGGGGTCAGGTTTCGCTTGTCTCCTAAGACATGAGAGCTTGGACTTTATCGTTGGTGGCGGCGGTTCTCGCGGCGTCGAGTTCGTTAGGCGATGAGCCGGCGCCGACGAAATGGACAGTCGATGGCACTGAGCGGGAGGCACTCGTCTATCTCCCGGTGACATCGGCCAAAGGCAAGACGGCCGTGATTTTCGCGTTTCACGGTCATGGTGGAAACATGCATTTCGCGGCGCGCGGGATGGCGTTCCAGGACCATTGGCCGCAAGCGATCGTGGTATACCCGCAAGGTTTGCCTACCCCCGGGATTATCATGGATCGCGAAGGAAAACAGCCGGGATGGCAGCGCGAGCCGGGTCAGGAAGGCGATCGCGATTTGAAATTCGTCGACGCGATTCTGGCTTCACTTCGCGAAAAACATTCGATCGACGAGAATCGAGTTTACGCGACCGGTTTTTCGAACGGTGGATTGTTCACGTATCTCTTGTTGTCGCAAAGGCCAAACCAATTCGCCGCCTTTGCTCCGGGCGGCGCCGTTTTGTTGCCGCAAGTTCCACTGACTCGAGCGCGTCCGGTGCTGCATTATGGCGGCCGGAGCGATCAGCTGGCTCGATTTGAAAAACAGCAAGCAACGATCGATCAAATTCGAAAGTTCAACGGTTGCGCGGAGCGGGGTGAATCTTGCGGACCAAGTTGCACCCTCTATAAGTCGAGCAAAGCCGGACCGGTCGAGACGTTCATCCATCCGTATGGGCATTTTTATCCGCCGGCAGTGACGTCCTTGATTGTAAAGTTTTTCAAGGAGCATCCGCGCGAGTCGTGAGTTGATTGGGCTGGACTAGCAAATCGCGAGGTGAAAAAATCGCGGCCGATGAAAGGGCTTGCGTTTTGCGCCGCGATGTTGTTTTTCATCGGCAGTCTGACCGGCCAAGGGCAGCAAGGTTCGCCGGCGGACGGGGCCTTGTATGGTCCGTATCCCAGCAACTACAAAGACATCGTGATGAAATGGCTCAACGAACAATTAGTCGACGCCGGCAGTGCGCGCATCGAATGGCAAGGGGATCCACAGCCAGCCGATCTCGGAAAAAATGGAGAGCACGTCTACGGCTATCTTGTTCAATTTAGAGTGAACGCGCGCAATCGATTCGGCACTTACACCGGAATGCAGCAGCACGGCGCGCTTATCAAGAACAGCGAAGTAATCAGAGGTTTAGGATTAGGTTATTGATGAAAAATATGAAACTGAGTTCTCGATCAAAATCAGGTCAAGGTCTGGTCCTTGTCTTTATTGTGCTGGCGATCATTGGCGGCATCTTGTGGTACCTTCATTCGACTAAATCTGCTACCGAACAGGATGGGATTCGGTTTGGCCACGATATCATTAATCGACTGGTGATTAATCACGACCGTTCGATTTTGGACAATGATCTCGCGCCGCAGGCGAAAATGGAAATGCCGCCGTCTCAGCGCGATTATCTGATCCAGCGGTTCGCCCAGCTCGGCGTACCGCAGCAACCGATCCAGATCGAAGACAATGTCAGTTTCGACTCCTCCTTTTTCTCGCTTCTCAACGCGAACCCGCGTGGCATTTTCACGGCGCACTTAAATTATCCCGGCCAAGGGATGACGTTGCAGCTTGCCACTTCGCAAGGCGCGACCAAATGGTTGATCGAAAACATCACGATGACGGTGGGCAACGCGCCCCAGTAAGCGGTTTGCGGGCGATTACGCAATCAATCAGGTAGCGGCGGGTCACCGACCCGCCATGGCGATTGAGGTCAATCGCCTCTACCTAGCAATTTCCCCCAACGAATCGAGGCAAATCTGCGACCACGTTTCAAGTGAGTCGCGCCGCGCCACGAGTTCTTCTTTGACGAGAAACGCGAGGTTCGTGATCATTGCTTCGCGTTTTTCTACCTTTGGCTCGGCCAGTTTGAAAACGTGAACGACGCCAAGATGGACTCTTCCTACGTCGTTGCTGTCGTCATTTAAAAGAGCGACGATGCAATCCTCGAATTTCGTGTTGATCGAAATTTCCTCACCGACTTCGCGTTCAACTCCAGCGCGATAAGCCGCTTCGTCCAGAGCAAACAGCGATTCGTCACTTTCATTCATGTGGCCGCCGATCCCAATGGATCCTTTGGCTACCAGCCGCTGTTCGCCGGCTTTCTTGCCCCGAACGTAATGCAAAACTTTTCCTGAGTGCGTGAGCAGCACGTAAGGGATGATTTGTTTATGCGACGGATCTTTTTCCGCTTGAGCACGCGATAAAAAGAAATTGTTTCCGCGGGACAAGATCGCATCGAGGTATTTGCGCGGCTCGAAGTTCAGTCCTTGAAAGCTCCCAAGCTCGTCGAACAACGAACGCTTGATAACGAGGACATTTTCTTCCGGCGGGTTCATCGTGCCGGTTTCAAAACGAATAGCTCACGCCAACTTGCGGACCGATCAGGTTCAAACTCGGGTTTGGATCGGTCTGCCCGCCGTTCGACAAGTGCTGATAAAGCACGCCGGCGTCGATCTTCCAGTGGCTGTCGATTTCGTAGGAGAAACCGATGGCCGTCAAAATGTTGAACGTGAAGTCCTGCCCCTGCGACCCGCGCATGTCCGGGTGACTGTCGATCCAACCCAGCCCGAGCCCGCCGGAAAAGTAGGGGACGATGCGCCAGTTCCGTCTCACAAAATTATAGCGACCGCCGAAGTTCACCCCGAAATAATGATTTTCCACGCCGCGAAAGATCGGCTCACCCAATAGGGTCAGGCAAAACTGATTATAACCCCGCGTCCAATTGTCCGAATCATTTACACCCCAACGAATGCGCCCCGTCAAAAATTCAGGGCCGATCTCGTAACTATCGGGATTGCCGAACACACCCAAAAGATATCCGGATTGAAGCGCCGCTTCGAATCGCGGTGGATTCAACGGTTCGTCGGTGGTGCCTTCAAATCCTCCGGCCAACAACGATCCGCTCAGTAGCGCCAATCCCAAAATCCCCGCGCCAAAAAGTTTCATGTCGCGCAACCATAAAGGCCCGCGAATGATTTTCAATCGACGGCATCCTGAGGCGTAACGGGTAATCTTTTTCCGAACATATCGCTCAAGGCAGCGCGCGCGGCGTGGTAGCCGCACATTCCATGAACACCGCCGCCAGGCGGAGTCGAGGACGAGCACAAGTAAACGCCACGCAACGGTGTGCGGTAGGGGGTCGGACTGAGAATTGGTCGCGCGATGAGTTGCCACAGGTTGGCTGCGCCGCCGTTGATATCACCGCCACGGAGATTCGAGTTCGATTTTTCAAGATCTCCCGCGCTCAATTTGTGTCGCGCCAAAATACAATCACGAAATCCGGGCGCGAACCGCTCGATTTGTTTTTCAATCGCCTCCGACATGTCGATGTTACAACCGAACGGAACGTGACAGTAGGCCCAAAGGGTATGTTGGCCGTTCGGGGCGCGCGATTGGTCAAAGAGACTTTGCTGCGCGACCAGAACAAAAGGGCGATCTGGCATTTTCCCGTGAGCAATATCGCGCTCGGCATTAGCGATCTCCTCCAGCGTTCCACCTAAATGAATCGTCCCAGCGTGTCGGCACGCTTCCGCTTTCCACGGGATCGGCGAGTTCAGCGCGTAATCAATCTTAAAAATTCCCGGAGCGTGTTTAAAATTCTCCAGGCGGCGGCGATAACGTGCTGGCAACCGGTCACCGGCGATGTGCGCGAATTGCCAGGCGGTAGTGTCGAAAAGCGTGGCGCGCGAGCTGGGTAGTTGTTTGATGCTGTCTATGCGTTGATTCGTTCGGATCTTGCCACCGAGATCGCGAAGACAACTGGCGAGCGTGTTTGTGACCGATTGCGAACCACCGCGAGGAATCGGCCAGCCGACCGCGTGGCCGGCCGCCCCCAAAACGAATCCAAACGCGCTTGAGACGAACGCTTCAAGCGGCAAAAATGAGTGCGCTGAAATTCCAGCGAACAATGCGCGCGCGCGTTGACGTCGAAACAATGCTTTCGCGAGTAACTTTGCGGGCGCAATTGCCATGATACCGAAGCGTGCGAGCGCCACCGGATGTCGTGGCACATGCAATATCGGCTGCAAGAATTCGGCCGCGAGTTTTGGCCAATCGCGAACGAACGGTTTCATCAGGCGACAGTAAGTGATCGCATCGTCGCCTAGTGAATCCGCGGTAACATCGACATCGCGCGACAAACAGGCAGCACTTCCATCATCGAGCGGGTGCGCGAGCGCAATCTCCGGCTGAATCCATTGTAATCCGAATCGCTCCAACGGCAGCGTTTTAAAAAAAGGCGAGCCAGCGGCGAGGGGATGCACCGCCGAACAAACATCGTGCACGAAACCTGGCAGCGTCAGCTCCGCCGATCGCGCGCCACCGCCTATTGTGGAATTCGCTTCCAGCACCAAGACCGACAATCCCGCGCGCGCGAGGGTAATCGCCGCGGCCAAACCGTTCGGACCGGAACCTACAACGATCGCATCGTAATCGTTCGGCATTGCCACCGCAGTACAGCTAGCACGCGAACGACCGCAAGCCTGCGATCTAAATATGTGGAACGATCACGAATTCGAAATGGCAACCCGATTCCTCGATTGAAAAGTACAGGGAGAGGACCGTGGAAAAAAAACGATGCGAGGAACAATTGTTTGGCGAATTCGCGCCTGCGCCGCGACCAATGAAGGTTCCTAGTCCGGGGGGTGAAATCCGTATTCGGTCTGCAGTTTTCCCCACAGCCATTTCACTAACGGCTCGTCACGATTTGGAATTGTGCGCGCGATTGATTCCGCCTTCGCGACATCGTGATTCAAACAATAAAGATAAGTCAGCAACAGAATATCGTTTTGGTTAGAGTTGCCGGAACTGCGTTCCTCCTCCAGCAATTGAATGGCTCGGACGTAGTTCCGGTCCGCCAGCGCATCAGCAACCAAATCAGGCAAAATATCGGGCCGTGGTGGATTTGAACCGTCCGCAACTTTCTCGGCCAACGCCACCCGAAAGGAGTTGCTTCCCAAAACTTCGAGCACCGGCTCGCGCAAGTTCGATCCGCGCAGATGAACGTCGAGATCAGCTAGCCAGTTTGTGTTCTCCAGTCGGGATCGATAACGCATCTCTCGAATTACGAAGAACGGTTGCAGCTGCGCAGTTGCTGCGTCCGGCCAAATCTGTTGGATCAGACGCGATGAATGAAAGCGTTCCGCAGCCGATGTCGATCTTAAATAGTGAGAAGTGAACTCGTGGATCGCCGGATCGAGCTGCGTGCTGTCGCCGAGCCGTTTTGGAAACAAATCAGTTAGTGGTTTTGTGCCGCTGGCGATTCGATCGATCTCGTCGCCGTCCATTAGAAACATTGCCCCGAGTTCTTCGGGCGTTTCGATTCCGATTCGCGCGAGGTCGGATTTGATGGTCGGATCGCGCCAGAGTCGTCCCAACTGTTTGTTGTCGATCTTTTGGGGCGCCCCTTTGATTCCCATCATGATGCATTCTTCGTCTGCGCCGGACCAGATGGCTGTATTTGGAAACGCATCATGAAACGCGCGGAGGATCGATTTCGCTTCATCGACGGTGAGTTGATAAATCGGCAGCCAGAACGTTGCTATCCCGCCCTCGTTCAATCGATCGTTCATCAGCCGGAAAAATTGTTCGGTGTAAAGATTCACCGCCCCGGCTACTTTCGGTGGTGGCGGTTCGCCCGTAATAATGTCGTAATGCTTGGGGCTGGCTTGCAGGAAAAATCGCCCGTCTTGCACGATCGCGTTGGCTCGCGGGTTTCGCAGCGGGTTCGAATAACCGGCGGCGCGATAGTCGTCAGCGAGTGTGAAAACGTCTTTGGAGATATCGACAATATCGATGTATTGAAGATCGACATCGTGGGTGAGCGCGTCGGCGGTAACGCCGCAGCCATAAGCGATCAGCAAAGCGTCACGCGCCTGCGGGTGCAACGCCATCGGCAGATAAGCGAACAAGCGCATGTAACGCTGGTTCACGGGATTTGTGGCCGACATCGAAAATCCGTCGGTCATCAATCGGTAATAATAAGGCTGCTCAAAAAGATCGCGCCGCAGCAATTGCCATGTTCCGGTTTCGCCTTCGATTTTCTTAACCAGGTGCTGCTCTTCAGACTCATAGAGCTTTCTCGCGTTCGCGAAGTGCAGGTTGTCCCGATGAAATGGAAACGTCGCAATGATCGCGGCAAAGACGCCAAGTGACGCAATCAATAGGAAGCGAGACCAGGCTGAGGCCCAAAAAGTTTGTCGCGCGACGAACAGCGCGAGAACTGAGTATCCGACTGCGCAGAAGATGAGGCTCGATTGAAATCCGATCCTGGGTAGCAAGACGAATCCGGCCAGAATCGGCCCAATTGCCGCCCCCACAGTATTGAACAGCGTGACCAGGCCAAGGCTGTTCATTCGGTTGTCAATAGTTTCCTGAACCGCGGCCGCGATTGTTGGAAATAAGAAGCCTGAGATGAGAGAAACAGGGAACATTAGGGCGATCGCGAGAAAGGTAATGATTTGCCAGGCTTCGAAATAAAAGTTCGCCTCGCCGGGTTTTAGTTTCGGAACCGGGAAGTACTCGTAGCAAACTAGGGTTGCGATCGCGGCAAGCAGCAGCAAGATCGACAACGCATTTCGCGAAGTCCGCCACCACATCCCTGAAATCGCGCCGCCGATTCCGATTCCCGCAAGCACGACGGCGAGCATCAAACTGAACGCGCTCGCGGAGGAGGCGACGTAGAGCTGGAGAAATCGAAACCACACGACTTCCAGACACAAAAGCAAGCAACCAGCGCCGAAACTGACAAACAGTAATTTCCACGGCGGTCGATAATTGAATTTTAACCGCAATCGCCGCGATTGCGGCTGTAGAGGCGGCCGTGTCGGCCGCGCATCACCTCTACTCACGACCAGCGCGATTCCCGCCGCGACGCAATTCAACAAACCCGCGGCCAAACTCGTTCCCCACAAACCGAAAGCTTTGATCAGGAAAAATTCGCCGACCAGGGCGCCGACCACTGCGCCGATCGTGTTGGATCCGTAGAGCAAACCTACCGCGCGACCGAAACGCTCGTTCGCGAGCACGGAATCTTCGAGAACGACCGGCAACGTCAGTCCCATCGCGGTGGTTGGAATTAACAGGATGACGAACGAAATGAAGACACGCAGCGCGAGCAGAATTGTTTGGTACGACCAGAGCGCCTGGAAAAGTGGACGCAACAGTTCGCCGATGATCGGCAATGCGAAAACGAGGGTGCAACCAAACACCGCGACGGCGATTTCGAACGCCGCGTAAAGTTTCAACGGACGAACTCGCTGTAGCTTTGCCGAAGCGGCGATCGCCGTGCCGAGTGCGAGGCCGGCCATGAAACTGGAAAGAATCAGCGCCGCCGCCCAGATCGAATTGCCAAACGCCAGCCCGCTTAAGCGCAGCCAAAGCGTCTCAAAAATCAGGGCGCTGATTCCGGAAAGGAAAAGGACAACCGAAAGAATCGCGAGTCGCACCGCGCGATAATAGCGCGTTGGCTGGCGGTGTCATCCGGATCTCGTCGTGACCTATGCCGTGTCGCAACTAAAATCTAAAACTTAATGACGGCGACCTGCTCGACCGTCATGACGACATCCCGATCATCGAAGCGAACACGGGTGGAAGAACCAAATTGATAGACCGTACGACGGGAGCGCACTTCTTTGATCGCGAAATCCACGTCGCGATCGTGGATTCTGAACGTGAGAGTCAATCCAACTTTGTTGAAGTTGGCGTCCATTGCCTTGATCCATTCCTTGAAACGTTCGGGATTAAACGTGCTCATGTCCCGCAACAACACTGAGTGAACGAGTTGACGAACAACTTCACGTTGCCCCTTGGTAGCGGAATGCATCGTCAGCATAGGCGTACTTCGAGCACGAAAAGTGCCGAACAATGCCCAACCTTCGATCGGATCGCCCGATCTAGCGCAGGCTAGCTTTGCCTTGGCGATATTCGAAAGACGCCGATCACCAGTCCCACCGTGCGATCACAGCGCCTAAGGGCTTGTCACATCTCGGATCGTCGAACTAGCAGGGAGTTTAAACAGACGACCGCCCAACAAAAGGGCAATCCGATATAAACAATGTCTTGGAGCAGGCGGAACCAATCGTAATTCCCGCGGAAGAGTATCTGAAAGAACCGGTCGCCGGCTGGATTTTGTAGTCGCCACATCGCGCTCGCGAAGACGTACGCCGGAAACAAGGACGCAATGAGCAAGATTAATGGAAGCGTTCGAGTAAGCCGGAAAATCGAATAGATGGACGCTGCGATTATGCCACAAATCACGATAGCTAACGCGATACCGAGCGCGAAATCGGAAGCAGTCAGTGTCTCAGAATCCATCAAAAGGGCGACCACGCAGACGAACAAGAGAAACAACCAAGCGACGGTAGTTAAAGCCGCGATGAATCGCGCTGCCATTCCTAATTTCCGAGGGGACGCATTCACGTTTCCTTACAAACCGCTTAGCGCGCGGTCGAGGACTTCGAGGAGGAAGTCGGCGTCTTGTTCGTTGACGCACATCGGCGGCGAGAAACGGATGGTTTGGCCCCAAAGGCCGCCCTTGCCGAGAAGCAAGCCCATCTCTTTGCAGGTTTCCATGACTTGCGCGCATTCTTCCTTGGCCGGCTCTTTCGATTGCCGATCTTTCACCAGCTCGATTCCGAGAAGCAGTCCTTTGCCGCGAACGTCGCCGATGATGTTGTGTTTCTCTCTCAGCTGTCCAAGGCCGGCGAGAATTCGGTTTCCGATCTTGAGCGTGTTCGCCTGAAGTTTCTCGCGATCGATCACGTCGAGCACCGCGCTGCCTTGCGCGCAGACAACCGGATTTCCGCCGAAGGTGTTGAAGTGAATTCGCTGCGCGAGCGCAGCCGCGATTTTCGGGGTCGTAACCACTGCGCCTAGCGGGCAACCGTTCCCGATTCCCTTCGCCATCGTCACGATATCGGGAATCACGTCTTGCGTCTCAAATCCCCAGTAATGCGAACCGGTCCGGCCGAAGCCGGCCTGCACTTCATCGGCGATACAAACGCCGCCTGCGGCGCGGACATGCTCGTAAGCGTGCTTCAAATAATTGTCAGGAAAAACAACGCAACCGCCGACGCCTTGAATCGATTCGGCAATGAACGCGGCAACCTGACCCGCCGTCGCGAAGTCAATCAGGTTCTTCACATCGGCCGCGTATTTTTTTCCAGCATCGGCGTCGTCGCGTCCCCACAATCCGCGGTAGGGATCGGGCGTCATGGCGTGATGAACTCCAAAACTGTGCGGCACATTGAATTTCCAGGCACGGTTGCCGGTCGTTCCCATCGTTAGCGTGCTGCCGCCGTGATACGCGTTGCGCAGCGAAATGATGTCGTAGTTGCCGGTGTAAGCCCGCGCCATCAGCAGCGCGAGATCGTTCGCTTCCGAGCCGGAATTCACAAAGTAGCAGACTTTGAGATCGCCCGGCATTTTCGAAGCCAGCTTTTTGGCGTACTCCGCGATGTTCGGTTGCAGATAAATCGTGGTCGAATGTTGGAGCGTTTCGTTTTGCCGATTCGCGACCGCAACAACGTCCGCATGGCAATGTCCAACGCTCACGGTGACGATCCCGCCGAGCGCGTCGAGATATCTGCGGCCGTGCTCGTCCCAGACGTATTGCATTTTCCCTTCCACCAGCATGAGCGGCTTTTTGTAGTAGAGAAAAATTCCCGGGTTCAGGAATTCTTTGCGAAGCCGCAAAACTTCATCGGCCGACGGGCCGCTGTATTTCTTCGGCTGATGATCAAACGGCGGAAGGTTGGGAAGTTTCATCGGAAGTGACAAGTGACCAGTGATCAGTTAACACGCTCAGTGTTTCTAGCGAATTCTGAAGCGCTTGTCACTTGTCACTGATCACTGGTCACTTCCCATTACGTGCTGTTGCCAATCATGTAAATGACCAGCGCCACAGATATCAACGTAACAGCGACGGCAACAAACCACACCAGAGCGCGATCGGTTTTAACGCAACCGGTTTCGATTTGTCGATTTACAGAATCATAGCGCCACGCGGCCAGAACGGTCAGGAGAGCGCCGAATCCCATTAACCCGACGCCGATCGGCGAAACACTGTGAGAGAGCTTCGGCGCACTCATTCCAGCCTCACGCAAAAATAGGCCCAGTCGTGCGATGACGAACCCGAGACTGACGAGCGCAATGGTCGTCCGCACCCAGGCGAGGAACGTTCGCTCGTTGGCTAAATGTTCCTGCGCGCGATGTTGCTCCGGAATTTCGCGATGTTTTTTCGGAAGCGACAAGGGATCAGTGACCAGTGATCAGTTATTTGCGCTCAGCCTTTTGCGACGTAATGCATTGAGCATTCGAATCTCATCGATGAGTTCGTAAGCCGGTAGAGCTTCATTCTTTGTGGATTGATTCATGGGACTGTTTTAGCGGCTTTGACCGAGCTTGTCACTGATCACTGATAACAGATCACTTCTGCATCACTTCGGCTTCCCATTCGCGCCTGCTGGTCGGCGTTTCGCCAGACTCGCGACGGATAATACGATTCTGCCGATCCAACACGGCAATGCGCGGGCGATGTGACTTGGCTTCGTCGAGGGCCAGTTGCGCGAAGCTCATGATCGTGAGCAGGTCGCCGACTCTTCCAAGATGCGCGGTCGCGCCATTCAACTCGATGACACCCTTCCCGGGCGCGGCAAAAATTACGTAGGTTTCAAATCGCTCGCCGTTCTGCAGGTTTCCAACAAGTATTCGCTCGTAAGGAAACAGTCCTACGGTCTCCGCAATATCGGACGAGATACTCAAGCTGCCTTCGTAATCCAGACTGGCGCCGGTCACGGTGGCTCGGTGAATCTTTGATTTCAGAAGATTGATATGCATCGCGATTGGAAATGGAGCTTGCCGCGGAGATTCCGCAAACGGCATTGGCAGTGACAAGGGACCAGTGACCAGCGATCAGCTAATACGCTCGCCAAGTTTGCGGCGCAGAGCGTTGAGCATTCGCCGAATCTCATCGTTCAGTTCGTAAATTGGGAGAGCGTCCGTTTTACAACAAAAGTTTAACTCGACTGCGAGAATAATCTGCGTGTCGAGTTCTGCGGCGGAGCCTTCCGCATGCGAAACAAACTGAATAAACTCCGGTGTTGTTCTCCGAGCCCGTCCTTCCGCAATATTTGAAGGAATCGAAACTGCGGCGCGACGCATTTGCGAAATCAGGCCGAACCGCTCTTCCTGCGGAAACGTCGCGGTCAATCGATAAATGATTTTACCGAGCTCGATTCCTTTTTGCCAAACAATTAGGTCTTTGTAGTTCTGGGTGGATTGATTCATGACCGTCTTTTAGTGGCTTTTATCCAACTTGTCACTGGTCACTGATCACAGGTCACTTCCGCTCACCCGATCCAGCTCATCGCCTTGTTCGCCAACTTGTCGAACGCGATAACAGCCAGCTCGAGATGTTCTTCTTTCGTATCCTCGATCTTGTTGTGGCTGATCCCGTGCAAACTTTGGACGAACATCATAACGGCGGGAATGCCGGCGAGCGCGACTTCGGCTGCATCATGCAAGGGACCTGACGGCATTCGATGGGGGGTGGCGCGAACCTCGCCAATCGCGGCATCGGCCATTTCGATCAGCTCATTAATAAAGAGGATCGGCTCAATGTTCCAAATCCGCTCCCAGCTAACCTCTACGTTTCCTTGTTTGGCGAATTTCTCGCTCGCGGCCTTGGCTTCATCCAACATTCGTTGCAATGCTCTGGCGTCCAGATGGCGCTGATCGAGGGTGATACGGCATTCTTCAACGACGCTCGTGACGATGCCCGGCTTTGTTGTGCACGATCCGATCGTGCAAACGCCTTGGCCACTCCGTTTCGCGATCTCGTAAATCTCCGGACTCATCTTCGCTGCGGCGAGAAATGCATCGCGCCGCCGGTTCATTGGCGTGCTGCCGGAATGTGCGGCTTGTCCCCGGAATGTGATTATATGTCGTTCGACTCCGAAAGTCCCGAGCACTGTTCCGAGGGGAAGGTTCAGACCCAGCAGCACGGGTCCCTGCTCGATGTGCAACTCGATATAGGCCGCCGCGTTTTTTAATTCTTTTCCGGAATCCTTGACCTTGTCGAAATCGATTCCGTGTTCCTTCATCGCATCGACGAGACGAATGCCATTCTTGTCTTTGAGTTCTCGCGTTTCATCCATGTCGATCTTGCCTGAGCAGGCGGACGAGCCGAACAGACTTTTTCCAAATCGGGCGCCTTCTTCATCGGTCCAATCGACGAGTCGCACCGTGACTGGCGGTTTGCTTTCGTATTGTTCTGCGATGCGGCGCAGAATCTCAACGCCGGCGAGGGTGTCCAAAGATCCATCGAGCCAGCCACCGTTCGGAACGGAGTCAATGTGGCCGCCGATGACGAGAGCCTTTTCCGATTTGCCGGCCAGCGTTGCCCAAAAATTTCCGGCGGCGTCATTGTGAATTTCGACGCCATCGATTTTCTCGACCTTGTCGCGTAACCATTTTCGCGCCTTTGCCCAAGTCGGGGTGAAGGCGACGCGTTGCGCGCCATTTTCGTCGCCGGTTAGTGCGCGCAGATCTTTGAGTTCGGCAACCGTTCGTTTTGGATTGAGCGGCACGGAGCGCGATGCTAGTGCCCGCTATCGGATTGGTGAATCCAAATTTGCCGGACAAGTTCCGGCAGAATTTCGCCGGCTTTACCGGGAAACGAATAGTCGGCGAGGGGAGTGAGCGGTGTTGGGTCTTTGTTGATCTCAATCACCATCGCACCGTTGTTTTTCGCGCGCCGCCACAAGTCGGCGGCGGGATAAACAAGACTCGAGGTTCCAATCGAAAAGAAAACATCGCACGCTTCCGTGGCTGCAATCGCGGTTTCGAGCGCATCGACTGGCAGCATTTCACCAAACCAAACCACACCGGGCCTTAAATTTCCGCCGCAAGATCGACATCGACCGTTTTCGATATCGAAGGTATCGCTCGCGCAATCATTCTCGAAGCAGCGGAAGCGATGAATGTTTCCATGCAGTTCAACGATTCGGCCGCTGCCGGCTCGCGCGTGGAGGCCGTCTACGTTTTGAGTGACAAGCAAAAATTCCGGCGCGCGCTTTTCCATTTCTGCCAGGGCCAAATGGCCGGGGTTCGGCTTGGCGTTCAAAGCCTGCTCGCGTCGCCAGGCGTACCAATCGGAAACAAGTTTCGGGTTTTGGCGAAAGGCCTCGGCGGTCGCGAGCTCTTCCGGTTTGAATCTGCTCCAAAGCCCGGTCTGCGCATCGCGAAAAGTAGCCAGCCCGCTTTCGGCGGAAATTCCGGCGCCGGTGAGAGCCACGATTTTTTGCGCGGCGCGCAACGATTCGATCAAAGACGGAGAAAAATTCATCGCGCAACTGTCTTTTCCTGTATTTTGCTGTGAACCGCAACGCCTGTTCAACCAATGCACTCGTGGAAGAAAAACCAAATGCCAAAACAAAAAGTTCTGTTCATTTGCGTTCATAACAGCGCCCGCAGCCAAATGGCGGCCGCGCTATTGAACAAAACATGTGGCGAATTCTTTGAAGCGCAGAGCGCCGGACTCGAGCCTGGCATTATCAACCCGCTGGTCGTTGAAACACTTCGGGAACGCGGGATCGATATCTCAAAGAATAAAACGCAACGCGTGTTCGATGTTTGGAAATCGGGCCAAATCTTTCAATTCGTGATAACCGTTTGCAGCGAAGCTGAGGCGGAAGGTTGCCCGATTTTTCCTGGCTTAACAACTCGCCTGCACTGGCCCTTCGACGATCCATCGAAACTCAAAGGCGCTTACGAGGAACGACTGGAGCAAACCAGTCGCATTCGGGACCAAATTGGCGCGAAGATTGATTTGTTCTGCCAAGAGCACTGCGTTGCGAAAACATAGCCAGCCCGCTTTCGGCCCAAATTCCCGCGCGGGTAAGCGCAACAATTCTCCGGGCGGCTTGTAATCGCTCAATCAGTGGAGGCCGAAATTTCATCGATGGCGTGGAATTCTCCTCGATTAAGACCGTTTCAGTTTGCGCGCGATAGGCATTCCCGCTATTCTCATTCCGCGGGGTGGAGCAGCCTGGTAGCTCGTCAGGCTCATAACCTGAAGGTCGCTGGTTCAAATCCAGCCCCCGCAACCAATTTACTTGCTGCGCGGAAGCGACTGCGCAAGGTTCACGCCGCTCATTCGAGCGGAAAAACGCGATCCAGAGTAGCTCAGTGGTAGAGCGGTCGGCTGTTAACCGATTGGTCGTAGGTTCGAATCCTACCTCTGGAGCCAAATTTTAAGTCGCTCACGACGAGCGGCTTCTCCAGCTGGCAGGACCGCTAAACCGAGAAATGCCAGCAGATTTGCCAGCAAACGAGCTCGCGAAGCAACAATTCGCACGAACTCTGCCGCAACTCGGCCACTACTCGCTAACGGAAAAGATTCGGCGTGTGCATTCTCCTCAACGTGGAGAAAAACGTGCAACTCAAATACCGACTCTATCGCCGACGCAACGGCGTTTTCTATTGGCAGCAAAATAACTCAGCAGAGCAAGGCACTCTTAAAACGAGCGATCGACGCGAAGCCGAACGGCTCTTAAACGCGATGAACGAATCGCATCGGGTGCCGACCATCAATCTCAACCTCGCTCGCGCATACCTCGCAGCTCACGATCCAAAAATGGCGCAGCGAACGTGGCAGGCCGTGATGGATGAAATGGCGATGCACGGAATTCCAACAACGCAGGAGCGGTGCGCGCGAGGATTTCGCAGCAAAGCGTATGACCCGATCCGCGACAAACCACTCGTGCAAACGACCGGTGACGATTTGCTCGCCGTCGTTCATGCGAACGGAAATTGCGTGGCGCACTATCTACGCCGACTTCACAACCTGGCTCTCGGTCTCAGTTGGCTCCCGTGGCCCATCCTCGCAAAACGAGCATGGCCCAAAATTCAAAGCCAAAGTAAAAGAGCGGTCACGGCGGAAGAACACGCAGCCGTCATCGCTTCTGAAAAGAATCGCGAACGCCGCGCCTATTACGAACTGTTGTACGAAACCGGTGCCGCGCAAACTGATGCCGCAAATCTGACCGCTGAGGACATTGATTGGCAGAACAGTGTTCTCGTTTACCGCCGCAAAAAACTCGGCCCCTTCAGCGAACCCGCTCGGCTGACGATCGGAACCAAACTTCGTTCCTTATTAGAATCTCTCCCTCATTCTGGCGATCTGTTTCCCAACATCAAAGGAAGTTCTGCGAATCACCGCTCAGCAGAGTTTCGCCGACGTTGCCGCATTGCCGGAGTCAATGAAGTCAGCCTGCATTCATACCGCTACGCCTGGGCGCAGCGAGCGAAAGCTTGTGGATATCCACAGCGTTTCGCACAAGAAGCACTTGGTCATAACAGCCGTGCGGTACATGAAGCCTATGCGAAAGGTGCGTTAGTTGTTCTCCCTGCTCTTGACGAGTACGAACAAGTGCATGCCGCCAAACTTATCCCTTTGCGCGTCGTGCGCCGGTGATTCCACAAGAGTTACTTTTCTAGGAGAACCATACCAGCGCCGTACCACGCATACCTCAACGCTCATTTTTTTTCTTTTCGTTGAGTGGCTCGTTAAGCTGCAGCTCCGAAATGACCTCCGGCACAAGATCAATTAGGAATGCGTGTACTTGATCGAATAGATCTGTCGTTTTATATCCGGCAAAATCTCGCGACGGTCTCTCGTTTATTTTTTGACGCTCCTCTAAGTCTTTAGTCGACATTCGCGCCACCAACCCCAACGTCGCAAACTTTCCAATGCGCCCAGCGTCGTCCTTCCAAGATACTTCATCGCCGTACGTACTTTCTCCCCCGTCGTTCATCGCAACCCATTTGATGTCGTCCGCATCAAGCTTTGGAAGAACATTCCGTACTTCATCTGAGACCTTCCGGGTAACCTTCTTTGAAAGTTCTAATGAGACAGATCCAATCTTAATTGACGTCGACTGTCGCACCAACTCCGGCGCCATACGGCCAATTTCATGTAATGGTACCCAAAAAGAGCCGAGCACTACGAGCGCGATGATCGGCCAAGCCAAGACCTTGGTGTAATCGAGAACGCTACTCCGCATTTGTGCTAATCCTGATTACTCAAACTCCTAACGACATCGCATCCGGCTTGCAATACAAAACGCTATCGTTAACCCACCGTTGACGGCCTTTGCTGATTTTTTCGAAGCCAATGTTTCGCGATTACTTTCGTCCCGCTTGAAAGCCACTCTGGATTCGCTGCTCGTTCAACAATCTCAACTGCGGCGAAATATTTGGGAGCATTCGGCGCTGGCTTTCCTAACGGCACAAGCAGCTTTGCCGCAACCAACGGAGCGATATCGTGCTCTTGAAAACCTAGCACCAGCGCCGTTTCAGATGTGTTTAGGCGAGCAGGAAGACGCTGGCAGTTCAGCAGTGCGAACCTTTCCTGGACAGTCATTCCACCTCGATTCGTCAGCATCTCAACCCTCAACTTTCGTCTGCGACTGGATTGGCCGCCGACCACGGATGCGACAAAGTGACGAGACCCGATTGCCGTGCCCTTGCCCAATTCTCTTGCCGCTCAAAATATTCCGGATCAAAACCGAACAGATAAACAGTTCTCGCTTTCTCCAGTGCACGTTGGAAATTTTTCTCCGGTCGAAAAACGTTTGTCCGGGCCGGATCATCTTCAACGCCTGCAAGCTCATCTTCGATCGACCGCTTCCCCATTATCCGCCTCAGCAAGCGGGTCATCGGCGTGTCCGTCAGCACATCCTTAACGCGCGTGCGCTCGATCTTTCCGAAAGCCGACCACAATCGCGCTCGCTTCAAACAGCCGGGCCGACGCTTAGATAGGTATTTGCAGACATACCCGATTGCTTTCGCCGAATCCGACACCCGCTTGACGTTCAATCGCCCGAAATCGTAGCGGGCGCTGAACTGCAGAATCTTCTCAATGGCGAATCGCTGATTAGTAATGACGTGAAAGTGACAACCGTGGTCTTCGTGCAACTCCAAGACTCGCACGCCCCGAAACTGCAGCTTCCGCTTTAGCAGCGTTAAAAACTCATTCCACAGTTCCATTGCTGTTTTCTGTGAATGCACCTCACGGAACGTGAACGTCCAGAAATACAGCTTCCCACTTTGGCGAAGCATTTTCCGAACGGTGAATTCGAAGGCGAACCGGCTCTTCATCTCAATTCCGTCTGAATTGTTCTTCAGTGAAACAAGGTAAAGCGCGGCGGGTGCGTGGCGCTGCGCGCCACGCGACCCCGCTCGCGCACCACGTTCATCGAGAGAGCCTTCCTGGCGAATCAGCTGCGAAGCTGGTCGGCTTCCGACTTTTCAAGGACAAAAAACCCGTTCGCGCCACAACTTGCGCGGCGAACGCCATTCTTGAGCTCCAATTTATTCACTGCGACGGCAATGATATCGCCGCGCTTTACCTGCGCTTTCGCAGCGAAATCATCGGCCTTGGTACCCGCATCCAAGAAAACCGATATCATTACTGGCGATCCGTCTGCCAACTGCTCGATGTTGATCTTAAACATTCCGAACTCGATCGGCGGCGCATTCTTGTCCGTCTTATCGAATCGTTTAGCAGTTTCTGCTTTTGCACCACGCACTTCACCGATCAAAGCCGGCCCCATACGCAATAGTGTGATTATCTTCTTCACGATCTGAACCTTTCAAATTTGAGCTCCCGCATTCCGTGCGCGAACCCGTTAAACTTCACGGTCGACGTGCGCCCATATGGGAGTCGCCGACGGCCTGGTGTGGCCGGCTTGCCGATAGGCTGTTATGAAAGCTGACTTCGCGTTGCGCATCAGTTTATGGTTTGGCGCATAAATTTATGAATTCCGCCGAGCCTCTCGTTCCCCCTCCTCGGCTTCGCGGAGATCTTCCAAGTGCGCGTCGTAGTCGGACAGACTGTTTGTGTAAACTCGATAAACCGCATTGTGATCCGCATCGATGCCACGCTCGGAGAGCCAATCTGCAATATCTCGGTAGCTGAATCCCTTGCTCCGAAGCATCCGAATAGAGTCCACATACGCGGACAATGTTCGGAAGTCCGGTTCTTGTTCAGCCTCGTGGAACAATGCTTCTGGCGGAGGCATCGAAATTCGTGTGGGTTGCCAACTTGTTACTTCGAGTGGCGTCGCGCTTACGGCTGGCGGGTCAGTCTTGGTCGGCCTTTTCTTCGTAGAAATCTTGGTCCGTTTGTCCCCACGTTTTCTTCTCATACTTCGAACAGTATGATACGCATTTACGCGAAGTCAAACAAAAAGAACGAAACGAACATATCGAACACAGACCCTCGGATATTATGTCCTGCTAATATTTTCGCGAACACCTTTGGCATTGCCCCAAAGGTGTAGCCAAACCTCTAGGGTGGAACAGTTACTCACGGCTTCCGAGCATCCGCTCGGTTTCGCTGCCGCGAGCCCAAATTCAGAAAACCGGAGGATGGTGAAACACTATTCCTTCTGGTACCTGACCTCGCTCGACAAACTGCTGCGCAAAACGATATGCCGCCTTGTGAAATTTCGGACACAGTCCGAGGAGCGATCTAAATTCGCGATAACTGCGAAGTTCGTTTCGACAGCCAAAGATATAGTAAATCGGGCAAGCAGAACGAAGTTTATCTGATAGCACCCAAAACATATGGCCGTTTATGTACCCATCGACATAGGCCACGGTGGGATATGCTCCTTCGCGAAGCTTTTCCGGCCGAATTTTTTCCGTGTATCCGCGAAGGGTGCTCGCGGTGTTGCAAGTATGGGAGTAGTAGCCCGTTTTTCTGAACGTCACGATACGCGCCAATGCGTGTTTCAATCCATCCTGGTAAGCAAGGCAATACATAATACCTGGATGCTTCGGAAACGACATCGCTGAGACTTTCCGATGCGCCTTTAAGACACGTTCGTAGAAACCCAGGATTCCGTCGTATCTCTGGTCAGAAATCATGTGCTTGTCAGCCACAAGTCGCCTTTTCAGCCGTGAAAGAAAGAAAGTCGCGTCGGTGTAAATGGGCTGCACTCCCATGCCAGTAATTTGTGTGTTGGACGATCGATCGGGCGTTACAAGATAGCTCCTGGGCATCGTGCCTCGCATCTCCCGCATCAGGTATTTGTGGATTCGCTCAAAGTCGTCATCGCGAAATGAGAAGCCAACATAGAGCAATGTTTTCGTTGCCAGAGCCATCTTCAGAGTGCTCCCGAGTAATCCACGCGCTAGCTGCCTGTAACACCGCTCATAGTCGCCCCGAGTTGCGACAATTGAGCCATACGCGTTAACCGAACCATGGATTTTAAGCACTCGTCGGCCTGGTAGGTTCCAGAAAGCGAAATCGTCAGCTGTTACAAAAGCAGTCGCACCGCACTCACTTTCAAAATAGTCGTCCCAATTTGTTGTGATGATTTCACTGATCGGGAACATCGTCGCAAGTTCTTGATGAAATCGTGTGGCCAAACGATGCAGTTCAGAGAAGGATCGGATGTAGTCGAAGTGTTCTTTGATCTTCCGCAGCAAAGCGGCTCGACCGAACTTGTTTGAAAACTGCGTCATAACATCTGGGAATTGAAGCGTTCGTTGACGCCTTAGATGCAATGACGAGCACACTTCATCATAAAGCGGTTTAACAGGCATGATGTTGCTCTCGCTGCTGACTCCCGCTCCAGCGAAGAGGACAAGCGTGCCATTCAAAACTGCCTGATAGAGTTCTTCCGGAAGATCAAACGGGATGTTATTTCGGCAATACGGACACTTCGAACGGTCCCCTCCCGAATGAATGTGACGCATAGACTTAATGCTTATGCCTACCTAACAATCACGTGCCAGCAAAATTGCCAGCAAACCGCAGTAAAAGAGTCAGCTCAAGTAGTCGGCGAGTTCGCTTGAATACTCAGGTGTAAACTGCTTAATTGCAGCCAAATACAGGGGAAGACAGCGCCGAATCCTACCTCTGGAGCCAAATTTTCGGCGGATCGAGTTTCTCATTTTTTAACGAATTCCAGGGTGCTGGCATAGAAGGTTCTGCAAATTTCAGGCGATGCGCGTCCTGATTGCCGACGATCAACCAAGTGTCGGCGGGACACTGGCTTTGCTCGTGGCCGCGGCCAGACACCACGTGGTCAAAGTGGTGAACTCAGGAGCCGAAGCGATCCGAGCCTATCGCAGTCACCGCCCTGATGTGGTGTTGATGGATGTCTCAATGGGCAAACTCAACGGACTAACCGCCGCTCGTTACATCCTGGCCGAAGATCCGTGCGCGCGAGTCGTTTTTGTTTCGAACCGATACCTACCGCACCTGGCCGGAACCGGAGCAGTTGGCGTGTTGCGAAAACCAGTCGACCTGACCGAGCTGGCGGAGTTACTGAACCAACTCGATCAGCAGTTGGTATTCGATTACGCCCGATTCTCCTAGCCGAGACAATTTGCGTTCTGTTAGGGCGGCAGTTTCGTTAGCGCGTGAGCGAACGGAAGGCCGCGAAAAAAGATGCCGGCAGAATTCTGGTTGGAACGGCAAGCTGGTCCGATCCCGGGTTTGTGGAGCGTTGGTATCCGAAGAAAATGCCGGCCCATGAGCGGCTCGCCTGGTACGCGCAACATTTCGAGATGGTGGAGATCAACTCCACGTTTTATTCGGTGCCGGATGCGCGCACTGTCGACCGATGGTGCGCGACAACGCCGAGCGAGTTTGTGTTCGATGTAAAGCTACACCAGTTGTTTTCGTTTCACTCCACTCAGGCAAAACTGCTGCCGCTAGAACTGCAGCGAATCGCGAGAACCGAGCCGAAAGGGAAGGTGAATGTTTCTCCCGCGTTACGTGATGCGATGCTCGACCTGTTTTTGCGGTCGATTTCGATCTTGCGATCGCATGGAAAGCTCGGCGTGCTTCTGTTGCAGCTTTCACCCGCGTTCTCGTCGCGAAAACATGAACTGGCTGAGCTCGAGCCACTGATTGCGCGACTTCGCGATTATTCCCTGGCAATCGAATTTCGGAATCGCAACTGGGTCGTCGACGATCAGCTAAAGTCGACAGAAGATTTTTTGCGAGAGCGCCAGGTCGGATTTGTGAACGTTGACGCGCCGGCGGCCGACCATTTTTCAATCGTCCCATCGGACCTGAATGAAGTTACGAACCCAAGGTTTAGTTATTTGCGACTGCACGGACGGGACGCGAAGGCCTATCTCACCGGTAAAACAGTGGCGAAGCGTTTCGATTACGATTACTCCGACAAGGAAATCGAGGAGGTCGCCGAACGCACCCGGAAATTGGCGAGCGAGGCGGAGGAAGTGCACGTGGTTTTCAACAACAACAATCTCGATTACGCGCCAAGGGCCGCGATTAGATTGCGCAAAGCGCTCGGCCAAAACGTTGCGACGCCACCGGCGGAGACACCGGAGTTGTTTTAGAGTAAGGTCGCGCGGTGCCAGAGCAGCAAACAGCACAAGAAAGTCATTACGGCCCGCGATTGCCTGGTTGGCTTGAACGCAATAAAAAGTGGCTGGCTGATCATCACATGACGTTGGTGACGATGGCTGATACGCCGCACTCCATCGCACTTGGATCGGCGATCGGAATTTTTTTCGGCTTCACCCCGTTATGGAGCCTCAAGACTTTACTTTCGATCGCGGTAGCCTGGGTATGCCGATGCAACAAAATCGCCGCCGCGATTGCAGTTACCCTGCACGATGTCCTGATTTTCGTGATGCCAGCGATTTACTTCGCCGAATACAAACTCGGCCTCTGGACCTTGCACCGGCCTCTACCGGCGCATCGAATACGTTTCCATTTTGGATTGCACGACTATTTGAACTGGGACCTGTTTCTGCGAGTCGTTTGGCCGGCAATCATAGGGTCGCTGTTCCTGGCCGTTCCGTCGGCTGTAATTGTCTATTTTCTGATGCGACTGTTGATTAGTCGGGCCAGGTCGCCCCAACCGACTAGTTAAGCAGGGTGGAGCAGCCGTCACTGCGGTTTTTCCCCGGGGAACGGCACGAGAGTTGCATCAGATAGCGCGAAAATGGCCTGCCTTTGCCTCGAAATAAGGTCGGCACGCCAGCACTAAATAATATGAAATCTCTCATCGCTATCGCTTCAAGCGTTCTGCTTTGCTCATGCGCGGACATGTACGTGACCAAGACCGACGTGGCTACGCCGGGTGGCCGGACGGCGGCCGCTATCGACGCCAAGGATGTTTACGGCTCGAAAGGTGTGCACATGATCACGAATTGCGGCGTCGGCGCAGCTAATCCGCGTGCGATTTACATTCGCCCCTTCTGCATCGACGCAGCAGTGTTCAAGGGTGATGAGGCTTTGAGTGATGGTGAAATGCCAATCCGCAAAGCGCTTGCCCCCGTGGAGTTTGCGAGTGATTTAAAGGAGCAATTGGAAAAAATCGCGCCTGCTCGAATCCTCAAGGATTCCGAAGCGCCCCGCACTGGCTGGCTGGTTGAAGGCAACTTTACTTTGATTGACGGCGGCAACCCATATGCCCGTTTCTTCGCGGGAACGTTTGGAGCGGGACAATCTACGCTGATTCTGCATGTTCGGATCACGGATGTCGATCGCGGCACCGTTGTCTACGAATTCGATATGGCTGGAGGCAGCCGCTTCCAAGGCCGACATGGAACGGTCCGGGCCAGCGGACTCGGTCGTGCGACTCACTTCGATATGGTGAACGCGGCTGAGCGGATCTACATCACGTTGAGCGCGAATCCGTATCGTTACGGCGAGCGGGCCAATATCAGTCTGCCCGAATAAGTGGAGCCCACGGGCCGGTGGCCCGTCCTCGTCAAACGGCGCGCAGCGCCGTGGCTACAACATTCCGCAGTTGCGAATTCAACCGCTACGACTAAGAGTGCGCGCGTGATTTGTCTTCGTCGTCTAATATTCGTCTGCGTCGTCGTCGTTTTCGGAACGACTGCACTTCGTAATGCTTCTGCCGCTCAAGCCTTCATCATTGCCGACGCCCAGACGGGTTACATTCTTCAGGAATCAAAATCGAAAGATAAACGGCAAATCGGGAGCCTGACCAAGATCGCGACCGCCATGGTCGTCCTTGATTGGGCCGAGCACAAAGGCGGCGACCTCAACCAATTCGTAACAATTCCGCAGGCGGCGTTTGTCGGCACACTCGAAAACAATGTTGGTTTTCGACCCGGAGATGACATTGCGTTACGCGATTTGCTTTACGCTGCGCTGGTCCAATCCGACAATGTCGCGGCCTATACGCTGGGCAGTTACGTCGGGTCCCAGATTCAGGCACCAACCGCGAAGCTCTCGGCGATCGACGTTTTCGTTACTCAAATGAACGCGTTGGCCAAGCAGTTGAAAATGGAGAAGACGCGGTTTGTGAATTCTCACGGAGTCGATACCAACGTGAAGCCGTTGCCCTATTCGACGGCCGAAGACGTTGCGCGGCTCACCCGTTACGCGCTGAACAAGGCGAGCTTTCGGTTTTATGTTTCGCAAAAGGACCGCCAGATCTCGTGGCGGCGCGGCGGCAAGGAGCAACGTTATCTGTTGCGGAACACAAACGAACTTCTCGGGACCAACGGGATCGACGGCGTGAAAACGGGTCAAACCGCGCGGGCCGGCCAGTGTCTCGTCCTGAGTTCGACCCGTGAATCTCAGGTCGTTCAGGAAGCGCAGGGCACCCGCATCTTTCCGCGACGAATCGTGGTTGTCCTGCTTGGCAGCACCAGTCGATTTGGTGAGGGCGCTCAACTCGTCGCCCAGGGCTGGCAACTGTACGACCAATGGGCCGGCGCCGGACGCCTTGTCGATCCGAAGAAAATGCTTTGATTGGTCTTCACGATGAAGACGCGAATCGGCATTCTCACCAGCGGCGGTGATTGCCCGGGACTAAACGCCGTCCTCCGCGGCGTTGTGCTCGCGGCCGACAAACTGGGCTGGGAAGTGATCGGCTTCCGCGACGGCTTCGAAGGATTGTTGCCGCCCGGCGATTACGTCGTGCTCGATCGCAAGAGCACCGAAGGAATCATGGCTCTCGGCGGAACAATCCTCGGCACGACAAATCGCGGGCACTTCATTGCCAAAGTTGGAGCGGGCGACCGCGCCGTCGTTGCGAGTGAAGTAATCGCGCGCGCCAAGAAAGTTTTGGACGATCTAAACGTCAAATCGCTGATAATCGTCGGCGGGGACGGTTCGATGACGACCGCCATGCAGATGCAGGAGGCGGGCATCGATTGCATCGGCGTTCCAAAAACGATCGACAACGACATTGAAGCGACGGCAATGACGTTCGGTTTCGATTCGGCGGTCGCCGAAGTGATGGATGCGCTCGATCGGTTGCACACCACGGCAACCAGCCACAAACGCGTGATGGTCGTCGAAGTCATGGGCCGTCACGCCGGCTGGATCGCTCTCCACGGCGGCATCGCTGGCGGTGCAGACATTATTTTGATTCCGGAGATCCCGTTCGATTACGACAAGATCGCCGGAGCGGTTAAAAAACGCGACGCTGCGGGCCGTCTAGATTCACTCGTGGTTGTGGCTGAAGGCGCCCGCCCCAGCGACGGTCAACAGATCAAGCGCGATATCGAAGGCGGGGAATTCAAGCTTGGCGGCATTGGCGACGTTGTTGCGCGCGAGATTGCCGAGCGGACCGGAAAAGAAACACGCTCTTGCGTGCTTGGGCATTTGCAACGCGGCGGCGCACCGACTCCGCTCGACCGGACCCTCGGCACGCGTTTCGGCGTGAAAGCAGTTCAATTAGCAAACGAAGGACATTTCGGCTCGATGGTCAGCTACCAGAATTATCAGGTGCGCCACGTTCCAATCGCCGACGCGGTCAATCGGCTGCGTTTGGTTCCGCCGCACGGCGAAATGGTCCAAACCGCGCGCGACGTCGACATTTCATTTGGAGATTAAGTTCCAAATCCCAATTCCCAAACCCCAGGGAAACGTTTAAAGAAGAAAATCCAAAATGCGCGTGTTCCAATCTTTTTTGAATCTCGGAGGTTGGAATTTTCCTGGGTTTTGGAGTTTGGAGCTTGGGATTTGCGAGGATGATTTTGTATGAAAATCGTTCTCGCTTACTCCGGCGGCCTCGACACGTCCGTCATTCTCTGTTGGCTGAAGGAAAATTATCGAGCCAACATTGTCGCATTCTGTGCCGACATTGGTCAGGAGGAAGAGCTCGCCGGTTTGGACGACAAAGCGCTGAAAACGGGCGCTTCGAAATGCGTCATTGAAGATCTCCGCGAAGAATTCGCCCGCGATTTCATTTTTCCGATGTTCCAGGCCGGAGCGATTTACGAGAACCAGTATTTTCTGGGAACGAGCATCGCTCGTCCATTGATCGCGAAACGAATGGTCGAGATCGCCCGCGCCGAGAAGGCGCAAGCCATCTCTCACGGCGCGACGGGAAAGGGGAACGATCAGGTGCGCTTTGAATTAACGGCTGCGGCACTCGCCCCGGAATTGAAAGTAATTGCGCCATGGCGAGAGGAACGTTTTCGAAAGCAGTTTCCTGGGCGCAAGGAGATGATCGCGTTCGCAAAGAAAAACAAGATTCCCGTCGAAGCGAGCGCTCAGAAGCCTTACTCAACGGACCGCAACCTTCTCCACATCAGTTTCGAGAGCGGCGTGCTGGAAGATCCGTGGTTCGACGCGAGCTCAAAGAAAATGCGCGGCATGTACAAGCTCAGTGTCGCGCCAGAAGACGCCCCAGACGAACCCGAGCATGTCGATCTCGGATTCGAAAGCGGTAATTGCGTCTACGTTGGAGGGACCGGCTCCGTCCGGTCCACAAAGACTGGACGACACGGAGGTCGTCCCTCCATGAGTCCGTTGAAAGTGATGCAAACGCTCAACAAACTCGGCGGCAAACACGGCATCGGTCGTGTCGATATTGTCGAGAACCGTTTCGTTGGAATGAAAGGGCGCGGTGTTTACGAAACTCCGGGCGGCGCAATTTTGCATTTCGCTCATCGCCAAATGGAAACGCTGACCATGGACCGCGAAGTAATGCATCTGCGCGACAGCCTGATTCCGAAATACAGCGAGCTGGTCTACAACGGCTTTTGGTTTTCGCCTGAACGCGAAGCTCTGCAGGCTCTCGTCACCGAAACGCAGCGCGACGTGACGGGTGTGGTTAGGCTTAAGCTTTACAAGGGCAACATCATTGTTGCCGGCCGCAAGAGTCCGAAGAGCCTGTATGATCCAAAGATCGCCACCATGGAAGGCGAAAAGTCCGGATACGACCAAGGCGACGCGACCGGCTTCATTCGACTCAACGCACTGCGACTGAAGGTTCGCTTCGCGCTGAAAAGGTAGGGGCGATTGACCCAATCGCCCGGGGCGTGGTCGCGCCTTTCGCCTCGACCTGCGCGAGCGGAAGGCAAATAATCGGCCCGATCAAATCGGGGGCTCAGCCCGCCCATGTCCACTGAAGTTAAGAAGGAGATCCAGCTTGAGATCGCCCATGTCTTGTTCGTCGACATTGTTGGCTATTCGAAGCTTTCGATTAACGATCAACGCGCGGCTATTGATGAACTAAATCAAATTGTCCGTAGCTCGGAACAATTCCAGAACGCCGAAAACGCAAATCGGCTGATCAAGATCCCCACAGGTGACGGGATGGCGCTGGTTTTTTACAAGAGCCCGGAAGAGCCAGTGGAATGCGCGCTCGAAATTAGTCGCGCTCTCAAAGAACACCGACAGCTTCGAATGGGAGTGAACAGCGGCCCTGTCAGCGGCGTAATCGATGTGAACGGTCAGGCCAACCTTGCCGGCGCCGGTCTTAATATGGCGCAACGGGTGATGGACTGCGGTGACGCCGGACACATTCTTCTCTCCAAACGCGTGGCCGACGATTTAGGAGAATACGAACATTGGCGGCCCCTCCTGCATAATCTCGGCGAATGCGAAGTGAAGCATGGGATGCGCGTGTCCATCGTGAATCTTTACGCGGATGACGCGGGCAATCCGCAACTGCCAACAAAGTTCCAGGCCCTGAAGAAGCACAGCGCACGAATGCGTTCGGCGACGGCGGCGGCAGCGTTGCTCGCGCTCCTGGCGATCGTCGCTGGTATCACAATGTTTTCCCGTAATCGCATGGGATCGACGCTTGCGCCGGAAAAAAGCATCGCGGTGCTGCCTTTTGAAAATCTCAGTCGTGATCCTGACAACGCCTACTTTGCCGACGGAATCCAGGATGAGATTCTAACCCGCTTATCCAAGATCGCCGATCTGAAAGTCATTTCGCGGACTTCGACGCAGCATTACAAAAGCGCGCCGGAAAACCTGCCCGAGATCGCTAGACAACTTGGCGTCGCCCACGTCGTGGAAGGGAGCGTCCAGAAGAGCGGCGACGCCGTCCGCGTAAACGTGCAGCTGATCAAAGCAGCCAATGATTCCCATCTTTGGGCCGATACCTTTGATCGCAAACTGACCGACGTTTTTTCGGTCGAAAGTGAGGTGGCCAAAGCCATCGCCGATCAGTTGCGAGCGCACCTTAGCAGCCAGGAAGAGCAAGTCATCGCTGCCAAACCGACAGACAATCCGCAAGCTTACGATGCCTACCTGCGTGGTCTGGCTTATACACTGAAAACGTTAAACACACCCGCCAACGCACTTGGCGCGCAGAAATATCTCAGGGAAGCGGTGCGGTTGGACCCGAAGTTCGCGCTTAGTTGGGCACTGCTCTCATACGTGGAAGCGCGCAGCTACATCACACGGGCTCTTCAACCAACGGTGGCCCTGCGTGAAGAGGCGCGTCAGGCAGCCGAAACCGCACTCACTCTTCAACCCAATCTCGGCGAGGCCGTATTGGCTAAGGGCTATTACCACTACGCGTGCCTAAAGGATTACGACACCGCGGTGCGTTACTTTGAGCAAGCACGTCAGCTTCTGCCGAATAGCAGCCGGATTCCTGAATCGCTGGCCTATGTCGAGCGGAGGCGAGGTCAGTGGGACCGGAGCGCGTCATATTTCAACGAAGCCGAGCGGCTGGATCCGCGCAACGTTTACCTGCTCACCCAGTACGCGCTTTCCTACATTTCTCTTCGTCGTTTCCCCGAAGCGCTGCGCAAGCTTGATCAGGTTCTCGATATTACGCCGGACGACCTGGATACCCTCGCGTTCAAGGGCGGTATCGCGCAGGCCGAAGGCGACCTGCCGCGTGCCTCGGCGCTACTCGCTCCGCTCCGCCCGGCGGCGGACGACACGCCGGCCATGGAAACACAAGTTTACCAAGCCATCCTGGAGCACCACCCTGCACCAATCATTCCTCGGCTAAAGGAAATACTCGCCAAGCCTGATCCGGCATTGGGTTATATCAATGGTGAACTGCGCTTTTGGTTAGGCTGGGCGCAACAAGCCGCGGGCGACCGTGCCGCCGCCCAGGAAAGTTGGCGACAGGCGCGCAGCGAACTGGAACCTCTCCTCAAAGAACAGCCGGAAAATTTTAGCCTTATCGGAGATCTCGCCCTTGCCAATATGGGCCTCGGTGACAAGGCCGCTGCATTGGCTCTGGCCGAGCGAGCCATGGCCGTGATCCCTGTCGAGAAGGATGCCTTGGCGGGTCCCTTTCCGATCGAGATCCTCGCCCGGGTAGCGGCGCAGACGGGAGAGCCCGACCGCGCCGTCGCCGCTTTACAGAAACTACTCTCAATACCGTATGAAAGCTCCCGGGCTTCAAGGGCGCCGCTGACTTCTGCGCTGCTCCGGCTCGATCCTACGTTCGATCCGCTCCGGAATGATACGCGCTTCCAAGAACTGGCGCATTCGGACGGCAAATAGGTGGAACGCGCAGTCGCTTGCGCGTTGTTAAGTAATCGCGGCGTAGCCGCCAAATTCTAACATCGCCCGGCGGAGCGGCCGATGCACCTTCGCATCCTTGCGAGGGGGGATTGTCGATCTTATATTTAGAGCACGCATGTAGAGCGCTGAATTGCGGAGGTAATTTATGGCAACAACTATTGCTGCTCCTAAAAAGAAAGCTGCCCCGAAAGTGGCGGAAGATTTTTTGCCACTCGAGGGCACGGACCACATTGAATTCTACGTCGGCAACGCCAAACAGGCCGCGCATTATTACAAGTGCGTGTTCGGTTTCCAAAGTCTGGCCTACGCCGGACCGGAGACAGGGATCAAAGACCGCGCAAGCTACGCGATTCGACAGAATAAACTGACTTTTGTCCTGACCACGCCGATTCGTGGCAGCAAGCAAATCGCTGATCACATTTATAAACACGGCGACGGCGTAAAAGTGATCGCGCTCAAGGTCAAGGACGCGACTTCAGCCTGGAAAGAAACGACTAAGCGCGGCGGCAAAAGTTATTTGGAACCGAAGACCTTGAAGGATAAACACGGCAAGGTCGTCATGAGTGGGATCCATACTTACGGCGAAGTCGTGCACGTATTTGTCGAACGCGATGATTATACCGGGCCGTTCATGCCGGGATTTGAAAAATGGGACCCGGGCTTCGAAACGAAAGAGACCGGCCTGCTCTATTGCGATCATTGCGTCGGCAACGTCGGTTGGAACCAGATGAATCCGTGGGTGAAATTTTACGAGGACGTGATGGGGTTTCGGAACATCCTCACTTTCGACGACAAGGATATTTCGACGGAATACTCCGCCCTCATGAGCAAAGTTATGAGCAATGGCAACGGTTTCGTGAAGTTTCCAATCAACGAGCCGGCCGAGGGAAAAAAGAAATCGCAGGTGGAAGAGTATCTCGATTTCTACAACGGCGAAGGAGTCCAGCACATCGCGATCGCGACCGGCGACATTGTGAAAACCGTGACCGAGCTCCAAAAGCGCGGTCTCGCGTTTCTTAACATCCCGTCAACGTATTACGATACGTTGCCCGAGCGGGTCGGCCACATCGACGAAGATCTCGGACCGTTGAAGCGGCTCGGGATTCTGGTCGATCGCGACGACGAAGGTTATCTGCTCCAGATCTTTTCGAAGCCGGTCGAGGACCGGCCGACTTTGTTCTTCGAAATCATTCAACGCAAAGGCGCGAAGAGTTTCGGCAAAGGAAACTTCAAGGCGCTGTTTGAGGCGCTCGAGAAGGAACAGGAGCGACGGGGCAATTTGTAAGAGGAGACGATCGACATGCCGTATTACCAAAAACTTGGCGAGATGCCGCGAAAGCATCACATCTGGTTCCATCGCAACGGCGCGAGACCGGGTTACAAAAACGAAGGCATCTATTACGAACACGTGGTCACGACCGAGGGCTTCAATGAAGCTTTCTCAATCATGTATCACCTGCGCCCGCCGACCCGCGTTCGCAGTGTGAAGCTGTTGAAATGCGAAGAGTTGAAAAAGGCGGCGGAGAGTCCGTTGCGACATCACCATTTGAAAACGGCAAACTTGCCGCGTCGCGGCGATATCTACAGCGGTCGCGTTCCAATTCTGTTCAACCAGGACATGACCGCGTGGCGTTGTCGCCCGGAAAAAGATTACGGGCAGTTTCAATATTATAAGAACGGCGGCGCCGATGAGATTATCTTCGTATTCAAAGGCGGTGGCACGATTGAATCCGTTTTTGGAAATCAACGGTATCGCGCCGAAGATTACATCGTGATTCCGCGCGGAATTACTTACCGCCTGGTTCCGGACAAGGTTCAGGAGGAAGATTATTTGATTCTCGAATCGACCGGACCGGTGCGCATTCCGAAGCGTTACTTGAACAGCGAAGGCCAGATCAAAATGGGCTCGCCCTACTCGGAACGCGATTTTCATGGACCGAGCGAACTGAACCCGGTCGACAAAGAAGAGGACACGGAGATTTTGGTGAAAGATGGTCCGCGCTGGACGCGGGTGACAATGGCGCATCATCCGTTCGATGTCGTCGGCTGGACGGCTACATCTATCCGTTCACGTTCAACGCGCAGGATTTCGAGCCGATTACCGGCACAGTCCATCAACCGCCGCCGATCCATCAAACCTTCGAGATCCGCGGATACGTCGTTTGTCCCTTTGCGCCGCGATTACTCGATTATCATCCGGAAGCGGTGAAAATTCCGTGGGTCCACGACAACGTTGAAGCCGACGAGGTTCTGTTTTACGTCCGCGGCAATTTCGGTTCCCGGAAAGGAATTGAACCGGCGTCGATCACGTTGCATCCCGCGGAATTCCCACGGCCCGCATCCGGGAACGATCATGGCGAGCAAGGACGCGACGCGCACCGAGGAACTCGCAGTCATGTTCGACACCCAACACACTCTCGAGCTGACTGAAGCTGCCGTCGCGCTCGACGATGAGAAATATCCGCTGAGCTGGCTCGACTAGGATGAGTTCGTCAGGCAACGGCGAGACCGGATTGCAGGCGGCCGAGCGGCGCATGCGAAGTCTTCCGAAATGCGGCGCGGCAAAAATCGCCCGCATGGAAGAATCATTTCGCAACTTGCTCGAGG
>CAWFFA010000030.1:0-28484 GCA_963814965.1 uncultured Verrucomicrobiae bacterium
CTCGATACCGAGGATTCGTTCCGATCGTTTCGTGACAAGTTTTACCTTCCGCTCGGAAAAGACGGGAGACCGCTGATTTATTTCGCCGGCAACTCGTTAGGCCTGATGCCGAAATCAGCACGGACAAGTTGTCGATCAAGAGCTGGAGGATTGGGCGAAACTTGGGGTCGACGCACATCTCGAAGCGAAGACCCCGTGGTACACCTATCACGAGCCGTTGCGTGAACCGACCGCGCGAATCGTTGGCGCAAAACCGGTCGAAGTGATCTGCATGAACAGCCTGACGGTGAATCTGCACCTGATGATGGCGACATTTTATCGGCCAACGAAATCGCGGTTCAAAATTCTGATGGAAGACCCGGCGTTTCCATCCGACACCTACGCCATAAAAACGCAGATCCGTCATCATGGACTCGAGCCGAAGGATGCGCTCGTCCTCGCAAGTCCGCGCAAAGGCGAGTTCACCGTGCGAACCGAAGACGTTATCGATTTGATCGAGAAAAATCGCGACTCCCTCGCAATGGTGTGGCTTGCCGGCGTGAACTTCTTCACCGGTCAGCTGTTCGACATGCCAACCATCACCAAGGCGGCGCAAAAACACGGAATCATTGCCGGATTCGATCTTGCCCACGCCGTCGGGAACGTTCCGCTGTCGATGCACGATTGGAACGTCGATTTCGCGGTTTGGTGTTCTTACAAATATCTCAACGCCGGTCCGGGCGCGGTTGCGGGCGCGTATTTGCACGAGCGCCACGCGACGAACACAAAACTTCCACGATTCGCCGGTTGGTTCGGCAACGATCCTAATACGCGTTTCAAATTACATCTGGAACCCGAATTCGTTCCGGTGCCGTCAGCGGACGCATGGCAGGTCAGTAATCCGCCAATTTTTTCAATGGCGCCGTTGCTCGCTTCGCTGGCGATCTTCGATGAGGCCGGCGGAATGGAGCCGCTGCGCGAAAAATCCATGAAATTGACGGGCTACTTGGAATTTCTGTTGAACCAGCTCGGCTCGAAGAAGTTCAGCGTAATCACGCCGCGCGAAACGGCCGAGCGCGGTTGTCAGTTGTCGATCCTTGCCCACGAGCATCCGAAGGAATTGTTCAAGGAACTCGGAGCCGCCGGCGTGAAATGCGATTTTCGCGAGCCGGACGTCATTCGCGCGGCGCCGACCCCACTTTATAACACGTTTGAAGATGTTTGGCGGTTCGCGCAAATCCTGAGCCAGCATCAATAACCGACCGACTGCACCGGACTCGGAGCTGTCGGAACCGGTGTTTTGATCACGCTGAACTTCTTTTTCAGATTCAAACAGGGCCGTTCAACGAGATAATATGACAGAGTGGCACAGACAAAGGTGCCGGCAATTTTCAATGCTGTTAATCGCGCAGGTTCCCATTCAGGAAACCAAGCGGCAACAGAAGTGAAAACCGGGAAATGCCAAAGATAGAGTCCGTAAGACAATCGTCCGGTCCAAACCAGGGGCGGTATCCGAAGTAGTTTGGCGAAGATACTTTGAGGATTTGAGAGAACAGCCGCGAGCGAGAACGCGACGCCGAGAGCGAAAAGAGTTCCACCAATGGTTAGTCCAAACGGGACCCGCAAACTGGCCGGAATTGGATAGGCGCGAAATAAAACGTAACCAACAAAGGCCGCGCCAACTAGTCCAAGCAGTGCCCAGACGCGCCGCGAAACGAATTGATAACCTGACACGCCTAGCGCGCATCCAACGAGTAGTGCGTCCGCCCTGCTGTCCAATCCATTGTAGATGCGATCAAAAGACTGAAGGCCTTGATAGAGATAAATTCGGTCCAGATTCACCAGGGTGACGGCCAGAAAGATGATCAGGAGAATTTGGTTGGCGCTCATTTTGCGTGACAACAGAAACGCCAGCGTGATCGGCCAGAAAAAGTAGAACTGCTCCTCGATCGACAACGACCACAGGTGTCCGATGATCCCAAGGTCGCGGCCAAACGCTCTCAACCAGTTTGCGATGTAGAACAACGCGCCAAGCGAATCCCATCGTAACTTCGCCACTGGTTCGCCTGATTGAGTGACCGCGGCGAAGACATTTAGAACGACAAGTAGCAAGATCACAGCCGGCAAAATCCTGAGCGCGCGGCGTGCGTAAAACTTTTTCAGACTGATTCGGCCATTGGCCGCAAACTCGGCAATCAGAATCGCGGTGATTAAGTAGCCACTTAAAACGAAGAAAATATCGACCCCGAGCCCCCCGGCGTAGATAAGGTTCAGGTGTCCCATCATGACCATGAGCACGGCAATTGCCCGAATCCCGTCGAGCGAGGGTTCGTAACCGAAAAGTTTTCCTGGTTCAGTGTCGCGCCGTTGCGCTTGGGCAGACATTGGCCGCCAGCATAGAGAAGTCGACGCAGGCCGCCAACGTCGAAGAGGTGATTAACAGAGCAACTGCTTCACGCAATCGATCAGCACCGAAATCGAAAACGGTTTCACCAGGTATTTGACGTCGTGCTTGTTGAAAAAAAGCGCGATGTGCGGATCGGCCGCAAAACCAGTAATGAAAATGAAACGGTCCGCCAGCGACGGACGGATTTCCTTTGCCTTCAGATAAAATTCGTCTCCGCGCAGCTTCGGCATTTTCAAGTCGCAGATCACCACGTCGTATTCGTGGGCCTTGACCTTCATCATGGCTTCCTCACCGTCGAACGCGATATCCACCAAGAAATTCTCATCCGCCAAAATCCATTGAAGTGCGGAAGCGAGCTGTTTGTCGTCGTCCACCACGAGCACAGCCTTGAGCTCAAGACTGTGGATAACGGGCTGCATTTCGTCTGGGAGTGGATCAAATTTTCTCATCGACGGGCAATGCTTAAGCAGACCCAGTGCCACCGAGCGAAGCCAGCCGCCTTCGCCAAGGCCACGGCGTGCCAAGGAGGTCAGCGGTTCGCAGGGCGCGAACTTTACGGTGGGAAGTCGTGAGCACGTTGCGAATCGACATAGGGAAACCGGCGACTCGGTTCTGGTGAAAACCGAGCGGTCAGGTATCAGAGATCCTGAGGTTTGTTAAGATTTCGGAACAACGGGGCTTCTTCGGGCGAGACATCAATCGGGCGCAACTTGCCGAGCGCGATTAGCTTTCGAATGAGCGGCTGCAGTGAAAAATCATTGCCAGTCAATGCTTGCTCGAATTCCAGCGCGGCGTCACCCGGGTAAACTGCGACCAGCGGCTCGGCCCGATTTTCATTTATCGGAACCACGCCCTGGCCGTACTGAACTCCCACGCACAAGTTCCGAAGGTACCCCTCCGTCATGAATGGAGTATCAGTCGCGAGCACAAGAAGATGGTCCGTCGCAATTCGAGACAGTGCGGCGGCAATTCCGCTGAGCGGACCGCGCGACGGTCGCTGATCCGCCACAAACTCGATATCGCTCGGGCGCCAAGCCGGGTCGGTTTGCGCCGAGATGAAAATTTCTTTTGGCCGAAGTCGCCGCAGACGCTCAAGCTGAGTTTTCCAAAGCGGTTCGCCACGAAACAACATTGTCGCTTTGTCCTGCCCCATCCGGCTTGATTTGCCGCCGACGAGCAGCACCGCGCTGACTTTCATTCCGTTCTCGTTGAAACTGCGGCCGTCGAATGAAGAAGACCGTCACTCAAAATTTTTGCGCGCAAACCGCCCCGCCCTTTGAGAAATTCTTTCGCGCCTTGGGCAATTGCGAGGTTCATCCAATCACACGGACGGCTCTCCTCAGTCCCATGGAAACGAACGCCCTGCACGTCAAAATCTTGTCCTATCAGACTGTTGAGATCGACATCGCGTGTGAAAATGTTTCGACGCACAACGCTCGCGGGGATCCCGTGCACCTGCAAAGAGCCGCAAAGCTCGTTGAAAACTTCGAGCGAGAAAAAGGTGACTTGTCCCTTGTAATCGGCTTTGAAATCGAAATAACGATCGCCGCGCAATCCGCGACCGGCCACGCATTCGACCTCCGCCACCTCGATCACCGGAAAATCGTCCGGCTCCTGTCCATAATGTCCGACAAAGTTGTGTCCGGGCGAGATGTAAAGATGACAGATTTCCACCGCCCGAAATGATATCATTGGCGTCGAAGCGATGAAAGCAGACGGAATTGGACCGGGCCAAATCATTCGCCGTCGCGCGGACGGTAGTCTCGAATATCAGCATGACGAGCTGACGATTGAAGAGCCGCTCGAGATCCGCATCGACAAAAGAACAATCGCTACGACCATGCGAACGCCCGGGCATGACGAAGAGCTCGCCGCGGGATTTCTGCTTTCGGAAGGGGTCATTCGCACTTGTGATCAAATTGGAAAATTCTCGCGACCAGACGCCGCACGTAATCGCGAAAACATCCTAGTGGTGAATTTTGCCAACGGAACAAAGATCAAGCTGAACGCAGCTCAGCGCTTGGGAACAATCTCCAGCAGCTGCGGATTGTGCGGAAAGGAAAGCATTGATGCGATCCGTCAAAACTTTCCGCCCATCACATCGACAGCGTTTCGGATCGACATCAGGACGTTGCTCTCGCTTCCACAGCTGTTGCGCGAACATCAGTCCGATTTCGCGCGCACCGGCGGAATTCACGCCGCCGGCATTTTCGACACAGACGGCAAAGCGCTGATCGTTCGCGAAGACATCGGCCGGCACAACGCGGTCGACAAGGCGATCGGCCGCGCGTTTCTCGACCGAAAACTACCGCTAGATCGACATATCTTACTGGCCAGCGGTCGCGCTTCGTTCGAAATCATGCAGAAGGCGCTCGCCGCCGGAATTTCGATTGTCGCCTCGGTTTCCGCTCCCTCGAGTTTGGCGATGGAATTCGCGCGCGAAAGCAACCAAACGCTCGTCGGTTTTTTGCGGCCACCGTCCTTTAATATTTACTCACACGTCGAACGAATCGTTCTCGATCTGTAGCGGCGGTCTGTGACCACCGAAGTTCGGTTTCGGCGCTCGCAGAGCGCCGCTACAGTTTGGCTTCGCGCAGAATACGATCCACCGCAGCCGTGACGTCCTTCGACGGCTCTACACTGATGATCACGCTCTTGCTTACCGGCGTATTGCTTCGATCCGCGGAATTGTTAATCGAAACAAGCACGTTCGCCTCCGGGAAGTAGGTCGCGGTGCAGCCGCGCGCGATCTCCATCGGCGCGACCATGAAATGCCGGGCTACTCGAGTTTCGTCTTTGTAATGACTCGTCAGGTCGACGAGCTGACCTTGCTGAAGTCCGGCGGCGCGAATGTCGTCCGCATTCATAAAGATAACGCGTCGGCCGTTGTAAACGCCGCGATAGCGATCGTTCAGTCCGTAAATCGTGGTATTGAACTGGTCGTGACTGCGGACGGTTGTCATCAAGGTACTGCCCCGGACGCAAATCAGGCGCAGTCAGTTCCGAGATGATGAACTTCGCTTTGCCTTCCTTGTTGTTGAACTTTCGCCGGTCGCGGGCGTCGTTCGGCAGATAAAAAACATCTTTTCGGATCCGGACGTTAAAGTCATCGAATCCGGGCACGACATGTTCGATGTGATCGCGAATGCGATCGTAACTTGCGGCAAGTCCGTCCCAATTGACGGTTGAGCGCGACCCGAGGGTGGCCTTGGCAAGGCCAGCAACAATCGCCGGCTCGCTCTTCAAGTGTTCGCTCGCCGGTTTTGCGTGGCCGCGGGAGGAGTTGATGATTCCCATCGAATCCTCCACGGTCACGAATTGTTCGCCCGATTGCTGTCGATCTGCTTCCGATCGACCAAGACATGGAAGAATAAGCGCGATCTCGCCGGTGATGAGATGCGCACGATTCAATTTCGTCGAGACATGTGCAATGACGCGGCATCTTTGCAACGCTTGCGCGGTGAACTCGGTGTCAGGCGTCGCCGAAAGAAAATTGCCGCCCATGCCGAGGAAGAATCGAATTTGCCTCTCGTGCATTTTCTTGATCGTCTCGACGGTATCGGTGCCATGTTCGCGCGGCGGACTGAACTGGAATTCCCGGCCAAGTTTGTCGAGAAACGCATCGCTCATTCGCTCCCAGATCCCCATCGTCCGATCGCCCTGGACATTGGAATGCCCGCGCACCGGACAGGGACCCGCGCCACGCTTCCCGATGTTGCCACCGAGCAACAGGAAATTCATCACCTCCTGGATCGTTGCGACGGCGTTCTTGTGCTGGGTGAGTCCCATTGCCCAACAACAAATGATTCGCTTCGAGCGGATCGCGATTTCCGCAGCCGCGTGAATTTGCTCTCTGGTTAAGCCGCTGATCTCGATGATCTGGTCCCACGGTGTTGCGCGAACGTTCGCCGCGAATTGCTCGAATCCGGTTGTGTATTGCTCGATGAATTGTCGATCCAACACGGCGCCCGGACGACGGTCCTCTTCTTCGAGCATCTCCTTTACGATCCCGCGGATCGCAGCGATGTCGCCGTTGATTCGCACCGGCAGCCAGAAATCAGCGAGGGCGGTGCCGCGATCGGAAAGCATTTTCGCGGCGAACGAGAATGGATTGCCATACTCCTGTGGATTCGGGTTCACCACTGCGATGAATCCGGTTTCGCGGATCGGATTGATCGCGACGATCGTGGCGCCGTTCTTCTTCGCGTGTTCCAGCGTTGTCATCATCCGCGGATGATTGGTGCCGGGATTTTGACCAATGATGAAAATGGCATCGGTTTGTTCGAAGTCGGCGAGCTTCACGCAACCTTTTCCGATTCCGATGCTTTCACTTAGCGCCGCGCCACTCGATTCGTGACACATGTTCGAGCAATCCGGCAAATTGTTAGGTACCGAACTGTCGGACGAAGAGTTGATACAAAAAGGCCGCCTCGTTGCTGGTCCGCCCGCTGGTGTAAAACGCAGCTGCGTTTGGCGAGGTCAGCGCGTTTAACTCGTAGGCAAGCAATTCAAACGCTTCGTCCCATTCGATCGGCTCATAATGAGTCGCGCCTTCACGTTTGACCATGGGATGAACCAGCCGGCCTTGGAGCTCGAGCCAGTTGTCAGTTTGCCCACGCAAGTCCGCGATTGAATGCTTCCGAAAAAACTCAGGACCAATGTGTTTCTTTGTCGCCTCGCTGGTCAGCGCCTTGACCCCGTTCTCACAAAACTCGAACAAGTGTCGATCTTCATCCGGACTTGGCCAGGCGCAGCTTTGGCAATCGAATCCGTCCTTCTTGTTTATTTTGAGCCAATCCTTGATGCCGCGCGTGAACCCAGTTTCGCGCGCCGTGAATTTCAAGCTTTCAATCAGGGCATGCAGTCCGGCTGCGACCCGATCTGGCGCGCGCAACTTCGGCACCTTCTTTTCTTCCGGCGGCTGTGCTCCAGATGATTGATCCTGCTCCATGCCGATCTAATCCATCGTCCCTGCGAAACTCATCCCTTTTCTAATTTCGTCCGCAAGGTTTGGAGCCGTTAAGGATTCTTGCGTTCGAGAACCACCGCGAAGGGATGCAGTTCGGCAGTCATCACGCCCGCCATAACCGCGGGATCGGCTTCCATGAACTTGCGCGCTGCCGCTTCATCCGTGGCTTCGAAAATTGCGATACCAAACGTTTTATCGCCCGACTCCATAGTGCGTCCAGCGAGGATCAGCTGGCCGGATTGAACCGCCGCTTTGAAATTGGCGAGATGCCGACCGACCGCCGCCTTGTCCTCTGCCGTCCAGGCTTTGTCATCGTAAAGACGCGGCACGAGATGCAGCACGTAAATGAATTGTTTCGGTTTCGCCGCCGGCTCCGGCGTTTGAGCAGGCAACGGTTGAACGACAACGCAAAGCAGCGGAATGATGAAGCTGAGATTGAGATTTTTCATTTTGAAACCAGTTAGCGGAGGATCACTCGGGATTGAGATTAAACATTAAACCATGGAGGTCTTTGACGTAACAACGAGGAATGGACGCATCTTCACTAATGAGCTCGCAACCGGCGGCCAGAAGCTTCTCTTTCGCCGTGGCCACGTCAGCCACGCAGAATTCAAACACCGGACCTGTCCTCAGCGGACTCCGTCCATCTACAAATAGCTGGAACGCTCCTGTTTCAAATCCGACGAGCTTTTCGGATTTCATTGTCGTCGCCAGACCCAGAACGTCCTGATAAAAGCGCACGGCTTCGTCGAACTTCGCGGTGTGGATAATGATATCGCGAGTGGAAGTGAACTTGTTCATTGCACCGGTATGCCGCGATTTGACCGAAAACTCCAGCAAGTTGTCCGCGGATTAATTCGTGATATCCGCGTCATCCGCGGTTAGGAATTTATTGATGGCTTCAAAGTTCGTTCTCGTCGGCTCCGGCCTGGCGGGCGGATTACTAGCCGCTTATCTCGGCCGGCGCGGTTACGAGGTCGATCTTTACGAACGCCGGGGCGATCCACGAGAGGGCAACATGGTCGGCGGACGGTCGATCAATCTCGCGCTCTCCACCCGCGGCATTCACGCGCTTCAACAGATCGGACTCGCCGGCGAAGTCTTGAAACACGCCATCCCGATGCGCGGGCGAATGATCCACGAGAAATCCGGCGCACTTCATTTTGCGCCTTACGATGTCGACCCAAATAAGCACATCAATTCAATTGGCCGCGCCGCGTTAAACGCGACGCTGATCGAAGCGGCGCAGCGTTATCCAAACGTCCGCGTCCATTTCAACCACAAATGCACCGGCGTGGATTTAGAGTTAGCGACCGCTCAATTGGACACATCTTCTGTAGAGGCGGCCGTGTCGGCCGCGAGTCCCAAGGTAATCCATGCGCACGGCGATGCAGTGATTGGCGTAGACGGCGCATTTTCAACAGTGCGTCAATCGATGCAGCTCACTCTTCCCAATTTCCAATACGATGAGAGTTATCTCGCCCACGGCTACAAAGAACTCACGATTCCTCCCGGCCCGAACGGTTCCTGGCGAATGGAGAAGAACGCGCTCCACATCTGGCCGCGCAAGAGTTTCATGATGATCGCGCTGCCAAATCCAGACGGATCGTTTACCTGCACCTTGTTTTGGGAATTCGAAGGTCCGCGCAGTTTCGCGACAACCAAGACGGGCGATGAAGTCCGTCGGTTCTTCGACGACGAATTTCCCGACGCCGTAGCGTTAATGCCAAACTTGCTCGACGATTTCAAAAATAATCCGACCGGATCGTTGGTCACAGTTCGGTGCGCTCCCTGGTTTTATCGGGACAAGGTTTGCCTCGTTGGGGACGCGGCGCACGCGGTTGTCCCGTTTTACGGACAAGGAATGAATGCAGCGTTCGAAGACTGCGTCGTGCTCGACGAATGTTTGCAGGAATTTCCGGATCGAAATCGCGCGTTCGCAGAATATTTCCGGCGCCGAAAAGCAAACGCTGACTCACTGGCCGATCTCGCGCTGGGAAATTTCATTGAGATGCGGGACAAGACCGCGTCGAAAACGTTTCGGGCGAAGAAAAAGCTCGATCACTTCCTGGAAGCCGCGCTTCCCGGAATTTATCTGCCGCTCTACACGATGGTTACCTTCACGCGGATCCCGTATGCGGAGGCCAAGCGTCGTGCGCAAATTCAAGACGTAATCGTTTACGGCGGGCTAGGTGTTTCGCTGTTGCTTTTCGCATTCGTAATCACCCGTGTTTTTTTATCATGAAATGGCTTTGTCTTTACATTGGACGTTGGACGTTTGCTTTTGCAGCCGACCGCGTAAGCTCCTGCCCATGAGCACCGACTTGTCGCAGTTGGCGAACGATCGATATGAAATCGCGGATGCGCTCCATCGTTTTGCGTTCGGACTCGATCACGGGGACGCCGATTCGCTGGCTTCAGCGCTCACGGAGGATTGCTTGTTCGATTTCCGGCCTGCCGGCAGAAAGCTCGGCCTGGATTTCCCGAAGCTGACCGGCCGCCAGGCAATCGTGGGTGCGCTGATTCCCCTGCTCGGCCCGCTCGATACGAGTCACACGGTGAGCAATGTCCAAATTGAGATCAGCGACGATTCGGCCACCCTCTACTGTTACGTGTTGGCGCAACACTTTATGCCGCGCGAAGGTTGCCGTCCGGGATCAGAGAACGCGCTTTTGATGAATCGTTACGATTGCGAACTGGCACGGGAAGGCGACAAGTGGCGTTTCCGCAAAATGACAATCGACAACGCCTGGGCCCAGGGAAATCCGGAAATCCTGAACGCGTTGGCAACGCAACGCGTGCTTAGCGCGCGATCGAAACCGAAGAAATAGCTTGGGATGTTCGGCGGTTAAATTTGTTGTTAGCTCAGTTCCCTAGCGCCCAGAATCCCGGTTTACCCGGCACGTTCCCGGACGCGCTCGTCGCCTTCACCGCGTAAAGCCCTTCGGTAAGCGTGATCGATGCGCTGTTATTCGTCGTGCTCGATCCTCCGGCCGGAATCACGCAGGTGGCAGATGGACCGCTTCCAACTGGAAGCCCGGAGCTGTCGAACACCTGGAAAGTAAGCGTTGAAGATGTCGTGCCGCCGGTGATCCTGGCGTGGAAAACTGTGAGGGTAACGGTTCGCGAAACAAAGAACATCGCGCTCGCTTCGTTCGCCGCACCTTTGGCGCCAGTGGCAGTGGCATCGACAGACTGGCCGTTGCCAATCCAAACAGCGGAATGGCCGTCCAGATTATTACCCGACCAGGCATTCAGCAATGTCACACCCGCAGGCCCAACCGGTCCTGTCGCGCCGGCTGGTCCGGGAGGACCCTGAGATCCAGCGGGGCCTGGGTCTCCGGCTGGTCCAGCAGGGCCTTGAGGTCCAGTTGCCCCTTGTGGTCCAGTTTGTCCCTGCGGTCCGGCTGGTCCAGTAGCGCCCTGAGGTCCAGCGGGGCCTTGAGGTCCGGTCGCTCCGGCGGGGCCTGCCGGTCCAGCTGGACCGGGTGGGCCTTGCAACACACTTCCAGTCCCGAGTTGGCCGTTAGCGTCAATGAAGACCGGGTTACCACTGCTCATGTCGACTCCGTTAATGCCAGCGATAAAAGTTGCGGTCTGATTTGCCTGGTCGCCGATGCGAATCGTGCCAGCGTCACCACTATTACCAAAGTTCCCGATAACGATATTGTTATTGCCGGTGTCGAGGCTGAAGCCGGCGTTAATGCCGATCGCAATGTTGTTGCTGCCAGTTGTGTTGAAAAAGAGTGCGGCCTCACCGATGGCCGTGTTTTGGCCGCCGGTCGTATTGAAAAACAGCGCTTCATCAGCAAAGGCCGCGTTGTCGAAGCCGCCTGTGTTGAAGAAGAGTGCTTGATACCCACTGGCTGTATTAAAGCCGCCGGTTGTATTGCTAAAGAGGGATTCATAACCGTTGGCCGTGTTGTTGTTGCCGGTTGTATTACTAGAGAGTGCTTGAGAGCCGATGGCCATATTGCCGCCGCCCGTTGTGTTGCTTTGAAGCGACTGAAACCCAATTGCCGTGTTATCGGTGCCGGAGGTAGTGCTAAAAAGCGCGTTTGTACCTTCAGCCGTATTGTCACCGGGATATCCTCCATCTGGCGCTGGGGTAACCGCCCGTGCCCCGGGTGAAAACGTGAAGCAGGCTAGCGCGAGTGCCACGAAAATGTAACCGCCCCATAAACGCGACGGGTTGAGCGAATCTCTTACGGGTGAATGGGTAATTTTGAATTGAATGGGCTGGTCCATAAGGAAGCCTCCTTTTTTTATCTGGCGACGTAAAAGGTTGGAACAAATTTCGCCACTTGGTCAATCAAAATTATAAATTCAATAAAAACCGGGCTTTTCCGGTGCACTTCTTTGCCTGCTCATTGCGCCCCCTTCAGCAAGCTCGGCGTGACTCCGGGAACTTTTGAATGGAGTTGGGACAGACTGGGGGTCGAGTTTCGATCCCTTCGCCTTGACAGTCTAGGTAAAAGATTGAACGCTTGCTCACCAAGACTGTCTAGGTTTCCAATGAGTTGGCTCAATCGTTACGCCGATCTTGTCTATTGCATTCTGCGCATCGTGATTGGGCTGATGTTCGCCTGTCACGGCGGGACGAAAGTCCTCGGCTTCCCCGCCAGCCAATACGGTCCGGCCACCAGTACGCTCGGGCTCGTCAGTGGCTGGATTGAACTGATCTGCGGATTTTCCGTCGCCTTCGGTTTCTTCACCAGAGCCGGAGCATTTTTCGCCAGTGGCGAAATGGCCGTCGCATACTTTATGTTCTCTGCCGGTAGAGGTTTTTTTCCAATCGCCAACGGTGGTGAAATGGCGGCCGTATATTGTTTCGCTTTTCTTTTTGTCGTGTTTCACGGCGCCGGCCGTTGGAGCTTTGATTTTCTGCTGACGAAAAAGTTGTCACTCGTTACTTAAAAAAATATGGCCAAAGAAAAACCCGACCTCGTCTACGGAACGCTGGACATGTTGATCTTGAAGGCGCTCCAGCACGACCCGCGGCACGGGTTAGCGATCGCGGACCGGATCCAGCAAATGTCGAAGGAGATTTTGCACGTGGAGCAAGGTTCGCTTTACCCGGCGCTTTATCGTTTGGAAGCGCAGGGCTGGATCAAAGCCGAATGGGGCGTTTCCGATAACAATCGGAAGGCGCGCTATTACCAATTGACCGCCGCCGGACGGAAACAGCTCGCTGCCGAACAGGAACATTGGATCCGCATCACCAAGGGAATCGATTTCGTTTTGTCGGGAGCGTAAGAAAATTATGCCGCGACTTCGCGCCTGGTTTTGTCGATTCGCTGGATTGTTTCGCAAAAGCCGTCGCGATGCCGAAATGGCGGAGGAGATGAACGCGCATCTCGAGCTGTTAACGGAGCGAAACCTCGCCGCGGGAATGTCGCCCGAAGAAGCGCGCCATGCAGCGTTGCGTGACTTTGGCGGGGTCGAACAAATCAAAGAAATCGCGCGCGAACAACGCACCTGGAGGTGGGCCGATGAATTTCTTCAGGACATCCGATTTGGCGCGCGAATGCTCCGGCGCACTCCGGGATTTTCCATTCTCGCCATTCTTTGTCTGACCCTTGGCATTGGGACCAACGCGGCCGCCTTGAGTTGGATCGAAGGCATTCTCATTCGTCCGTATCCACTGGTGTCGCATCAGGACCGCATGTTCGCGTTTATCGGCACAACCCGCGGCGTCGAAGGACACAACGGACTCTCCTATCCCGACTTTCTCGACTTCGAAAAGAACTCAACGCTGTTCGAATCGTTCATCGTCGACCGAATCATGGGCACGTCCCTGAGCGTGGGCGATCGAGCGGAGTGGGCATCCGGCGGAATCGTCTCGCCTAACTATTTCGACGCGCTCGGTGTGCGGCCGATTCTCGGCCGCGGATTTCGTCCCGAAGAAGGCACGGGGCGAAACGCGCATCCGGTGACGGTGATCAGTTATCGAACCTGGAAAGAGCGCTATGACTTCGATTCAAACATCATCGGTCGGACGCAATATCTAAATGGCGTTCAACACACGATCATTGGTGTCGCGCCGGAAAAGTTTCACGGCACATTCGTTGGTTACTCGTTTAGTTTTTGGGTGCCGACGTCGATGCAGGAGACGTTCGACACGACTGGCTACAAATTGGAAGACCGCGGCGCGCGCTGGATCGAAGGCTACGCGTTTTTGAAACCGGGCGTGACGCGTCAACAGGCGCAAGCCGAACTGAACTCCATCGCGCAGCGGTTAGAGAACGATTTTTCGGAAACCAATCGCGGCTACGAAGTGCAGCTGGTTCCGTTGTGGAAAACGCCGTTCAACGGCGCCGGCAACATGTCGCCCACGCTGGCGATCACCATGGCGGTCGTGTTTGTGGTGCTGCTCATCGCCTGCGCGAACGTAAGCAATCTCTTACTCGCGCGCTCATTGCTCCGACGACACGAAATGACCATGCGTCTCGCGCTCGGAGCCGGACGGCGTCGGTTGATCAAACAGCTTGTCACTGAGGGATCGCTGCTTTCGATCATCGCAGCGGCAGGCGGAATTGCTGTCGCTTACTGGTGCCGAAACGCGCTCGTACTGGCGTTTCCCTCGCCTGTCCCGGGAGTCCTGATCGATTTTCCCGGTCAGATCGATTGGCGCGTGCTCGTAGTAGGCGCTGCGATTTGTATCCTCTCGACTCTCGTGTTCGCGCTCGTGCCCGCGATTCATGCCAGCCATGTCGATCTTTCGGGAGCCCTGAAAAGCGACGGCGGCGGTGTCGTCAGCGGAAGCAGTCGCTCGCGATTGCGCTCGACTCTTGTTCTCGTCCAGGTGTCGCTCAGCTTTGTGTTGCTCGCCGGAACTGGGTTGCTTCTGGAAAGCCTGAGCAAAATGCGAAACGCGAACCCCGGTTTTTCAACCGATGCAATCGCGTGCCCGATCTCCTTGTTTTCTGCCGGCTACAAACTGGACCGCGCAAAAGCCTTCCAAACAGAGCTTCTCGACCGTGTCCGCACGCTTCCCGGCGTCGAATCGGCGACGTTTGCGCGAGTCATTCCGTTTAGCTACAACGTCTTTTCATCAAGCCCGATCGAAGTCGACGGCTACCAGCCGCCGCCTAACCAGCAGCCAACTGTCGATTATGTTCAGGTGGCGGAGGATTACTTCGCGACGCTCGACATCCCGATCGTCTTCGGGCGCGCATTCACTCGCACGGACGACGAAAACGCGCCGCCGATCGTGATCATTAACGAAACGATGGCGGCGAAATATTGGCCCGGCAAGAACGCCGTTGGTCAACGTGTGAAAGTGGCGGACCGCTGGCTGGAGATCGTCGGCATCGCGAAGAATTCGAATTACCGCACAAAGTTGGAGCCGATGATGCCGTTTCTCTACGTTCCGCTGCGGCAAAACTGGGGCGTGCAAAACACATTGTTGGTTCGCACACGCGAAACTCCAGGTGCGCTGCTGAACGCTCTTTCGCGCGAAGTTCACGCGCTCGATGCAAACCTAGCGCCCAGAATGCCGTCCCGCATGCAAGAACAGGTCGACCAAACGAGCTACAGTCAGCGCCTTGCCGTCACGCTTGTCGCGGTTTTTGGCATAATCGCGCTTCTTTTGGCGGCGATCGGACTTTACGCGGTGATGTCCTACTCGGTTTCACAAAGCACGCGTGAGCTCGGCATGCGGATGGCGCTCGGCGCCGGCGCGCGGGACATTCTTCGGCTCGTTCTTTCACGCGGCCTGCGATTAACGCTCGCAGGAATCGTGGTTGGCGGAATAGCAGCTCTTCTCCTCACCCGATTAATGGGCACGATGCTTTACAAAGTAAGCCCGAGGGATCCGATCGCGTTCGGATTGGCCCTGATTATTCTGCTCGCGGTCGCGCTGGTCGCCTGTTTCCTGCCCGCCCGCCGCGCAACGCGCGTCGATCCAGTGCAGGCATTGCGAGTTTGATTACTATTCAGATCTAGAATCCACCGGGCGAGGGCGATGGTTTCGCGAAGCTCGTGGTCGTTTCCGTTGCCGTTTCCAAATTTGGATCCGGATGTGCAAAATGCCGATGCGGACGGGCAGATGAATCGGCCGACGCCGAATCGTGAGGGTGCGCACATCCGACCGCAAGCAGCGCACAGGCCAGTAAAACTAGACGCCATCTCATTTTGCGAACTCCAAGCAGAAGACAGTGATACACAGCTAACGTGACCGGTCCGTCAACACTGGAGTTACAGTTTTCTTTCGACGGTCGACGTCCGACAACGCATTGACGAGAATAAAAGCGAAGTAGACCGTTGCGGATGCCGATTCAAATCAAGCCGCGAGCGCTCACCGCCTTTCGCAGAGCGACTGAGGTCACGTCGGACGCAGCAAGGTCGCTGCCGCAGAAGTATTTTGTCTCGCCGGAAGTTTTTGCAGAGGAACAGAAAGAGATTTTTTCAACCGAATGGCTGCTCGTAGGCCATCAAAGCCAGATCGCCGAAGCGGGCGACTACCTCCTGGTCAACGTTGCGGGCGAGAGTCTCATAGTGATCAGGGACCAGGGATCAGTGATCAGAGCGTTCTATAATGTATGTCGTCATCGCGGAACGCGGCTCAAAGAAGACGCATGCGGCCATTCCTCGACCATTCAATGTCCGTATCACGCGTGGACTTACGGTCTCGACGGCCGATTGATTGGCGCGCCGCACATGGACGACGTTCCAGGATTCGACAAGGCCGATTATCCGTTGCATCCGGTGAATCTCGGACTTTGGGAAGGATTCATTTTTGTAAGCCTTAGGGACGACGCGGCCCGCCTTCGCTCAGAAGCTACGGCGCGGCAACGTTCAGGAGATTTCATCTCCTTGGAGCGTTGGTTCGCGCCGTTAAATGGAAAATTCTCGCACTGGAACATCCCGTTGTTGCGCCCGGCGAAACGCATCGAGTACCGACGTGCGGGCGAACTGGAAACTGATGTTCGAGAATTATTCGGAGTGTTATCATTGCCCGGGAGTGCATCCGCAGCTGCAAAAAGTCTCGCCCTACGACTCGGCTGAGAACGATTTGCGGGAAGGCCCGTTTTTAGGCGGGTTCATGAAAATTAATCAGGGCAAAAGCCTGACCATGAGCGGAAACGCCTGCGCGGCTTTCGTCGGAAAAATCGAGAACCTCCAGCAGGTTTTCTACTACTCAATCTTTCCGAACATGCTGCTGAGTCTTCACCCGGAATACGTGATGGTGCATCAGCTCTGGCCGCAATCACCGGACAGAACATTGATTGTGTGCGATTGGCTTTTTCATCCGGAAGCATTCGAGCGGAAGGATTTCAATCCCCAAGACGCGATCGAATTCTGGGACGTGACCAACAAACAGGACTGGCACGTCTGCGAACTGAGCCAGCAAGGGATCGCGTCACGCGCTTATCAGCCGGGCCCGTATTCTTCCCGCGAATCAATCCCGGCGGCATGGGACGAGTATTATCAGCGCGTCATGGACGCGCTGATAAAATCAAAGGGCAAAATTAAGAATTAAGAAACGGCAGCGCGGCCAAATTGGATTGTCTTCGGGCTCTTAAATCTGTAAACCTCCTGTCACTTCCTAATTCATAATTCTTACTTCTTACTTTATGACCTACGTTCCAATGATCAGTTCCGGCACCGCCGGTCCACTTGGTGTGCTGCACCTTCCACGCATGTGGCAGAAAGTTTCGCTCGAATCGCAGGGTAAACTGGCGGCCGGATATCCGGGCATCGGAAAAGGCTACGACGCGATGACCTGCGCCGCGCTGGGACTCGAAGAACAAGCGGTAAAGGATTTCATCAAGAAAAATAAGCCGACTTATCCCGAGTTCGAAGCCTGGGTTAAGAAAAATGCGAAATCGCTGGACCGCCAATCAATCGAAAAGCATAACGCGGCCGTACGCGGCTATAATCATGACGACGAAACGCGGAAAACGATTCTCGGCTCGTGCGGCATCGCCGATGACGCGTCAGCGTTCAAAGACGCGGTGAACCTGAATAATCTCGACGACTGGTACGAGTTTCACCAAGCGGTCTTAAAATAAGTGACGAGTAACCAGAAGGTGGATCGGCCGCTCCGCGGGCGATGCTAAATTCACTCGGCTCCGCCGACATTAATTAACATCGAGCAGGGACTGCTCGATCCACCTTTGACTGACGCCCGCCTCGCGTGCGAGCATCTAACCGATGCCGCCGCTGACCTACGCGAATTATCTCGATCTGGAGAAGCTGCTCACCCTCCAGCGCCCGCGCTCAACCCCGCCCGAGCACGACGAGATGTTGTTCATCATCATTCACCAGACTTACGAGCTTTGGTTCAAGCAGTTGCTTCATGAGTTTGAGAAAATTGAGAGGGATTTCTCGGCCGGCGATCTCTTCGGGGCCATCCATTCCTTCAAACGCGTGCGTACCATCATGAAAGTGCTGGTCGCGCAGATCGATATTCTGGAAACGATGACGCCGTCGTCGTTTTCGAGCTTTCGCGATCGACTCGAAACCGCTTCGGGATTTCAGTCGATTCAATTCCGAGAAGTGGAGTTCGTCCTCGGTTACAAACGCGAATCGACATTGAAGTACGTAAAGCCCGATTTTCCAGGAGCCGATCGACTGCGAAAACGACTCGGCGAACGAACGGTGATTGATCACTTCTACGATTTTCTGGAAACGCGTGGGGCAAAGATTCCTGCAGAACTAAAAAAACGCGACCTCACCCAACCGAATGGCCCGAACGAACAGGTGCAGCACGAAATCCTGAAGCTCTACAAATCTTCACCCGAAGTCTCGATCCTGTTCGAGCTGATGACCGATTTCGATGAAGGCCTGCAGGAGTGGCGTTATCGCCACATTAAATTGGTCGAGCGCACCATCGGGGCGAAACACGGTACCGGCGGTTCGCCCGGCGTTCCGTTCCTGAAGGAATCGCTCTTCAGGCCCATCTTCCACGATCTCTGGGCGATCCGCCACGAAATGTGAGCGCCGCAGAGCGGTGCGAAGAAAACGTCCAACGCTCAACGTCCAATATCTAATCTCGAAGGCGAACGGACTGTTGAAAGATCGTATTGGCGAACGACGTATGAGGAAAGTGAAGCTGATTCTAGAATTATTCGTCGTAACCGCTCTGATTGCGCGACTCGCCGTCGCCGAAAGTCCTAGGGTCGTGCTAACTCCTTTGCGCGGGAATGTTTACGTCGCGGAAGATTATTTCTATTCGAAAGAGAACTCCGTTGTCTTGGTCGGCGAAAATTCGGTGACCGTGGTTGGAGCAACATGGACGCCGGAGACGGCAAAACTTCTGGCAGCTGAGATAAGCAAGATTACTTCTAAGCCCATTACCGAAGTGATCGACACGAATTATCATCCCGACCGCGCGGGCGGGAACGCTTACTTCAAGAGCGTCGGCGCCAAGATTATTTCGACAAAAATGACGAGTGACTTGTTGACCGCGCATTGGGACGAAATGGTTAGCTACGTCCAAAAAGCGTTTCAAAATTATCCGGCGCTGCCATTGGTTTTGCCCGACAAAACGTTCGATGGGGATTTTGAATTACAAGGCGGCAGGGTGAAGGCAATCTATCTCGGCCCCTCCCACACCCCTGACGGTATCTTTGTGTTTTTCCCGAGAGAAAAAGTGCTCTACGGCAATTGCATTCTCAAAGAGCAACTCGGCAATCTCGACTTCGCTAATCTCGATGAGTATCCGAAAACTCTCGAAAAATTGAAGCGGCTCAATCTCGGCTTCACCACGATTGTGGCCGGCCATTGGTCGCCGATTCACGGACCCGAGTTGATCGATCGATACCTTCAACTGCTCGCTGCCAGGCAGCGATAACATCGAGAAATCAGAGTCCGAGAAATTCGCGGGCAGTTTCGAATAGAAGCTGCGCCTTTTGTTTAGGCGAAAGATCTGCGATCGATTCGATGAGTTTGCCGGGCTCAGCTTCGCCGAGAGGAAATGGGTAATCGCTTCCGAGCGCGACGCGTTCCGCGCCGAAAACCTTGAGCAACAACTTCAGCGCGTCGGCGTCGTGGACCAGTGAATCGACGTAAAAGCGCGAAGGCGAGCCGCGTTTGGCATTATCGGAACGCGCCAGATATTTTCGAGGGTTCGTCTGGTTATCGATCGCGACCAAATCCGGTCTGACATGAAATCCGTGTTCGATTCGGCCGATGGTTCCAGGAAATGCGCCACCGCCATGCGCGAATGCTACGCGCAGGTTTGGAAAGCGCTCGAAGACACCGCCAAAGATCATCGAACAAATGGCGAGCGAACTCTCGGCCGGCATTCCGACCAACCACGGCAGCCAATATTTCGGCATCCGGTCCCTGCCCATCATGTCCCAGGGATGAACAAAAACGGCGGCGTTCAGGTCTTGGGCGGTTTTCCAAACAACATCGAGCGACGGATGATCGAGATTGCGACAATCCGGACCATGACAATGATTGTTTGGGTCGACGTGGGTCCCAATTTCAACTCCGCGCAGTCCAAGCTCGCGAACACAACGCGTCAGCTCCTGCGCGGCAAGATCGACATCCTGCAACGGAATTGTGCCGAGCCCAGCAAAACGTTTTGGACTGTCGCGCACAACGCCGGCGATGTGATCGTTGAGAAGGCGGCACAGCTCCAACGCATCGCGCGGTTTCGCCCAGTAACTGAACATCACTGGCACGGTTGAAAGTGCCTGCATGGTAACGCCGGTCCGTTCCATTTCTTCGATTCGGCGTTCCGGATTCCAGACGTTGTCCGTGATCTCACGAAAGACACGATTTTCGATCATCATTCGGGCGCTGCATTCGTCGCAGTGTTCGAGGCGGACAAACCCCGAATAGCCAAACCTTTTATCCAGATCCGGCCATTCGCGCGGCAAAATGTGGGTGTGGAGATCGATTTTCACCGGGAAGTGACCAGTGACCTGTGATCAGTGACCAGAAAGAACGCGATGATCCTCGAACTTATCACTGGTCACTTGTCACTGATCACTTCTTAAATGGCCGCACCGGCTCGGGTTGCGGAACTTTATGGCCACACTTTTTGCAGGTGCGACGGGTGTCGTCCGCCCAGAAGTCCTTCATCGTCTGGCTAAAGTGCTCGACGATGTCCGCGCAATCGAAATCGATGTCTTCGACGACGGCGCCGCAATTGTCGCAATAGAAGATGACGTGTTCGTGTTCACCCGGCGGGCGGCGCTTTTCCACGACAACACCGATTGTGTCCGGCGGCCGCACCGGCGCGTGCGGAACATTTGGCGGAATGAAGAAAGTTTCGCCTTCGCGCACGAGATGATCGACGATTTTGTCGCCTTCGCGGATGCGGACTTTGATGTCGCCCTTGAGTTGATAAAAATATTCTTCCGAGTCGACTCTGTGAAAATCGTTCCTCGCGTTCGGGCCCTTGATCACCATCACGAAAAAGTCGCGCCCGTCGTAAAGATAACGGTTACTGACCGGAGGCTTGAATAAATCGCGGTTCTCTTCGATCCAATTTTCCAGATTAATTGGCGGCTGAACCGACGCCTTCACGCGTTCTTGGGGAGACGGCGCGTTTTTTGCAAGAGTGGCCATGGAACGAGCGTATTTCGATCATGCTGAAGGGTCAAGATAGGGTCGGTTCACCGAACCGGTCCGAGCCGGACTGGCGTTGCGGGCGATTGAGGTCAATCGCCCTACCAAAGGTCAACGTTTTGAATTGCGCCGCCTAACCAACTACGCGTTAATACTCGCCGTCTTATGAAACACCGGGGTTTGATTCAGTTCGGGTTGTTGGGAGTCGTAGCGTTCTTGCTTTGCAGCTGCGAGGACATGCAGCAGCAAATCCAAAACCCTCTCGCCGCGATCATGCCGACGCCAACACCGATGCCCGGTTGGTGGGATGATACCGGCGCAAACGGCGAGGCGCGCATCGTTGTTCAGATTACGGAACAAAAGGCCTACTTTTACAAAGGAAAGCGTTTGGTCGGCGAATCCACCGTTTCCACCGGCAAAAAAGGATTCGGAACACCGCCAGGCCATTATTCGGTCGTTTCCAAGGACAAGAACCACTTCTCGAGTGAGTTTGGCGATTACGTCGATCGAGACGGCAACGTGTTGGTTTCCAATATCGATGTCCGGAAAGATAGATGCCCGAAAGGCGGCCATTTCGACGCAGCGAAGATGCCGTACTGCATGCATTTCAACGGCGGTTACGCGATGCACCAGGGCTACTGTCCGCCCTATGCCGCGTCACATGGCTGTATTCGGGTGCCCCAGGGAATGGCGGAGAAGTTTTACGACAACGCGCCGGTTGGGACACCCATCACGGTCAGAGAATAATGGCCGATCCTGAGGTCGGGAAGAAAGTCGCTCAAGTTCGGCTGCTCTACAAAACCGTCGCCTACGTAGCGGCCTGGATTATCGCGTTGCTATTGACCGCGCCCGGTATGTGGCCGCTGGCTTACATGTTTCCCCTCGGCTTGATCGCCGTTGTCAATAAACATCTCGCCAACGATGGCGGTTGGGGCGTGTTCATCGGCCTTTACCTTGTTTACGTCGTCCACGGCTATTTTTATTTCCGGTCGAGAACGACGCCGCGAACCGTGATCCTGCTCGGCGTGCTGGTTGTTCTACTTACCTGCAACGTGGCCGGCTGCCGCGAGATGATTCACTCGCATTAAACTGGAGGGACACGCGCTGTCGTGTCCCAAACTAAGGCGTGGGCGGCGCGGCGCCCTCCAAGTTTACGAGGCAATTAATTCGGAAAATTTCGCGAGATCGATGTTGCCGCCGGAAACGACGGCTACGATGGGACCTTTACCGGCTTTGCCGGTCAACGCTGCAGCCAACGACAATGCGCCGGCGCCCTCCGAAATGACGCGCGCTTTCTCGGCCATCAAACGCATTGCTTTCTTCGTTTCTTCCAGTGTCACCACGATATAACCATCGACGACCGGTTTCATTCGTTCCCACATCCGCGGGAACATGCTTTGGCCACCGGCGCCATCGACGAATGATGCTTTCCAATCTTTGAAAACCTGCGGTGAACCCTTTTCGAACGATAACGCGGCCGGCGCGGCGGTTTCGGGTTCCGCGCCAAACACTTTGATTTCGGGTTTCAACGCTTTGATGGCGCTCGCAACTCCAGTGATTAAGCCGCCGCCGCCGATCGCCGTGATAATTGCTTTGGTTTCAGGCGCGTCTTCCAAAATCTCGAGGCCCATCGTGCCGTGGCCAGCAATAAAATTATCATCATCGAACGGATGAACGAAGGTGCCTTCAACTCCAGGAAACACGCGATCGTCGCACGTTTTCCAAGCGACATCGTAGGAAACGAGAAAAAGGTTGGCTCCGAGGGCGCGCATTCGTTCGAGTTTCGACTTCGGCGCCGTTTCGATCGCCACGACGCTGCACGGGACGCCGGCCTGTCTCGCGGCGTAGGCAACTCCTTGTCCCGCATTACCGGCGCTGACCGTCCATACCCCACGTTTGCGTTCTTCTTCCGAAAGCATCGCAACTGCGTTTGCGGCACCGCGCAACTTGTAGGCGTTTATCGGCTGCAGATTCTCCAACTTCAACCGGATATCCGGAAAATCCGGACCGAGTTCCAAACGAATGAGCGGCGTCCGCACAATTGTTTTCGCAATGCGCTCCCGCGCATCTTTGATCTCCTCCAGCGTGATCGGCCGGACTGAATCACGAGTAGTTTTCACTGGTTGCGACATCAACGGCCACTCCGGCTCGGAGCTAGCCGGGCGGCCAGGCCAGGGCTCGTTTGCCTAACAGGTGAACGTGCAAATGGGGTACGCTTTCACCGGCGTCCGGGCCGCTATTGATCACAACGCGATACCCGGTCTTGTCGATTTCAAGTTTCTTCGCCAGTTCACCTGCGACGGCCATTAACTTGCCAAGCAGGGCGCGATCGGCTTCGGTCGCCGCGCCGAGTCGCGGAATGACTTTTTTGGGCACAATCAAGACGTGGACGGGCGCTTGCGGATTCACGTCGTGAAACGCAATCGCGTCGTCATCTTCCCAGATGATTTTCGCCGGGATTTCGCGGGCGATGATTTTTTCGAAAATTGTCATGTTTTATCGAGCCGATCTGATCACTTCAGCGAGCACTTCAAGCGCTCGCTGGTCGTCGACGTCAGCCGTTCACGAATGAAGCAGACAATTTCTTCCCGTAAAGAATCACATGCTCGCGTCCACATCTTTGTGCAGCGCAAGTGCTTCACGCACGGGTGCAACGAGCAGAGTTGCAAATTGTCGACCCCGGTTTCGATGAGCGAGGCAAGTCGCTTTTCCAGAAGGTCGAAAAATGCCAGCTCGTAGCCGCTTCCGGCTGCATATGCAATGTCTATCAATGAAACCGAAATCGGCGGCGGCGCCGGCCTGAAATACGGAATGATTTCCTTGTAACCGATCGCCTTCAAGACGTACTGCACCGTTTCCTGAAGCTGGGTAAATGCGACCACGCTCTCGTCATTCCGCAAACGAAGATAGAACGCGATGCTCTCAGTCACGTGATCGGTCAGCCACCAGCTCGGGTATCCGGCCTTGTCCGCGGCGCGATTGATGGCAGCGTGCAACCAATCCCGGTCGAACTCGAAGAGCTGACCGGATTCGCACCGCAGATATGGAAATTCTTCTTTAAACGCGACCATGATCTACAACTTGATCCGGCGGGAAAAGTTCCCGCTGTTTTGAATCCGGTTTCGGCTGCTTGCCCAAGGCATGAATTGCGTCCACGAATTGATCGACGTCGTCGAAGCGCCGATGGACCGATGCATAACGGAGGTAGGCGACTTCATCGATCCCACGCAATTTCTCCAAAACCTTTGCGCCGATCGCGGTCGACTGAACTTCGCGGCCGCTGGTTTCCAGGTCGTGCACGATTTCATCGACGAGCTGTTCGAGCGTTAGCAAACTGGTGGAACGTTTTTCAAACGCTTTGGCGATGCTTCCCGCGAGCTTGCGTCGATCGAACGGTTCATGGGTGCGGTCGCGTTTGATCACACGAAGATCGGAGCGCTCGATTTCTTCGTATGTCGTAAATCGATATCCGCATTTCAGGCACTGACGGCGGCGACGAATGCTCGAGCTATCGCGAGACTGACGGGAATCGATAACTTTGTCATCACGCGAGCCGCACTTGGGGCAACGCATAGTGTTAGAGCGTAATTAGCACACCACGCGTTGTGGCGTCAACGATCTTTAACGCTAGGAGTTGTTCCCCTTTAAGCCGCGACCGCTTTTCGTGGGGTGGCCTTCTTCGGCTTTCTGGCCGCGAATTCGAAACCGACTTTTCCGTTTTCTAATTTTAAATGCGCGGAGAACGGGCGGCCTTTCTTGGAAATGAACTTCGGCAGCAGATCGGTCTTTCCAGTGGAGATCAGCTTTTGCACCTGTTCCTGGGGAATTTCGCGCTGCAAGATGTTCTTGCTCACCCGGAAGGTGCAGGTCTTCTCTTTCGAAACCGCGTTTTCGCAGGCGTAAGCGCGATCAAGCACGTAGACCTGGCCTTTCTGACAAAGCGGACAGAGCCCAAGCGATTCGTGCTTCGTGGTGTCGATCTGAATCGGCTGATCGTGACCGTTCTCGCCAAAATCGAACTCCGGCTTGAATTCGTCGCTGAGCTTCACGATCGCGTTGAATTTGCGGCCGATCTTGCTCCGGAATCCCTCCAACGGTCCGATGCGCTTTTCGGTCAAAAGTTTTTCCAATTCCGAGCGCTCGAACAAACGGCCGGCCATCGTTTTCCAAACAATGAGTTCGCAGGAATGGCACTTGAAGGTGCGATAACTTTCATCGAACGGACCGCCGCCGCATTTCGGGCATTTTACATCGAGCGGCTCAAAATTCCCGCTAACACTGTCGCCCTCAAAGTTTTTTGCCCTCTCGACCACCTCGCGCGTAAAACTTCGAATGTGGGCCATGAAGTCGTTTCGCTTCATTGCACCCTTTTCCATGCGCTTGAGCTTCGATTCCCACTCGCCCGTCATTTCAGGCGATGTGAGTTCGTCCGCGCCGATGCCGCGCAAAAGCGTGATTAACGCGAGACCCTTGGCGGTAGCGATCAAGTCCCGGCCCTGGCGATGAACGTACCCGTCATTAATCAAACCTTCGATGATCGCTGAGCGTGTCGCCGGCGTGCCGAGACCTTTCTCGCGCATCGCTTCGCGAAGCTCCTCGTCTTCTACGAGTTTTCCGGCGCCTTCCATCGCCGACAGCAACGTCGCTTCGTTGAATCGCGCCGGCGGTTTGGTTTCGTTATTCGTGACTTCGATATCGAGAACTTTGGCCGGTTCGTTCGGCGTGATCGGAACCAGCGATTCTTCGTCTTGCTCCGCTGCCGCTTCGCGCCCGTAAACCGCGAGCCAGCCCGGATCTTTAATGATTTTGCCGTCCGTTTTGAATGCGTCTTTGTCGACGCGCGTGATTCGAGTCGTCACTTCAAACTGCGCCGCCGGGAAAAAGCCGCTGATGAACCGCCGGACAATCATGTCGTAAATTTTCTGCTGCACTTCATCGAGGCCGTGCGGCGCAGTCCCGGTCGGAATAATCGCAAAGTGATCCGAAATCTTGGCGTTGTTGAAAGTCCGCTTCGAATTTTTGACCCATTGATTGTCGAGAACGGTCCGGGCATGCGGATTCTCGATCTTGCTTAAAGTCGCCTTGACCGTCGGGATGTAATCCTCCGGCAAATAACGCGAGTCCGTCCGGGGATAGGTGATTACTTTGAAGCGCTCGTAAAGCTGTTGCGCGATTTGCAGCGTGCGCTTGGCGCTAAATCCGCGGCTGTTCGCATCGCGTTGCAGGCTGGTCAGATCGTAGAGCAGCGGGGGCGCCTGGGTGGTCGGTTTCTTCTCTTCGGTAGCGACACCGATTTTTCCGAGACAACGCTTCTTGATCTCATCGGCCTCGGCCTGGTCCCAGATCCGCTCTGCGCGTGCATCTTCGTCACCGTCTTTGGCAAACTCTTCCCGCAACCAGCGGCCGCGATACGTGCCGGCTTTAACTTCAAAATCGCCGAACACCTCATGATAAGAACGCGGCTTGAAATGATGAATTTTGTCCTCGCGCTCAGCCAGGATCGCGAGGGTCGGCGTCTGCACGCGACCAACCGGCGTCAGTTGGAAACCGCCGGTGCGATTGTTGAACGCGGTCATCGCGCGCGTTCCGTTGATGCCTACGAGCCAGTCGCTCTCCGACCGGCAGACCGCGGCCTTGGCAAGCGGAATCATTTCTTCGTCACTGCGCAGATGATTGAACGCCTCACGGATTGAATCCGAGGTCATCGATTGCAGCCAGAGCCGGCGCACCGGCTTCTTCACGTCGCTGAGTTTGACCAGATAACGGAAAATCAGTTCGCCTTCCCGGCCGGCGTCGCAGGCGTTGATTAGAAGATCGACATCTTCACGCTTCATTAACTTCTTCAACATGTTGAAGCGCGGTTTTGTCTTCTCGATCGGCCTTAGATTGAACTCTTCGGGGATGATCGGCAGGTTGGCGAAACTCCACTTGCCGCGTTTGACGTCCAATTCGGTCGGCAACGCCAATTCGACCAAGTGTCCAAGCGCTGAAGAGACCACATATTTGTCGCTCTCGAAATGGTCGGCCTCTTTGTGGAAACCGCCGAGAGCGCGGGCGATGTCATTCGCTACGCTCGGTTTTTCCGCGATGATGAGGGATTTAGCCATTTGATAATCAACGCCTTGCCAACGGGGGGATGAGCAGGTCGCGGACGAGGTTAGGCGAGTTTCACGAAATATTTTCCGGGCAACTGCTTCACCAGCCGCTTGAGCTCAAGGGCGAGGAGGATAGAAGAGACTGTCGAACTTGGCAAATCGCATTCCGCAGCGATCCGGTCGATGGGTGTTTCGCTGGCCTCAATTGCATCGTAAACGCGACGCTCTTCTTCCGTTAAATCCGGGAGCGGTCGAATCGCCGCGCCCGGCGACGGTTTCGCTTCCGGCACAAGAATTTGCAGGTCATCGAGAACGTCGTTCGCGTCCATCACGAGCTTGGCGCCCTGTTGAATCAGACGATTCGATCCGATCGCGCTCGGCGCGTTGATGTGCCCCGGCACAGCATAGACGGCGCGACCTTGCTCAAGCGCTTGGGAGGCGGTGATCAAAGCCCCGCTGTTCGCTCCCGCTTCGACCACAAGAATTCCATGGCTCCAGCCCGAAATGATCCGGTTCCGCATCGGAAAAGTTTGGCGGTCAGGTTCGATCTCCATGGAGAACTCAGACACGATTGCGCCGTTTCCGTTGCGAATTTTTTCGGCCAACGCCTTGTTCTCCGGCGGATAGAGTTTCAATAATCCGGACCCAATGACGGCGATCGTTCGCCCTTTCGCGGCGAGCGCGCCCTGGTGCGCCGCGGTATCGATCCCGCGAGCGAGGCCGCTGATTACAGTCAATCCTGCGTAGGCCAGTTGATAGGCAAGCTTCTTTGCCGATTCGCTGCCGTAGTGAGTTGTGCGCCGTGCGCCGATAATGCCGAGGGCGTGATGATCGCGCTCCTGAATTTCGCCCCAAACATAAAGAACGATCGGAGGCGCGTGGATCTCACGCAGCGGCTTCGGATATTGTGGCGAAGCCTGCGTTATTACCGTTGCGCCGAAATCTTTGATCCGTTTCAGCTCGGCCGGAAGATCGACAATCGATTCCCAACTCGAGATCTGATCGACAACTTCCTTGCCGATTCCTTCAACTTTCCGCAGTTGATCTCGCTTTGCGGCAAGAATCTGTTCCGGCGTCTCGAAAACCTGAAGCAGTTTTCGCAGCCGCACCGGCCCGATGGTCGGCAGCATGTTCAGCGCGATACAGGCTTCGGCGGAGTTCATTCAGGTAGCGGCGATTCACCGACATCGGCCGGTGGCGGTTCGGTGAACCGCCGCTACCACGAGAACGGAATTTCGTCGGCGTCGGCCTCGCCACTCGCAGCGGGTTTTGGCGGCGGCGTGGTCTTCGCGCGAGATGCTTTTGCTTCGTCGCCGCTTTCACCAGCGCCACCGGCTCCGGCTGCGCCCGGCGGACGACCGCCAAGAAGTTGCATCGTTTCGCCGATGACACGGAGCTTGCTCCGCTTTTGTCCGCTTTGCTTGTCGTCCCAGGTGTCGAGTTGAAGCCGGCCCTCAATAAACACTGGCCGGCCTTTTTTCAAGTATTCGCCGGCGATTTCAGC